>VSDH01000018.1 GCA_008636105.1 Candidatus Scalindua sediminis | reverse complement strand
AACTTATGCTAAACTTGACTAATTTACTGACATTTTTAATTTGCCAAAAACCTGACATTTTCTATTTGCCTTGACAAGCAAAATGAAACTCATTGACTCATTAAACTAAAAAAGGTAAAATGATGTTTTTGGCAATAACCACGTAAATCCGGATAAATCAATTAAATTATGAGGTAAAAAGATGATTGGTATTTCAAAGTTGTATTGTGGCACTGTTGAACCCTCCGATGCACTTAGATATGGCAGAGAATCAAAAAAATTGCCTTCACATCTTTTACAATTTTCTAAGGATAAAAAGCCAGTAGTTGTATGGAATGTTGGGCAGAGATGCAACCTTAAATGCGTACATTGCTACTCTCAATCAAAGGATATTGAATATCCAAATGAATTAAATACAAAAGAGGCAAAGGCTATGCTTGATGGCCTTGCAGAATACGGTGCGCCAGTAATCCTCTTTTCAGGGGGTGAACCCCTGATGAGAGAAGATTTGATGGAATTAATAACATATGCCCGTGATAAGGGTTTGAGAGCAGTTATAAGTACAAATGGAACTTTAATTACTGAAGAAAAAGCAGAAGAATTAAAAAAATTTGGGCTTTCGTATGTTGGAATAAGTCTTGACGGTTTAAGGGAGACCAATGATAAATTTCGTGGTATCGAAGGAGCCTTTGATGACGCACTACAGGGGATAAGGAATTGCATGAAGGTAGGCATAAAGGTAGGGCTCCGTTTCACCATTAATAAAAGAAATGCTCAAGATATTCCAGGAATATTTAAGCTTATTGAAGAAGAAAATATTCCAAGGGTTTGTTTCTATCACTTAGTTTATTCAGGTAGGGGGTCTAGATTAATCGAAGAAGATTTATCACATGAAGAAACCCGTAATGTCGTTGACCTCATCATAGACAAAACAAAGGAAGTACATGATCGTGGAAAGAAGATAGAAGTTTTAACAGTAGACAACCATGCCGATGGGCCATACGTATACTTGAGATTGCTTAAGGAAGACCCCAAACGGGCGGCAGAAGTACTGGAATTATTAAAGTGGAACGAGGGAAATAGCTCAGGAAAGGGACTCGCCTGCGTAAGTTGGGATGGTGCCGTACACGCTGATCAATTCTGGAGACAGTATACATTCGGAAACGTGTGTGAGAGGAAATTCAGTGAAATCTGGGAAGACACTTCAAATCCCCTTATGGCAAAGCTAAAAGATAAAAAACATCATGTTACCGGTCGTTGCTCCAAGTGTAAATGGCTTGATATATGTGGTGGAAACTTCAGGGCGCGCGCCGAGGCATACTATGGTGACATGTGGGAACCAGATCCAGCATGTTACTTAACGGATGAGGAAATCGGTTTACTTGTGGATGAACCTTTGACAGTTCGATAGATACCAGTAGTTTGGCATTATCTGTTTACTTTTTGCAACTTACTAATACCTCTTGTACCTTAGACACTCCTTTACCTAACTCTATTTTATAACCGTTTTCGTATAAACATTTCTCAACGGCAGAGATCGCTAATATTATGTCAAAATCATTAACATAGCCCATATGGCCAATCCTGAATATTTTACCCTTTAATTCCTCCTGACCTCCCGTTATCGTTACTCCGGTTTCATCCCTTAACCTCTTAATAGCAGAATTAATATCAATACCTTCCGGAGATTTTACAGCCGTTAAGACGTTACTTGAAGCCTCACCCGCAAAAAGCTCCAGACCTAATGCCTTTATGCCCTCTCTCGTCGCATGCGCCAACCGCGCGTGTCTTTTCCAGACATTCTCAATACCCTCTTCCTTAATCATATCCAGAGCCTTGCCTGCCGCAGTTATGAGTGAAATTGCAGGTGTAAATGGTGTGGTCTTGTTACCTAAACCCTTCCGCATCTTCTTAAAATCCCAATAGTATTTTGGTAAGATTGATTTTTCAATTGCATCCCATGCACTCTGCGCCACACACACAAAGGCAAGGCCGGGGGGTAGCATGCAACCCTTTTGTGAACCGGCGACAGCAATGTCAATACCCCAATCATCCATCATGAGCGGATGGACTCCAATACCTGTTATTGCATCTACAATCAATAACACATTATGGCCTTTCACAACATTTGCTATTCTCTCTATATCATCAACCACACCAGTTGACGTCTCGCACTGCGTAACAAATACCGCCTTTACGTCTCTTTCTTTTTTTAAGAGATAATCTAAAAGGTCTGGCTTTACCGCCTTTCCATACTCTATGTCAACAGGTATCACTTCTACCCCATAGGCTTCACAGATCTCTGCCCATCTTTCACCAAACTTACCACCCTTAACTACGGCTACTTTGTCTCCTTGAGATAAAGTGTTTACCACGCATGCTTCCATTCCACCCGTACCTGAAGAGGCAAAAATAAACACCTCACCATTTTTGGTCTGGAAAATATACTTTAAACCGTCAGTAACCTTCGCAAAGATGTTAGAAAATTCAGAGGTCCTGTGATGAATCAGCGGCTTTGCCTCGGCCAATGTTACTTCAGGTGGCACCTGTGTAGGCCCTGGTGTGAATAAATAGGTCTTCTTCATAATTTATCTTTACGATTTATCAAGTCTGTAGTTTTATACAACTCAAAATAAGTTCGCAGGGATTTTAATATAAAAGGAGTCTATAATCAACCATTTTTAAAAACTTTGATAATTGCGCAATATCAAGTGGAATTTTACTGAATTTTATAACCTCCCCTTTATCCCCTCCTTCTCAAGGAGGGGATTGAGAGGTGATTTTCCACTTGTGATATTGAACAAATTCAAGCCTTGACTGAAAAGGAAAAAACATTTAATCTAATAACTCAAAAATCAACTTTTCCAAAGGATTCAGATTTGATATTAGATAAAATTCACTCGCACAAACTCAAAGAGGTAGCGGAAAACAAGAAACACATTCCTATAGATGTCTTGAAAGAAAGATGTAAGGAATCCCCCAAAACAAGGAACCTTAGCGAAGCAATAAAAAGAAATAATAGGATTAAGATTATTGCAGAGGTTAAAAAGGCATCACCGTCGGCAGGCGTAATAAGGGAAGATTTCAACTATGTCAACATTGCAATGGAGTATGAAGCAAGTGGTGCCTCTGCAATATCAGTGCTAACGGATAAAGAGTTTTTCATGGGAGAGCTGAAATATCTTACGCAGATTAAAGAAACGATACATCTACCCGTCTTGAGAAAGGATTTCATAGTTGACTCCTATCAGATATATGAATCAAGGGCTGCTGGTGCTGATTCGATATTGCTGATCGCAAGACTTCTCACAAAGGAACAGATAGACACGTTCCTCTCCCTTGCCCATAGCCTGGGGATGGAATGCCTGGTAGAAATCCATGATAACAACGAACTAAAAAAAACACTGGAAACAGGAGCCGAAATTATCGGTATTAACAATAGGGACCTTGATACATTTGAGACAAACCTGGATACCACGCTTCAACTCTGTCCTCTTATTCCAAAAGAAAAGATTATCGTAAGTGAAAGTGGTATTAAAACAAGGGCTGATGTATTAAAGCTTGAAGAAGCCGGCGTTGATGCAATACTGATAGGCGAAACATTGATGCGCAGTAACGATATCCACTTAAAGATAAAAGAGCTGCTTGGAAACTAGAACCTAAATTGAGCGATTTCATATTATACGTTACTGTAGCCGAAGGCTTTAGCCTGCGTTTCTTATCATCTGATGGTTTAATGAGATTCTCACGTAAGTTACGCCCCCATAGCTTCCTTGCGTAAGCTAGGAATGGGGGCGGCTACAATAATCGCTCAACTTAGGTAGAATATATTATTTTCCCCCTTTAAAAAAATCCCCCTCACTCCCCCTTTACTAAAGGGGGAAAACAAGGGGGATTTTCGTAGAAAATAGCACATTATTCTTAACAATTCAATTTAGCAAACATAAGTCTTAACTCCTTCTTCTGTCCTGGAATCTAGTACAACGTTTCATAAAAAAGTAATCATTTTATTCTACAAGGTGGGATATTCAAATTCTGTTTTTCATAAAAGCTCGTTGGGGGGACAATAAAAAAAGCAGCTTTTGAGAATTTCTCAAAAGCTGCTTTTTATTCAAACAGCAAGCTCAATTTGACACTAAGCTATCTTAAAATTCATAAAGTCAGAATTACTAACCATCATGTCTTATATAAGTATCCGTTCCAGCACCAGTACCGAGTGTATAGACATTTTCTCTAACACCGGCCGCATCCGCATGGCCTCCAGTCGGAGTTCCAACCCATTCCACGTGACCATCGATATAAACCAGATTTTGTCCAGCACCAGCAGTATCAGAAGCACCAGTGTTCCAAGTACCACCATGGTTTGGTGAATTTTGATCATCATTGGCAGCACCGGCATCATCTTGAGTTGAAGGACGGTCTCCAATAATCGCAGTACCGGGGTCATCCGCTGGGGTATGCAACCCATCATAGCCGTAACTGCACGCGTCATCAGGAAAGCCAATTCCTGCAACTATAGCAGCATTTGCTAAGTCAGTAATATGTCCATCACTAGGGCATCTAAACACTCTTCTTTCTGAAATGTAATTAGGATAAAGCAGGTTGAGACCGGTCATATTAATTGGTGCTGTCGTTGAAACAGGATACGTTTCGTTATTTTCATTTGAGTACATGATTAAGCCCAAACCAATCTGCTTCAGGTTGCTGGCACATTGTGTCCTGCGGCCAGACTCTCTTGCCCTGCTCAATGCAGGAAGCAGTATACCGGCAAGAATGCCGATAATGGCAATCACAACCAACAATTCGATAAGCGTAAAACCCTTACTAAAATTCCTTATTTTCATACCCGAAACCTCCTTCCATAAATGTCTTTCAAATTATTAAAGAAATTCATAACTTCCTCAATTTTGCGTTTACATGGATAACCTCTAACAACACTTAATAGATTCCGTGTCAAGCACGGAATGACAGAAGGGGTGCAGTACATTTGTTCTTTTTACGTTAAAAAAGGCTAGAATAAATAGCTAATTATGGCTTGTTTTTAAGGCTTCTTCTTTTATCGGCATCCTTGGCGATAAATTTGCATTAAAAATCAATCAATTTAAGAGCAAAGATTATGCCAACTCATATCTTATTCAAGCTGATGTTTCTATAACATACTGATACAATAGGTGTTATGAACCATTGTGTTATTTTAGCGATCCATATTTTGAATTCATTTCATGTGTCATAAGAGTGCAAGCAGTTTCAAAATGTTTAATTCTGAAACATTATAGTTATCTATAGTATCATATTAATATATTGTCAACATAAAAACCGGTGAAATATAAGTTGAAAACTAGCAAATGTTATGACATCATGATTTTTTAAGAGATTACTCTATATTATAGGCCTTATGAATCCTAAATTGAGCGATTTTTGTAGCCGCAACCTTCAGAGCCTGCCCTGAGCGTATCGAAGGGTTGCGTAACTTACATGAAATTGTCATAAACTCATCAGGCAACGGGAAACGTCCGGCTAGGTGGACGACTACATTGACATGCAATATAAAATCGCTCAATTTAGGTGAAAGACTAGCAAAATTACCGATAAACGAATATGTCTAAAAACAAAGAGCACAAACACGGCTCGATAGAAATTCGCCCCGACGAATCCCGCCAGAGGCGGATCTGGGGATTACTTCAGGGTCGTCCTCAGGCGACTACCTTCGGCACGACGGGGTTGACCTCACGCTGTGACCAAATAATAATATTCCTCTTATTAGTCATCATTTTTGCAGTCCCTCTTTTTTGTGGTGTCCCTCTCTTTGGTGGTAGTATCTATAGCGTCTTTGACCTTAGTAAGATTACGATACTTTATATATTAGGCTTTACCACACTGGCCATCTGGTCTATTAAAACGATAATTATCTGCTGGACCCGTCCGACCCCAGAACGACATGGTCGGGCTGGCGAACTACAAGGGGCGGGTGGACAGGAAGATGTACCCGCCAGAACCCTGCCCGACCGATGGCAGGCGGGGATGTCAGGCTGGTGGAGCGGCCTATTGGGAAACATCCATTCCCACAAAGCGGGATTGTCACCTCCATATCGCCTGGCACAACCATTAAATCTGCCAATAATTGCATTTTTATTCGTTAGTGCTTTAGCAACGTTTTTTTCCATAAATCCTTATATAAGTTTAGTAGGTACTTACAAACGATACGATGGGCTTATATCAACCCTTGTGTATGTCTTTCTATTTTACGCTATTGTAAATTTTATTCAAAGAAGGAGATTAAATTTACTCCTAAACGTAATTATCTTAACCGCCTGTATTGCATCTGTATATGGTATCTTACAGCATTTTGGATTAGACCTATATCAGTGGAGCACATCTTTTGGTTATGGGATCAGGGTTTCTGCTACTTTTGGACACCCTGTGTTCTTTTCTGCCTTTCTTATTATGGTCATCCCACTTGTACTTATCAAAATCTTCTGGGGTAGAGGGAGTTTCAAGGCTTACCTCTATGTAGGAATTTTAGCGTTATTATTAATCACATTTTACTATACAAAAACCCGTGCCTCCTTTTTGGGTCTCATTGCTTCAAATTTATTTTTCTTCTTTCTAATTGGGAGGAAGACCCTTCTCGCAAATAAAGCAAAAACAATAGTCACATTAACCGTATTAGTAGGTATCTCTCTCTTCTATAACATGAATGATAAGACATCAGTGACAGGAAGGTTCATTCAGGATATAAAACCAATCATCTCAGAAGGAGATGCCGGGTTTGCACCCCAGTTGAAGGGCACACCGCGTATGAGGGTCTTTCAATACATAACCGGACTTGATATTATTCACGACTATCCTATTCTGGGGATTGGGCCCGATACATTGGGCCTTATATATCCTCAATACCTAGCAAAGGTCTACAAGGAAAAGGAAGAACATGGAGGTTTTCAAAACCAGAACAGGATTCACAATGATTTTCTGGATGTAACTGTATCCAGGGGGTTATTAGGGCTGGGAGTGTATCTCTGGTTCATCTTTGCCTATTCAAGAATGGTATGGAAAGGATATAAGAAAGCCAAGGGATTGGATAAAATACTAATAATAGGTATTTGCTCCAGCTGTCTGAGCTACTTTATTCAAAACCAGTTTAGTTTTGGGCACATACCCATAATCACACTATTCTGGTTTCTCATTGGCATATCAGTTATTGCCTGCCACCAGACAAATCCACCAGAACGCAGTCGGGCTGATGGACAAATTTTTACAAAATGGTTTAATAATCCCACACTCGAAAGATCGGTAAAAACCATTGCCTGCGGATTAATTATATGTTTAATGATTTTACTTATCACCTTCAGTTTGTTTTTTTATAAAGCAGACATGTACTTTTACAAAGGACGAAAATTTCTTAATAAGAATTCAATGATTGAGGCAATGGGAAGCTATGAAATGGCGGTAAAATATAATCCTTTAGAGATAAATTATCTCAATGTACTTAATAATGTATATCTGAAGATGGCAGCCATTAGCCTGAACAAAAAAGGTAATAATATTCCCCCTGCTTTCTTGCACCGTGGCGGCGAAAGTCGCGGCTCCCGCGGCACGCTGCGAAAGCAAGAAGTGGGGGGCATGGAGAAAGACCTGGCAGGTTTTTCTACACCAGCCCGACAAAGTCGTTCTGGCGGGCAGGAACAAGCAACAATGTGGTGGTTGACAAACACAATTATCGGGGCAATGGAATTGCAGAGGCTTTATCCCAAAGACTATCGTTCAGCATTTACTCTTGGGCAGGCTTATCATCTCCTTGACGGTATATCAAATGAAGATATGAGTAAGGATGCAATCAAATACTATAAACGAGCGATAACGTTGCACCCCTTTATGTTTAAACTGCGTGACAAACTGGCACAGATATATGTTGAAAAAGGCCATTATCAGGAGGCCATCCAGGAATTAAAAGAGGCAATACGTATTACGCCTGGCAACCCGGTACCTTATATAAACCTTACTAACATACTTATAAAGCTTGGAAGACATGAGGATGCGAGAAAAACGTGCAATCGTATTTTGGAATTAACAGGGTCTGCAAGTAGTAAATACAATGAATATGCTAAGAATAAATTGGAGTTTTTATCTAAGTCACAGGCTACCGAAACAACAAATACCTCGGGTGCAAGAGAAAAGGGTGATTCGCCAGGGGTTAGACAATAAGTTCTAAATTAGTGACGTACCAGACTGCCTGCACGCCCGGTCACCAGCCAGACCCGTATTTCAGTAGAAAGTAGCTAGAAAAAAATCTCTCTACTCTCTACTTTTCACTAAGGGTGGGCTGAAAAACGAGGTAATATACTATAAAGCAATTATTGAAATGTTATCCTTATTTGCCAGCTCAATTGCCTCATCCTTATCAAGAATAAGGGTTTTCTCTGCCTCTATTGCCAAAGTAGATCCGCCAGCTTTTTTCAAGTGATTGATTGTTTCCAAGCCAATGGTTGGCACGTCAAAGCGTAAATCCTGTCCTTTCTTACTTACCTTAATAACTACAACATTTCCACGTCCAAGTTTTCCTCCACGTTTGATAGCTTCATTTGTTCCTTCAATTGCTTCAACTGCAAGAACTATTTTATCCTTTACTATGATGCACTGACCTATCTCCATTCTTGCAATGTCCTTTGCAATCTTCCAACCAAACTCGACATCAGCCATTTCCCTTTCGGTGGGGATCCTTTTAGTTAAACAACCTTTCTTTGCCATTAGATGTCTCACATAATCTATAGAACTTATAAGTTCTATGCCGTCATCAGCCAATTCTTCTGCAACAGCTTCCAATATCGAGTGATCATGCTTGCTTCTTAGTTTTTTATACCACATATTTATCGCTCTCAGGTCAGGTCTGAATTTTAAAAGCTTAAGCTTTGAGTGAATGTGGGACTTAGTTAACCCTCCTGCCATCACAGCCTTTTCAATTTGCTCATCCTTTAACGTCTTTATCAATTTACCAATCCTGGCAATACCAACCCAATATAATTTCTCAACATATTTTTCAATTTCTGGAGAAGCTTCATCTTCAATAGCAACTGCGATTATGCTTATGCCTTTAGCCTTTGCACTCTGAGCAAAGAGAATTGGGAAACGGCCATTACCGGCAATTAAGCCTAATCTTTGCATTTTTCCTCCCGCTTCTCTAATTGTTCAACCTTTTTCTGTAGATTCTTTATGGTCTCTCTCATTTCTGGCAACTTTTGTATAGCTATATAGCACCTTCTCATTCTTGCAATTCCTATTGCAGGTGTACCTAAATATGTGCCGCCAGGAGGCAAATCCTTTATAACTCCCGACCACCCGCCAACCGTAACATCGTCTCCCACCTTAATATGTCCAGCTACGCCTGACCCGCCTCCTAAGATTACGTGATTCCCAATCTTAACAGTACCGGCAATACCAACCTGTGAAGTTACTAATGTATCCTCACCAATCTCGACATTGTGGGCAATTATTACCAGGCTGTCTATCTTTGTGCCTCTCTTGATTCTCGTTTCTCCCAACACAGCACGATTTATCGTAGTACTAGCACCTATGTCAACATCATCTTCGATTACGGTAATTCCAACTTGAGGGATTTTATAATATTTTCTCCCATCGGGAGCATATCCATAGCCATTGCAGCCAAGAACAACGTTACTATGAATCGTTACACGTTCGCCTATTTTGGTTCCCTTATAGATTGCCGTATTCGGATGTATTATTGTATCCTTTCCTATTTGACAATCATCTCCCACATAAACGCCTGGATATAATACTACCTTATCAGCTATCTTTGTATTTTCACCTATAAAAACATATGGATAAATAGTTACATCTGAACCTATAGTTGCCGACTTACTTATTTTAGCAGAATCATCCCTTGTGCCCGGATATATCGTTTCCGGATTCATCATTAAATCAAAAATCTTTGCATATGCCAGATATGGATTCTTGGTTATCAACAGGTTTTTATCTTCGGCCTTTACTTTCGGTGATATTATGATAGCGGAAGCCTTTGTTTGATTGAGCTTTCTTATATATTTCTCATTGGATACAAAAGTAATATATCCTTCTTTGGCTTCCTCTATTGTCATTACACCTTTTATCCTTACGTTTTCATCTCCGATTACGTCTCCACCAACGTAACTAGCAAGCTCTTTTAAGGTTTTCTCCATCTATATTCACTCCAAAACGATGCGTATTATTATAAATTCTTTTAATTACCACTAATATGCACAATAAAAAAAACCATACAAGAATTCCTGTCACCAGTTTACTGTCACCGAAGAACCACCCCCACATTTCTCGGATACGAACAAGGAAGAGGCCGTCTGCCTTCATCATAAATATCCATCCCGAATGTAAACCTATAGAAAGATATAATGATTTCGTTTGAATAAAGGCATAAGAAAGCACTACGCTGACTAGAAAAAGTCCGATAATTGATGGCAAGTTGTTAATAAACTGAAAAAAAAGAGGTTTAAAAAACTGTATTATAGTTGTAAAACCAACAAATGCCTGAAACCCTGTGGCAACGTGGACATCAGCTCTGAAAAAGTGAAGCATAGAGTAAATCAAGCTACAGGCGCATACGGCCACCGGCAAGGACATATCCTCCATAAAAGACTGCAAGATAAATCCTCTAAAAAACGCTTCTTCGATAAATCCTATAAGACAACCCAATAAGACATACTTAATAATCTTCGATACTATAATTCCTACTGAATCAAAATCTACATGAATCATCCACGCACCAAAAAGAATCGCAAGAGAATAATAGATGAGTAGCGAGATTCCCGCCATTAAAAACCCAAAAAGGAATTGCCTGAAAAAACCTTGTCTTAGTCTTATAGCCGAAGAAATCAAAGTGACTATTTTCAATGATTTCCCGAAAAAGATGAATACTATTAAGGCTGCTAACATTAATACTCGCCTCATTACCTTGCCAAAATCATATACGCCATCTTTATAGTCAACAGCTTCGGTTAAAAAATTGGTCCTTTCTAACATAAAATCCAAAGGTATTTTTACAATAGGGCTAATGATACAACTAAAAGCTATTATTATTAAAAATAAGAGGATTAATTTCTTATATTTTTTCATTTTTTTTCAATACATATTTTTCCATAATCTTAATTCTTGAACGGCCTGTTAAACATTAACGTAAGTCCCCATTCTATCTTCTACAAAAACATGCTCTTCAACCCATAATTGACATAACCCTCTTGTAAATAAAGAAGAAACAAAAGAGTATACAACACTTTTTTGTCTCCTTTTAATGCTCAAAAAGGGCTTAACTCGTAATTTTATTTTTCTATCTGTTGGAGGCCTCACATGTTTGCCAAATGGCAGGAACGCTTGTTTAGGTTTGCTTAAGAGCAAATTAACAAAATACGCTGTTATTGTAAAGGAAATAAAAAGCCTCAGAATAAAAACACTAAATACGTTTACGTTTAAAAAATTTAAAAAAAACAACTTGACTTTTCGCCCAAGTGTTGTATAGTAACGGTGATTTTCTACAATATATAGCAAAGGAAGACAATGCATTTGGTTTTAGATAGAATTAAACATCTAGGAGTCCAATTCAGCCTAATTATATTAATAACGATGATTTACTTTTTGCTTATAAGGATATTTATATAATGGGAGATGCAGCGGACGACAATCTGGAACGCTTGATGGCAAAAATCGAAGTGGAACAGGGCTTGCTCTTTTTAAAAGGGATATTGCCACAGTGCATGGATTTACAAAATCTCATGGCTAAACTTATGCGTAACTTTTACACCTCCCTGTGCAGGGAAGGTTTTACAGAATCACAGGCACTCGAAATAATTAAGACCCATGCGACTGGCTTAAATGCCAATTTAAATGGCGAATTTTGAACTTGGAAGTTCGCGCTCATTGGAAACACTGGTAATATCAGTAAACTCTAGGATCCGGATTTTCTTTCTACAATCTGTAATTGTTGTGTGAAGAAACTGGCTGTAACCCGAAAAATCTCATTTAATTTTTACCCTCCCAAATAACGTCTAGCCATGCCATCCGTACAGGTAGTTGATATAATCTTCTTAAAAAAATACTAGATTGAATGTTGACTTCCTAAAAACTCGTCAATCAGTTTTTTTTAATCTCCAAACGCAAAAAGTGAATCGAGTATGCCGTTATGTAAATTCTGTAACTAATGGCTTGTGGAATTTTATGTTCTTTAAATACTATTTACAGGGGAAAAACTTTTGAAAAAGCATGGAATATATCCTAAAAAACTATAGAAAATTTCCAATTTTAATAGTACTTTTAATATTAGTAGAAAGTATAGCCATAAAAATAGGCCATACTAAGAATATAGAGATGGAAAAGAAAATTTGTATCATTCCTATAGGATCTATAGATAAAGAGATTTTATATTACACTCAAAAAGAGCTTGCAGAAAGATTCAATATGAAGATAGATCTTGGAGAAGAGCAAGAAGACCCAAATTACGCATACAATAAGAAGCGAAGGCAGTATCATTCAACACGAATTCTGAAACGAATACACAATTTAAAATTATCAGGATATGATAGAATATTAGGAATAGCAGATGTGGATTTATTTGTTCCAGAGTTAACGTTTGTATTTGGAGAAGCCGATATAGCGAGGAAAGTGGCGTTAATCTCTTTGGTAAGGCTGAGACAGGAATTTTGTGATTTGCCGGAAGATATCGCTCTATTTAAAAAGAGGACAGTCACTGAAGCAGTTCATGAGTTGGGACACACATATGGATTACGTCATTGCACAAATAGTAACTGCGTAATGTTTTTTTCAAATACGCTGGGAGATACAGATCGAAAAGGTCCGACCTTTTGCGATACTTGTACAAAGACCATAAATAACGGGAAAAAACTTTAAGGATTAAGGAATGACAACGAAGAAAGCAGTCTCAAAAAAGAATAAAAAGCAATCTGATCATGCGCCTAAGATTACGGCACATGACCTTGCGAAAGGACAAAGGGAAATATCCGTCAGCGAATTCTTCACAAAGAATAGGCATTTACTTGGATTTGACAATCCCAGGAAGGCTCTGCTTACTACAATTAAAGAAGGCATGGATAACTCACTTGATGCCTGTGAAGAAGCAAAGATTCTCCCTGATATTAAGATCAATATAGAACAGGTGAATAATGCAGAAGGTAGATTTAGAGTTACTATCGAGGACAATGGGCCTGGTATCCTGAAATCGCAGATGCCCAGAATATTTGGCAAGCTGCTCTACGGCTCAAAGTTTCACAGACTTAAGATGTCAAGAGGTCAACAGGGTATAGGAATATCAGCAGCAGGAATGTATGGTCAATTGACAACTGGCAAGCCGGTATTAATAACTTCAAAAATATCTCCAAAAAAACCTGCCCACCATTACAGCCTGGTAATAGATACGCAAAGGAACGAACCGAAAATCATAAAGGATGTGGAAGTTAAATGGGACACCAAACACGGAACAAAAGTCGTTATTGAACTGGAAGCAAAATATCAAAAAGGCCGACAATCTGTAGACGATTATATTGAACAAACCGCCATTGCCAATCCTCATGCAGACATAATATACATAAACCCTGAAGGAGAGAAGATAAGATATTCCAAAACATCAAAGGAATTACCGGTTGAGCCAAAAGAGATAAAACCTCATCCATATGGAATAGAGCTGGGAATATTGATAAAGATGCTTCATGATACAAAAGCAAAAAAACTTCAGTCGTTTCTCATGAAAGATTTTTCCAGAGTGAGTGCGAAGGTTGCAAAAGAAATCTGCAAGAAGGCCAATTTATACGAAAAAGCCAGACCAACAAGGATTGCCGCCCAGGAAGCCGATGCCCTTTACAAAGCAATCAAGCTAACAAAAATCATGAACCCTCCCACAGACTGTATCTCGCCAATCGGAGATGAGCTTATCATACATGGTCTTAAGAAACAGATTAATGCAGATTTCTTCGTATCTAATACACGCGCACCAACTGTGTATCGGGGTAATCCCTTTCTAGTTGAGGTTGGATTAGCATATGGAGGAGATTTGCCCGAAGAGGGATTAATAAGGTTATTAAGATTTGCTAATAGAGTACCTTTACAATATCAGCAGTCTGCATGCGTCATTACTGAATCGGTAATAAATACCACATGGAGAAATTATGGGCTTCAACAATCCTCAGGTGCGTTGCCTACTGGACCTGTTATCCTCATGGTACACCTTGCATCGGTCTGGGTTCCATTTACATCAGAGAGTAAAGAATCAATAGCACCCTATCCTGAGATTGAAAAAGAAATTAAACTGGCCTTGCAAGAATGTGGACGCCATTTATCTAAATTCATCAAGAGAAAAAAGAAAGCTGCTGAAGAGATCAAGAAAAAATCATACATAAAGAAGTACATACCGCATATAGGAATAGCGTTAAAGGAAATATTAAATTTAAATGATAAGCAGGAACGTAAAATAGTAAATACCTTGACTGATATCCTAGAAAGGAGTAGATCATGACACAAACAATTACGAGAATTAAACAGTCAGCATCATCCATTCATAATAAGATTACCAAAAGACAAAAACCCTCCATGCATTTTCCAATTCGTGCGCTGAGTAATGTTAAATATACTCCTAAGAGAGGTTTTTTTGAACTAAGAGGGCAAAAGAAGGTCCGTACTTTGACCGTAAATACCGTAAAAACATTTGCCCAGACATTAAGGCTGATGTCTCTTTCAAAAGAACTCATTGAAAAAGATGACATAGCCACAAAGAGGGAGGCTTACTATGTATCAAAGAACTGGGGTGACGCGCGTTTTGACGAACAACCGGAATCCGATACGCTAATGGATGATGTTGAAGCAATGTTCGAGGTCAACAGGGAGCAGTTGGGATTCATTCCGGAGGAGAAGGGGGGTGATGTGGCAGGGCAATTAGTAGTGGTGGATAGAGACCAGGATACAGGTAAGCAGATCAAGATTGACTGTACCAAATTTGGTTCTGGAGCATACTCCATCCCAATTTCGGTTGAGCATCTGAAATTCGAAACGAAAGCAAAGTTTATATTAGTGATAGAAACTGCTGGAATGTTCCAAAGACTTGTAAAACACAATTACTGGAAGAAGACAAACTGCATATTGATTTCTATGGGAGGCGTGCCGACCAGGGCATGCAGGAGATTTATCAGACGTTTGTCTGAGGGAAAAAAGATTCCTGTATATGTCTTTGTTGATGGAGACCCCTATGGTATCACTAACATATACAGAACCTTAAAAGTTGGCTCGGGAAATGCAGCACACATAAACAAATACTTTTGTGTTCCTAATGCACGATATCTTGGCATAACACCACAGGATATTATTGATTATAAACTTCCCACACACCCATTAAAAGACGTAGACGTGAAAAGGGCAAAAGACGCCCTAAAAAATGACCCGTTTATAAAGTCACACAAAGAATGGCAGAACGCAATCAATAAACTAATAGATATGGGTGTCAGAGCAGAACAGCAATCTTTGGCTAAGCATGGATTGAACTATGTAATTGAAAAATACCTTCCACAAAAGCTGAAGAAGCCAAACAGTTTTTTACCTTAGCAAAAAATCCAGCACACAACTACCAGGAAATCTTGGGGGCATCTCCCCACAATAGTTCTAAATCATAGAAACTTCTCATTTCTTTACCAAAGAGATGCACGATAACGTCACCATAATCCATAAGTATCCACTTTGCTTCATTGTATCCTTCTATCCCAATCCTTCCTTTGGAAAGTTTTCTCAACTTTACTTCTATTTCATCAGCTATGGTATGAAGTTGCCGTTCATTAATTCCAGTACAAATTACAAAATATTCTGCAATAAAGGTTAATTTGCTTATGTCAAGTACAATTACATCTTGTGCCTTCTTTTCATCGGCAATTCTAGCACACGTAATTGCCACATCTTTCGAATCTAACGTATTGAAACTCCCTAATTATTTTATCAGCCCTGTAAAATTCTCTTTTATTATCTTTGGTTCAACGTAGAAAGCAACTTATCTCTGAACCAATTCAGTGAAATCCAACTCTTTTAAATTGGCATTTACTCTAGTCTTCTTCTGTACCCTCGTACTGACCATGCATCGACCTGAGCTCCAACAGACTTGTACCGCAATAGTAACAAAACTTGGCGTACTGTGGATTGGCAGATAAACAATCCTCGCACCTCTGGTACAACAATGTACCGCAAAGCATGCAAAAGTTTGCACCTTTTAGATGATGGTCATATTCACAGCTTGAATTAGGGCAACTTATGTCGTTACTTCTATTTAATTCCTCAACCATTTCTCAAATTCCATATACACGATATATAAAAAAAGCTAATAGATTCATATATACACCCACGAATAAAGCCCCTTACTATTACCTAAATTGAGCGATTTTATACCTTATATTATAGTAGCCGCAGGCTTTAGCCTGCGTTTCTCATCATCTAATGGGTATATGATAATCTCACGTAAGTTACGCAACCTGAAGGTTGCGGCTACACAAATCGCTCAATTTAGGTATTATTTAATAATATGTAAAAAAGCTCCAATTTTTGGTGAGAACTTCACTATTAACCCGGCAAAAACAACTGAAACAATTGACATTAATTTAATAAGGATGTTTAGTGACGGACCGGATGTGTCCTTAAACGGGTCTCCTACCGTATCACCAACGACAGCAGCCTTGTGTGCTTCAGAACCCTTACCTCCGAGCTGTCCTGTTTCAATATACTTTTTCGCATTGTCCCAGGCACCACCGGCATTTGCCATAAAGATAGCCAGAAGAAACCCTGTTGATAATCCGCCGACCAGCAATCCCATACTTCCGGGGACACCTAAAATCAGGCCGACAGCTATAGGAATAAATATTACCAGTAATGATGGAAGCAGCATTTCCCTCTGAGCACCCTTTGTGCTTATGGATACACACGCTGCATAATCAGGCTTACCTGTCCCATCCATTATACCCTTTATTTCCCTGAACTGCCTTCTTACTTCTTCTACCATCTTTCCCGCTGCCCTGCCGACAGCCTTCATAGTCAAAGCACAGAATACAAATGACACCATAGAACCGATAAAAATGCCTACAAGGACTTTAGGGTTCATCAGTGTAACATTATAATAACTCATCAAGTCAGATATCTGCAGTGCTGTAGTATCTACCATACGACCGGCTACTTCCACAGCATGGACACCAGTCCTTTCCAGACCTATTTTAATCTCTTCAACAAATACTGCAAGTAATGCCATAGCTGTTAATGCTGCTGAGCCGATTGCGAATCCTTTACCTGTAGCGGCTGTCGTGTTTCCAAGAGAATCAAGGGCATCTGTCCTTTCTCTGACTATTGGCTCCTGTTTACTCATCTCTGCATTACCACCGGCATTATCTGCAATAGGACCATAAGCATCGGTTGCCAGTGTAATTCCGAGCGTTGACAACATACCTACTGCGGCAATAGCGATACCATAAAGCCCCATGGCGGTACTTGAGAATCCACCGGCAAACATAAAACTTAACATAATGGCAACAGCAATGGTGGTTACAGGAATTATGGTTGACAGCATACCTGTAGCAACACCATCTATAATCAGTGTAGCAGAACCGGTTTTTGCTTGGTTTGCAATACCTTTTGTCGGACCATGATCAGCAGATGTAAAGTATTCTGTTCCTTTACCTATAATAATACCGGCGATCAAACCTGTAACTATCGAACCCCAGATTCCAAAATGTCCGGGAAGTAGGAACTTTATAATAACTGCAGACAGTATCACGATTAAGATTGAGCTTACGTTTACGCCCCTTCCTAAAGATTTTAAGAGTTCCTTTTGTGATGCCCCTTCTTTGGTTTTTACAAGTCGGATACCTATGATAGATAGAATGATTCCAATACCTGCGATGCACATCGGTAACACAAGTCCTGCAATGCCTAGGCCGCAAGCAACACCCAATGCAGCGCTGGCAAGTATTGAGGCATAATATGATTCATACAGATCAGCGCCCATCCCGGCCACGTCACCAACATTGTCACCAACATTATCAGCAATGGTTGCGGGGTTCCTGGGATCATCTTCGGGGATACCAGCTTCAACTTTTCCTACCAGGTCAGCGCCCACATCTGCAGCCTTTGTGAAAATACCTCCTCCTACCCTTGCAAAGAGGGCTTGAAAACTTGCGCCCATACCAAAACAGGGAAGTATTACGGCCATCTCAGTAAGGGAAACATCTGTAAACTTTCGAAGTACAAAGAACCACACAGATACATCTAAAAGACCCAGTCCAACAACAATTAATCCCATCACTGCACCACTTCTAAAAGCTATCTTCAAACCCTGATCCAATGACTTTTTTGCCCCTTCTGTTGTCCTTGCGCTTGCATTTGTTGCCATCTTCATTCCCAGGAATCCTGCAAGCCCCGACAAAAATCCGCTTGTCAGAAAGGCAAATGGCACAAATCCGGATTGAATCTTTAATCCAAAAGAGAGTATTAAAAGTGCAATGAATACAAATATAAAAAATATGGCAACAACCTTGTATTGCTGCTTCAAATAGGCAAAAGCCCCCTCTCGAACATGCCCGGCAATCTCTACCATTCTTTCATCACCCTCGGGGTAACCCATCACTTCTTTATAGAATTTACGAACAAAAAATAGTGCACAAACTGCTCCGATTGGTGCAAGCCACCAAAATATGGGTATTGATCTGGATTGCTCACCAGATACTTTTTGAATATCCTTGTTGAGCTTCAATGTTTGTACTGTTGCTAAACTGGTTTGAACAATATTAATTCCTTTAGAATGTTCCTTTGAAGAAGTTGCGTATACAGCCCCTTGCAACACAAAAGTTATAATGATAAATAGCAAGATTACTTTGCAAAGTAACCTTTGTTTAAGAAATTCCTTTGTCATTGTTTGTACCTTTCTATCTGTTGTTCAAGTTGTATTTTTTTTTCGTTAATCGTCTTTAAAGAACTTCCGGCTTTACCATCAGGATCCTCAGGATGTCTCTCCAGATAATTTTCCCATTCTTTAATAGATGCCTTTGCATATTCAAAAGCATCCCTCAATTTACCTTCTTTTTCGGCTCGGAGCGAGGCGCGCCATAATATATAGCACACGGCCCTTTCAATCACAAGCTTACTACGAAGCATTGAACTGTAATCTAAAGACTTTCTTACCCAATAGAGTGCTTGCTCATAATTGTCTTTCCCTGTTTCCTCCATTAATTGCTTTCTGTAAAAATCATTATATTTAAAGCTTACGGAATCAAATTTATGAAAATAAATATAACCAATCTCAAAAAACAGATCCCCGCTTGTCGGATTCTTTAAAGCACCTTTTTCTGCAAATTCCAGTCCTGCTTTGATCCATTTCCATTTGTTTTCTGGTGATTCCCATTCATGGGCAATATTATAGCTCATGTTCCATGCTTGAAATATCCATACAGATGGAAATTGTGGTTGTAATTTCGCAATTAGATTATTTATGGCAAGTAGTTCGTAGAATTTCCTTTCCTCAAACCTTGCGATACCTCGAATCCATAAAAAATCAACCAGAACCCCCCTGAAGCTGCCCAAGAGTATCATTGGTATAGTTTCCGTTGGGTCAAGGTATAAGGAGTCTTGGTTAGATTCCTTTCTTAGATGGTTAATCCTGGATTGCAAGAAATACAGCGCAGAAAGTATAAATATAATTAATGATGATATAATAGTTAATTTTGGTAATGAGGATTTTCTCATGTCAATATCTCAAGTAAATTCTCTTCTCTTAAAAACCACAAATGATAAAGGTAGACAAATCAAGGCATATAAAAGAACATAACCAAAACTTGCGAATATCTTTCTGTATGGAATATTTATACTATCAATAAAATAATGCCCTACATTGAAGTTTTTGAAATTTGGTAGTACATAACTTAACGCTAACAAAGGTTTTTTCAAAATATAATTTAAAAAAAACACAATTGTATTTGGTTTATTTACAACGTCTGATATCCCGTGATCATGTTCGTGCGCTCCAAAGACATTAATAACCGTTGACAAGTCACGCATAAAATCAATTATATTACCACAAAAGAATATAAACAAACAAAAGAGAATATTAACAGGCAGAGAAAGGAAAGTAGACCCCAGTGTTGCTATTACTATCATCAAGATGAATTGGGATGAGATTATCGTCAACCCCTTAAGAAAATTATATTCAAAACTCTTTTCTCCCAAAAAAACCTTTAAACTATCGGAATTCATACCAATAAAATCCCCGGGATTCTCTGGTGATATTACAAGCGTTAATTTTTCACTCCCTTCTAAGGTTTTAGTGCTTAATTTCAATGAAGCTGGTTTGTTGTTAGATACCTCTATTGATTCGACTTGTACCTTTCCTGTATAAGGATTTATAATTTTGATGTTTATGGGAATTTTTCTTGTAAATCTTTTTTTACTTTCCACAAGCAATTTTGCTTCAATCTCAAGTTCACCAGGTCTTTCTTTGTAACTTAACCCTTCAAAGTCCCATTTAGACGTCCCTCTTCCTCCACCTTCTATCCAGTAAACATCTCCAATATTTTTTGCTGACTTCCCTGTTACTTGCAAATCTGAAGGTTCGAATTTCACTCTTGCTATGAGTTCTTTACCGTTCTGAACATCTTGCCTTGAGGCTGCAAATCTGATCAAGGCATAGCTGGCACTACCCATTATTAATAGCAATAATCCTATTATGTAAATAAAACCTGTGATTTTTCCAAAGATTAAGTTGATTCGGCTAATTGGTTTTGTGGTTATCGTCCAAAGTAGCTTGTCTTCTATATCGGTTGGAATAGACGATGCGGAGATCAAAATTGCTGCCAGTATTCCAAAAAAAGTAATGGAACGCAGACACATGGATTCGACAATCTTTATTCTTTCTCCACTACCACCAACAACTGGCATGAAAAAGGAGCAGCAAATAGCAATCAGACTAAGAATAACAAAAATAAGCAATATCTTATTCCTGACTGCTTCCCTAAACGTTTGCTTTGCTATTACTAGGATTTGCCGCATAGATTGTGTCACATATATTATAAACCTTTCAATTTAATTGATCGGTTTTATTACTTCTACTCATTGCTTCTGACCCGATTTGATCAAATTCGTAGCCTCTTTTATTCCTATCCCGAAAGGAACTGTTTCGCTCCTGAACTATCTTTAAGAATAAATCTTCAAGTGTGTTGGATGGGGTTTTGATTGAGATCACTTCCCCTTGTTTCTCCTTTATAAATGCCTCAACTTCACTTATCGCTTCATCCGATAAATTACGAATTAACACTTCAACAACGTCTTTACGGGAAAGTAATTCATCAATTGTTCCGGCAATTTGTAACTTACCTCTATCAAGGATCGCTATCCTATCGCAAATGTCTTGGACATCAGATAAGAGATGAGAACATAAAAGAACGGTCTTCCCTTGCTTTTTTAACGCAAGAATTATATCCTTTGTTTCTCTAGTACCAATAGGATCAAGCCCACTGGTTGGTTCATCAAGGATAATCAAGTCTGGATCATTTATCAATGCTTGAGCAATACCTATTCTACGCAACATTCCCTTTGAATATTGCCTCAATGGTCTTTTTCTTGCAAATTCAAGCCCTACCTGATCAATAAGTCTGTTTATTCTTAATTTTCTCTCCTTTCTGGGGATACTAAATAATTGACCGTAAAAATCCAGGGTTTCATCTGCATTTAAAAACCTGTAAAAACATGATTCTTCCGGAAGAAAACCAATCCTGCTCTTTGTAGCCACATCGTCTGTTGGCTTCCCCAATACGTACGCCCTGCCTTCAGTTGGAAATATTAACCCCAAAAGAAGCTTTATCGTAGTTGTTTTTCCAGAACCATTAGGACCTAGCAAACCAAAGATTTTGCCTTTCTGTATATCTATATTCAGCTTATCCAGGGCTAACACCTTTTTACGGCCCCAAAAGCCCTTGTAAACCTTCGTCAAGCCTTCTATTTTTATGGCGATATTATTATCCAATTATGCGAATTTTTTAATAAAAGAGTGCCCACATCAAAAATTACTCTTCTGATGTGGGCATTCTAGTTTTCATCCAATTTGTTTATAAATTTACATAAATCAATATAAAAGTCAAGCTAAATATCAATACACAGCTTGAGGGAACCAACAGGTAAAAAACATCAAAATTTATGTTCAAAAAACCCTAAAAACACAACCAAAAAATGAAGATCAGGGAACTTTTTTGGTAATTTTTTTGTTACCTATATGAAGAGGAGACTTAAAATGAAAAATACCTCCGGCGAAATAATTTCAAACAAGAAAAAAATGAGATTAAGAGAAAAATCTAATATTACAAGAGCTAGATCGAAGAAGAGGCTTTGCTTAAAATGTGGGAAGAGGTTTCTTAGCAAAGGCCCTTATAACCGCGTATGTGAAAGATGTGGCTTATTAAACGAAAGAATGGCGACAAGTACATATTCTATAGGTGATACGTCTCCGGGCAAACCAGATATTTTAGAAGATCGATTCTATGAATTAAATTAACCCCTTTCTACCCGCCTAATGCCATTCAGGCGTGTAGAATAGGAATGATTGATGAAATAGCCCATCCAACTAGTTAGTCAACAGATTGAGGCAGGAACCCTCCGCAGATCATATCCCGAAAAGCCCCATTAGGCTAAACCTAATCTATCCTTGCAAAATTTCTAGACATTGTACAGCAACTATTATCAGGGTTTTGGCAATAACTTATTTTGCTGAATCTCACACCCTGGATAATAGCAAATTTACCTTGATATTGGAGTCCCAAATTTATAAGCTAAATACAGTATATGAAAATCCGGAAGTTAAGAAATCCTAACGTTATAGTTTTCCAGGAAAACCAGAAAGGTTCACTATGGCAGAAAAGACCTTGTCTCAAAAGATATTAGAACAGCACCTGCTAACAGGAAACCCTATCCCGGGTGAAGAAGTAGGTATTAGAATCGACCATACACTTACGCAAGATGCGACAGGAACCATGGTTTACCTCGAGTTTGAAAAAATGGGAATTAATAAGGTAAAAACAGAACTATCCGTTAGCTATGTCGACCACAATCTGTTGCAAACAGATTTTAAGAATATGGATGACCATCTATTTTTACAAACGTGTTCAGCCAAGTATGGCTTATATTTTTCGAAACCAGGGAATGGAATATCACATCAGGTTCATTTCGAACGGTTTGGCATTCCAGGAAAAACCATGCTCGGTTCAGATAGCCACACCTGCACAGGTGGTGGAATGGGTATGATAGCAATTGGTGCAGGTGGGTTAGATGTTGCTTTGGCCATGGCCGGGGAACCGTATCATCTTAAATACCCAAAAACATTTGGAGTAAAACTCACTGGAAAGTTACAAGATTGGGTTAGCGGAAAAGATATAATACTTGAGATGTTGAGGCGTCATTCTGTAAAAGGTGGGGTAGGATATATCGTCGAATATTTTGGGCCTGGTGTAAAAAGTCTTAGTGCAACAGACCGGGCCACCATAGCAAACATGGGGGCAGAATTGGGGGCCACAACAACCATCTTTCCTTCCGACATACAGACTAAAAGATACCTACAATCTCAGAGCCGAGGTGATGTATGGGTTGAATTAAAGGCTGACCAAGGAGCGAAATATGACAAATTGGACAAAATAAATTTATCAGAGCTCGAACCACTAATTGCGTGTCCTTCTTCTCCAGACAATGTAAAAAAGGTTAAGGACGTTGAGGGGACACCTGTCGATCAGTGTATTACGGGTTCTTCAGTCAATTCATCCTTCCGCGACCTGATGATTGTTTGTAAGGTTCTGGAAAACAAAAAGATTCACGACCGCGTGTCTTTTGAAATCAATCCGGGCAGCATACAGGTACTTGAAAATATTGCTGCTAAAGGTGGTACTGTTTCCCTGTTAAATGCAGGTGTAAGAATTCAACAATCAGGTTGTCTGGGATGTATCGGGATGGGACAGTCTCCGGCATCAGGTTCTGTCTCTCTGCGTACATTTCCAAGGAATTTTCCCGGACGCAGCGGAACAAAGGATGACAGAATATATCTGTGCAGCCCTGAGACAGCAATAGCTGCCGGTATATTCGGAGAAATCAGAGACCCAAGAAATCTAGGAACTTACCCCAGGGTGTCAATTCCAAAAAAATATATCGTAAATGATTCTATGATAATTCCACCTGCATCCCATCCGGAAAAGGTAGAAATCATACGTGGACCAAACATTATGCCGTTTCCCGATTTTGAAGAACTACCTGAGTCCCTGGAGTGTAAGGTAATCCTCAAGACAGGCGATAATATCACGACTGATCATATTATGCCAGCAGGTAATACGGTATTGCCATTGCGAAGCAATATCCCCGAAATAAGTAAATTTGTATATAATCAAGTTGACCCTGAATTTCCAGATAAGGCAAAGAGGGCTGGTAATGCAGCGGTAATCGGTGGTGAGAATTATGGTCAGGGTTCTTCACGGGAACACGCTGCAATTGCTCCCAGGTATTTGGGTATTAGGGTAAAAATCGTAAAGAGTTTTGCAAGGATCCATTATTCCAATCTGGTCAACTTCGGAATTGTTCCACTTCTTTTCGAGGATTGGGAGGACTACAATTCTATAAAAGAGGGAGATGTCATAAAGCTTCCAAAAGTAAGAGAAGAAATCTTGAAGGAGAATCATGTAACAGTCGAAACCAATGGCAGAACGATCAGGACGAAAATCGATTTAAGCGAAGGAGAGCGAAATGCAATAGCCAGTGGTGGTTTAGTAAATTATGCGAGCAAAAAGGCAAGAAAGGTTATGACATAGGGGAGGCTGAAAGTTCCATTAAAGCGGCCAAAGAACACAGCATTCCTATTGTGTTCTGAAAAAATATCTTAACATACCATTTCTTAAAAGGATAAAATCTATGAATGCAGTAATCCTTGCTGGTGGTAAAAGTAGCAGAATGGGTTCTAACAAGGCGTTTCTCAAATTAGAGAGCAAGACGTTTATAGAACACCAGATAGATTTGCTTCGGGAAATATTTAATGAAATTACCATTTCGGCCAATACACCATCAGAGTATAAACACCTGAACATACCAATTATTAAAGACATCTACCTGAATAAGGGACCGCTGGGTGGCATCTACACTAGCCTTATTAATTCAAGCAGTTTTTACACCTTTGTACTTGCCTGTGACATGCCATTTGTTGAAATAGACTTAATAAAACATCTTAAAAGCTTTTTAGAAGGACACGATGTTGTGGTCCCTCAAAGCAATAAAGGATTAGAGCCGCTTCATGCATTTTACTCAAAAAATTGTATTGCGCCAATTAAGAGAGAGCTAGATAATAATAACTTGAGGATAATCAGTTTCTTTCCACAAGTTAATGTTAAAGTAGTAAAGTTGGATAGCTTGGATTCATCGGATAAGTTTAAAAACTCAATAAAGAATCTGAATACTTCAGAAGAATACGATAGTCTAAAAAAGAAATAAGGTAGGTAATAGAAATCAGATTCGGCAAATTAAATGCGGTATAACTTTTTAGTCAGTCATCATGTCACGCTTATAATGCCCCGAAATCATGAGCGCCGACCTCTTTAGACTCCCCCCGACCAAGTCGAGAGTCTATTCTGAGAAGATTTTGCAACAGTATGATCCTTGTAATTCGTTGCACCAATCATAAACCCAGGTCATCGCTTATTTCTTGCATAGCTCCTATTGAAATCTCTATGAATCTTTCTAAGGCGATGCCAAGATTTTCACACTCTTTTATTATTTCTCTATTAACATTCTTGGCAAATGCTCTTTCTTTCATCCTTTTTAATACGGATTTAGTCTTCACACTTTTTAACTTTTTATCAGGGTAGACCAATGCCGTAGCAATAATTAACCCTGTAACAGTCTCGGCAGCAGCCAATGCAAAATCAAGTTTACTTTCCCTATTTATACCCAGGGCTTCCGCATTGTGACCTTTTATTGCCTTAATTATTTCGTCATCTATACCATGGTCTTCTAAGATATCAGCCGAAACTAATGTATGATTGGCAGGATCGTCTTTTGTCTTTTCAAAATCTAGATCATGAAGGAGCCCTGCTATGCCCCATTTTTCAATATCTTCATTTAATTCTTTTGCAAGACTCCTCATTATAGCTTCGCTTGCCAAACAATGTTTTAATAGATTTTCAGCCTTGAGATGACTTGATAATAGTTGTAATGCCTTTTCTCTATCCATTTTCATAAATTGGCCACACCCACCAAACTATCCGCCTGGCAGGGATGGCATAAAGAAAATATTGAAACGAAACGGAATTAACTAAAAACAATTATAATAAAGCATTAGTCAACTTGCTTTGCAATATCCATTTCTCTTTTTTTTGTATAATTGTTATAGTTCACTTGGGTTACGCTGGATTTATAACCACCGCTATTTCCCTCCTTCCCGTCCGATCAGGCACGGGCGGGCGAGTATAAACCATGCTTCCCTATATATACCTCAACACATGGTGGTACGAGACCACTTACGTCAGCCCCTTCTCTTAACCTTTTTCGAATATCTGTAGATGATATTCCAATGGGTGAAATTTGCACTTCCAATCTCTCCATATCCAATACTTTATCTTTGCCAATAACATCAGCAAGGCTGCCTGACACATCAGTCGAGTATCCGGGTCTATTTACGATAACGAAATGGCATAATTCCGAAAGTTTTTTAATGTCCTTCCATAATACCAGCTCATTTAATGAATCAGCACCCATAATCAAAAAAACCTCACAATCTTTTCCATATAAATTTAGAAGCTCATTTACAGTATCTATAGTATAGGACCTTACTTTACGTTTGATTTCAAAGTCAGATACTTCAAAATTTTCATTTCTGCTAATTGCCTCTTGTACCATTTGATAACGATGATGAGCATCCACCAAATCTGTAGTTGATTTATGAGGAGGTATATATGCAGGTATAAAGAGAACCTTTGATAAATGGTGGTAATTGTAAACCTCTTCTGCCATAACAAGATGTCCCACATGAATTGGATTAAAGGTTCCACCGAATACGCCAATCCCTCTCTGGTGTGCCAAATCAGAAATATTGTCTCTATTTTTCAATTCCGTTCAATCCCTTCTTAAATATGCTTTCAGTAACAATGAAAATCCTCAAATATCTTGGAGTTAATTATAAATTACCCACTATTTATGTCAATACAATATGGAATTGCTTTTTGTTTGACTCTATAAAAGGCGTGTGCTAAGATTTTTAAACAGACTTATTTCAATAACTTTATACAATAAAAGAACTTGTAATATTTTGAATTAAAGATATCTATGAAGATTGCGTATTTTGATTGTTTCTCTGGTGCCAGTGGTGACATGATTCTGGGAGCTTTAATAGATGCTGGATTTAGTCTGGATAAGCTTGCGGAAGAACTCAAAAAACTTGAGACAAAAAACTATGAACTTGATTTAAAAAAGGTGATTCGGTCTGGAATCGCCGGGACAAAATTCGATGTAATAATACCCGATGAGAAAACAGACAAGAAAAATAATTATAGAAGGACTCTCAAGGATATAACTAAAATCATTAATGGAAGCACATTAAGTGAAGATGTCAAAAGAGATAGTGTTAAGATTTTTGAAAATCTTGCAAAGGCAGAGGCAAAGGTACATAATGCTTCACCAGATGACGTTCATTTTCACGAAGTTGGTGCTATCGATTCAATTATAGACATTGTAGGATCCGTAATCGCCATTTACGACCTTAAGATTGAAAAGATATACTTTTCACCGATAAGGACCGGTACCGGATTTGTAAAATGTCATGATGGAGAGTTCCCGATACCGGCTCCTGCAACCATTGAACTCTTGAAAGGGTATCACGTAATAGGAACGAATATAAAACATGAGCTTATTACACCCACCGGGGCCGCAATCCTGACAACGTTAGGTGAAAACGTTGAAATGTGCCCGGAGATTTCATTGTTACAAGTCGGATATGGCGCAGGGAGTTATAAGATTTCTCAAATACCCAACCTCCTGAGGGTGATGATTGGGGAAACAATTTCGGTATGTGAACAAGATGAGGTTTGGATGGTAGAGACGAATATTGACGATATGCCTGGAGAACATTTTGGTTATCTGCTTGAAAAGGTCTTGGAGAGTGGGGCATTGGATGGATATATAACACCGGTTCAAATGAAAAAATCTCGCCCTGGAATACTTATTAGCATTATTGTGGATGATGCAAACCTATCAAAGGTAGAAGATGTTATATTCAAACAATCTACAACGTTTGGCATCAGGAAATATAAAGTAGGCCGTAATAAACTCTCCCGGAAGTTAGTTGATGTACAAACTGAATTCGGCATAATCAAGGTAAAGATGGGGATGCTTAATGGATACATAAAAAATATAAGCCCTGAACATGAGGATTGCAAAAAAATTGCAGATGACAGGGGTCTTCCACTAAAACTGGTTTACAATGCTGCCATAAAGGCTGCTCAGCTAGTTAAAAAATAATGCCCCGAAAATTTCTTTACAAAAACGATCATAAAATTAGTGACTGAAAGGAGCTAATTTATTATGAAACATGTAATATCTGTTTTGGTTGAAAATAAGGTTGGGGTACTTGCACGTATCACCGGTCTATTTAGCGGCAGAGGATTCAATATAGAAAGCCTGGCTGTTGGTGAAACTGAAAACATGAACATATCCAGAATGACTATCGTCGTTAGTGGTGATGATTCAATACTTGAACAGGTTCGAAAACAACTGGGAAAAGTTATAGATACAATCAAAGTAACAGATTTTACCGGCACTGACTATGTAGAGCGCGACCTGATGCTTATCAAAGTAAGTGCTGTACCAGGGAAAAGGAGTGAGGTTGTGGAATTAGTAGATGTCTTTAGAGGAAAGATCATAGATGTTGGACAAAAAGACATGGTTATAGAAATATCAGGCCCAGAGGACAGGCTTGAAGCAATGTTAGATTTGCTCCGCCCATACGGCATAAAGGAGGTAGCGCGAACAGGTAGAATTGCAATGAACCGTGGTCCAAAGTAATATTTTTAACAATATAGAAAGGCAGTAATAATGACAAAGATATATTCTGATAAAGATGCTAAACTCAGTTTGTTAAAGGGTAAAAAGATTGCCGTAATAGGCTATGGTAGCCAGGGGCACGCTCATGCACAAAATCTTCGCGACAGCGGCCTCAATGTTATAGTTGCACAGAGAAAGGGGTCTCCAAACTATGATTTAGCAGTTAAACACGGTTTCAAACCTGTATCTGCCGGTAAAGCCGCACAGCAGGCTGATTTAATTGCAATATTGATACCAGACGAATTACAAACAGGTGCCTATGAAACAGAAATCAGGCCTCATTTAAAAAAAGGCAAGACACTCTTATTTTCTCATGGCTTCAACATCCACTTTGGGCAAATTGTACCTCCAAAAAACATTGACACAATTATGGTCGCTCCAAAAGGACCCGGACATCTGGTCAGAAGTGAATACGTCAAAGGTGGTGGTGTGCCATGCTTATTAGCCATTCACCAGGATAATTCAAAGAAGGCAAAACAAATTGCCTTGGCATATGCCAGGGGTATTGGTGGAGCAAGAGCGGGTGTACTGGAGACAACCTTTGCGGAAGAAACAGAAACAGACCTTTTTGGTGAGCAGGCCGTATTATGCGGTGGAGCTTCTGCCTTAGTCAAGGCGGGGTTCGAAACACTCGTCGAGGCAGGTTATCAACCAGAATTGGCATATTTTGAATGTATGCATGAGTTAAAGCTTATCGTCGATCTTTTTTACCAGGGTGGCTTGACATACATGAGACATTCGATAAGTAATACTGCCGAGTACGGCGACCTGACGAGGGGACCAAGGATAATTAATGAAGAAACGAAAAAGGAAATGAAGAAAATACTTACTGAGATACAAAATGGCAGTTTTGCCAAGGAATGGATACTCGAAAATAAAGCAGGCCGTCCAATGTTTAATGCACTTGTCATGAAGGATAAGAATTCTCAGATTGAAAAGGTCGGTGCAAAACTACGTAAGCTTATGAAATGGATACAGGCGAAATAATATGGCGAGAATCAAAATTTTTGACACTACTTTAAGAGATGGAGAACAATCTCCGGGTGCAAGTCTTGACCCAAAAGAAAAACTCCAGATAGCAAGGCAGCTCTCCAATTTGAACGTTGACATAATAGAAGCAGGGTTCCCAATAACATCAGAAGGTGATTTCAAATCTGTAAGTAACATTGCGAAGGAGATACGAGGCGTAAGCATTGCTGCACTGGCACGGGCCGTTGAGAAGGATATAGAATGTGCGGCCAAGGCGCTCAAACACGCTAAGTCACCCAGGATTCACGTCTTTCTTGCAACATCGAAAATTCACCGAAAATTTAAATTGGCTAAAGCAAAAGATGAGATTATAAAGATTGCCGTAAAAGGAGTAAAACACGCAAGAAAATATGTTGACGACGTAGAATTTTCCCCTGAAGACGCAACAAGGACCGAACCAGACTTCCTTGCAGAAGTCGTTGAATCCGTAATTGATGCAGGGGCAAAAACCGTAAACATTCCGGATACAGTCGGATACGCAGTACCAGAACAATACGCATCATTAATAAAAAGCCTGAAAGAAAATGTAAAAAACATCAGCGAGGCTGTAATCAGCGTTCACTGTCATGATGACCTTGGTTTGGCCGTTGCCAATTCGCTGACAGCAATAAAAGTAGGTGCAACTCAAGTAGAATGTACTATAAATGGAATTGGAGAAAGAGCTGGCAATGCATCACTGGAAGAAATCGTTATGGCACTCAAAACTAGAAAAGACTTTTTTGGACATACTACACGAATAAAAACACATGAACTTCTGGCCACCAGCAAGATTGTTAGCGGCTTAACAGGATTATGGGTACAAAGGAATAAGGCAATAGTAGGAGAAAATGCGTTTGCACATGAATCCGGTGTGCATCAGGATGGAATTTTAAAAGAACGGACAACTTATGAGATTATGAGGCCAGAAGAGGTTGGCTTACCAAAGACTAAAATCGTTCTGGGTAAACTTTCTGGCCGACACGCATTTAAAAAACGTATCATGGAGCTGGGCTATGAACTCTCTGATGAAGAACTTGAGCATACTTTCAATCAATTTAAAATTCTGGCTGACAAAAAAAAAGATATTTATGATCAGGATATCGAAGCTTTAATACAGGACGAAAAATCAGAAGTTCCACATATTTACGAACTCGACAGTCTAAGTATAAGTTGCGGACCTAATACCATACCGACTGCAGGCGTAAGACTCCGTGTTGGAAAGGACAAGATTGTAGACGATGCGACAATAGGTGACGGGCCAATTGATGCCCTTTTCAAGACAATTGATTTAATAACTGGAACAAAAGGGACACTCCTCGATTACAATATCAGGGCAATAACGAGTGGAAAGGACGCCATGGGAGAGGTTATTGTTGAGGTGGATGTTGAAGGTAAAAGCTATAGAGGTCGCGCCGTAAGTACAGACATAATCGAAGCGAGTGCTAAAGCATATCTTAACGCTATAAATAAAATAAAACGCTCCAAGAAATGAGTTATTTTAAAAACGTTTGTTTATTAAAGGCCCCCCAGAAAGTAGACATACCTTATGGTTTGATACTTTCCGATATTACCGAAGTATGCTACCTTGCTGGAATGGTAAAGAACGACGTTGATTCAATAACCATTCCCGTAAACACATATGCATCTAATCCTCTACACGACTTTGAGAGATATTTAAGAACCCACCCAGCCGATATGATAGGCATCTCCTCCATGACAGGCGCCTATTCTAATGCGCTGGAGTACGCCAGGATTGCCAAAAAGTATAATTTATACGTAGTTCTGGGAGGGTATCACCCTACAGCACTACCAGGTGAAGTGCTTAAATCCCCCTACGTTGATGCCGTAATTAGAGGTGAGGGAGAATTTACCTTTAAAGAGCTTGTCAATGAAGGTTCCTCAGAAGGTGTTTTAGGTCTATCATTCAAAGATAATGGCAATGTCATACACAATCCAGACAGGGGTGTCATTGAAAACCTTGATGTGCTTCCTCAACCCATGCGCGAGATAAGGCCAAAGCGGTTTGGAAATAAGGGCACCGATTATTTATTTGATACCGTATTTACCTCAAGAGGTTGCAGGATAAAGTGTTCTTTCTGTTCAAATGACATGGTGAATAAAAACTGGCGGTATAGAAGTCCCTTAAACGTGATTGAAGAACTGAAGATGATACACACCACCAAGAAACGTAAGATACTCAAGATATGGGATGCAAACGTATTAACAGATGTGGACAGGATGGAGAAGATTGTCGACTTAATGTCTGAGAACAATTTAACTAATTTCAAGATATGGACGGAAAGCAGAACCACAGACATTATCCGGGCCGAACACATAATGCAAAAGCTACATGATATTGGCTTGAGACACGTAAGCCTTGGAATTGAAAGTCCAAATCTGGAAACCTTAAAGAGAATAAGAAAAGGCACAAACCCAAAAACCTGTGAAAAGGCCATTGAAATATTGAATGATTATAAGATAAAGGTGCAGGGATATTTTATAATCGGCCACCTCAATGAAACAGTGGAAGACATAAAGAGGTATCCCGAATACGCTAAAACGGTAGGCCTGAAACAGGCCGTATTCATGGTAATGACCCCATACCCTGGAACTCCCATCTATGAGGAATATAAAAGAGCAAACTCCATAAACAGCTATAGATGGGATATGTACAACAACTTCGGAACTGTGATAGAACCCAACAATATAGACCTTAAGACGCTCAAGAAGATGCTGGCTTATTGTAACGGTAAATTTTACGGCATAGACGCATCTAACCGACAACGCACAATTTCAGGTACAGTTCTTGAAGCTATATATCGCTTAATAAACGTAGCCGTTATCGAAAAAAATGACGACAGAAACAGTCTCAGTGACTTGAAGAACTATATGTACGAATACTTACATGCCCTTGTGGGAGGCAACATAAAGAATGCTAAATTTAGAGATGCCAAGTTATTAAAGAATCTTGGCGGCAAAGTTATATTTAGATTCTTTCATTCAAAGGGCAATAGTGTTGACTTTAAGTTTACGATGAATGGAAGCTCAGCAGATCTATCAATAACGGACAGTAAAAAAACAGATGGCTATCGATGCATATCTTTTTATCTGGATGACATCCTGAATTTTGAGGAACATACGCCTCTTAAAAGGATTGTTGCCCTCTCCAGCAGATACGATATAGCGAGGGCAAACAAGACAAAGAAGCCCATAATCTTCTTAAAACTTGCCCTAAATAGAAATTTCATTGCAACGTTATACCATCTTACAATCTTTCTAACAAAAACCATCATCAGAAGCATATTTCAAAACCCCAGGAGATAAAATGAGGAGAAGAATCTGGGCCTTAACAAAAATATTAATTAAAATCAATATAATGTTTATTGTAATGGGGGGGTTGATTCTACTTAATGGATACCTGAGTAAGGCTAGCGGGAACGAAAAAGAAGTCGAAGGCGTAACCGTTAAAAAAGGTGATAAGGTTAAGATCCATTATACCGTAAGTCTTAAGGATGGTACTGTATTTGATAAGTCAAAAGCAGGAAAACCACTGGAATTTACAGTTGGAAACGGACAAATGCCACGTGGGCTTGATCGAGCTGTAAGAGGGATGAAATTAAATGAAGAAAAGAAGGTGACAATAAAGGCAAAAGACGCGTACGGCAAGAGAAATGAGGACCTGGTAATGAAATTTATCAAAGCCGATCTACCCGAAAGTTTTGAACCCAAGAAAGGTATGGTAGTAAAACTACAAGGGATAGGGGGAACAATAGTAGACATAGATGAAACTCATGTATTTCTTGACGGCAACCACCCCCTGGCAGGAAAGGATGTCGTTTTCGACATAAAGGTTGTTGGTATTGAGTGATTTTTGCCCGCCCGTCCGAACGGCGTTGCCGGGCGGGTAGCCGCAATCTTCATTTTTCACGCTTGAGTAGCTTTCGTTTCAGATATAGTTCATAAATACAATAGAATGTCTCCATCGTAGAAATATCAATCCACTCTCTTTCAGAATGCAATTCTCCAACGATAGGTCTGGATACGATTACGGGGATATTAAGACGCCCAACAAAACGAGCATCGCTTCCACCATCTTCCTTCCCAAGGTTAGCAGGTTTTCCTGTTATTTCCTCAGTGACTGAAAGATAAAGCGAGTCCGGTGAGAGGCGTGTTGGTTCTGCACTGATTAATGTATGTATGTCGATTCCTTCACCCAATATTTTGCAGACGTGGTTTAACATTTCATTCACATTGTATGGGGCGGGAAATCGTATATCAAGAGTACCTTCAGCTTCCGATGGTATGCGGTTTATTGACTGGTTTGGTGTTCGGATATTTGTAAGCACACAAGTAGGATACCAATGGTCTTCATCTTGTTTCAAGGATTCAAAATTATTTCGTAGACGGGATGCAGCGTCAACAAGACGTTCCAGTGGGTTGTTCCCCAACCATGGACGTGCTGCATGCGCTGAATGTCCATGACACTGGATCTTGAGATGAAGTATACCTTTTTCTTCCACGATTATCTCATTTAAAGAACCCCCGTCTGGGATCATGGCCACATCACACCGAAGCCCTATCTCATCAAAGAGAAATCGGATCCCTGACTCTCCGCCTCGCTCTTCGTCAGATGTTATAACAAGTCCGAGTGGAAGGTTCTCATATTGCGTGTGTAAATTCCTGAAAATCTCAAGAAGAATTGCCAGAGGACCTTTCATATCAGCAGACCCGGGCCCATAGATTCTGCCATCAGCAATATGTGAACGATATCTTTGCACATCAGAATGTGTGATAACATCAAGGTGACCGCAGAGAAGGACTTTCGGCTTTCGCACATTTTTGGGAAGGGCAACGAGCGATGGAACATCGCAATGGCAATACTTTTTTACTGTAATATTATCAATAGACTCCACGTGATTGATAATAAATTCGAAACAGCGTGTAATGTCTTCAGGATGTGAGGCATCACTGGGAATCAAGATTAAGTCCCTGGTCAGGGCTACGAGTCTTCTCTGTAGATCTTTTGAAGATTGTATCATGGTTCACCCAATCTGGACAGGTTATGTCCGCATGGCTTAATAGTTCATCGTTTCGGTAACAAAATTCAACTTATGGCAATTCCTGTCAAAGGACGGAATTGCCTTAGTCCCTATCATAATACCAGCTTAATGGAAGAATCGATTCTATTTGTTTAAACATGTTTAGACAATCATCTACATTTTTTCCGAGGCATAGAAACTGTCCTTTTTGTACACCACCTTCTTCATCAAGATTGAAGTTTACTGGTAAAACACCTTCCTGCAAGTCAGGACGATAAAGATAACCCCTTTGATCCAACGTCTTCAATAAATTCGTATCTCTTAGTGGTTTTATAAAACGTATATTTCGCATCAACCAGGCATCATGCGGTAAGAAATGCCGTGCTATAACGGATGGATAAGTAGCACCCGTAACCCGTGCATTTATTTCACACACTCTGACTTCCACAGTACCGCGCCGATCAATAACAAGAAAGTCAACACTTGCTGTACCTCTGTATCTCTGATCATGAAGCCACGAGCCAGCAGTTGCCGCCTGGCGAAGCAGTTCTTCATAAATACAATCTCCCTGTGAAAAGTAAGATGGAGGTGAAAGGTTACCCTCATGAACACTCTCTTTGTTAAGAATCTGCTCTGTAATATCATAAAGGGAAACTGTTTTATCATCCAGAAACATTTGAACACTGGGTGATCCCAGATGACGTATATTTGTAACTGTTTCATCAAGCCAGCCTTGTACCATACAGGGGCCCTCAAAAAAAAAGTGCTCAGGGATAGTGTTTGCATTACAAGAAGTAGTTGGCAGCTTGATCATACCGATACCGGAAGCACCGATTTGAGCTTTGACTACTGCTTTTTTATACCCACTTTTGCGGAGCGTGGCAATACAAGCTGGAACATCATCGGGTGATGATGCTGATATTGTATCAAACACGGGAAAACCATTTCCAGATAGATGATTATGGAGTAGAAATTTATTATTTCCCCTTTTGCTGCCTTCCAGACTACTTATGGTTGGCTTGTTGAGGGCCTTTGCAATATTCATGAGTACGTTATCACTTACAAATCCATCAACCCATGTTGCACGATGCTGGTGGATTGAGGTTAGTGTTGGGCTTATTTCATCATGGTTCAACTTATCAACTTGAGTAAAAAGACTATCGTAAACAGATTGTGACAAGATTGCAATCTTTGGAAGACTCAGGCCGAGATCTTCCTGAAAATACCTCATCAAGGTTTGGTCAGGAGGCTTTTCCAATACAAGCAGATTATTGTCTCCCCTGAATATGAGATTAATAATCGGAATGAGTCGCCCTCCATAAGTTTCCAGATTTCCTATCTGCTGTCTGAGCTTTTCTAATTCACCACAATTTTCGTAAAAAATAGAGCACATATTGGCAAAGAAGATAACACTTCGATTTCAAAATGTCGGTAACTGACCTGGCATGTTTTTGATTTCTACTTGCATATTTTTTATCCTACAATTTCGTCGAACTCAATAATTAGAAATTTAATCTTCCAAATATTGACTTTTTAAAAAGTGGTTCGGAAACTTGGTGGTTTTGCACTGATATTTTACTTCAGTATTGTCAAAATGAGAATTTCTCACTTCCGTGTTCAGATAAAAAGATACGAGATGCCGAAGGTAATTGGAAGTAAATTATATATACGTGTTTCTTAAAATTTGTGACTTAAGGTGGATCCCCTATGGAAATGGAGTTCAATTTTTAATTGGTGTGGGCACATCAATGCTGTCTCTAGCAACAATGGCCTCATATCGAGCAATAAGGGCATTTGCATATTCTACGTGAGACCACATAAGTGGAACGGCAAAATGGATGACATCTTTCTTATTTTCAGCAATTTCTCTTTTGATCTGATCGTAAGCTTTTTTCATGAAAAAGAGTTCTTCTACGATAAAATCATATGAAAGATTGGGGAGCAGGATCTCTGGATGGAATTCTTTCTTGGCATCAAGCCCAACTTCCCATTCTAAACGAATAAACTCTTCAAACCTTCTTTTTGTACTTAAATGCTCCGGAATATATCCTTCACCAGTTCGGTATCGGTCAATGTGATTTAAAATGGTATCTCCTCTCTCAATCGCTCCTTCTTTATAGTAATATTTGGCCAGCATAGCAGTGTATTGAATCCAGGGTCCATTTCCAGCATGAATATGAGTTTCAATGTCTTCTGTAAAAGGAAGATATCTTTGTAACATCCCGAGTTCAGGGTCCCAGAGGTTCTCTACCATAAAGTTGATAGAATTAGTAATAATACTAGGATTGTCTTCCAAAAAACAGGATTCGCATAGTTCTTCTTTACACTGGAAATAAACGGGGCTTATCATTGTGACATCAGGGCGTAAATCAAACGTTCCATCCTTTGTTATGCGCCTAACAAACCTATCACTGAGGATAAAACGCCGGTGCGCGGCGTGACAAAAACGGTCTTTAAAGGAGAGTTCATCAGCAAAAAGGTCTTTCAGTTGAAATTTTTTAGTTAATAGAGAAATAAGATTAAAGAAGAGTATGTAAACGTGATTCACCCAGACGCTATATCCTTTCTCAATCGCCGATTCGTGTACGCCGGTTGTTGAGAAAAAAAGGTAAATCTCCTGCCGATAAAAATGTTTGAGTGCATACTGTATTGCCATTTTTATTCTTTTAAGGTAATCCTCCAATTCAGGGGGTTTCTCCTGACGGTGGAAAGAAGCCAGTAAGTAATTGGCCAGTATGATGGATCCATAGGCAGTATTGTCCTCTTGAACGTAAATAGCCTTGTTCTGGCCGTTCAATCCATAACGCTGTAACCATTGTCCTTCCTCATCCTGAACAGAAGCCATAAACTTAGCGATACCCTTTAAGAGTTTAAATGCCTCTTCACTGGGTCCCAAATCTTTTTCCACCATTTGTCTGAACAACATGGAGGCACACGCACAATCCCTCGGGTATACATATGGATAACGGGAATCTAATAAGGTTGCTAATAAGACCGTTCCTTGCTTGGAGGGAATCGAGCATTTATTGATCACACTGAAATGTTCAGACAATTTCTCATTAAGGTCATTTCTGTCCATAATTTGAATCTTTCCAAACTTCGAAAAGTATAAATTGTATCACTTCTTTTTTTGCACCACCAAGGCCTGATAACACCATTCACATAGAATGCGAGGAAGCGGCAAAGGTAAGGTAACCTTCTCCTCTCCCAGACCCCATTTGTAAGTTTCAGTTACAGGTATTTGCTCACGAATCTGATGTTTCCTGCAAACGGCAATCCCGCAAACAATGCATATTGCTATGGCATCTGTTTCTTTCCCTGCCTGGTCACAAATGTAACACTTCAAAACGCTCCTCCTTTTTTTAAGAATTTTACAATAATATCAACAAGCTAAAAATTTCTCTTCTTTCATTATCGGTTGATAATTAGATAATACTAAGCTTAATTGTATCAGATTAAAGGGATTGAAAAAACAGGGAAAAAGCTTCTTGGGGAATGGTAAGCCAATCAACAAGTTCTTGGAGAGTATACATCAAATCAAGCTGCTCCTATTCTTTTTAATAACTTTCTTACGATATTAAATTATTAAGCACTTTTTCGAAGTTTTTGCGGTATAAGACGACTTTTCCCATTTACGACCTCTGGTGTAACAGTGTAGATGGACCGTTTTCCGCTTGTAGGTAAATCATACATAACGTCCAACATAAAATCTTCGAATATTGAGCGTAATGCCCTCGCCCCTGTCTTTCGTTCCAAAGCCTTTTTACTTATTTCTATCAGGGTTTCCCTTGAAAATTCTAAGATAGCATTCTCCATCTCAAAGATTTTTTGATACTGCTTAACGGTAGCATTCTTAGGTTCTAGCATAATTTTAATCAAATCGTCCTGGTCAAGCGGCATCAGCGTCGCAATTACATGGAGCCTGCCGACAAATTCGTGTATTAAACCATATTCGATCAAGTCATCTATTTTAATTTTAGACATGATTTCACCGGCCGATTTGTCGTCTACAAAATCAGCCTTTGCATCAAATCCTATTGCCTTTTTGCCTACCCTTTTTCTTATTATGCTCTCTACGCCACCAAAAGTTCCGCCACAAATAAATAAAATATCCTTGGTATCTATTTGGATGTACTGTTGCTCCGGATGTTTTCTGCCTCCCTGTGGTGGCACATTGACAATAGAGTGCTCGAACATCTTAAGCAGTGCCTGCTGTACTCCTTCGCCAGATACGTCTCGCGTTATCGATGCATTTGGCCCTTTTCTGGAAATTTTGTCTACTTCGTCTATGTAGACAATTCCCTGCTGAGCACGGGTTACATTGAAATCCGCATTTCTAAGCAATCTTAAAAGCACATTTTCTACATCTTCACCAACATAACCAGCTTCCGTAAAGGTAGTAGCATCAGCTATAGCAAAAGGTACGTCAATAATCTTTGCAAGTACTCGAGCCAATAAGGTCTTTCCCGAACCAGTGGGCCCTATAAGAAGGACATTACTCTTTTCAAGTTCCACATCATCTGACACATCTGAAACCAACCTTTTATAATGATTATGAACAGCTACGGCTAATACCTTCTTTGCCCTTTCCTGTCCTACAACATATTCGTCTAAATGTTTCTTTATACTTGCTGGAGTTGGTATCTTTTTTGAGAAATGTTTGGTACTATCTGTTCTATCTTTTTGAATGAGGGTATAACAAGCTTCAACACACTCGTTACAAATATATACGCTGCGGTCGCCCTGTATTAATCTTTTAACAGCATTATAATTCCTACCGCAAAAAGAGCACGACATAGCTTTTTCTTTCTTATCTCGACTTTTCTTATCCATCTCTATACTTTTTTATAGGTATTGTCCTGGCAATGGAAGCTTCTTATAATACCTTTGAGTTTAAATGTTGACAGAAAAAATAATATTAACACAATATGTTAACAAAAATACACTTATAAATCCAGTTTTTTTGATAGGTGCAGCTAAGCATTACCTAAATTGTTGATGCCTTCAAAATTAGTTCACAAATATCCATAACCTCTATTTTCGACTCTTCTTCTTTTTTACCGGTTAAAGACATCCTCATACATTGTGGACAGGCTGTTATTAATGTGTCAGCCTCACTTCTTTCTGCTGTCCTGATCAACTTTCTGTTTATAGATTTTCCTAAATCAGAATTATGAGGTTCAAGCACACCTCCACCGCCACAGCAAAATCCCTTGTCCCGGTTATGTTCAAATTCTCTGTAATTAATCCCAGGTATACTATTAATTACCTCTCGTGGTGGTTCGTAGACACCTAAGTTTCTGGCAAGGTCACAAGGGTCGTGATAAACAAATCTACCTTCAACAGCCTTCAAATTTATTTGCCCCTGCCGTATCAAGGTATTTATATATTCCGTGGAATGAAGCAATACTATACCTTCTATATTATAAAACTGTTTCCATGTGAGATAGCATGAAGGACAATTAAATACGATCTTCTTTGCTCCTAATCTTTTTACCTCATTTATATTATGTTCACGAAATTTAAAGGCCATGTCTCTCATACCACCTGCTATTAGGGGAAAACCGCAGCACCATTCCCTCTCTCCCAGGACTGCAACGTCTTCACCACTATTCAAAATAATCCGTAGAAAGGACTGGGGTATATTCTGTATAGCAGGTGAGAATGACGACATGCAACCTACATAGTATAATACTTCCGCCTTTTCCTTCTCACAGATATCATCTGGTACATCATCCATAAAATCAACCCACAACGTCCTTTCCTCATTTGGGTAACCCAGTATATTGTGTTCCTCTTCATTCGCATCTCTCATAAGATCAAGCTTTTTGGGATGTTCATTTCTAAGATAAAGATCTTCCCTCATCTTCTTCATTATACTAACAGTATCTATATTCACAGGGCACACAGGATTGCACCTGCCACAAAGCGTGCAGTCAAATACACCCTTTGAATACTCCTGCATCAAGCCTTCATCAGGTTTACGGTTATTAAAAAAGCCATTCTCTTTTTTCAATATCTCTTTCAAGTTGTTCATCTTACCCCTTGGTGTAACGTGTTCCATATGTACCACGTCATGGGCTTCACACCACACCAGGCATTCGCCACAATTAGTACAGGCATCCATCTCTATCAGTTCCTTTACGGAAAAACGATTAATAGATCTCTCATTGGCAAGACTTCCCTGTGGTGAATTAGTAAAGGGATTCGAATTACTTAAGAATATTGAAAGTGGGCTTGAGAACATATGGAAAAACTTACCATATGGTATGTATGCAATAAAGCCAAATGTCATAAGCATATGAGTCCACCACATCACCGAATGCGACTTAGACCAATTAAGGCTAAAGGGTGTTAAAATTGCACTGCAGATGTTTCCCATAAACGCAAAACTTGCACTTTCCTGTAGTGATATTTCCTTGTGCAACCTCAATCCCTCTACAAAATAGCCCGTTATAACGATAACCAACAACCACAACAATGGAACGATCTCTTTTCCCGTATTTACTAATTGTGGATTCTTAAAGACCAGCCTTCTCAGTAACATAAGTGTTAATCCACACAATATCACCAAACCACAGAAGTCATTGAGAAATGCAAACCAGGCAGTGTCCTTTGTTACTGACCATATACCCATCTTTGTTAGCTTATTTCCGATACTTCCGATAAAGAATAATTCAAGAAAGCTGAAAAAGAATAGTACATGTACCAACCACCTGAATGGATCAAGCTTGATTAATTTTTTCTGTAAAAAAACATCAGAAACTAACTTTAACCATTTTCCCCCATTACATAGCTCCTTGATTAAGAATAGCAATTTACCTTTTTTTGTCTTAGCACTCCCATAGAATATATTTCCGTTTAACCAGAATGAAATTCTTAGAAAAATGCCTACAAAAAAGGCGCCTAAGGCAATTACTATAAATACAGGAAAAAGATGCATGGGTAACCTTTCAATATTTTTGAGTTCGTTGGTCTTATAACTTCACAAGACAAATATATTATTATCTAAATTGAGCGATTTTATATTTCACGTCAATGTAGCCGCAACCTTCAGGTTGCGTAAATTATATGAAATTGTCATAAACTTATCAGATGGAAACCGCAGGCTAAAGCCTGCGGCTACCCGCCCGAACGTACCGTTCGGTACGGGCCGGGTAAAATTCGCTCAACTAAATATTATAAAGGTATAAATATGAATTTACAAATGAAGAATTAGAGTATGATATTGTCTATAGTTATTAGGAAAGAAGATCTAGAAATATGACTATATACTTGTCACAACTAATCATTCTGTGTATTATGTTAACCTGTTGGTAAAAGACTCAGTCTAATGGTTATACAAATCAACAACTTTAAAAGAAAAAGGGCGTAAGGAGAGGGTTTATCAAATGAATTGTTTGGTAACAGGGGTGGCCGGTTTCATAGGTTTTCATCTTTCGAAACGTCTCCTCGAGCAAGGAGATAACGTTATTGGGCTAGATAACCTTAACGAATATTATGATGTTAACCTGAAAAAGGCACGATTAGGTCAACTTGAAGGGAAGCCGGGATTCACTTTTATCCAATTGGACATGGCTGACCTTAAAGGAATGGAAAAAGTCTTTTCCGAAGAAAAATTTGATTACGTTATAAATATGGCTGCACAAGCTGGTGTAAGATATTCGCTAACAAACCCTCATGCCTACGTAGACAGCAATATTGTTGGATTTATTAATCTTCTTGAAGGCTGCAGACATGCTAAGGTGAAGCACCTTGTCTTTGCCTCATCGAGCTCTGTTTATGGAGCCAACACAAAGATGCCGTTTTCGGTACATCATAATGTAGACCATCCTGTGTCTCTTTATGCCGCTACCAAAAAGACAAATGAACTCATGGCCCACACATATTCAAGCTTATACAACTTGCCGTGCACAGGGCTCAGGTTTTTCACTGTCTATGGACCCTGGGGAAGACCTGATATGGCATTATTCCTGTTTACAAAGGCCATATTAGAAGGAAAACCAATAGATGTGTTTAACTACGGCAAGATGAAAAGAGACTTTACCTATATTGATGACATTATAGAGGGTGTAGTGAGGACTACCGGCAAAATCCCTGAGCCAGATTCTCAGTGGAATGGTAATAATCCTGATTCTGCAACAAGTTATGCACCGTATAAATTATACAATATCGGAAATAACAATCCTGTGGAGCTTATGAAGTTTATTAAGGTATTAGAAGACTGTCTGGGGAAAGAGGCAAAGAAGAATCTCTTGCCTATGCAATTAGGCGATGTCCCTGCAACATATGCGGATGTGGATGATCTGACAAAGGCCGTTGGCTTTAAGCCAGGCACACCAATTGAAAAAGGGATTAAGTTATTTGTAGATTGGTACCGAGGATATTACGGATAGGTTAGTTTGTCAAAGAATCAACCTTTTCATCTTCATGTTTTTTATGAACGTCCCCTTGCATCCTGTCAAAGAATAGCTATTCACTTACCAAAAACTTTAAAACCTAAATTGAGCGATTTGCAGTATAAGCATGATCTTATCGGTCATTGCGAGTCCGTCAAACTAAAAAGAGTCTTGTTTTGATTAAGATTAACACGCTGAGAAGATTATTAAAATGTGCTATAATATTATGATATCGTTGAAATTCTTTTGTCTTGAAGGTTCAAGATGGTAAAAATAACACGATTGGTTCCTAAAGAAAAGAAAGGACTCGTAGTCGTGATCACTGGCTACGGCAAGGGAAAGACTACGACAGCTCTTGGGATTATGGTTAGAGCATGTGGCCACAATATGAGGGTCTGTATTATTCAATTCATGAAGGGCGACCTCTATGCCGGTGAGTGGGATGGTATAAAGAAGATGGATTGTCAGGTGGAGTTGATTAGCACTGGTAAAGGATTCTGTGGTATTCAGGGAAACCCATACACTCATGAGGAACATAGAAAAAATGCCCAGGATGCTATTGCACTAGCCCAACAAAAGATGGAATCAGGCCGGTTTGACATCCTCATTCTGGATGAGATCAACAATGCACTCAAACTACGACTGGTTGATTTAGAACAAGTCCTAGAGATCATTCAGCATAAACCTGCCCTTATGCATCTTGTTCTAACGGGTCGGGACGCTCACCCTCAAGTGATTGAGTTGGCAGATACGGTGAGCGAAATTAAGGAAGTAAAGCATGCTTACAGGAAGGGGATTGAACCTCAACCTGGGATTGATTACTAAATATACTAACCACTGCCTCATTCTCGTCCGTAGTTTATCAGTTCTTCCAATGTCTCAAACTTAATCTGTTTTTCCCCGCGTGAGTGGGCGAGGGACTCAATCTCCTTGGAGGCCGAAAAGAGGTTGCGGCTTATCTCTGTGATTTGTTCGTGGTTGAGTGGCTCCCGTCCCCAGAGAAAATCAAAGCACTCTTTCCTTAGTTCCATACTTAATTCTGGATAGCATTCCTTCATTTCCTCCTCTCTGTCTTCTTGAGTGTCATATGCGGGTTTTCCACTCCTCTCAAGACGACTGTCAATGTACACGTTCCACAGGTACTTGTACCTCCTATAATCGCCAGTGCCTTCTGTCGGTATATTACTTTCTTTGAACTTAAACTTCTCGTCCAATTGATCTGCCACATGCATGAGTTCATGCCTGACTCGTCCCTCCAGATTAACCATAGAATCTACTATTTCTAAATCCAGAGATTTATTATCCGAGATGAGATAGTTCATATCTATGGGAAAACCAGAAGGGGGGTGTTTAATTACAATGTGTTCCAGTTTTTGTTTTATACCCAGTTCTACGACAACATCCTCAACTATCTTACAAATCTTTTCACTATTTTCGTAACCTTCAACAATCTTAATCATATAGACATATGCCTTTCTATAAGTCTTATCCTAATCTCACGTGTAATAAAAATTGCTTTTTGAACCTGTGGCAATATTATTAAAACAATCATCCAAATTCAACTGTTTTTATCAAACGAGATTTGAACATATATATAATTAGGACAATTGAAAATAGCTTAAATGATTGACTAATTAGCGATTAAGATGTAAATTTAAACCTTAATAGGAAATGTTTTCTTTGCTAACTTTTATAAATACCTTATAAAGATAACGCCTGTAAAGATAAGAAAAAATTTACAATGTCGAAAACTGCTGATTTGTTTGATGCAAGAGCAAAGACTGCTAAAAAATCCCCACTCGCCGATAGGATGAGACCACGAAACCTGGATGAGTTTGTTGGCCAGGAACATCTCGTTGGTCCTGATAAAATTCTCGGGGGGTTTGTGGAAAATAAGGAATTGGCATCCCTAATCTTTTGGGGGCCACCCGGTGTGGGAAAGACTACACTGGCCATAATTATTGCAAAGGCGATGGATGCTCACTTTGTCTCGTTTTCGGCCGTGTTATCAGGCGTCAAGGATATTCGTGCTGTCATTGCAGAAGCAAAAGACCAGCTTAAGTTTTATGGCAGAAGAACGATCCTGTTCGTAGACGAGATACATAGATTTAACAAGGCCCAGCAGGATGCCTTTCTCCATCATGTAGAGGATGGCACTATTACGTTGATTGGCGCTACGACAGAAAACCCTTCATTCGAGGTCAATGCGCCACTTCTCTCACGTTGTAAGGTGTTGGTTCTTGAACAACTCACTAAAGATAACATCAAAACTATTATGACCAATGCCTTATCAGATAAGGAGCGGGGATTTGGTAAGCTGAAACTGGAAATACAAGAAGACGCCTTCAAATTCATTGAAGAGCTTTCTCATGGAGAGGCAAGAGTAGCCTTAAATACTCTTGAATCGGCCGTATTGCTTGCGAAACCCGATAAGGAACGTAAGCGGGTTGTTACTTTAAAGATTGCACAGGAAGCTATGCAACGAAGGGCGCTTCTTTACGATAAAGGTGGGGAGGAACATTACAACGTGATTTCGGCCTTTATCAAATCTATGCGCGGCAGTGATCCTGACGCAGCCCTCTACTGGCTGGCGCGTATGCTGGAAGCAGGAGAAGACCCACTCTTTATTGTACGGCGAATGGTCATTTTTGCCTCAGAGGATATTGGCAATGCTGATCCAGATGCTATCCGGGTGGCCGTAGCAGTAAAAGATGCCTTTCATTTTGTCGGGATGCCGGAGGGATGGATACCTCTGGCACAGGGTGTAACATATCTTGCCACCGCACCAAAGAGTAATGCCTCTTACATGGCTTATCAAAGTGCATTGCAGGATGTTAAAGAAAAAGGGGCCTTAGGGGTACCGTTTCACGTCAGAAACGCACCAACATCACTAATGAAAGATCTTGGATATGCGAAGGGATACAAATATCCTCATAGTTATGGTGGATACACAGAACAGTCTTATTTACCAAAAGAGTTACAGGGAAAAGAATATTATAAACCCACAGACAATGGATTTGATAAAGAGATCAAGAAACGACTTGTATCTTATAAAGAAAAACGAAAACAGAAAAAATAGCGTGATTTTTTGAGATGTAAGTAGTACGATTGAAATCTAAATACAGGGCAAAATGTCATATATGATATAGACGGGAACAAAATTACATCGAGGTTATAGAAATGTATTTATATGGAAACTCCAATTCCAGAAGAAGCCCATGACGAATGGGTAGTGATTAAGGAAGAAGTGCAAGAATGGATCCAGAAGATATCTCACATGCTTTCTGAAAAGGACATTCCCTCCCGCATAGCGCTTGCTCCGGGATGCAGTGCCGGGATGTGCGGGTGCACATTCCTTCTCCTTGTTGCCAAAAAAAATGTTCAGGCAGCGCATGTTAATATTGATGAATATTACATGGAATTGCATCCGGAGATCAGGGAATCCCAGGAATTGGTTGATCAGGGCCGATGCCCTGCATGTGGTCACCATGTCGGTAAGGATGCCAGGGAATGTCCTGACTGTGGACTACGGCTTATTATTGAAGAAGCATAGGAGACAATACATTTTACCTGCCCGACGTGCTGGGCAGGATATGCAGAGAACGGAGAGGGAAAAACGAGTATCAAGAATCTAGTATCAAATATCAAAGATGTGACCGCAAACCAGCAGATGATAGTAAAAGCGGATTCGAGAAAGTAAATGAATCCAGAAAAGAGGCAAAAATGGCTAATCTGACACAGGACGCTGATATTAAAGGGACAATCAAATTTGGCCAGGCTATGAGGATTGATGGAAGCTTTGAAGGAGGACTGACAACTGATAACGGAGAGCTTGTTGTTGGCAAGACAGGCAAGGTTAAGGCAACCATTAAGGTAAGAAGTGCCGTTGTTGAGGGCCGAGTGGAGGGAAATATTAAAGCGTCTGATAAAGTCGAGCTTAAGCAAAAAGCACAGCTTATCGGTGATCTGCAAGCAAAAACATTAGTCATGGAAGAAGGGGTTATTTTTGTTGGAACATGTAATGTGAATCCAGGAGGAACTGAAACAAAAAGTCAAAGTTATAAGAAAGGAATAAAAGAACTAACAAAGGAAGAAAGAGTGGAACAAATAACACTTAATAGGTTTATAGATGTATAAGCATATTGTTGTGCGAGAGCAATTAATACGAATAACATCTAGGATCGAGAATCCCGCCTGACGCCTGCCTGCCCGCCGAGTTTCAGGCTGTGTCACAATAACAAAAACACATGATTTGTCATTCTGAATTTATTTCAGAATCTAATGATTCCAATGACTTAGCAACATTAGAGATCCCGAAACAAGTTCGGGATGACAATTGCGACACAGTCTGTTTTTTGGCGGGCCTGTCCGACGATCTTTTTGGCGGGTCTGTCCATATTTATGTTTGTGATGGGGGGGGGTATGCTATTCTAATTAGAAAATATTCTCTGCTGACTGACAAGCTTTATGGTGATCATCTTAAACCAGTTAATCAAGGGCTGGAATAACCGAGCGATCTTCTTATCAAAATTTTCTTTGGTAAAGAAAATGGCTGCAATGATATTATTGCTGCCCAGCATGTATCGCCCGCCAATTCCAAAGACGGTATGCACGTTATAAGCTTCAACAAAATCCTGCATAGGAATGATTTTGCGTTTCTTTGAATCCACGGATTCTTTGGCATCCGGTACAAAAAAAGTACCGGCAATGTCACCCATTGTATCAATAATCCATCCATCATAGGGCTTTTTCAGCCAATCTAACTCCAACCCGAAATCACTCAAAAGGCGAGCAAGCATAGGAGTTGCCTCAACAAACTCTGTCGAAACCAGAGGTATTCCTACATGTCCTTTAGATTTTCGCCTGTCATTCCAGTCAGGTTCTTCTCCCCGTGTTCCCAAGAGAGATTGAACAAGCGTATCGTACTGCATTTCGGAGGCAACGCCTTTTTCTTCCACCAAGTTAGTTACAAATTTCTGATTGAATTGAGGTAGGTTTGCGTACGGAACAGACATAAACATCCTTGCTATAACGAGTGACTCTTCGAATTCTTCGTAAAATGAGTCGATGAATTTTTGTGCCGCCTGCTCCAGGCTCCAACAATCTCTAAGCTGAGATTCAATCTTGCTCCGAATTATATTGCATATGCTACTATCTATTTCGCTAAATTTTAGCATGTTTTAATCTTCTTCTCAGCAGCTTTTGTTATTTAAGTAGCTCTTTTCTACCTTTCATATATTTTTGATAACGTTCTTTACCGACACACTCACTTCCTACAGGACACTTTTCAATACAGCTTTCAGGTAAATCACGCTGTATTATTTCCCCACAACTCTCACAGGCAAAATCATTCTCGAAACCGGCTACCGATGCTGTACCCTTCTTACGACAGTGCGGACATGTTACGTCTATAATTTCTATCCTTTTTATCTTCTCAGCACCAGGACATTGAAAGATACCGGGCTTTTTAAATTCCCCTGTAGAAGGCTGAGAAATCTTTTTTACCTTTGAAATGGTTTGGGTGGCTAAAATACGAAGAGGCATTCGCTGTTCTTTTCTTAAGAATTTTTGAAGTGCCTTCATGGCTTCACCATTACCTTTTCCGACTCTACCAATTTCTTCAAGAGCCTGCTCCACCTTCTCGGTGTTCTCATTATACAATTTTTGCAAAAGCGATTTAATATTCGTGAAGTCCTCTTCTCTCTTCTCTGTGCCCTCCCTGCCAGACGTGATTGTTGTCGGGCAGGCGGGGCTGGTTAACTTTTTCATCATGGAATCAACCTAACAAGTTCTATTGGAAATGTCAATAAATTCAATAACATATGTATTTTTGCGAGGTGCAACACAAATTAACGCTCTTGACAATTTTATATGCAATACATATTATTGCTCTTAAGAAGTACACACTCTAATCATTAACTAAAAAAGGAGAGCAAATGAATATAATTAAATTTACTGCGATCAGCTGTTTAATGGCCCTTGTCGTTAGCAATGTTGGGATGCCGGCATTTACTACTGCAGGTGGTTTGATTGATATGGGTTATGGTAGAGGTGGAAGGATGGCGGGCGGAGTTAAATCACCACGTGCAGATGAACCTATCAAACAAATCCCAATTAGCTTTGACTACGACAGAGCAAAGGTAGAATTAGGAAAGAAATTGTTTTTTGAACCCAGATTGTCCAAATCCGGTTGGATCACTTGTAATTCCTGTCATAACCTCTCAACAGGTGGTGCAGATAATTTGCCAAGCTCTATCGGACATAAATGGTTTTTTGGTCCGATAAACTCACCTACCGTCCTGAATGCAAAATTCAATCTGGCACAATTCTGGGATGGCCGTGCAAAGGACTTGAAAGAGCAGGCAGGAGGGCCCATAGCCAATCCTATTGAAATGGGTTCAACCCATGAGATTGCAGTGAATGTATTGCAATCAATACCGGAATACGTGCAGTGGTTCAAGGAGGTATATGGAGATGAAAAAATTGACATCGATCATGTCACTGATGCTATTGCAGCGTTTGAAGAGACTTTAACCACGCCAAACTCAAGATTTGATTTGTGGCTAAGAGGCTATGATAATTACATTTCCGAATCAGAGAAGGAAGGATATGATCTATTTAAGGATAAAGGTTGTATAGCCTGCCATAACGGTGTTGGTGTAGGAGGAAACTCTTATCAGAAATTTGGAATGGCAAAACCATATGACAAAGACACCCATACTCTTGGCAGATACAACGTAACAAAAAAAGAGGAAGATAAATACGTATTCAAAGTTCCACTGCTAAGAAATATTGAATTAACTGCTCCCTATTTCCACGACGCAAGCACATGGAATTTGAGTGAGGCAGTTAATATCATGGCCGAATATCAGATAGGATTAATACTTACTGATGATGAAACGGACAAAATTGTTGCATTTCTACGAACCTTAACTGGAGAACAACCTGAAATTATTTTTCCTATTCTACCACCCTCGACTTCAAATACTCCAGAACCAAATAGGAATTGATTTCATGCTGTAGTTAATTAGAGACACTTCCCTGATATATGTGGAAATATGGGATGTGACCCAATACTGTTCGGCACTATATTTGAGTATACTCAAATAGTAATTGTATGTCTTACCATATCTATTATTACTAATTTGCACTTAACAAATTATCTCCATCCACTATACCAAAATTGTTTTCTGTATTTTTGATCACTTCTTGTATCACCTTACTTTGCAAAAGAAAATTATGAAAATATTTTTTAGTGTCGTAAGTTGTAAA
>VSDH01000017.1:42149-56562 GCA_008636105.1 Candidatus Scalindua sediminis | reverse complement strand
ATATTAATGTTTTTTTAAAGGATAACGTTTCATCCCCGCCATAAATGGCGGGGTATTCACGTTATGTTTTCATAAAAATCCGCCACTGCTGACTTCCTCGTACATTAGAGTGGTCTTTGAGGCCAATGTCCCATTATCTGACACTATCTGGCTTGCGATGATACCTGTTGATGACATAATGCTCTCCGCAGCCTATGGACAGGTTTTTGATGCACATTCAACTATATCAGATACTGTCTGGAATGCAGCCATAGATAAAGGCACGATAATGCTTTCCTCAGCCTGGCAGAATGCCTTAGTTAATAAAAGTCCATTAAGTGATAATGTCCTGATTGCAGCCATAGATAAAGGTACAATAATGAGTACCAATGACTATATGGATGTACTTAAAAATAATTCTCCACCGCTGCAGCCTCCGTTATCAAACACTGTCCTGAATGCAGCCATTAATAAAGGTACGATAATGGATTCTGGTTGGTATAAGACTACATTAAATGATAATAATCCGTTAACAGAAGGTGTTCTCAATGCATTGGTAAATAAAGAGGGCATAATGATTTCCTATGACTATAAGGTTGTACTTCTTAATAACTCTCCGGGTTTACCACAGAGCATCATAGATCAGATAGCCGCTGGAATTCCTACAACAATGACGCAAGCTGACAGAGATGAGGTCATAGCTGCAAATCCATAGTGATGATGATGGTGTGTGACATTTAACTGAAGTTCTATTTTCAACCTTCGTGTCCCGTAAGGGGCACGAAGGTTTTTTCATTAATTACGTTTCCAAAGACCGAGAAAATCGAGTGATCTATAAATCGTGTAGCGAGGTTACTTCGCTGCACACCGGGGGCGATCACCGATCTGGCTACTGGAACGGTAACACCAACGAACGTTTAGCTGAATTGGACCGCACCGGGGGACGATGAAATAATAAAAGCTGTACAACAATGACATTGAGGGGGCAAATCTACATACTATTTTACTACAGATATTGTAATCTTAGATGTTCCTTCCAACTCTCTTCCAACTGACTTAGATCGAGGCCATAGACTGATGCAAACAATTCGTCAAGGTGTGAATGGGTATTAAAATTATTTATTATGTCAAGTATTGTATAAAAGCCGTAGTTATCAATAAGGTATTCGATAAAATCAAGACTTTCTGCGTATGCAACTTTTACTTTAGCATCATCCTTGAACCTTCCAAAGTCCATTCCTAAATCACTGATGGATATCAGATTATTGTTGTTAACGGCTTCCCTTAGTATTTCCCTGGATGCAGAGTCGTCTATACTATCTTTGTATTGTGCAATTCCCTCATGGAACCAAGCAGGTACATTGTTTCCGCAAATACGATGTAACAGGGCATGAGTTAATTCATGTCTTATTATTGGCTCTAATTCTTCGAGATTAAAAGAAGCATATTGAAAGGGTATCCTTATCTTTCCATCGTATATTGCCGCTGCCCAGGAAGGAAAATCTAATATATTAGTAAAATCCTCATTAGAATAAAGGATGACAGTAAATTCGCTATTCTTATACCACCCAAAATCGTATGCCAGTTGATTGTATGAATTCACCAGTGAATGAAGAATCAAGTCGGACGCGTAGGTGTCGTTTTGGTTGTATTTGAGAACAAGGTTACAACTAATTTTATCTATATGTTTTTTATCTAATTTAAGCTCCTTCCTTGTCTTTTCAATCTTTAAGCGAAGCTCTTCATTGGGTGAATATGTTTGTGCTATCTCCCAGTGCTTTATTGCCTTATTTAATTCATTCTTAACGTAATAAATCTCTCCTGTTATATAATGAACATCAGGGTTTGTACTTCCTTCATATATTACGTCTTCCAGATAGGGCAGTGCTTCATTATATCTTGCCTGTTTAAACAAGCTTATACTTTTGTCAATTTTGAAGCGTATGTCCGAATGACGGTCATTGATTTCACTTCCAAAACACCAAGTTGCTGAAAAGAGAAAGAGAAATGAAAACGATAGTATAAGTGTGGAAGAGGGTATGGTTTTAGTGTTCATTAATGTTTTCTCGGAATTTCTATTATTTAGTGAAGATAATGTCTAATCCTCATTCAGAACAAAGTTCGGCTTTGTTGGTTTTGTAACTCTCTTGACGAGTATCGAGTATCCAGGATCTAATTTCTTCATTATTCTATATCTGTTACCCTCTCAAGTTCATTTAAGGAAGTTACTCCCGCTGCTACCTTCTTAATCCCATCCTGCCAGAGTATCTTCATACCATTTTTGACGGCTTCCTGCTGTATTACTCTTGAGGGTTCGTGGCTGATTATCATTTTTCTGATACGATCATTAACTACGAGTAATTCAGAAATAGCTACCCTGCCTTTATATCCAGTTTGACTACATTCATCACAGCCATGAGGCTTATACAACTTATCATTTCCGGTAAGGCCCATCTTGATTTTAATGTCTTTACTTAAATCGTATCTTTTTTTACAGCTACAAAGCTTTCTTACCAGCCTTTGAGCAAGAACGGCTATTACACAGGTAGAAATTAAGTAATCTTCCATCTCCATATCGAGTAACCTGTTAAAGGCTGCGGCAGAATCGTTAGTATGAAGAGTTGATAGTACCAGATGGCCTGTTAATGATGACTGTATTGAAATACTGGCAGTATCCTTATCCCTGATCTCTCCTACAAGAATTACGTCTGGATCATGTCTTAAGATAGAGCGTAACCCCGAGGCAAAGTTGAGACCAATCTTACTATTGACCTGTATCTGATTAACTCCTTCAAGGCTATACTCAACAGGGTCTTCGACGGTTATTATCTTTGTTGAAGGCGATATTATTTCCTTCAGTGCTGCGTATAGTGTAGTGGTTTTTCCACTGCCTGTCGGACCCGTGACAAGTATCATGCCTTCTGGTTTCCTTACGAGTTTTTTCAGGTTCACGAGTACATCATCTTCAAAACCAAGCTTGAATAGATCGAGAGTTACGTTTGATTTATCTAAGATACGGATTACAATACCCTCTCCATACAACATCGGTATTACGGAAACCCTGAGATCTATTTCTTTACCGCCAACCTTCAATCGTATTCTCCCGTCTTGGGGAAGTCTCTTCTCCGCTATATTCAAATTTGACATTATCTTGATTCGATTAATTGTAGCAAAGTATAAATCGATTGCTGGAGGAGGATAGTCTCTAAGGACGCCATCCATCCTATATCTGAGTATTGGCTGGTTTTCAAACATCTCGATATGTATGTCACTTGCACCTATCTCTAAAGCCTTATTAAGGATGTTATTGACCAGTCTTATAACCGGTGCATCTAATGCAAGGTCTTTTAGTTTTTCTATGTCGTCGGCAACTTCTAGTCCTGTTTTATAAGTAGTCTTATCTTCATCGGCAATGTTATCATACGTTTCATTTATTGATGTGATTATGTCTTTTTCGCAACCAATAAAGACGTTTACGCGATTTTTTGTGGTGGATTCTATTACTTCTAATAAGGATTCGTCGTAGGGATCAATTAATTCAATATCTATATAGCCGTCTTTTTGTTTTAGTGGTAGTACCTTGTTAGAGTGAAGGAAGCTTTTTGGCAGACAATTTATAATTGGTAGTCTTTCCCCTTTTTTCTTTTGCCAGATGTTTAATTTGAATAATTTACCTAATGCATCCCTCAAGTCTTCTTCAGAGATGATTCCCAGATTCAGCAATATTCGGTCTATCTTCTCATGGGTTTCCTTATGTAGATGCATGACCTTTTCAACGTCATCCTTTGTAATCTTGCCAATTTCCAAAAGGACTTCAAGTATTTTATTCGTTTCATCCTGCAGTTTTGTCATAGCTCAATAGATACAAGATTAAGAGACCTTACTTTCCTTATTCCCAACTGACGATGTCTTTATTCTCACCAGTTCCACCCTGACTACCATCAGCTCCGTAAGAGATGATATCATAATCTCCATGTTGACCAGGAGAATTATATATGTATTCAACACGCTAGGGGTCTTTAGGTATCTTTTCTTTTTTTAAATAGGGTCCTTTCCAGTTTTTAGCTTCACCAGGCTTGTTTATTAATGCCCCAAGTCCTGCATCCTGGGTGGGATATTTTCCTGTGTCAAGCTTGTATACGTCTAACGCAGTAGATAATAATTCAATTTGTGCTTTTGCAGCGATCTGTTTAGATTCACCTACTCGCCCAATAAACTTTGGAACAATAAATGCAGCTAGTAATCCAATAATGACCATTACTATCAAGAGCTCTATCAATGTGAATCCTAAAACTTTCCTCGCTCTTTGACTAGGAGTTTTGCTCATACTAAATTTCTCCTTCTTTTTTGACCTTTTTTTGAATTATCGCTAATTTTGTGCCTTATAAGTGTGTTAAAATTGGTATGTTATGGAGTTTTGAAATTATAGTAAAGTTATAAGTTTAAAACAAGAGGAAAAATACGAAATTCAACTATCAAAAATAATGAAACGATTGGATATGTGGGGGAAGCAGAATAGGCATGATAAGATCTGACAGATTGAATATTCAACCCTTGATACAATTAAAATAGTAGTTTCTCTATATCATCAAGCGAATGGATGGTGGGGACACGTGAGTCAATCCTTTGGTCATCACGATTGAGCCAGACCCCTACCAGCCCAGCAGCTTTTGCTCCCAGAGCATCTGTCTCTAATTCATTACCCACATACATAACTTCATCTGGTTGCAAAGGATTTTTGCAATTGAGTTGAAGTACTTTTATTGCTATTTGAAATATCATTATGTCAGGTTTTCGTACGCCAACATGTGCAGAGTCGATTACAAATTCCAGATATTGTGCAAGACCCATTCTTTCACAATCAATGATAGTTAAGCCTTCTGAATTAGAAATCACACCCAGCCTCAGCCCTTTTTCAGTCAGTCTTTCCAGACAAGGCAGGGCGTCATCATTCAATGACTGCAAACTTGATATTACCTCTCTGGCACTCATCGTTGCTGCGTGAAGTTTACCATTCGTTACATCTTTGCATCCAACGCTTTCCAGGATGCGCTTTAATATTCCCTTGTGAAAATGGTAAATTTCTCCGTAGAGTACTCCTTTTTCTGTTAATATTTTTTTCGGTATACCTAAAATAGCCTGTTGAAGTCGCTCTTCATCTATATTAAGGCCGATCTTTTCAAGGGCTTCCTTGTGAATTGCTACCCAATCCCAATCCTCTTCTCTACCCAACTTAAACAACGTATTCCCAAGATCGAATAACACAGCCTTAATCTTAGACATTTTTTCCCCTTATCCATTTTTTACAGATTTTCTAACTTAAACGCATAAAATTAAATCTAACGGAGTTCTTACCACTTTGCTAACTCATCTACTATAGCGCCCCATAAGTTGGCCCTCGGCTAAAACATGTCCTTCAATATGACTGAGAACCTCCTTCTTCGTCGCTCCAGCACTCAAGTCAAGTTCTGAATCAATTGCATACAATTTGAAAAAGTAGCGGTGAGTACCTCCCGGAGGACATGGTCCACCATATCCAATCCTGCGAAAATCACTGGTACCTTGTTTAGCCCCACCTAGAACCTCTTTTTTGCCAGGTACACCTTCAGGTAACCCCAATGTATTCGGTGATAGACCATACATAACCCAATGAACCCACGTCCCCATCGGCGCATCTGGATCATCACAGATCAATACAAGACTCTTTGTCCCTTCCGGAAGCTGTGTCCATGATAGTGGTGGTGATATATCAGACCCATCACAGGTATATTTTTTTGGTATGGTTCCACCTTCTTTAAAGGCCGTACTCTTAATTTCCAGCTTCATTGCATAATCCTCCTTTCCTGTTTGTTTTGCCTGAACCCCTATCAGGCAAATGCATAAAAATATCGGTATGAAAATACACACACAAACCGTGTTTGAGATATACTGTGCCATCTGATAATCTCCTCCTGTTATGGCTTATTAGACAAGTTTTGTAAAAGGCATAACCATTAAATGTTGATAGTTTAGTTTTGTAGTGTCTTGATATGCACCAATACCTATGCGTATTTTACTCTGGTCAACAACCTTAACAAGAGTACCAATAATCCTGTCCCAAATGGAAAATATTGTTCCGTAATTACTATTCAATTCCTTCCTTATCACTGAGTGGTGTATCCTGTGCATGGAAGGAGGTACAAATAATATCCATAAGACAGTTTCTAGCCACCTTGGGACTTTAAGACTGCTGTGATGAAACTGTGCACAGAATACTATTGCGCTTTCATATATAATTACAGTTGTTATAGCAATGCCGACAAAATATATAAGTGCTATTTTAATAACTGCTGAAATTGCAAGTTTACCTATGTGGAAACGTGTTGCCGTTGATACATCCATATTAAGGTCACTGTGATGGACCCTGTGGAATCGCCAAAATAATGGCATCAAGTGGTTTAAAACATGCCAGATATAAAGTATAAAGTCCAGAAAGACTAAGATTATGAGTATTCTTAACCAATGAGGCAGACCCGACATATACTCCAGATTCATCGCGCCTAATTTATTGGTTGTCACATAGTGTGCTGTTGCAATAATAGTCGTTGAAAAAACCAGATGAAGTATAAGGCTGTTAAAAAAAGCAAGCGAAAGGTTGTTCACCCAGCGTTTGACCTTCGAGACAGAACTTGCCCGATAGGGTACAATAAGCTCTATTATGAGAAAAACAATTATACCCCCAACGAAGATCAACATCCTGATTGTAGATGCATCTATTTGTTGAGGGAGAAATTGGGCCATTTACCCCGTAGGAATGCCCCATACACCCGATCCGGCACGGGCGGGTAAGTACGGGAATAATAAAATTAGATAACTTCCGCTTTTTCGCACCTGGTTTAACACCCCCTTAATTTAATAAAGAATTCTGACGGGGTTTACTACTTATTGAAATCCTTAAAAGGAGTTTAAACGTTAGAATTATGAAGAAGCAACCCCTATAACAATTAGCACATTTTGGTTCTCTGTTCCAATTAAGAGTCTTTTTTATTCCTTACACAACGAAATCCTACATTGATGGTTATGTTGTCCGAATTGCTCCCGTCGCGGTCGGTACACCGACAGTAATAGCCTTCAAAGTTCCATGAGCCACCTCTCATAACCTTGTCAGTCTTCTTGTCTTCATAGTTACTGTCCGTCCACTCCCATACATTACCAGCCATATCAAAACAACCATATGGGCTCACTCCTCCAGGAAATTTACCACATTCAGTCGTCAGGACTTTCTTTTTATTATCTTCATAAAAACTGCTCTCAAACTCCTCAAACCATTCATCATAATCCTTCAATACCTTACCAACATGATTATCAGCACAATTAAGCATTTTATAATCAAAATCATTCCCCCATGGATACATTCTGCCATCTACCCCACGTGCAGCCTTCTCCCACTCTTCTTCCGTGGGAAGCCTGAAATCTTCTCCCTCTTTCTCTGTTCTCCACTTGCAAAAGTCCACCGCATCGTTATAGGAAACAAGGACTACTGGATGATCACTCGTCCCCTCACGGTATGTCCGACTCTCTCTCTCCCAGCTATATGGCTCTGCCCAACCTTCTTCCCTATATGGTACGTCTCGATTTGTTTCATCTACAAATTCTTTATATTGTTTATTCGTAACTGGAAATACATCAATATAATAGTCATAATCAATGTCTTCCTCCTCTTTAGCTTCACCATATAGAAACTTGCCTTTCGGGATTAAGACCATATCACCAGGTTTATGCCTCTGGCTGTATACTTGTGGCTCAGCCTTGTCTTCTACTTTTTCACGTACTTTTTCACTTACTGTTTCAGTTTCTTTTTCACCTGCTTTTTCACTTAATTTTTCACTTACTGTTTCACTTACTTTTTCACTTACTTTTTCACTTACTTTTTCACTTACTGTTTCAATTGCTTTTTCACTTGCTGTTTCACTTGCTGTTTCACTTGCTGTTTCACTTACTGTTTCACTTACTGTTTCAGTTTCTTTTTCACTTTCTCTCTCTTTTACAACAACTGTGGATTCCGTAAGATGGATAAACCTCTCTATCAACCAGTCATCATCTGGAAACCCTTCACCCTTTGCAAGAACCCTTTTAAGCCTTTCGTCTATTATTTGAATGTCCCTTTTCTCTCCTTCTTCTCCCTCTTCTTCCCTTGCCACCTTCTGTAACTCTAGCAATCTCTTTCCATTACCTTTTATATCATTGTGTATTTCCGGATAGCGAAATGCAATTATAGTCCATTTTATGTACAGTAACGGAGTAAAGTATTCTTGCAGGAGTTTCTTGTGTGACTCACTCTCTTTTAATTCAACCTTGTCATTAAGGATATCATCCTTCAGAGTTTCTGCTAGTCTTACAGTAAATGACAGGAGATTTGTGAAACGTTTTAGCATCCTTGGATTATCTCCTACTGCAACCTCTATTATGTCTGAATGCTCCTTAAACCCATCTGTGTCACACATTAAGGATTCAATAAATCGCCTCTTTCTCCCGGGCTCAATAGCAGGCAACTCAAGAGGTAGTTGTATCATCTTGTCCAGATAGACCTCAGGTGAGATTGTAAGGCTGCCTTGTCCCGCGACACCCCTGTCAATCCCAAGAATAAGGAGATACCCTTCAACATCAAGAAAAAGCTTCATAACCTTTAAAAACTCAACTGCTCTGTCCGGCAGACATCGGTCTAGATCGTCTATAAAAACCACCACCCTGACGCTCTCCTTATCAATGGCACTTGCTAGCTCATGCACTATTTCATAGTAAATAGAAGATATCTCCTCTGATACGGATTTTGCTTTTTTAATATGCCGTCTTATACGCTCTTTTCTTCCTTCCATTTTTGAAGTATCTAATTCAATTCCTACACCACCTAATTTAAAATCCTCTTTCGTCGCATAAGCAAAGGCTTCAGATATTTCTCCTATCCTTGTAGATAACTCTTTAAGGTTGTTTGACAATTTTCTTTCTATTCCCTTGGTTTCTTCTTTGTATCTCCTTATCTCGTGCTCTATTGTCTTCAGGAAAGGAATGATAAGGTGTTCTTCTCTCTCATACCTCCAGGGATTAAACCAAACAGGTATGGCACGGGGATTAGTTTTATATTCAGAAAGCCTTGTCTCAAGAAGATGCATAAAGCTCGTTCTCCCGCTTCCACGCTTCCCGAAAATACCTATACAGAAAGGTGTCTTAAAATCTTCATCATTGATCATCTCACTGAGGTTGTCAATGTATCTATCAAAACCTAAGCGGTCTTCTTCACAATAAATGTCCGAATTTATACTTAAACGATATTCCAATTATCACTCCTTAAATATGTGCGACACTTCTGGAAATGAGCCTTGTTATATTTAAGTCTAATGAATATATCACCCCACATTATTTAATTTAAGCTTTAATAAGAATTCTTTGGCCTTCATACAAAATATTATTGGGCATCTTCAGCGGCAAAATGTAGTAATGCAAGGTTTAAGGTTTTTTATTCCTGACACAACGAAATCCAAGAATGCTGATCATATCATTAGAAATAAACCCGTTGCGATCGGTGCAACGGCAGTCGTCGTATAGATTGACCCATGCGCCACCTCTCATAACTTTTTCATTCTTCTTGTCTTCATAGCTACTGTCCGTCCACTCCCATACATTACCCGCCATATCAAAACAACCATATGGGCTCACTCCTCCCGTAAATCTACCACATTCAGTCGTCAGGACTTCCTTTTTATTATCTTCATAAAAACCACTCTCAAACTCCTTAACCCATTCATCATAATCCTTTAATACCTTACCAACATGATTATCAGCACAATTAATCTTTTTAAAATCAAAATCATTCCCCCATGGATACATTCTGCCATCAACCCCACGTGCAGCCTTCTCCCACTCTTCTTCCGTGGGAAGCCTTAAATCCTCTCCCTCCTTCTTAGTCCTCCACTTACAAAAATCTACAGCATTTTTATAGGAAACAAGGACTACTGGATGATCACTCGTCCCCTCACGGTATGTCCGACTCCTTCGATCCCAGTTATACGGCACTGCCCAACCTTCTTCCCTATACGGTACAAGTCGTTTTTTCTCATCCACAAACTCTTTATATTGTTTATTCGTAACTGGAAATACATCAATATAATAGTCATAATCAATATCTTTCTCCTCGTTAGCCTCACCATATAGAAACTTGCCTTTCGGGATTATGACCATATCACCGGGTTTATGTATCTGGCTGTATACTTGTGGTTCAGCCCTGTCTTCTTCTTTTTCAATTATTGTTTCACTCACTTTTTCACTCACTTTTTCATCATCTGTTTCAGTTTCTTTTTCACTTTCTCTCTCTTTTACAACAACTGTGGATTCCGTAAGATGGATAAACCTCTCTATCAACCAGTCATCATCTGGAAACCCTTCACCCTTTGCGAGAACCCCTTTAAGCCTTTCATCTATTACTTGGATGTCCCTTTTCTCTACTTTTTCTTCCTCTTCTTCCCTTGCCACCTTCTGTAACTCTAACAACCTCTTTCCATTGCCTTTTATATCATTGTGTATTTCCGGATAGCGAAATGCAATTATAGTCCATTTTATGTACATCAAGGGATTAAAGTATTCTTGCAGGAGTTTCTTGTGTGCCTCGCTCTCTTTTAATTCAATCTTATCGTTAAGGATATCGTCCTTCAGAGTCTCTGCAAGTCTTACAGTAAATGACAGGAAATTTATGAAACGTTTTAACGTACTTGGATTATCTCCCACTGCAACCTCTATTATGTCTGAATGCTCTTTAAACCCATCTGTGTCACACATCAAGGATTCAATAAATCGCCTCTTTCTCCCGGCCTCAATAGCAGGTAACTCAAGAGGTAGTTGTATCATATTGTCCAGATAGGCCTCAGGTGAGATTACCCCGTCCGAACGGCTTGTCCGGGCGGGAAGGCTGCCTTGTCCACCCCCAATCCTGCCAATCCCAAGGATAAGGAGATACCCTTCAACATCAAGAAAAAGCTTCATAACCTTTAAAAACTCAACTGCTCTGTCCGGCAGACATCTATCGAGATCGTCTATAAAAACCACTATCCTGACGCTCTCCTTATCAATGGCACTTGCTAACTCATGCACTATTTCATAATAAATAGAAGATATCTCCTCTGATACGGATTTTGCTTTTTTAATATGCCGTCTTATACGTTCTTTTCTTCCTGCCATTTTTGAAGCATCTAATTCAATTCCTGCACCACCTAAATTAAAATCCTCTTTCGTCGCATAGGCAAAGGCTTCGGATATTTCTCCTATCCTTGTAGATAGCTCTTTGAGTTTTTTTGACAATTTTCTCCCTATTCCATTGGTCTCTTCTTTGTATCTCCTTATCTCGTGCCCTAGTGTCTTCAGGAAAGGAATGACAAGGTGCTCTTCTCTCTCATACCTCCAGGGATTAAACCAGACAGGTACGGAACGGGGATTAGTTTTATCTTCAGAAAGCCTTGTCTCAAGAAGTTGCATAAAGCTCGTTCTCCCGCTTCCACGATTCCCGAAAATACCTATACAGAAAGGTGTCTTAAAATCCTCATTATTGATCATCTCACTGAGGTTGTTAATGTATCTATCAAAACCTAAGAGGTCTTCTTCACAATAAATGTCTGAATTTATACGTAAACGGTATTCCAAATATCACTCCTGAATAATATATGACAATTCTGGAAAATGAAATTTTACTTTATATATCTACCCAATTAAATATACAATATGAGCTACTATAAAATATCGCATAACTCTAAAAGTTACAGCCAATTATGTCAACCTTAAAGTAGTTCTTCTGTGTGAATATCCCCCATGCGCATCTTTCGAACAACAGTGATTGCCTCAAGGATAATCCAGAAAGAAAAAGAAAGTAGGAAAAGTGACAAAATACTTAACACCCAATTCCCTGACCTTATAAAATCTCTTAAGCTGAGTATCATTGCGATTGACGTCATAATAATAAGGAATATCATCGGTATCAATGTAAATATTGTTTTCCTTCCTTTTCTAAATAAGTACACGCTCAAAACCAGTAGCGACAATCCCGCAAGCATCTGATTAGTCGCACCAAAGATAGGCCATAAACGCTTCCAGCTCAGACCTTCACCTCCAAAGACGAGGATAAGAGGCGTAAACGCAGCTATGGCAGCTGCTACGAACCTATTTGTAAGGATCTTAATGTTATATATTTGCCCCAGTTCAGTCGTAATATACCTTTGTATCCTGGTCGAAGTATCAAGAGTGGTTGCCGCAAAGCTTATGACAATTACGGCAATCAATGTTGTGCCAAATCCATCGGGAAGCATTAAACCTTCCTTCAGGAAATAGGCACCCCCGTTAACGAATGCTCCTACTTTGGCATCCATACTTCCCGCGGTACTCCAGCTTGAATAATGGCTTTTCCACGCAGCTAGTGTTGCAAACCCCGCTGTTGATGCAAGTACAGACATCAATCCAAGTGATCCCTCACCTAACATTGCTCCATAGCCAATCATCCTTGCATCAGAAATATTATTAATCTGTTTCGATGTAGTTCCAGAACCAACAAGGCCATGAAATCCCGATATCGCACCACAGGCAATCGTAATAAATAAGAACGGAAACCACGGCAAACCACCCTCAACCCCAAGATTTAGTGCGGGTGCAACCATTGGCGGATGCAAGATAAAAAGTCCTAAATACATAATACCTAATCCTACAAAAAGCTGGTGTGAATTGATAAAATCTCTTGGCTGAAGCAACAGCCAAACAGGAAGAACTGACGCAATAAATGCGTAGACAAAAAGCAGGATAATCCACGACTCTACCTGCCCACCAACAAAGGCCGGTAAATGTACAGGGAAATATACACCAAGATATATAAATATGTACAAGATAATCAACGCAATTATAGAAGGGATGAGAATTCCAAACCTTGTCCTGTAAATGATTATGCCTATAGTAATTGCAACTATGATTTGAATATTAACCGGAAGGACTGTGGTTGGGAATTGTACAAACAATGTGGCAATTACATAGGCAAATACTGCTATTACAATCCATGTAAGAAAGAAGATAATTGTAAGGAATAATGCCCTTGCCCTTTTACCTATAATGTTTCCAGTTAAATCTCCAATGGAATGTCCCTTGTTCTTTGCCGAAATTACGAGACACCCAAAGTCATGAACAGCACCTATAAAGATAGTACCTATAACTACCCATAGTAGCGCAGGCAACCAACCCCATATTACGGCTATGGCAGGGCCAATAATAGGCGCTGCGCCTGCTATTGATGTGAAATGGTGACCAAAAAGTACATGCTTGTTTGTAGGAACATAATCAATACCATCCTTAAACTCATGAGCAGGGGTTATTATGTTTGAATCTAATCTATATATCTTTTTACCAAGAAATCTTGAATAAAATAAGTAACTCAGAAAAAAACAAAATATAGAAAAAAAGGCTAATAATGCTGCATTCATTATCGTTGATATTTTATAAGAAATAGAGGAAAATAAAATTATAAGCTTTGTCAGCCAGTTTTTGTATGTATGTATACCCTAACCTGATCGAGTCAGAATAAGGTAATTCCGACCTCTGATCGGAATTTCCGTAATAATATATGAAGCTCAAACTGGATACAATAACAATTTTAATATGTTTTGGTTTCATCTTAATCATGAATACCGGCAAAATTAATTTCAAGTACGTATACGCATCTGAACTAAAAAGTATTACTATGGTATTTACAGGCGACGTAATGCTGGGACGTTTAGTAAATCAGACAATACGTATAAAAGGTTTCGAATATCCATGGGGAGACACCTTACCTATAATGAAAGATGCTAATCTTTCGCTTATCAACCTTGAGTGTGTAATTGCAAAAGATGGAAAACCATGGGATAAGACACCTAAAGTATTCTTCTTTAGAGCTGATCCAACGGCGATCAACGTATTAAAAGTGGCAGGTATTGATTATGTTACACTTGCAAATAACCATACATTGGATTTCCAGGAAGCAGCATTATTAGAAACCCTTGAGCGTCTAGACAGAAATAATATTGCACATGCTGGTGCAGGCATGGATATAAACGAAGCATCAAGGCCTGCATTGCTCGAAGCAAAAGGAATTAAGGTGGGTGTTGTAGCCTTTACCAACAATGAACCAGACTTTAGTGCTACAGAATCAAGGCCGGGTACCAATTACACTCCAATTACAACAGATGGTAAGATTTTTAACAGGGTAAAATCAGCTATAGCATCTGCACGAGACACAGGTGCTAATATCGTTGTTTTCTCTATACACTGGGGGCCAAATATGCGTCAGTTCCCTCCAGACTATTTTAAGGAATTTGCCCATGCAGTAATGGATGCAGGTGCAGATATATTCCACGGTCATAGTGCCCACATATTTCAGGGTATAGAAATCTATAAG
>VSDH01000017.1:0-42139 GCA_008636105.1 Candidatus Scalindua sediminis | reverse complement strand
ATAAGGGTAAACCTATAATGTATGATACGGGAGACTTTATTGATGATTATTATGTAGGTCCTGAGAAAAACGATCAGCAATTATTATATCTTATTACGACCAGCTCTTCCGGAGTAGAAAGGTTCGAGCTTATACCGGTCTTGATCTCAGAATGTCAGGTAAATCAAACAACAGGCGAGATTTTCGATGAAATTTTTGAAAGGATTAAGATGTTGTCAAATGCTATGGGTACGGAAGTGTTTAAAAAAGGTAATAGATTAGAAATTGTCCTGTCTATAGACTAGGTTATTCAGTCGTTAGCTTCTGCTACTTTTTGCATCATGTATGGAGTCGTTGCGCAGAATAGCTTTATAACACAAATTCAGTTTCCTACTGTAGTTCTTCTCTTACTCCTTGTTATTAATCGCACTAGTTAAATACCAGAACGTACAAACACAGGTTTACCAATACAGTAAACAACAGTCTTTTTTACGCCAAACCTAAGAGCCTGTTTATGACTCGGAAACCATATATCAATATGATTTCCCTTTATAGCGCTTCCTACATCCTCAGCCCTGAAAGTAGTTTTGGGAAATCCTTGAATCTTTAGCCTGCTTCCCAACTTTATTACCTTCCTATCCACAGCCACAGTCCCCCACCTTGCATGTTTGCCTGTTGCCGTAATCCCATACCACTTGTCTGAAGGATTCTTATTACAACATCTTTCACACGAACAGTAAGCAGTTACCGTAAATACCTCAGCCCTCAAATTGTTAACAAGGAGCGGGTTTAGCATTAATGTCAATATTGCAATGGTAAATATAGATATCGCACTTTTCAGGGTAAATAATGAAGCATCCCTCATACTTGAAACAATCTTCAATTCTATGTCCTCCTACAAATATGCATATAATAAAAAAGCCTTACTCCAAAGATATTCATTTCGAAAAATCTTCGGCAGTAAGGCTATCTTTATTACAATACTTCTTTTGCTTTTAAAGACCCTTTTACTTTGCGTCCCCAGATTACTCTAGGTTTGCCTTTTTCGTGGGTGATTTTATTAATAAAAAATTTCACAACTTTAATATTTTCATAGTCTTATGTCAAGTAAAAATACGAACATTCTAGATTTACAAAAATTATTCTACATAACATCTTACCAAATAAAGCTTTACAACAAGATTTCACTTCTTAGATTTTTCTTTAAAGAAATTTGGCGGAATAATTTCTAACAGGGTAATGTTTATTTACACCATTTAAATCTTTTCAACCAATCTAATCATGCCTTAACATCAAAAACCACTGGTACCACAGGACTCGTGGACATTTCCGTTATTGCATTAAGACGTTTGTTGTTTGTAATATCATTAATTATAATTTTCGCATATGTCCAATAGACTGGTTTAGTCTCAAATCTCCCACAGATTCTCCTTTTAGACTCAGCGATAGTATAGTTCTCAAATTCACCGATATCCACAATATCTATCTTTTCAACCTTTATCCAGTTAATATCATTACCCTGCGACCCTATAGCTTCTAAATCATCCTCTGTAACTAAGATATCACATACTTTGTACTTAGATACAGTGTCTAACACGTGAACGTAAGCATCAAATTCGTATATAACCAATGTATTATTTTCAGTTTTTAGCATCTTGAATATTATGATCGCAATTACGATACCAAAATTGTTACTCTAGAGTTGATTGTTTATAAGTTGTTGATATACAGTAACATCTGTAGTATGAATGACACTTGAAGAATAAGCAAATTGGCTGATAACAGCAATTAGCTTATTACGGATACGTTGAAAAAAACTACATTTACACTTTCACAATTTCTACAGAAAGGAACCTTTTGGTTTCAATATAATCCTATTCATTGAAGGATGGTTTACATACCTTATTTGTTAAGAATGATTTGAATCATTACAGGTTATTTAATTAAAAGAATTGACTTTTAAAGATTTGTATTTGTATTACATTTATTGTAATTGAGACTCATTATCAATACGATCATTTTTAGAAATAACTGGCTTAAAAAGAGTAATTTATACAGGATTTAGGATATGCATGAAATAGTTGAAAAAGAACTTGATTCCAAAAGAGGCGATTTTCGTATCGCCTTGGTTGGTAATCCGAATGTGGGAAAAAGTGTATTGTTTGGATTGTTAACTGGAAAATACGTAACGGTTTCAAACTATCCAGGAACAACGGTAGAAGTTTCCAGGGGCATGTATGTAGGTTCCAGTGGCACAATAGAGGTTGTTGATACGCCAGGGGCTAATAGTCTGATTTCACATTCAGAGGATGAGAGGGTAACGCGTGATATTCTCCTAAAAGATACGGAAAAGAAGATTCTCCAGATAATAGATTCCAAAAATTTACGTAGAGGGTTATTAATCACTACTCAATTAGCTGAGATGGGTCTTCCTGTATCCATATGTTTAAATATGTGGGATGAAACGCTGGATAGGGGTATATCTGTAAATACTGATAAATTACAAAAGACATTGGGGGTGCCAATAAAAAAAACAATTGCAACTCAAAATTATGGAATAGGCGCATTAAAAAGCTCTATTAATTCGGTAAAAATACCAAAGATAGACATAAACTACGGAGGTGATATTGAGGAGGGCATAAAGAAGATTGAGGAATTGCTACCAGACGACATTGCCGTAAAAAGAAGGGCCATAGCCACAATGTTGTTATCTTATGATGAAGCAATAGAGGAAACTTTAAAAATTGATGCACAGATCCTTGAACGCATTCACAAGATCAGGGATGATGCCCAAAATAAATTCGGCCATCCATTAAGTTATATGATAAGTAAGAGACGTATCGACTACGTTGATGATTTATTAGAAGGAATAGTAAGTACCAAAAAGGAAAAGAAAAAACCGGGTGTGGTGTTAAGAAATATTTTTTTCTTCGTAATTATGCCTCTAGTTTCTTTCTTTGTTGGATTCAAGGTTGTGGACTTGTTTTTGTTTGCCATTGCAAGTTATGTAGTAGCAGGTGGACAAATGGCGTTAATATTAAAAATTACCGGTGGTGCAATCTCTGTGGGATTTTCTTCCTTTTATTTGTTTGTGAGAGAGTACAGGACAAATCGGAAGATATCGAGCATTCTGGGTAGTTTAACTATGCATCCGAGTATGGCCTGGCCAATCTTAATTGTGGTTTTGTGGGGTATTTATAAGATTGTGGGTGAGTTCGGTGCAGGTGACTGTGTTGATTTTATTGAGAACAAGATTTTTGGCTCATCTCTGGAAAGATCTGGAGGATTTGATTTTAAGGTATTTATACCCTTCACGAGGTTAGAATATGTATTTACTCATGTAAATTTTCAGGGAATCAATTATTACCTTGGACTGCTAACTCAGAAATTTATGAGTGCTGATAATATTTTCTTTGAATTGTTTTTAGGTAAAGACGCAGGTCTAATACAGGTTGGTATAACCTATTCTATAGCCATAATATTGCCTATTGTTGGATTTTTTTTCCTCAGCTTTGGGATTATGGAGGATAGTGGCTATTTACCAAGATTGGCTGTAATGGTTAACAGGATATTCAAGGTGATTGGCCTTAATGGCAAGGCTGTTTTGCCTATGGTGATGGGATTGGGCTGTGACACAATGGCGACATTGACTACGCGCATCCTTGATACTAAGAAGGAAAGGATAATATCTACTCTCCTGCTTGCCCTTGCCGTACCATGTTCCGCTCAGATAGGGGTTATTGCGGGAATTCTGGGCAGGGTATCCGGAGTTTACTTTTCAATTTATATTTTTGTAATTTTTTTTCAGATGTTACTGGTTGGTTATCTTTCATCAAAGATTCTTAGAGGAACAGGATCAGACTTCTTAATGGAAATACCTCCATTTAGAATGCCAAAGATATCCAATATTTTATTGAAGACATATTATAGAACCAAATGATTTTTAAAGGAAGCGGTCCCTCTATTTGTATTGGGCACATTTATATTGTTTGTGTTCACAAAACTTGGTATTTTAACATATATTGAAAATGCAGCTAAGCCGGTAGTTAAGCATTTCTTAGGCTTACCAGTTGAGACTACGAAGGGATTTATTCTGGGTTTCTTGCGTAGAGATTATGCTGTTGTGAGTATTTTTAAGACCCTGGAAGAAAAAGCCGGTAATCTGACGATTGATCCGAATCAACTTATAGTTGCGCTTGTTGTTATTACGCTTTTTGTGCCCTGTCTGGCAAACTTTTTTGTTATGATCAAGGAAAGGGGAGCGAAGACAGCGTTTCTTATGCTTTCTTTTATACTTCCATTCTCTTTCCTTGTGGGGGGAGTATTGAGATATATATTGCAGTTGGTATCAATTTAAGATATAGATGAGTAAGGAGTTAATTTAAATGGCTGATGAGACACAAATCGAAGAGATGCTTGAATGCCTATGGATGGTTGAAGAGGACAACGGCAAGGTCGAAAGGGCAGTTCTGGAAGACAAGTTTGGTTCTGAAATTGCGGATAACGTTTTGCGCAAAATGGTCGAAAAAAGACTAATCAATCTTCATGATTCAAAGGTTTTCCTAACCGAGACAGGAAGAAATAGGGCAAAACTAATTATAAGACGCCATCGTTTAGCAGAGAGGTTGTTAAATGACGTACTTGAGATCGGCGATGATGCGTTTGAGCCTAGTGCATGTCAATTTGAGCACTTCGTAAACGAAGAGATTATTGCAAGTATTTGCACGTTGCTTGGTCATCCAACAGTGTGTCCACATGGGAAACAGATCCCCCCAGGTGATTGCTGCTTAAGTGCAAAAAAGGTTTTAAAACCTGTAGTCAATCCGTTATCTGAACTAAGATCAGGTGCTAGAGCAAAGATAGTTTATGTCACAACGAAATCACACGCAACGTTAGACAGACTTTCTGCAATTGGCGTAAATCCCGGGCTAGAACTTATAGTTCACCAAAAACGTCCCAGTATTGTTATACAATTTGGAGAGACACAATTGGCCTTGGATAAAGACATCGCTAAAGATATATTCGTTCGTACAATTCAGAGCTAATAGTTGTATTCATCAAAAAAACCGCCCATTTTTAAGCTCACATTTTGGCTTGACATCAAAATCTAACTGTGTTATTTTCTGGTAACTTAGGTGTATGTGCTTATAAGAAAGAGTGCGTATAATATGTATATTGCCTAAACATGTTTCACGATAGATAATATTGTTTTACAGAAAAGACAATATTCATTAATACAGTATATCTTTATAAGCAAAGTATTCCCGTCTAAAACACATAATAAAGGAGCCTCGAATGAGAATTTTAATTTCGGCAGTATTTATAGCAAGTTTATTTTGTTTTTTTATAAGCCAAGAATACGCGAATATGACAACATATGCTTATGGTGACGAAAGCACCTCGAAAGATAAACCTGGTGGCATACATCAATCTTATTTACTGGCTAAAAAGGAAGATAGTGGTTATATATTTGAAAAGGACATAATAATTACAACTGATGACCTTGATAAAGAAAAAAAACAGGATAAAAAGGAGGTTGTGGAGAAAGATAAAGAAATTGTAGTAAAAGAGAAACAGGATAAGAAGGATTCTCAGAAAGAAATTGTAGTAAAAGAGAAAGGGGAATCATATACTCTTGACATGGCTTATGAGACCCTTGAAAAAGGCGAAAAACATAAAGCAAGAGATATATTTTCAGCATTATATTTTACTGAAGCTGATCATGAAAAAAGAAACAAAATTAAAACAGAGCTTGATAAGTTAAATGCAGAACTAGTATTTTCTATGGTACCAAGCCCAGATGCTATCATTTATACCGTAAAACCAGGTGATACCTTTTCCACAATAGCCTCTGAATTTAATACCTCTTACGAGTTAATTATGAAAATAAATAATAAGGGTAGATCATTGATTCGTGTAGGTGAGAGGTTAAAGATTTTAAAGGGTGAAATTTCGCTCTTGATTGATAAAAGTGATTTTACATTGACTGTCTTACTCGATGGTCACTTTATCAAGCAATATTCTGTTGGCATCGGGATGTTTGATAAAACTCCTGAAGATGTTTTTTTGGTTAAAGATAAATTAAAGAATCCCACATGGTATTCTCCTGAGGGTGTATATGAGTACGGTGACCCCAGGAATCTTCTGGGAACACGTTGGATGGGATTTGAAGATAAGGGAGATTTTTACGGTTATGGTATTCATGGTACAAGTGAACCTGAAACAATTGGCAAGCCGTCATCGAATGGATGTATACGCTTATTGAATGAGGATGCTGAGGAACTTTTTAAGTTTGTAAAGTTAAAAACAAAGGTTGTTATACAGAAATAACAAAAACGAATATCATAATCTCTTTTATATTTTAGAAGAGGAATAGAATTTTTTTGTGTATAGATATGAAACTTTAGACAGGTATTTAAATGATGTATCTTTGAATACTTCTACTCCCGGAGGAGGAAGCGTTTCAGCATTGGTTGGAGTTCTAAGTACAAGTATGGTTTCTATGTCAGCAAATTTTACATTGGGGAAAAGAAAATTTAAAGACGTTGAACCTCAGATAAGAGAAATATTGGAAAAGTGTAGAAATGATCGTGAAGAATTGTTGAGGTTAATGGAAGAGGATATTGAAGCATATAAAGGAGTGGACAGGGCATATGCCCTGTCAAAATCAAATGAAGAAGAGAAGAAGCAACGTACGTCAGCTATTCAAAGTGCCTTGGAGAATGCAACGGATGTACCTCTCAGGATTGCAAGGTGCTCTTTAGGACTTCTTGAATATACCAATGGATTAGTAAAAATTGCGAATCCAAATCTTGTTACAGATGTTGGTGTTGCTGGCCTATTAGCGAATGCGGCCCTTAAAGGTGCTATGTTAAATGTTGAAATCAACTTAAACTGCATACAAAGCAAGGAAGTAGTGAACACCGTAAAGGAAGAGATTGAGAAAACCTTGGTGAGGGCTGAAAAATTAATTTATGATATTATGAAGAAAGTAAAGGATATAATGCACAAATAAGCTAGCTTCTTTTCCGATCCGGTACGGGCGTGCGCACTCGGGCATGTTACTAATTTATCTTAATTCAAAAAGAACTGTTTAGTAATGGAATGGTACATAAATAAGGGAGCGAAAAATTGCTCCAGTTGCGAAAGGTTTTTTAAAGAAGAAGAGGAATACTTTTCTGCACTTTACGATAAAGATAATGATTTTACAAGAAGAGATTTTTGCCTGGAATGCTGGAATAAGGCTAGAGGAGGGGGGATTTTTTCTTATTGGAAGACGAAGGTTCAAAAAACATCAGATACTGTACCGAAGTATGCGGATATAGATGTTTTTTACGATTTATTCCAAAGATTAGAAAATGAAAGTAACCTGTCGAGTGTAAATTTTAGGTATGTATTATCGTTATATTTGATGAGAAAAAAAATTTTAAAACTAAAGGCTACACATAGAACTAACGGGAGTGAAATTCTGGTATTTCAGAATTTCAAGGAGGATAAAGAAACAAAAGTTTTTAAACCACATTTAGGTCGGGAGGAAATTCTAGCAGTTACTGAAGAAATAGGCAAATTGTTGAATTGCACAGCGCAAATATAACTCTCTACGATTAGGCAGTTGCAGGTACAACTTCCTTAGATACATTATATGGACATTCTTTACAATCAACTGCAATACCCTGATTTTTTTTCTGTTTTAATTTTAAACGAAGATTTTCAAGTGTCTTCTCAGGGACGCCAGGATCCTTTTGTAGCCTTAGTAAATCACGCCTGATTTGTCTCGTCCTGCGTATACTCGGGCATTGTGATCTTGTAACCCGTGAGGGGCATATACTAACTATCTTCTTCTTATTTATTCTTTTTTTCATGTTATTCATTCCATCGCCCTATTATATCTTATTCTATATTTACGGCAAGTGATTCTAATGTTTTTCTAGCTGCTATTTGTTCAGCATTTTTTCTGTTATTTCCTAGTCCAGTACAATGTTCAACATTGTTAATCAAAGTAACTACTTCAAATGTCTTCTTATGATCTGGACCGCTTTGCTTTATTATTTTGTACTTTGGTATGTGCCCCTGCTCCTTTTGACAAAAATGTTGAAGAATCGATTTGTAGTTTTTTTCGTGTTTATTATTGCACACAATATCAATTTCGTTATCTAGATGTTTGAGTATAAAATCAAAAACTGCTTTCAGGCCTCCGTCAATATATATAGCCGCAATGATTGCTTCAAAGACATTTGCTATAAGTGATTTTGGAAGTGAACTGCCCGTTGTCAATCCCTTTCCTACAGAGACATGTCTTTTTAAATCCAATTCTATTCCAATCTTAGCAAGGGTCACACTACTTACTACAACAGATTTTATTTTTGTTAGCTTTCCTTCTGAGTAATTGGGAAACTTCTTAAATAAGTATTCAGAGATTACCATCCCAAGTATAGCATCACCAAGAAATTCTAACCTTTCATTGCTAGGATTATAAGGTGTTTTAAAGGAGGTATGAGTTAATGCATTTTCGAGTAGTTTAATGTTTTTGAAAGAATAACCAAGCGTCTGCTGGCAGTCTTTCAATTTTTTCATAATTTCTGTATTATCTACCTTAAGCAACATTTTTCGTAGATTTTCTTTTCTTAAATAACATCGACTCTTCTATTGCCGTATATTGAGTAGATGCATCGATTAGTTCAATGGCTGTGCTTCTGCGAAAGGATACTACCTCAACACGACAGCCATGAGCCTTCAACATCTCTACAAGAGGCACAAAGTCGCCATCACCTGTGACAAGGACTACTGTGTCAAGTTTGGGTGCCATTCCAATAGTATCAATGGCTATTCCCATATCCCAATCTCCCTTGGCAGTTCCATCAGGTCTAAGGCGTAACTCTTTAGTCTTTATTTCATAACCTAATCGTTTAAGAGCATCTGTAAAGCTAGATTGATCAACATCTGATTTATGTACTACATATGCTACAGCCCTGACAAGGTCTCGCTTGGCTACTATTTCCTGTAACAGCTTACTGTAGTCAATCTTTGATTGATGTAGCGCTTTAGCTGAATAAAACATATTTTGTACATCAACAAATATACCCAGTCTCTGTCTAAACCTTGCAATTGCTTCATTTGGCATATTTTCCTCCCAGTGTTGGCATAGTCTCATTTTATCTTGTTTTTTCTAACAGTCAAATAAAAAAAATTGACTTAAATTAGTTCCATGCGATTGTTATTCAACATCTTAATGCAAGGTGGGATTTAGGACCTTTTACATCGAGTGGCTTGATCTCTAAAAACATTCAAAAAACAACGTGCTTTTCAACTTGTTATTTTGTTGACAGTATATGCATGTTCTGTTATATTTTTTAAAGCTACTGAAATTCTATAAGGTACTGAAATTATATACGTTTATGTGCGTTTTTGGATAAAAGATTCCTTATGGGTCTAGAAAAACTGAGGGGGAAAATTGATATTTTAGATATGAAAATTGTGGAACTTCTCAATGAAAGAGCAACTGTCGTTAAGGAAATAGGTGCAATCAAAAAACGTACCAATGCTCAAGTGTATGCCCCTGATAGAGAAAAGCAAGTATATGAAAGAATTACAGCCAATAACAAAGGCCCTTTAAGCAATAAATGCCTGATGGAGATATATAGAGAGCTGATGGCAGGTTCTCTAGTTCTTGAGAAATCTACAAAGGTATCATATCTAGGACCTGAAGGTACCTTCAGCTATTTTGCTGCGCGGAACAAATTTGGCGCTTCTGTTGAATATCTACCATTAAACGGTATTGATGCTGTTTTTAGAGAAGTAACAAATGAACGAACGGACTACGGTGTAGTTCCAGTAGAAAACACAACAGAAGGGGGTATTAGGGAAACATTGAGTATGTTCATTGAGTATGATGTGAAGGCTTGTGCAGAGATTATAATGCCTATTCGTCACAACCTGTTGGCAAATTGCAAAATAGATAAGGTAAAGAAAATATACTCAAAACCACAGGTTTTTTCACAATGTAAGTTATGGTTAGCAAATAATTTTGAAAAGGTCGACCTCCTGGATGTTGGGAGTACTACAGAAGCAGCAATTATTGCAGCAAAAGAAAAGGATTCCGCTGCCATTGCCCACTCAGAAGTAGCTAAGATATATGGGATAAATATACTTCGGCATAATATTGAAGACAATCCAAATAACATCACAAGGTTTTTCGTCTTAAGTCGCGAGTTCTCTCCTCCCACCGGTCACGATAAGACAGCAGTTCTGTGTTATGTTAAAAACGAAGTGGGGACATTATATATGATTCTAGAACCATTTAAGAAGCACAAGATAAACTTAACAGATATAGAACCATTACCTACAAGAAAAAAGGCCTGGGATTATTGCTTTTATATTGATTTCGCTGGTCATGCATCTGATGAAAATGTGAAAAATGCACTAGAGGATGTTAGAAAAACTTGTATTGATCTGAATATAATTGGTTCATTTCCTGCAGGTGACGCAACGGGATGAAGAAGCTCTTTATAGTTGGTAACTGGAAAATGAACCTGACTTTGGATGAAGCTAAAATTTTAGCAAATAAATTGCGCCATGGAATGGCGAATTTAAACAATGTTGTGGATGTAGGAGTATGTCCTTCCTTCATTTATTTAAGAGACATATATGAAATACTTCAAGATAGCAGGATTTATATTGGTGCTCAAAATATGTATCTAGAAAAGAGTGGGGCTTTTACAGGAGAGGTCTCGGGTGCAATGCTTAAGGATATTGGTTGCACACATGTAATAATTGGTCATTCTGAAAGAAGAACAATTTTTCAAGAAACGAATTCGATGATAAATTCAAAGATAAAAACTGCATTATCGTACGAATTAAACCCGATATTATGTGTTGGTGAAAAGTTGGATGAAAGAGAATCAGGGAAAACTGAGGCGGTTGTTGGCTTACAATTGTCTGAGGGTTTAAATGGTTTAACATCCGAACAAGTAAGAAGATTAACAATCGCTTACGAACCTGTCTGGGCAATAGGTACGGGGAAAACGGCAACACCAAAACAGGCTAATGAAGTACACTCTTTCATTAGAAAGACGGTTGAAAATAGATACGGAGATGATGTGGCTCAGAGCATAAGAATACAATACGGTGGAAGTGTAAATTCAAGAAATGCAAAAGAACTTTTAAGTCAGTCTGGAATTGATGGTGCCCTCGTTGGGGGGGCCAGCTTAGATTCAGAATCTTTTTTAGAGATAGTTTCGGATGCAGCCAAGTTGTCATATACTTAAGATATTATCAGGCGGTTTAATCTTCTGGGAAAACTATATTAACTATTTTACAAGAGGCAAATTTTTATGAATTTGAAATGGATTACTGCAATTGTAATTATTTTTGGTTTACTTACCATGTTTTATACACTTCAGTGGTCAGCAGTTTTGAAGCCGTTGCTGATATTATTTTGCGTTGTCTTGATTGGCACTGTGTTGATGCAAGCGGGAAGAGGTGGTGGCTTAGCGGCAATTGGTGGATTATCAGACCAATCTGCATTGGGGACAAAAACAAGTAGTGTTTTGACCAAATTTACTTACCTTATGGGAGCTTCCTTCATTTTTACTACAATCTTGTTGACAAAATTAACATTAACATCAATTCATGGTACAGGAACTATAGGAAACGAAGCCCCAATGACATTTCGGGAAACTGCACATGAGCATGCTGCCCATGAACCCTCACAAACTACGAAAGAGATCACGGTGGAAGAACAATCCATGGGCATGAAGGCAATCGATGTTAATGATGAAAAACAAGAAGATAAAGAAAAAGAGCACGAATAAAAGGTTGAAGAAGAAAGCAATAGTAAATAAAATTAAAAAATCTTAAATATAAGTTCAACACAATGATCTGACATGATTAAGAGTATGACTGGTTTTGGGCGAGCAGAGTTAAAAGATGAAGAAAAGATGATTCTGGTCGAAATACGTTCGTTAAATAATAAATACTTAAAGATTAACACCAAGATACCTGAATCTTTAACAGACTTCGAGGAAAGAATTGGGAAACTCATAAGAAAAGAAATGCTTCGTGGAACTATAAATCTAACCTTAGAGTATAAAACGTCTGAGCAGGAACCAAAATGCTTTATTAATAAAGATGTCTTAAGGGAATATTATAGTTCAATATGTGAGGCGCGGGAAGAAATATCATCTGAACAGGACATCTCGCTGGAAAAACTTATTTCTCTTCCTGGTGTATTGGAATTTAAAAAAGATGTTGGGAATGGTAAGGTAACAGAAGATTTATGGTTAGAATTGGAAAAATCTATTAAACTTGCTATCGAAGATTTGAAGCATATGAAAGAAGTTGAAGGTAGGAATCTCCAATTGGAAATTGAAAAATGGAAAAAACGTATTTCCTTATTACTGGATAAAATAGAAACTAAGTCTGCCAATGCAGTACCGGAATATCGAGACCGCATTCAAGAGAGAATATCTTCCCTGTTAGAGGGGACAGAAATAAAGATCGAAAAAAATGATTTATACAGGGAGGTTGCTATCTTTGCTGACAGATGCGATATTTCTGAGGAGTTAGGAAGGCTCAGGAGTCATCTTTTATTACTTAACGATGTAATGGAAAATGAAGAACCTACAGGGAGAAAACTTGAATTTATAGTACAAGAAATGTTCCGCGAGGCTAATACGATTGCAGCCAAAGCAAATAATGCGGACATAATCAAAGATGTAATTGAAGTAAAAACTGAAATTGAACGGATAAAGGAGCAGGTATTTAATGTTGAATAATTGACTTTATTAAATTCTAAATTGTACGTGGTATTGTTCGTGAGCAGTAAAATAGGGCAAGGCGAAAATAAAAAGGGGCGATTAGTAATAATATCAGGGCCATCGGGAAGTGGAAAAACAACAATCTGTAAACAATTGATGGAAAATTCTAGAATAAGGAGATCAATTTCCTATACCACGAGAGGACGTAGAGAGGGTGAAAAAGAAGGCATTGATTATCATTTCATAGAAAAAAGTGAATTTGAAAAACTTATTAATGAAAATAAATTAGCTGAGCATGCTGAATATTGTGGCTCACTGTACGGAACTCCTATCGAACCTATTAAAGAGGCTATAGAGAATGGCAAGATCTTCATACTCGCCATTGACGTTATGGGGGCGTTACAGATTATGAAAAAAATACCTGAAGTAACCTCAATATTCATAATGCCACCTGACGACGAAACTTTACGACAAAGGTTAAGGGAAAGACTTACGGATAGCGACGTCGACATTCACAAGAGGCTTGAGCTGGCAAATGAAGAATTAAAGTATAGCAAGCATTACGATTTTTGCGTTGTTAACGATCAATTAGATGATACTGTAAAGAAGATCAGGGGGATTTTAAACCTATCCTGACGAGAGGTTGAAACTGAAATGACCAAGAATATCATATTTGGTGTTACCGGGAGTATCGCTGCATTTAAAGCTGCAGAGATTGTTTCAAGACTAAAAAGTCAGGGTTTTGACATTACCGTAATAATGACAAAATCCGCGCAAAATTTCATTAATCCATTAACTTTTAGAACTCTTTCACAGAATGAAGTCATAACAGACATTTTCATTGAAGATGGTACGTATGACCCACAACATATTTCCCTGGCTGATAAGGCAGACATAATTGTAATTGCACCCGCTACTGCTAATATTATTGGTAAATTAGCATCAGGCATAGCAGACGATGCGTTAACCAGTACCGTCATGGCCATAGACGCACCTCTGTTAATAGCCCCGGCTATGGACGATAGAATGTACTTAAATTCGATTATGCAGAAGAATATAAAGATACTTCAAGATGTTGGATATAAATTTGTAGGGCCAGAAAAGGGTAGATTGGCTTCAGGTAGAATAGGTATTGGCCGTATGGCTGACGTGGAATTGATAATTCAATTGATAATTGGTGAGCTTGAAAATACTTCCAAGCGAAAGGTTGACTTGTTAGTTAAAGGCATTAATGCAGAAAATAAAATTAAGAGTAAAAAAGAAAAAAGGTTGCGAAGATCTACCATTACCAAAATATATGAGTCAAGCGGCAAGCGGTATGGATCTGTTCGCAGCAGTTGATAGTCAAACAGTTCTGGAAAAAAACGAAATCAAATTGATTCCTACAGGGATCTTTATAGCCCTGCCATTTGGGTATGAGGCACAGGTTCGTCCAAGAAGTGGATTGGCATTAAAATATGGTATAACGCTCGTTAACTCGCCTGGAACTATTGACAGCGATTACAGAGGCGAAATAGGTATTATTTTATGCAATCAGGGTTCTAACAGATTTACGATCGAACGAGGCATGCGAATCGCACAACTAGTAGTGCAGCCCGTTGTTCGTGCAGAGTTAGAAGAAGTGGTGGAGCTGGAAGAAACCTATAGAGGAGAAGGGGGGTTTGGGCATACGGGGCATTAGTGTATGAGTAATACTAATGACATGAAACCGCCTGACATAGAAGTTCAAAACAAGTAGATAGACAGATCTGGAAATGGCTAACAAGATTTAAACAATAGAGATAGAAATTTATTTATGGAAAGAACCAGGGTTTTTCATTCAGTATACGCAATGGTTATCTTAACAATTGCGGTATTTATTCTGATAAGCATCGCTTCTTTTTCACCAAATGATCCTCCGTTTGCAAATTATCCCGTAAACAAATCTGTACAAAATTATTGTGGCAAGATAGGTGCTGGAGTTTCAGGTTATTTGATATCCGGCATAGGAGCAACGTCATATGTTTTTGCATTATTGATAGGAGCTTTAGGGTTTTTACTGTTTTTAAGAAAGAAAGTAGAAATTTTGTGGGTAAAGATACTTGGCGGGATATTGCTTATTGTCTCCATTGCTCCACTACTTGGCATATTTAGTAGTGTTGTAACAGGCGTATTTAAGCTACCACCTGAAACGAGTGGTATTATTGGAATGATAGCAGCTGCTAGACTTACAGAATATCTTGGTATCCCGGGCACTTGTATATTATTGTCTCTAGGCTTTCTCATATCTATAATGCTTATCTCTAATATAAGTTTAGAGGTTCCCCTAAATTGGGTACTAAAGAAGATTCAGGGAATATTTGTTCCTCGACCTTTAGCAAGTGATTACATGGGAGAGACTTGTGATTATAGTCTATCTAACAGGGATTGGGACATAGTAGAAGAAACTGATGCACCAGAAAAATCTGCTAAAGAAATAGAGGAAAATGTTACTACTGTGGATGTATTATCGACAGATGTAAAGACAAAGCCTAAAAAGAAAATTACAATCTTCAGAAAGGATATATTTAACTTCTTCAAGGATCAGGATTACACACTTCCTCCAATCTCATTATTAGATGAGCTTAAAAAACATAAATTTGACAGTGATGAACATGTTATGGAAAAGGCCAACATATTGAAGAAGACATTAAAACAGTTTAATATAATTGCAGAGGTAGTAGGCATAGAAAAGGGCCCTTCGGTGACTATGTATGAACTGGAACTAGCCCCGGGTACCAAAGTGGGGAAGATAGCATCACTTTCTGATGATATTGCAATTGCACTTAAAGCTCAAAGTGTACGCATAGTAGCTCCTATACAGGGGAAATCTACCATAGGAATCGAAGTGCCAAATATCCATAGAAAACCTGTACAGCTGCGTGAAATATTTGAGGCAGCAGATAAAGATCTTCAAAAACAGACGATACCATTATTATTGGGTAAAAATATTGCTGGATACCCTTTGATAGCAGACCTTGCAGATATGCCGCATTTATTGGTTGCCGGTACGACTGGCTCCGGAAAGTCTGTATGTCTCAATTCCATAATTTTGAGTATACTTCTTTTACAACACCCGAAGAAATTAAAATTATTATTGGTAGACCCAAAAATGGTTGAATTCTCCGCTTTCAAGGATGTTCCCCATTTGATTACTCCAGTTGTTAAGGATATGAAGAGGGCAGCCGCAATACTGGAATGGGCAGTCAATAAGATGGATGAACGCTATGCACTCCTGGCAAGGTCCGGCGTAAGAAATATAGCTGGATATAATAGATTGGATGATGCTGAAAAAAGAAGAAGACTAAATCCTGAGGGAGACGCAACCCTTGACGATGTGCCTTTCTTCCTGCCACACATGGTAATTGTTTTGGATGAATTGGCAGACTTAATGATGGTTGCTTCTAAAGAGGTTGAGGCATCAATCATTAGACTTTCACAAAAATCCAGGGCTGTTGGTATTCATCTAATTGTTGCTACCCAAAGACCATCTGTAGATGTTATTACTGGTTTAATCAAATCAAATTTGCCTTCACGAATTTCCTTTCACGTCTTTTCCAAGGTAGATTCACGTACAATCTTGGATCAAAATGGTGCAGAAAAACTTCTTGGACGGGGTGATATGCTTTTTCTACCCCCGGGAACTTCTAAGCTAACAAGAGTACAAGGAACGTATGTCAGTGAAGGTGAAGTAAAAAGGGTTGTAAGCTACTTAAAGCAAGTAGCACTTCCAGAATTCAGTCCTGAATTAAAGATGTGGCAGGGTTCGCTTGGAGGGGAAAATGCCGAGAAGGACAAACTTTATGACGAGGCAGTAAAGATTATATTGGAAACACAGCGTGGCTCGGTTTCGTTGCTACAAAGGCGATTGGAGATTGGTTACTCTCGTGCTGCCAGATTGATAGATTTAATGGCTGAGGATGGAATTATTGGCGAATATAAAGGCAGTCAGGCAAGAGAGGTATTTGTTACACTTGACGAATGGGAAGCGCAAAAAAAATAAAGAATTTAGAATTCATTCATGAGCACGCAAATTAATAAAACAGATGTCAAAGCAGAGGGATTAGGTTTCAAAAAAAGTGCTGCTTTTAACCTCCCGAATAGAATAACTCTTTCAAGGTTGTTTCTTGCCGTTATCTTTTTTGTTTTTCTCTCGTATCGTTTTTTTGATCTGGCCCTTGTAACTTTTTTCCTTGCAGTTCTTACTGATTGGCTCGATGGATACTATGCAAGAAAAAAAGGATTGTCAACAGACCTGGGGCGTATTGCAGACCCTTTTGTTGATAAGGTAATTATTTGTGGAGGTTTTATTATTTTTATACATATTGCAAAAGATATTATGGCTCCGTGGATGGTGATAATAATTGTAGCCAGAGAGTTCTTTGTAAGCAGTATAAGGGGTTACTCCGAATCCAAGGGGATTCCGTTTGCTAGTAATATGTGGGGGAAGACCAAGATGTTTCTACAATCATTGACTATCTGTATCCTGATTTTATATTTTGCACACTTCAGAAATATAGGTTGGACAGAGTACGTAGTATACACATTCATATGGGCTACCATCATCGTAACGCTCATGTCAGGTATCTTTTACATCATCTCAGCAAAGAAGACGTTACTTGCCACATGATAAATAGTTCTCCGGTATACAAAGAAGACGATAAAACCAAAAAATGTTATGAGCTATAAGCTCGGCTTTAACATTTTTGAGCTACCTATTTTACCACAAACATACCTTCTACATCATCCATCAATACCATTTTGACTCTCTCATGCCATAGATTACCAAATTCCTTAATCTCTTCATCAGAACCGGTTCCACTAACGGCAAGAGGCATCAGATCAGCCATCCTTGGGTTACCCGGGAGCATGTTGTTTGTGTAGGTAACTTCCACAGACTTACCATTATCAATCCGTTCAAATATTGCAGAACATATGGCGGTTGCGGGGGGTTGGCTGTTTTCATCAAAACTTAAAAGGTTGTGTCTGTTGTATCTTCCACCACCCAATCCGTGAAATCCATTCTCTCCAGCAGCACCAGTGATAAAAGTAACTACCTGAGATATTGGACCGTTAACCCTGTATTCTACACCACCCTTAAATGTCACCTTAATACCTCCCCTTGCTGGAATTTCATCACCGTAAAGATGTTTAAGCGCGGTCTGTGTTAACCTATATGCACCTGAGACTGCAAGACATGAATGGCCCGCCATTTTTACTGCATCTTCATATCTATAGACAAATGGTTCACCCTTGTCCATAGCGCCTAAGGCAACTGCAAGTGGATCCTTCATCTTAATTGACTCTACCTGATCAAAAAAATCTTTATTGAACTTTGTCTGTCCTTCTGACATTGCGTTATTACCTCCAAAAACTAGAATTAAAAATAAGAAAGCAAACAATATATACAAGCTTCTACAAAATATGCACTTTTTTTGCCCCACTATGATATACCCTCCATTGATTTACATATTTTTGATTCCTAAAGCAATTAATTCTCGGATTAGGAGTATACGCAATTGCTGCGAGAGTATATTAAAAATATTAAGAATCAAAGATAGTGTTTTATAAATCCAAAAATTATAGTTCTAAAAGAAAACACGGCACCAGTATAAAAGTAAACATTTTCTTAGAACAAGTTTAATTTGACCATAATCTTCTTACTGTTAGTACATTCAAATGTATTCTTATTGCAAGAAGGAATAAAGCCGAAGATAAGACTTGTCATTGCTTTGAGTTGTAAGGGTTTTGAGCAACTCGGGCAGGAAAGCATTTAATTATTACTGGTTAATTCAAAAAACTAATTATAATTTAAAATAATATAAAATCAATCTCAAAATTATCCTATGTTTCTTGACGGTATGCATGAGAGAAGTGTTTATCGTATAGTTTTGAATACTCGAAATTCTTGGAAAGGACATTTCCTACAAGAATTATTGCCGTTTTTTCAATGTGACCATGAATTGCTTCGTCAGCAATATTAGCAAGATTAGAAATAATAACCTTTTCGTCCTTCCAGCTCGCTTTATATACAATGGCAGCAGGGCATGATTCTCCGTAGATTGGTTTAAGTACGCTTACGACTTTGTTAATTTCTTTAATGCTTAAGAAAATACATAATGTAGCCTTTGTTTCAGCGAGTTTTTCCAGTTTTTCAGTTGTGGGTACAGGAGTTTTCCCTTCGATTCTGGTTATTACTACGGTTTGTGATACACCTGGTAATGTCAGTTCTTGTTTCAAGGCCGATGCTGCAGCAAGAAACGAGCTCACACCTGGTATTACCTCATAATCAATCCCTCTTTTATCTAATTCTGTCATCTGTTCCTGTATTGCTCCATAGATTGAGGGATCACCTGTATGAACCCTGGCAACATCTTCATTCTTTACCTTTGCCTCTTCCATTACAGATATTATTTCCTCTAAGGTCATTGATGCAGAGTTATATTTCTTTGAATCCATTCTGCAATATTTAAGGATATCGGGATTTATAAGAGATCCTGCATATATACAGTAACCTGATCTCTCGATTGCTTTCTTTCCTTTTACCGTTATGAGTTCTGGGTCACCAGGCCCGGCACCAATGAAATATACTTTCATGATTGCTATTTTGATACACTAATTTCTTCCATAGTACCCGTAGAGGGTAAAACTATTTTCAGGAAAATGAGAATTTGATTATATAATAGAATACCACAGTTAATAGAGCTCCGGCTGGAATTGTCATTACCCATGATATGAGTATATCGCGAATAGTTTGCAGGTTTAAAGAGCTTAAGCCTCTGGCGAGTCCCACACCTAAAACGGCTCCGACTAGAGTATGGGTTGTTGATACTGGTAAGGCGAGTTTAGAGGCCAATACAATTGTTATGGCGGCTCCGAATTCAGCAGCAAAACCCCTCGTGGGAGTTAATTCGGTAATATGCTTTCCAATGGTTTCAATGACACGCCATCCCCAAGTGGCAAGCCCAACAACAATACCCAGCCCTCCTAATAAGAGAATTAATAAAGGAACCTGGGCCTCCATTTCTACAACTCCACTCTTTATCGCAGAAAGAACTCCTGCTAATGGCCCAATAGCGTTAGCAACGTCGTTAGCTCCATGAGCAAATGCAACAAAACAGGCACTCAAGATTTGTAAATAAATAAAAATCTTTTCTACCGTTTGATAATCGGTACTGATGTGTTTTTTATGAGAGTATATTCCTAATTGATTAGAGACGATTTCTGATTTATCTAATAAATGCGTGACTTCATCAGAAAGCTCTCCTGTAACGGATTCCTTTACCCTTCTAAGATGCATCACTACCTTTTGAATACCTTTTTCTACTTTCGGATCAATAAACTCATTTTCTTCATTTTCATATTTCGGTGTTTTAACTCTATTGACCAGGGGTATACTGATAAGTGCGCCTAATAATCCTACTAGAGAAGCAAGTATCAGGGCTTGATAAAGAAGTAGATCGAGGTGAAGATTCTTTAGTCCCTTAAAAACCATCACCAGTGTTAATATTCCAACAACAAAAAATACTAAAAATGGTGTCATCCTTTTTGCTGATAAAACCGGAGTTTTAGAATAAAAAATAATTCTTCTCAAAAGGCAAAATATCAAAAAAGAGATCACTCCGCTTAGAATAGGCGATACGACCCAACTAGCGGCAATCTGCGATACTTTGTTCCAGTGAATGGAGCCAAACCCGCTGAAGATAATACCGAATCCCAAAACGGAGCCAACTATCGCATGAGTGGTAGAGACAGGCCATCCTTTATACGAAGCAATGTTCAGCCATGTGCCGGCGGCCAATAAAGCCGCGATCATTCCGTAGATATAACTATTTGGATCTCCTGAAAATACAACGGGATCTATAATTCCCTTTCTGACGGTGTTTGTGACGTGAGAACCAACTAAAAATGCCCCGGCGAATTCCATGAGGGCAGCGACGAGGATAGCCTGTTTAAGGGTTAAAGCCCCTGAGCCGACCGATGTCCCCATGGCATTTGCAACATCATTTGCACCAATATTCCAGGCCATGTAAAAGCTGATTGCCAGGGCAAGAATAATTAGTATCGTTTCGGGACTCAAGTGTATCTCTCTTTAGTGTTATTCAATGTCGAGTAGGTTGCGAATGCGGTGGGCTAATTTTTCGGAAGTGTTCGATAATGTTCTTATTTCTTTTAGAATTGATAACCACAATTGGAATTCCCCATGTGAAAAATGCTCTTCATTGTTAAATATATTCTTAAGTAACTGCCTCTGAGATAAATCGGCCTCATGCTCCTTTAAGGCTACTTCGATAACCATAGACTTGACTTTTTCAGCCTCACGGCCGGTAAAAGACGTTTCAAGTAAATTATCAAACTCATCAATAATAATTTTGATGAGTTTGTAAGTTTCAAAATTCCTTTTCAAAAAGTTTTTGAAATCATCTTTGAATTCTTCTTTTAATGTGAGTTCTTTAAGTGTCAGTAGTATGCCGATGTCCTCACAATCGTCTGCAATATCATCTTGCAATGATAAGATTTCTAATAATGCACCTTTGCTGATAGGCATAAACAAACTGCTTGGAAGATGATTACGCAATTCATTTTTTGTAGTATCAGCCTTTGCTTCGAGTTTTGATATCTCTTTGGCTATTCGATGGATAGATTCGGAATCGTTTTTTTCCAAGGCCTCAAATATCTCTTTTACTTTATTGACACATTCATTTACATCCTCCATATGCTTTTGCAGGGGAGCGAAAGGGGATTTTGCAAATAATTTTGCCAGCGTTCTCATGACGATTGATCAAAAAAATAGTGATAACGATTTACTTCTTTGCACTAAAGCAAATATGTGTGTATTAAAGCAGAAACCCTTAAGATTTCAATGACTTTTTCATATTTAATAGCAATTGCCATAATCAGCTTTCTTTTAGGCATTTTGAAGTTATGAGATGTTTTGCTTCAAATACTTTTTGGCATCATCTATCATTTCCTTAGCCTGTCTCCTTGTTATATTTGTCTTTTCAGTCCCCCTGATCATTTCAGCGATCTCTTCAAGACGCGTTTTTGTTGAAAGTTCTTCGATATCTACAAACGTTTTGTCATTCTTAGTAAATTTATCAACCTTAAGATGTTGGTCGGCATAGCTGGCTATCTGAGGCAGATGGGTAATGCAGATAACCTGATGAGACTGTGAAACCAGTTTTAATTTTTCACCAACTATTCTTCCCATTCTGCCTCCAATGTTTGCATCGATTTCATCAAATACCAGGACTGGTGTTTGATCTGCTAATGCTAAATGACGTTTAAGTGCCAGCATTACTCTGGAAATTTCTCCACCTGAAGCAATCTTCCTTAGTGGTTTGACCTCTTCTCCAATATTAGATGAGAACATAAATTCAACACAATCAAATCCTGAAGTATTGGCATCCATTAATTTAAATTGTTCCGGCTCAGCTGTATTTATTGATGAGATACTAACATCAAACTTTCCATTATTAATGCCCAAATCAGTCAATTCTGTCTTAATGAGGTTAGATAACTCTTTTCCTGCCTTCTTACGTAACTGTGTTAACTTTTTACCTGAATTAATTACTGTCTTTTTCAGTTGTTTTAATTCTTTTTCTGTACTGTCAAGGTCTTCATTTTCCCTTAAAAGCTGGAACAGCTTTAATTTTGATTCTTTACAGTAAGAAAGGATGTTATCTATTGTTTCACCATATTTGTTTTTAAGACGGCGAATGGTTTCAATCCGTTCTTCAATTTGTTCCAATTGCTCAGGATCAAAGTCGTATTTTTCTATATCCTTTCTTAACGTAATAGCCACGTCCTCCAACTGATAAAGTGATTGATTGCAAACCTCAAGCTGGTCTTCAAAATCCTTGTCAATGTCTTTGATCTTACTCAATTCGTTTGCAACCTCATTTAATCTTGCAATTATCGAATTATCTGACTCATATAAGCTGTTAGAACAATATGTTAATGCGTTTTGTATTTTCTCTGAATTTGCAAGAATACTACGTTTTTCTTCTAAGGTCTCTAATTCATCAGTCTTTAGACAAGCGCTTTCAATCTCATTGATTTCAAAATTGTAAAGGTCTATCTGTTTTCTTCTTTCTTCTTGATTACTATTTACCGTTTGTATTAGTCTTTCTTTTTCGATTGCTCTTCCGTAAGTATCAGAGAATTTAACTCTTAAGTCATCCAACTTTCTAAAACCATCAAGGATTATAAGTTGGTTTGACGGACTTGTTAATGATTCATGTTCATGTTGACCATGTATATTGACCAAAAGTTCTCCAATCTCTTTTAAGAGAGAAACTGTTATAGGTTCATTATTAAGTCTACATCGGTTTCTACCATTTTGATCCAGTCTCCTTTGAATGATAATTTCTTCGTCTTCGTCTGTAACGTTATCCATGCGTTCTTTAATTTCCTCCAGGATGTATCCATTTTTGATAATAAATATACCACTCACGGCAACTTCTTTTTTATTGGTCCCGACAATTTCATTTGTTGCTCGACTGCCAAGTAGAAAATTCAATGCGCCGACTATGAGCGATTTGCCAACACCGGTAGTACCGGTAAAAATATTCAACCCTTTATCAAATTTGATTGTAATATTATCAATAAGGGCAAAATTCGAGATATAAAGTTCGCTTAACATGGTTGAAATTATACTAATAAAAATCCTTCTGTTTACCAGAAAAAACCATCAACGTAGTGCTAAAAGATCTATGATGATGATATTAATAATAATTGTACAAAAGTATTAGTTGAGTTGATTATGAATAATCGTCTTATATAAAGAATGTTTTATTTTATACTATCATATTTATTTTAGATAATTACTTTTCTGAAGATAACAGAGAGGGTTATACTGAAACTCATAGTAATAGATACTTCATATTTAAATTGTTTGGACTTGCTTCCTGAGAATATGAAAGCTCTAAGAGAAGGCAAAATGCAAACACAGGAAAAAGAAATATTTTTGTTGGGGAAGGAATTATTTTCTGCATAAAACCTGTCCGGAATAACTTAGTTCTGGTGGAAAAAACTCTACAAGGCTAATATCAAAAGTCATTCTTTCCCAGCCAGAGGATTATTAGCATCTAAAGTTACACTGGATTCTGAGACATTTGTCACCCTGACTAAAATTGTTTTGCCATCATCTTGAGGGATTTGTAACTGCTGACCTATCTGCGGTTTTATGTGTTCCGGGAAATGAATTCGGCCTATTGACTGTGCCATTTCCTTAAGGCGTGGTCTATACGCATCTTTAGCCTGTATTTTAGTGGTTTTCGAATCGCTCTTATTCATACTGACTATGGCCTGTTCAAAGCCCGCGATTACCATACCCTCACCTATCTTAAACTATAGAGGTTCGTGACCAGTGGAGGTGTCAAAAACTCTGCCATCCTCTAATTTGCCTGTGTAATGAATCTTGACGGTATCACCACTTTTTGCCTGTGACATTCTTTCCTCTTTCTTGTTTTGTAATTATTATGATCTTCTGCATAATCAAAATGTCACTCTGCATGTTTACAGAGTGCTGTAGGCAATTTATACAAAGTCTAGCTACATACACTCTGCCAGGCTGGGTTTTATCATGTCTTCGTTTATACAAATGACACTTACTAGTAGCGTCGTCCGCCACCACCACCACCACCGTATCCTCCGCCACCTCGTCCACCACCACCTCGTCCACCACCACCTCGTCCACCTTCGGTGCGGGGGCGAGCCTCATTAACGTTAAGTGTTCGCCCCTTCAACTCTTTGCCATTCATGCCATCGATCGCCGCCTGGGCTTCAGCTTTACCTTGCATTTCCACGAATCCAAATCCTCTTGGTTCGCCACTGAACTTATCCTTTATAATATTGACGGATGTGACCTGCCCAAAGGCCTCAAAAGCCTCACGCAAATCCTCTTCGTTGACATTCCGCGACATATTTCCTACATAGATATTCATTCTCTACTCCTTCCGTTTTATTGTTATTAAAATATAATGAATACTCAGATAACTTGTTTATATCCGAAATGCTCGGATATACAACTCTTCACGCCTGCAAGCTCGACAAGGCAGTCCTGGTGGGAAAGACCCGTTCGGACGGCTTAGACCGGGCAGGCATGGCGGGGGGTGCAGAACTATTTATTTACCTCCTTTCAATGGTTTAATTTTAATTTATCCAACTAACTTATGGAACTCCCTATATCCCTTGTACAGACACAGGGATAAATACCTTTAGAAATTCTAAAGGATTCATGAAGGTGATATAATATTCTACTATAAAGATAGGGATTGTTAATATTTCTAATGAAGTGAATCTCTCTATTTTTATGTTAGGAAAAGTAGATAGTCCTTTATATGTGAGTCGTTGTCATCGGAAGGGCCATTGAATGCTTTAAATCCTTAAACCATAAAGAGTTTATCAACAAGATGTGATATAGTCAATAACTTTTTTATTATCTCCTCTATTACTTTACCAATATGGGGAATAATATTTTATACAAAGGAACTGGTGATTAGATAATGGATTTCTCACTTATTGTGATGTAACAGCTTCGGTTTTTTCAGCCTGTATCGATTCATTTAATTCTTTCAATAATTGATCTAAATCAGTTGAATTTATCTTTACTGCCTGACCTATATTTACTGCCCTTGCGAGTGTGTTTCTGAGAATAGGATTCTTGAGTTGTGTAAAACCTTTGCTTACAAGAACATCTATTGCCTGAGGATGTTGTTTAATAAGTTGATACACATTTGTTGACGCTGTAACAGCAGCTATTACCTCATGCACTTCATCATCTACAGCACCTTGCTTCCCTGCACTAAAGGTCTTCCATATATTGATGCCAAAGAATAAGATAGCTACACTTTCAATGAATCCGCTTATTCCCATCAGCATAAAGGGGAAGGTTGCGCCTGAATGTACGGCAATCGGTTGGAAGACAACCCTCATTGCGCTACCTATATTTATGAGAAAAAATACTATTGTTAAATACGAATAACTATAAAGTTTTATACCCTGACTGATGGGGACAATTCTTGATGCGAAACCAAAGATCATTATAGTAATAAATCCGACCGTAACTGCGTGCCTGTATGAACCAATTAATGCGTGTGAAACAGGCATACCAGTAGCTGTTTCGTAAAAAGTAAAGGTTAACATGGCAACTTCGGCAACAATTAACCATAAAATTGCTGCCCAGACAAACTTCTCATAACTCTTTTCAATCTCCATTCCGGAAAAATCAATCTCTGGCTTCCTAAATATATTCAGATTATAAAGGAATAAGAGAACTGATATAAACTCGAGACATCCTGAGATAAAGAAGAGTGTATTGAATGTATAATAAACTGGTAGGTTTGTGTCTAAAAAGTATGCCTTAAGGGGTTCGGATGCTGCCCTGACGAAAACAGAAAAGTTTAACATCAACATGATAAGCAGGTTTATTTTGGGATTAGGGGCCTTTAGGCCCATAAAGGCAGGTATAGTCCTGGTAAGTACCCCAAATATTACAAGCGTAATGAAACCCATTACCTGTATGTGACGAAGTGGATAGATCAGGGCATGAGGCATACTCGTTTTACCAGCCATAATCATATAAACGATTATGCCCGTAAGGGCCAATACCTGAACAAGAAACCAGAGATAACCTGATATTAAAAAGCCTTCGTATGGTTCCAGTTCCTGCTTTTCCGCAGAGAGGATTGTCTTAAATACAACGAAAAGAAATATAATTACGGCGGCTACTTCTAGCAAACATCCTAATATGATTAATGTCTTGAAGAAAGAAGAATCTAAAAGTGGTAGAAGAGATCGGAATAGAAATATGAGAAGTATACCTGTGACCATAAAAACAAAAGAGAGATTGGCTAGTTTTCCACTGTATAGGCGTGTGGCGTAAAACCTTGGTAGCACAAAGTACGATATACCCATTATGAATAGCCCTACCCAGCCAAAGATCTGCGTGTGCGCATGAGTCTCTATCAACACCCTTGAAACAGCATAAAGGGAATGATGTAATCCCATATAGAAAAGGAGTATGGCTCCATAAATACATCCAGTTGACAATGCAATAACAATAGCTGTCTTTATAAATTTTTCAAATATATTCTCATAAGCTGTAGCTATATCCTCTTGGGATATTTCAGGGGCCTCTGCCTTTCCTTGAATAACGTCATTGAGTTCCCTTATTAAGTTGTCACCATCCACATTATGTACCCTGGCAAAGAAATATACAGCTTCCTCAGGGCCGTACTCACCGCCACACTCAAGTAAACCATATTTTGAAAAGACACCCTTAGTCTGTGGATAGTTCTTTATAATTTCTTTTACTGTTGTCTTTCCCGTTATCTCTTTCATCTCTGATGCTTCAGGTTTCGCAACGGTGGGTTCTTCTTTACTTTCTTCTTTAAGTTCTTCTTCCGTACTGATATGTTCTGATACAGACTTATTTAGTACATCAAGAAGCTCCTCCAGGTTAACACTACAAGCTGCTGCCGTCTTTTCGATGCTTTGTATTCCACCACAACACATATCAAGGCCATGTTTGGTGAATATTTCGGCGGTATGTGGATATTTGACTGTCACCTCATTAACAATCATCTCTTTTGTAATCTTACGTGCCATCTCGTTCATCAACAACCTTCCCCTTTTCTCGACAAGGTATAAGTTACTGTTTCTATTAGTAGTATTTAACTACTAATTTCTATACAAAAATTTATATCATATAGTAAAAAACATGTCAATCTCCATTCTGAGATGCAAATCGTGCAAAAAGGACTTGCAAAATCACCAGACATGTGATTTTATTGAACTTAATTTAAAGAATCTTTCCAATGTTATATATCGGCCAGACATTTTTACATATCAGTGAAACTTTAACATTTTGAAAAAAGGATTAATAATAATATATACTGGTAATGGTAAAGGAAAGACATCTGCCGCAATGGGATCGGCTCTTAGAGCCGTGGGTCAAGGCTTAAAGGTTCTAATGCTTCAGTTCATAAAAGGATCGTGGGATTATGGAGAGCTTGAATCAATAAAAAGACTTACACCGGATTTCATAATTCAACCAATGGGCAAGGGCTTCATACACCTAAAATCAAAGCAGTATGATAAAGAAGTTAAAGAGAACATTTCACAATCATGGAAACACGCTAAGGATGAGATTTTGTCAGATAAATATGATATGATTATACTTGATGAAATTAACTATGTTATCAGCTATGGACTATTGCCAGTTGAGGAAATGTTAACACTACTTGAGAAAAAGCCCAAAAGATTACACTTAATTCTGACAGGGCGGGATGCACATAAAAAAATAATTGAAAAATCGGATTTAGTTACTGAAATGAACGAAATCAAACACCCGTTTTCTAAAGGTGTCAAAGCGCAGAAAGGAATAGAATTCTAGTGAATGTTTACCATATAGCCACCCGCCTGAATGGCAAAGTCGCCCGCCCGTGCCGGTACGGACGGGGGCAGGCAACCAAGTTTGAAGTGACTTAAGTGTTAAAGTTAAAAAATTGTTTTTTACCAAAACTTTAGCTCACTTCACATTTTAGACACTTTAAACTTTTACAGCGACTAAAAAAACTACAATGGGACAAGTCAATCTAAAAGTAATTTTGCTTAATCATACACGAGATCCTGAAGAAGTGATAGCGCATGCGGCAAAGTTGTGCTACAGCCCTAGTTCGGTAGAACAACTCAAGGAGAAAATAGGAAAATCCGACAATAAAAAATTTGTTGCAAAACTCCTAAAATTAGGCCACTTATCTCCACTGGAGCATGTTTCGTTCACTTACGGTGTTGAAGGTATTTCGAGAGCGTGTTCGCATCAGCTTGTTAGGCACAGACTAGCCTCATATTCTCAACAAAGTCAAAGGTACGTAGGCAAACACAGTGAAAAGGACGAAGAATGTTTTGATTTCATAATACCACCAAGTATCGAAGTCGCGGGTAAAAAAGGATGGTTTATCGAAAAGATGAAAGAAATCCAGAAGTGGTATAATGAACTTGCTGAAGCATTGGGTGATTCTGGCGAGAAATCAAATGAAGATGCGCGTTTTGTTTTACCTAACGCTGCGGAAACCAAAATAATTATTACTATGAATGTCAGAGAATTACTCCATTTTCTCAGTGTGAGATGCTGCGAACGTGCACAGTGGGAAATAAGGAACCTTGCAACTGAAATGTTAAGGTTAGCAAAAGAGATCCTCCCCAGTATTTTCTCGAAATCCGGTCCGAATTGTATAACTGGTCCCTGCTCAGAAGGTGAAATGTATTGCGGCAAGCTTGAGGAGGTTAGAGAGAAGTTTCGAGGATTATAACCTTGTTTTATTTTATAAGTTGTAATTTTGAATTCGATTTAAGAAAAAGAACGATAATTACACAGAAAACCCTCTTTCTGAAATAGAAAACCGAACAAATACTTTCTCAGGTTGACAGTTTCCCTCCCCCTTGAGAGGCTGTGTCATAATTGTCATCCCGAACTTGTTTCGGGATCTCTTAGGTTGCTAAGTTATTGAAATCATTAGATTCTGAAACAAGTTCAGAATGACGTATTATGTTTTTTCTCTATTGTGACACAGCCCATCAAGGCATGAGTGATAAAGTAAGGTTTCATCAATGCCAAATATATACTGAGGAGCTAATTTATTGTTTAAAGGAAATTTTTCAGCCACAGCTATCGGTAGTTTCCCGCACAAGGACGTTGATGATGCATGCAATCTCGTTTTAAAAACACTAACCGAGATACCATGTTGGCCGCAGCTTCCAGAAAGGGACATGAGAGAAGAAATGTGTGTTCAATATACCGAAGGACTACCGTTTCTAAAACTCTATCCTGAGGATAGGAAGATTTATGTTGATATGCCCGACGACAACACTGACGAATTAGAAGAATTTTATAGTAAATATTTGTCAGAAGACGCAGAGCTTTTTTCAATCAGCCAGAATTTTTCTATAGGATTTATGAATATGATCAAGCGTCTTCAAGAAGAAAAACCCGAAGGCATGATTGCCATTAAAGGGCAAATAGTCGGGCCTATTACGCTAGCAGGCTCCCTTAAAGGCACGGATGATATTCCTATACTCCACAATTCAACACTCTTCGATGCAGTCGTAAAATTGCTTGCAATGAAGGCATGCTGGCAAATTGAAAAGTTCTCTAAGTTTAACATTCCGAAGATTATATTTCTTGATGAACCATATCTTTCAAGCTATGGATCTGCATTTGCAAGTTTAAAGAAGGAACAAATTGTAGATTCGTTAAATGAGATATTTCAGGCAATTCATAAACATAATGCATTGGCTGGCATTCATTGTTGTGGAAATACTGACTGGCCTATGCTTATGGAGACTCAGGTGGATATTATAAGTTTCGATGCTTACGGCTATATGGAAAAGATGCTCATATATAAGCAAGAAATAGATTCATTTCTCAAGAGAGGCGGAATTCTGGCATGGGGCATTGTCCCCACATCACACGACGTTAACGAGGCAACAACTGATAGCCTGCTTGAGAAGCTTGAATCGGCTATTGATTCTTTGGTAAATAAGGGAATTGAGAGAAGGTTGATAAATGAAAATTCCTTAATCACTCCTAGTTGTGGTACTGGCACAATGCCCTTAGAAGAGGCTGAAAGGGCAATGATACTGACTCACGACTTGTCAATGAAGATCAAAGAAAGATATAAATAAATATTCTTGACATTTATTAACATTATGATTAATCTCAGTTTAAGAAAAATATGCCGAGTTGTTGTTTCAAAACTTTCTCTAGTATTAGAAATTTGAAACTTATTTAAAACGGTTATGGAAACAAAATCAAAGCGAATTCGTGTATTAAAGATTTGTTTAATGCTAATATTATCTTTCTCTATCTTTCCCGAATTTGTTTTTTCGTTTGAAAATACTAACTACAAAGTAGAAATAGATTCTGCTTCCCCGGAAGGAACGAACTCTTGTAATGAACACCACTGTCCGATTCTTCCCAATAAGCCTTATCAACATTGCGCTGTCTGTTGTGCCCTTTCACATTTTTATATTGAAAACCTGTCAGCAGGAATCGCTTTTCATCTTAACAAACTTCAACCTTGTCAACTGATTGAAACCGCTTTTTACGGCGAACTATTTCCTAAAGGCATCTTTCACCCCCCACAATCAATTCTCTAATCCTTTCATTCTTATTCAAGCTTTACATTATTAAACTTTAAGTGCGCTAATAATTCCTCAAAATATCACTGACGAGTATGCACTTTCAGACATGATCTATATATTGTGGAAATTGCACACCTCTAATGTATGCAACTTTTCGGTATACAACTTTTAACGAGGGGTAATAAATGATTGTTTCAATACATCATATTAAATGTACGACTATCGTAATATTAATATCTTCTGTACTCGCTTTGCTCGCTTTGACTTCTAATGTATTAATGGCTCAATCTGAGGTAAAAACTAAAACAGCTACCTTAGAAGAATGTATTAATATGGCCATTGAAAACAACTTACAGCTCGCTGCTGCAAGAAAGAGGTTAGAGGTGGCTAATGCTGACCGTATTAAGGCATCACTGCTTTTACCTACAAATCCAAAACTGGGAAGCAAAAGTGGCGCTAGAGAATCATCATCTACAGGGAGGGATACAGACTATACCATCACATTGTCTCAAGAATTTGAGGTTTTTGGCCAAAGGCGTAAACGAATACGTGTAGCCGAGAAGGGTATAGAGAGGGTGAAATTTGAAATTGCTGATGTAGAAAGAAATGTTATTGCAAAGGTCAAGGCTAATTTCTATGAGGTGTTAACATCTTTAGAAATTGTAAAACTTAAGAGCTATGTCGAAGGTATATTTGAAAAGCTATGGAGTGCAACGGTGGAAAGATATAAGGCAGGGGCTATATCTGCCTTAGAACTCAATTCAATAAAAATAAGATATGGACTGACAAAACAACAACTTCTTATCGCAAAGAAAAACTATCAAAACAGTCTCTTGAATTTGAAACTCCTGCTGGGCAAACCCAGGAATGAAGCATTAAATATCGAGGATAAACTGTCTTATGAGAAGTTACACGTAAGCATGGAAGACATTTTGACGTCTGCCTACAAGACAAGACCTGACTTAAAGGCAATGGAGTTTGAGAAGGAAAGGGCATCAAATGAGATATCCCTGCGTAAGGCAGAGATTATTCCAAATCCTGACCTTTCAGGATTCTTTACAAGGGAATCCGGAACAGATGATATTGTAGGTGGAGGGGTATCTATATCAATACCAATATGGGACAGGAAACAATCAGAACTTAAAAAAGCCCGAACAGCTAAAGATGTAGCTAACATAAACATAAAGAACAAGTATCTGGAAATTCAGAAGGAAGTGGAGGCTGCATATCATTCTTTCATGGCAGCAAAAGAAGGTATAGCTATTTTTACAGATGAAATTATGCCACAGGTTAATGAAAATCTGAAACTTAATGAAATTTCATACAATGAGGGTGAAATTAATTTTATTGAATTTCTTACTGTGGAAAGTGATCTCATTGAGATACAAGCAGCATATTTAAATGCACTGCTTGATTACAACAATGCCATCGTAAACCTTGAAACTGCGTCGGGAAAGAAATTAATACCACAATGATAGACAAAATCATATCTTTTTCCATAAATAACAAGCTCATCATAATCTTACTGGTACTTGGACTTATCGCATGGGGAAGCTATTCTGCCACACAACTTCCTGTCGACGCTGTTCCGGATATTACAGATAACCAGGTACAGGTTATTACGATTACCCCTGCTCTTGCCGCACAGGAGGTAGAGCGATTAATTACTTTTCCAGTAGAAATAACTATGGCAACCATTCCTGATATAGAGGAAATCCGATCCTTTTCACGCTTTGGTTTATCAGTAGTAACTGTAGTATTTAAAGAAAAAACTGATATTTACTGGGCAAGGCAGCAGATAAGTGAACGCCTGGTAAATGCAGAGAAACAAATTCCTGAAGGTATTGGTACACCTGAAATGGGCCCGATTACCACTGGATTAGGCGAAATCTACCAATACGTAATCCATACCAAAAAGGGTTACGAAGATAAGTATTCAGCTATGGATTTACGTACCATTCAGGACTGGATTGTACGCAGACAATTACTCGGAACGCCCGGTGTGGCAGACGTAAGTAGTTTTGGCGGGTATTTAAAACAATATGAAGTTGCCGTCGAGCCGGAAATACTCCGCAGTATGAACCTGACTATTAGTGATATTTTCACGGCATTAGAGAAAAACAATCAAAATACAGGGGGAGCCTATATTGACAAAAAACCCAACGCTTATTTCATCCGAAGCGAAGGCATGGTAGGCAGTCTTGAAGATATCGAAAATATTGTGGTTAAAACTAAAGCAGACGGTACATCCGTGCTGATAAGAGACGTGGCGAAAGTACAATATGGACATGCTGTGCGTTACGGAGCTTCGACTCGTGATGGTAAAGGTGAAGTCGTAAGCGCTATAGTGATGATGCTCAAAGGTGAAAACTCTGCCAAAGTTATACGAAATATAAAAGAACGCATTAAACAGATTGAAAAAACATTGCCCGAAGGAGTTGTAATCGAACCTTTTCTAGACCGCACAAAGTTGGTAAACAAAGCTATAGGCACAGTTACCAAAAATCTGATCGAGGGTGCATTAATTATTATCTTTGTACTGGTATTGCTACTGGGTAACTACAGGGCAGGCTTATTAGTAGCTTCCGTGATACCCTTAGCAATGCTTTTTGCATTTGCCATGATGCGCCTCTTTGGTGTATCAGCCAATCTAATGAGCCTGGGGGCAATTGATTTCGGTTTAATTGTAGATGGCGCTGTCATTATCGTTGAAGGTGTTATCCAGAAGATAACCATGAGCAAACATCATCACGGGGGACTAAAGAAACTATCAGCAACACAAATGAATAATCAAGTCCACGAAGCTTCCCGAAGAATGATGAACTCGGCTGTTTTCGGACAAATTATCATACTCATTGTGTATTTACCCATACTTGCATTGGTAGGCATAGAAGGCAAGATGTTCAGGCCAATGGCACAAACGGTAAGTTTCGCTATACTGGGAGCGCTTATCCTTTCGCTTACTTATATCCCTGTAATGTCAGCCTTATTCCTCAGCAAGAAAACAGAGCACAAAAGAAACATTTCCGATAAGATCATGAACGTTGTCCGCAAACTATATCATCCGCTTAGCCGTCTTGCCCTGAGGAATAAAGCTACTGCTTTGGCATTGACATTTACTCTTTTTGTAGTAAGCATTGTAATCTTCCTGAACATGGGTGGTGAATTTATCCCTACTTTAGAAGAAGGAGATTTTGCAATTGAAACCCGTGTAATGACAGGAAGTTCACTTTCTGAAACTATAGAGGTTTCTAATAAAGCTGCTGCTATTTTGCGGAATAATTTCCCTGAAGTAAAAGAAGTAGTGGCAAAAATAGGCTCCGGTGAAATTCCTACTGATCCAATGCCTATTGAAGCCTGCGATCTAATGGTCATCCTCAAAGACAAGAAAGAATGGACCAGTGGAAAAACAAGGGAAGAACTCGCTAATAAAATGAGCAAAGCTTTATCCGTAATACCAGGAGTTTCTTTTGGTTTTCAACAGCCAATACAAATGAGGTTTAATGAATTAATGACCGGAGCCCGACAAGATGTAGTACTTAAAATTTATGGAGAAGACCTGGATGTACTGAGTAAATACGCTGACAAAATGGGTAATATTGTTAAAACAGTAAAAGGTGCCCGTGATCTTTATATTGAGAAAATAACCGGGTTGCCACAGATTGTGGTAAAATTCGATAGAAGTAAAATAGCTAAATTCGGGCTAAATATTGCAGACATTAACAGGACCATCAAAACAGCCTTTGCCGGAGAATCGGCAGGATTAGTGTTTGAAGGAGAAAGAAGATTTGACTTAGTAGTTCGCCTGGCTAAAAGCGATCGTAAAGGTTTAGATAATGTAAAAAACCTTTACATCAATTCGCCTTCCGGCAATCAAATTCCATTAGATCAGGTGGCAGAAATTTCCCTTAAAGAAGGTCCTAATCAAATTCAACGGGATGATACTAAACGAAGAATTACCATCGGATTCAATGTGAGAGACAGGGACGTGGAAAGTATTGTAGACGAAATTAAGCGAAAAATTGAAGCACGTATCAATCTTCCTGCAGGTTATTATGTAACTTACGGAGGACAATTTGAGAACCTTGTGAAAGCAAGGCAACGACTTTCCGTTGCAATTCCGGTAGCTTTATTGTTGATCTTTGTATTGCTTTTCTTTACTTTCAGATCTATAAAACAAGGACTGTTGATTTTTACGGCGATTCCATTATCCGCTATCGGTGGCATATTTGCCCTGTACATAAGAGGAATGCCTTTTAGTATTTCTGCAGGCATAGGTTTTATAGCCCTGTTTGGAGTGTCTGTGTTAAACGGAATTGTGCTGATTAATGAATTTAACCGCCTGAAAAAAGATGGAATTAATAATCTGTACAAGCGGATATTAAAGGGAACAAACATGCGATTAAGGCCCGTGTTGATGACAGCATCCGTGGCTTCTTTTGGATTCCTACCGATGGCTCTTTCAAACTCACCGGGCGCAGAAGTACAAAAACCTCTTGCTACCGTAGTGATTGGCGGCTTGATTACGGCAACTTTACTTACGCTTATAGTACTTCCCATATTGTACATTTTCTTTGAAAGAGGATTAAAGAACAAATGAAGATCATAATAAAAATATTTTCAATAATAGCATTAAGCGCTTTATTATTTACGGGTTGTAATAATCAGTCTGAGACATTAGAAACAAAAGAACTTCATCATGAAGAGACTGAAAGTATGGTCGAATTGACCCCGGCACAATATAAAGTTGCCGGTATTGAACTGGGAAAGGTAGAGCAAAAAAACCTAAGTAGCATAATTAAAGTAAATGGCGTGCTAGAGGCGCCGCCCCAGAGTTTAGTAAGCATAAGTGCCATACTGGGTGGTTTTGTTAAAAGTACTAATTTGCTGCATGGTAGCCGGGTAACGAAAGGGGATGCAGTTGTTGTAATGGAACATCCTGATTACATTCAATTACAACAGGATTATTTAGACAGCAAAAGCAAACTGGTTTATTTGGAACTGGCATATAAACGGCAGAAGGGATTACGGGAAAAAAATGTGAGTTCTGCTAAAATCTTCCAACAGACTACGGCTGATTACAAAAGTGCGAAGGCACGAGTTAATGCACTGGAAGAAAAACTGGCATTAATTGAAATTAATGCTGAGCAACTACAGGAAAGCGAGAAAATCAGCCGGACTGTTACTATCCATTCTCCGATTGACGGTTACGTTTCCAAAGTAAATATAAACATTGGCAAATATGTAAATCCGGCAGACGTCATGTTCGAGATAGTAAATACCGAACACCTGCACGTTGAATTAACGGTATTTGAGAAGGATATAAATAAAATAAAAGAAGGACAACGAATAAGATTTACACTTCCTAATGAAGACGACAGAGAAAGACGGGCATTTGTTTATCTTATTGGCAGGTCAATTGGTCGCGACCGTACAGTAAAAGTCCATGGGCATTTAGACAAAGAGGATGAACAATATTTACCCGGTATGTTTGTAAAAGCCTTTATAGAAATAGCTGATAATACGGTGAATGCCTTACCCGAACAAGCCATAGTTCGGTCGGGAGGTAAACACTATATTTATATTCTTAAAGAAAAAAGGATAGAAAACAATCAGGAAGTGAACAGTTTCGAAATGATAGAAGTTCAGAAAGGAATTACAGAAGGTCTTTATGTTGAAGTGGCCCTGCCGGATACCTTTGATATAAATTCAAACCAAATCGTCCTGAAGGGTGCCTATTCATTACTATCAAAGATGAAAGTTTCCGGAGAAGAAGATGGGCACGGACATTAATTTAAATTCAACATTTAAGAAAAAATCAAATATTCATTGGTAGAGAATTGGACAAATCGTTAACTTGTAGACCACCAGTCTTGTCTAAGGCATTGGAAAAGACAGTCAGAATTATAGGGGAAGAGGAGACGGTAAGATTATCATTTCTAATATTGAAGAGGTGATAAGCATCCGAACAGGAAAAGCAGGAGACGAGGCAATTTGAATAATTAACATCTGATATATAAATTTAGTTGACAGGAATAAGGTTAAAAAGTAAAATTCCTCCACTAATTAAACGCTCTTTGACTTTTTAATTAATTATTAATGCAGTTACAGGTTGACTCCATTTTTAAAGTGGAGTTTGAAAAGAGAATCCCGTCTAAAAGAGGGAACGGACCCGCCGCTGTAATCGATGACGAAAATTGCACGTCTCACAACTTAGTTGTGAGACCATAAACCACTATCCGCCTCAGGCGGATGGGAAGGTGCAATGAGTAGGATGATTCGATAGTCAGAAGACCTGCCTGTAGCTTCTTCACGTGTTCTTCGATGGTAAAGAAGGTGAAGGTATCAATTATCTTGTTTGCATACATAATATTCTGTATGCACATATAATAACAGCCCGTATCTTTTTACAATCAAAGGATACGGGCTTTTTTATTTTAAGGAGGTGGCCTATCGAAAAACAAAAATGTGAGTATAGCTTACTAAGTCAATGATTATTTTATTAATTATGTGCAGGATGTAAGGGAAGTTCGTAAGAACGCTGCCCCGCAACTGTAAGCGTAACGAAATCTGCAAGGGTTCAGAAAAAAAAGAACTTAGCATATTATCGCGCTTAGGTTTAGGTTAGATTTGGTCGATCTGAATGAGTTGAACCGCAAGCGTAGCCTAAGCTACGCTGAGGATTCAGCGATTGAAGATCGGACAAAGATAGCCTGAAAATGAGATGCGAGAATGCAAAGTTGTTTTTTCTGGACCCGATAATGCCACTGTCCGCCTCAGGCGGATGGGAAGGTGCAGAGAGTAGGTTAAAACGTGAGCCAGGAGACCTATCTTGCATGTTTATAAAACTTTTTTCCGAGGGGAAAAGGAGGTTTGCATGAAGTTTGTTTATTATCTATTACATTTATTTTTTATTATGCTTTTTTGCAATACGGTATTTGCTGTAGTAACCGATGAGGAGTTTTTGACATTAAACAAACGTGTAAAAAGTATGGAGAAAACCATTAGAAGGTTAGAAAAATATCTAGATAAGGTTGACAGCATTGAATCAGAGGTTACGAGGTTTTCTTCAGGAACAAAATCTACCCAAATACAGGATAACTCTTCCCAGGACCAGAAGGGCGTTGCTATGACTGAAGGCAGAGTTGATAAAAGGATTAAAAGACTGGAAGATGTAGTATACGAACTAAAAGATAGGGCAGCCCTGATGGATATGACAGAGGAAATAAGACGTGTTCAGGAATATGTATGTCGAAATGGGCATGTGTTTTCTGTAATGAGTGAGGATAAGAAATGTCCCATTTGCGGCTTGAAACAAAAGGCAAGATCTCGATTCAAACTACAAAAATTCGCCAGACGAGAAAGTATTTCAGAAAGGATTGCAACTGCAGTAGAAGAGGAATTTGAGAGGCGCGTAATCATTGGAGCCAGCGGTACAGGCATCTTTCAGCAATTAATAAGTAGTGATAGACAGGGAAAGAGTCGCGATAAAAGGGGAAAGAAGAGTTTCGCCGAGGGTTCTTTTGACTTGCTGTTTATAGCTAAACCACTGCTTTATACTACCTTTTTCATGGATCTTGAATCGATAGGTGGCAATGGACCTGATGAGATCATCGGTAGTTTTTCAGGCCTCAATGATGATTCAGGTTCATTACAGGATGACGATGGGGTTGACAGGGTAAGTGTTCGGGAGGTATGGCTGCAGTCATTTCTTTTGGACGAAAGATTAAGGCTTGTGGGAGGTAAGATAGACTTGACGAACTACTTCGATTCTAATACGGTTGCTAACGACGAAACCACCCAATTCATAACCAGTGCATTTGTAAATAATCCTACATTGGAGGTACCTGTCAATGGTCCTGGACTCCTGGCATTTTTTGATACCCGAAAGGGGTTGACATTTGGGTTAGGATTGCAAAGCCTTGATAATTCAGGTACCAATATCACTGACGATATTTATGGTATAGCTGAGATTGGGTACAGATCTCACTTCTTTTTTGAACAGGAGGGTATCTATCGCCTGTGGGGAAGGACAAAAGGTGGTAAGGAAAATAACAATGGTTTTGGCGTTAGCTTAGACCAGAATCTTACCACCCGGCTAACGGCATTTGCACGTTATGGAGCTAATGAATCAGAGGTAGATGATGCAACCATTGCAAGCGCATGGAGCGCCGGTCTTCGGCTCAGGTCTCCATTCTTTTCAAGGGTTAATGATGAGGTCGCCTTTGCATTTGGTATGTTGGACGCAGTCGATGCAAATGAAGAGAGTGCGGCAGAACTTTATTATAAATTCCAGATCAACGATCAATTTGCCATTACACCCAGTTTTCAAGTTGTGTTCGATCCTGCTGGAAGGGGTTCAAATGATACAGCTAGCGTTATAGGCATTAGAACACAATTAGAATTTTGAATTCCCCCTCACCCGTCCCTCTCCCCCATTGGGGAGAGGATTAAGGTGAGAGGGATTCCTTTGGGGCAGGCGGGCATGGAATTCTGTCATTCGGGTTATTAGGAGGTATAACTAATTAAATTCAACGTAATTTTGAAAGGAGGTGAATTGTCAGGGATAAATAAATTTGTACTGATGTACATTTCGGGAAAATTTGAAATCTTTAATGGAGGAAAAAGCGATGTTAAAAAGATTGAGGTTGTTTAATATAGGTATCTTTATTTTCTGTATGAGTGCAACATCATGGATTTTTGCTTCGGTTAGCCATGCTGATGAGAAACAGGCAAGCTTTGATCCTAAGTCCGTCGTGTTCGTTACCAATCGTGATTCCAGTGATATCACCATAATAGACATGAAGACGGATAAAATAATAGATCGCATTGCATGTGGTGATTGGTCAAACCCACACATGGCAGTTCCGACTTTGGATGGGAAATATCTACTTGCAACAGGTACAAATTCCAATTTTGTTGCTATTATAGATCTGAAAACCAGAGAAGTTTCCAAAGTCAGGCTCGGGTTAATGCCGGAACACTTTGATATTACGTCTGACGGTAAATATGCATATATTGGGAATATGGGTATAGGAGCGGTATCAGTCGTCGATATCGAAGAAAAAAAAGAGATAAGTAGGATTTCCGGATTCTTTGAACCACATGGTATTGTATGTCTGCCAAACAGCTCTAAGGTTTATGTCTCTAATATGGGCGCACACGAGGTTGGTGTTATAGACGTTGAAAAACAGCTACTTGCAAAAAGACTGGAGGTAGGAAGTGCGTATGTAATGGCCAGAGTAGATATGGATAATAAGTTGTCTGAGATCGTTGGAATTGCAAATCCTACATTGACAATTGATGGTCGTTACGCCTATGCCGCTGACGGTGATTCAAACCAGGTTGCAGTTATTGATACCATAGATGATAGTGTGGTCACAACAATCCCTGTAGGAGATGAACCCTGGCGTGCATATGCATCCCCCGATGGTACAAAGATGGTTGTACCAAACAATGGCGACCAGACTGTCTCCGTAATAGACACAAAGACTAATAAGGTAATTGCTACCTTCCCGGGCGGCGAAGATATGACAGGGGTCAATTTTGTAAATGGTGGCAAAAAGGCTTACGTCATAAGCCGGGCAGAAAACGCAGTGTATGTGATTGACATGGAAAGGATGAAGGAACTAAAGAGGATTAAACTTGGTCTAGACCTGGATCTCGAAACCGCATCCACAACACCAGATGGGAAAAAGGTATATATTGCAGCATCTCGCAGAAATTCCGTTTACGTCTTAGATGCAGATACAGACAATTATAAGGAGATACCTAATGTAGGACTTTCACCATGGGCAGTAACCATAATTGGTGGGGCAAACTATTGTCATTGAACTGAATATTTACTTCTGGTTGTTAATTTCTTTTTTTTTGAAAAGGAGCAAGGATTATATGGAGAAAACAAATTTTCCTTGCTCCTTGTTTTTTGTGCAAAAAGCGTTTCTAAAAAATGTAGCTTCTCAAATTTATTAATCAAGTAGGGTGGGCAATGCCCACCAAAAATATATAATTGTTCGCGAAAGGAAAGGTGGGCATTGCCCACCCTGCTTTTGAAAACAAGGTTCAGGAAAATATGTTGAAATTCCAATACAGTAAATTAAATAAAAACTTTGTCATTTTCCTATTTTCTTTCCTCAGTCTCCTTTTCTTAAACCCAACATATTCACACGATCTGAATCTTCCCCAATATTCTAATGACAAGAAGATTCTTATTGAAATTAAGAAAGAACAAGACCTCAATTACTCGTCAGATGAAACAGGAGAATCTCACCTTGTAGAAAAGCTTCTATATAAAATCAAAGAAAGTTATTATAAACATATAGATGTTAGTGAGATGGTGGGATTATCCATTGAAGAGATCATGGCATCCCTTGACCAACATAGTTCACTTAAGAAAATAAAACCTTCTTCTCTTGATTTCATAAGAGGTTTTGATAGAGACGTTACGATATCCGACACAAAGATTATTAATGATAATATCGGGTATATTAAGATTATGCATTTTGGAAGGAGGACTAAGGAAGGCTTTAAAAAGGCAATGATGGATGTTAAAGAAATAGACCTTTGTGGATTAATAATTGATCTAAGAGATAATCCTGGTGGAAACTTAGAAGAGGCCGTCCAGATAATGCAACATTTTATACCAGAAGGGCGTCTTTTGGTGACTGTTAGTGGTAAAGGTCAGACAAAATATTTTTCCAATACAAACGAAGAGTATGAATATCCTTTGGTGATTTTGATCAATAGTAATACAGCAAGCTGTGCTGAGATATTCGCAGCAACATTACAATATTATAAAAAGGCAACGCTTGTAGGCATAAATAGTTATGGAAAAGGAACGATACAAAAGACCTTTCCGCTGGATCACAATCACACCTTGGTTCTAACGATTGGAGAATGTTATCCAGCCGATGGCACTATCTTACAAAATTCAGGCATAAAACCTGATCATATTATTGATGGTGACGAGGAACAAATAACTTTTGCTGTAGAGTTCATTGAAAAAACATTTGCACAATAAAGGAATGTAAAATAGCAAATCCTGCTAAAAAAATAAATTTATGTAAAGACTTATTAATAATAATATTACGTATAGATAATCGCTCATCATATTTGAACTATAGAACTTCTTTTTATAAAAGAAAGACAAATATAAAATTGATGTCATAGCAAATTGATAATGTCAGTATAAGACAAATAGAAAATGTCAGGTATACTCATCTCCGGAAAGGAGGTGA
>VSDH01000069.1 GCA_008636105.1 Candidatus Scalindua sediminis | reverse complement strand
CTATCCTTGCTGCACCGTGTTGCACACCAAGTTCTTCAAATATTTTTGTAGGGAGTCCACTTTCTGAGCAACATCCCCACAAATCCCTATCTAAAACATTTCGGAGAGCTACACGTATAATCTTATCGTTTGTAGAAACCATTTTATGAAAAGCATATCCATCATCTGATGGTATACCAATTTGGTAGATCGTAAAGTTGCTAGTGGTATGATACTTTAGTAAATACTGAAATCAAGGAAAAAACCGAGTTGCGGGTTGCCTGTTTGCCATAGGAATACCTGACCAGAGACGCAATTA
>VSDH01000016.1 GCA_008636105.1 Candidatus Scalindua sediminis | reverse complement strand
TGGTGTGCCTTCATTTCTCCATCTCGTCATACATTAGTATCCACTTGTATTTCCATTACCAATTAGTACAATAATCTTCTTGGATCTTGCTTATTGAATTCATTTATCAAACTCCGTGCCGAACAGTATTGGATGTGACCCTATTTATTTCTATTTGTTATAATTTGGTGTGTAATTGGTTAAGATTTCTGAGAATATGACGATAATACGATTATGTCTGACGGTCACGAAAAAAGGGAATTTGAAAGATACGAAAACCTGCCAGTAGAAGAACCTATTATGGCAAGATTCCAAATCAGGTCAGATACCCAAGAGACGGGATCCGATGATTGGGATTCGGCTAATTTGCTGAATATAAGCGTAGGAGGTACATTTTTTTGTTCTAAGAAAGATTTAGGAATTGGTACACTCCTGGATTTAAAAATAGATTTGCCTAAATCCACATCTACCATAAATTGTGTTGGGGAAGTAATACGAATCGAACAATTTGAGCCTACTTCCGTGTTTACTAACGCAATCAAGTTTATTGATATTGGAGAACAAGAGAAAGAAATGATAAATGCAACTGTTGAAAACTTTTTAGAGTACAACATCACACATTTCTAAGAATACTACAACCCTGTGGTTAAAATAAATTGTCAAAAAGAAAACCCCTGTGACGCTTTTGGCCTCACAGGGGTTTTCTTATGTTTGGAATGTGATCAGGCTTAAATCCAATCCTCGGATAAGATTTGACCGCCTTCTACACTTACAACTACCTGTTTGATTGGTATCTTGCGGGTAGCCTGTTCCGCACCGGCTTTCGCAATCTGAGTCAAACCCATACAGCATGGTACCTGCATGATCATAACCGTTAAGGTATTGATCTTTGACTCATCAATCAAATCCTTTATCTTTTCTGTATAAATTTCCTGATGCTGATCCAGCTTTGGACAGGCAATGGCAAGACTTTTTCCTTTGAGATAATCCTTATGGAAATCTGCCAGAGCAAATGGTACACAGTCTGCAGCTAATAAAATATCTTTCTCCTGAAAATACGGCGCCTTGGGAGAAACCAGATGCATCTGTATTGGCCACTGTCTCAGCTGAGATTGGCGTTCGCCTGTTTCTGCAACTTGTTCATCTTTTTCACTAAAATCCATTGTTTTTGATCCTGGACAGCCATCACTCATTTTACAACCTCCTTATACATATTTGTTATTAATACTAAAAGTAAAACCAATAATATAGCTGATTATGATATATTCTGTCAAGAGTTGATTAATTTGGGTTGTGTCCTAATTTGAAATGAAAAAAATTATGGGAGGATATGCTTTAAATTAAAAGAATTGATATATAATTTATATTACTGATGTTTCTAAATCTTTTTTTGCCATAGTCTTGAATGCTTCTCCATAGCCAGTACGTCGGCGGTCTGTAGATTCAGGTATTTGGGTATAAGCTTTAAATAATATTAGTGCAGTAATAGAAATTAAACTTTTATCACTAGAAGTAATATCAGCTTTTACCATTATGTCAACATCAAGCAAATTGGCTAATGCTTTTATATCTTTTAATTGGAAACCGATTGGTTTTTGATCTTCTATTGAAATATATAGTGTTAAACATTCATCAATTCTTTCTCTAATTGCAGAAACATTCATAGTTTTAAATTGGATACAATCTCCCCTTTCATTATACCACATTTGAAGATCATCTTGTTTAGAACCAAAATCACTTCCCGCTATATCTTGATCTAATTGTTTTGTGAAGTCTTTTTCCATAACAGTTCTCCAAAACGGGTTTCGCAATTTCTAGGGCTTAATGAGTCTATCATATCGGCTCGTTCTGCCCCGTGCTCAATTATATAGTTTTCTTCATCTAAAAATACTAAATAAACAAGATGGGGTGGAAACAAGACACTGATACTTGTATTATCCTTTACTACATACTTACGCCAATATCGAGTTTTACCAGCTACACATAGTTTATTCTTGCTATTGCTAAAACGTCTTTTAAGATCTATAAATATACGATTTGGATTATTTAATACTTCATACGCTGTGTGAAAATTAGAAAAATCATTCGGATGATAAAATAGAAGGCGTGTATAATATTTTAATTCTATTCGTATTTCTATTTCTTTTCCATCTATAGGCCACTTGATTGGAAACGTATGAGCATTTCTTATCAATACTAGTATGGTATATTTGTTTTTTAGGAAAAATAATGTATTTTGCTAGTAAAAAAGCCAATCTTGTGTAATATTTGTATTGTTTTTCCATTATAAGGCACTTTTTTCCAAATAGTCAACAAAAATTTCAGAATAATAAAAATTCATTTTTTTAACATATTTGACGTATTTATCAACAAAACTGTTAATATGTAACGTATTATTTGAAATGCGCAAACCGCATTCCAAAAGATACTTCAAATTAGGACACTACCTTAATTTGTAGTAAACGGGATGGTTATTAGTCATTCGTTATTTGTTATTTGTATTCTGCAATAATTAGGGACATACTATTTTCCGCTATTTACCAAAAAAAAAGAGCGGAACAAAGTTCCGCTCTTTAGTAGTGTGCGATTCTATTTGAGGTTAATATTTTAATTATTAATGTCTAATTTAAAGCTACTCTTTTTCCTCTGCCTTAGTTTCTGTTTCCTCTGTTTTTACTTCAGGTTCTGCACCGTATTGAATTTCCCCTTTTGATTCAGCCTCTGCTTTTGCTTCCGATGCACTTTCACCTTCCTCCATAACCTCAGACTCGATCGCCTCCTTACCCTCACCCTGCTTGACTTCTTCCTGTTCAGCCAGACCTATTGTAGTAAAACCAATAATAGCAAGTCCAGCAATTAACATACAAAAAAATTTGCTTATACTCATTATTCTTACCCTCCTTACTATTCAGATCACACACTATGAAAATCTTATATAATTGCTGGTCTTGCCGACATCACAGCAACTATATTTTGAAAAATAGAATAGGGCCATTGTTTCGCATCTCGCCCTTTCAGGTGATTTGCTTTTATGCCCCACCCCTAATTAACACAAAATGCGTACCAAAGTTGTACCAATGAATATTTAAGAAGATAAAATCTGTTGTATGTTGTTGTTATTACATAGTTTAAGGTATAACGCTTAAGTGGAGAAAAGCAGTGTTTCTTTTGGCAAGAGAATGCTTTTTAAAGACAAAAACACATTAATAACTAATCGATTTATAACATAAGTGCTTGTTCTGTCAGTACTAATGTATTTTTGTATTTCCTAACACTCATTCAACAATAGTTGACAGAAATTCGGTAGCCGGGATGCTAGATAATTCACATATTATCCTAACAACAAGGAACTTCCTCTTCTGAGGGACTGCAACTGTATGATGCGGTATTAGCATCATCAGGACTAACTATAGTGAACTGTCCTGCATACGGTGGATTACTCAGTTTTGCTGCCGTATCTGTGCAGACCTCGACAGGTTCATTTCTGGGGAATAGATGACCTTCTTCATCCGTTATTGCCTTATACGGGCCATGGTATATCGCCTTCTGCCCAACATAGACACAACGCTCTTTCTTTTCAAACTTATAACCCCGCAATGTAACTGAATAAAACGAGTAGCCTTCCACCTCTTTCCAGAATACCTTCTGTAATGTTTGAAGTCCGTAAAAGCCAGCCTGTTCCAGATATGCCATAAATTCGTCTTCGGTCAATGCACCGCTGATACACTCTCCCCACAACTGCTTGTTGATCTTAAGATGGGGGGGCGTTTCTTCTTCGGAAACAATATCAGAGATAATAATCCTACCGTGATCCTTCAGTATTCTCCACATCTCACCGAAAACCCTTTTCTTGTCAGGTGATAGATTGACGACGCAATTCGACGTAATCAAATCAACCGTATTATCATCAACCGGAATATCTTCCAGAAATCCTTTTCTAAATTCCACAATATCATAGCCAAGGTTCCTTGCCACCAGATGTTTGTTCTCATTAGCAACCTTCAGCATCTCATCTGTCATGTCTATACCGTAAATCTTTCCCTTTGGGCCAACTTCCTTTGCAGCAATGAAACAGTCAATCCCTGCACCTGCTCCCAGATCTACCATTGTCTCTCCTTCTGATACCCTGGCAATCGTAGTCGGACTACCGCATCCATAAAACCTGTCCAGTACTTCCTGAGGGATATGGCTTGTATCTTCAACTGAATTCTTGGTTGGACAACATAAGTCCTCCTGAGGAGATTCTGCTGCCTCACCGTAAAATTCACGTACAATACTTCTGGGCTTATCAACATCAAATGAAAGTACGCAATTTGAATGAAGGGTACGGACTTGAGATTGATGATTGACGGCGAAAGTCGCGGCTCCCGCGATTGACGGCGAAAGTCGCGGCTCCCGCGATTGACGATTTGAGGTTGGGGGTTGGGGGGAGGGGTCTTCTGCGCCGCAAACGACAGAGCCTTCACCCATTGAGCGTAATACAACGGGAGCGCTAAACCCGGTCCTTCTTTCCAACAATTTATTCCTCGCCTCGGCAAGTTCAAATATTACGTCATTAACTATCTCCTTATGCAGGTCGCAATAAGGGTCTAAGGCATGTATGCCAACGTCTGCAGGAAATTTATCAGATTCCAGCTTGAAACCATTCTCAGAATAGAAGAACGAGTGTTCAATATCACCCCCACCGCACATAAACTTTATATGACATCCTCTGCACTTTTCTTTATTCTGGAGTGTTGCGTTTCTAAATGCCTTACTGATATTACTATTTTTCCAGATCTCTCTCAGAGAACTCTCAAGGATACTTCCACATTTCAGGCCTTCATGACCGGCAAATGAAGCGGACGGATAGACTTCGCCATTTGAATATACGCACATGCTATCGTAACAGGCATTTCCCAGATCGTACCTTGTCCCCACATTGCTATTCACCCTGAATTTGTAGGAATCAAGGTTGTCAACTGAAACACCCAGATTATCTGCAACATTCTTCGCCTTTCTTATTGTCTCAATTACGTCCTCTATTGGAGAAAATAAATCATTACCATTATCGGTTGCCCTGCCTCGTTTGTGTACCCAGAGAAGATGATGGGTCTTTACACCCCACTGTGCAATCAACTTCGTAGTCTCCGGTACATCATTAATATTCTGTTTCGTCACTACCGTCGTTACCGTTGGAGTGTATCCAATCCTGATAACATTCTTAATACCTGCAACAATCTGATCAAAACTGCCCTTACCCCTTAAAGGATCATTGACCTCCGGCCTCGAACCATCAAGACTTATCTGAATCCTCAAACGTTCCCTGTCAAACCCTTGCAATCTTTCTATGACGTTTCCTCTCAGAAGGGTTCCATTTGTAAGTATTATCAACTCTTTCTCTTTACGGTTGCATACATACTCAATAAGTTCAAAAATGTCTTTCCTCATAAAAGGCTCACCGCCTGTAAAATAAAAGCGACTTGTCCCTAATGTTACGGCCTCGTCAATTATCTTCTTAATGGAATCCGTAGGGAGACCCTTATCCTCATGTGGAGATGAATTCACCAGACAATGCGGACACGTCAAATTACAGAGATTATTAGTATGAATCCACAATTCATTGAGTTTGTCTGCGTGAATGAAATTTGCCCTGCCGACGTAATCCGTTTTCTTTACAGGTTCTGAGGATAGGAATTTACTCCTTATTAAGTCCCTTAGAAATGTATCTATTTCCAACCATGCTTTGGTTTGATCCATATCGAAATTGTTTGCATAATCGTATATGAGATCTCTAACGGTCTTACATTTCTTAATATTGCTTACGACCTGGCTGCCTCTTTTATCAGTCATAATCCAATTTGGTGTTTCCGGGTCGATGAGAAGATAAAGAGAGTCTCTTTCTATTTGAACATAATCAGGTACATAAAATTTGGATTTATCGTTTATTTCCATTTTAACTTCTACCTCCAATAAAATTTCTATTCAACCAGAGAGTGCGTAAAGTAAAGTTTTTCTTTACTAACCATCCATAAATTAACAGGCCATAAAAAGGAACGTATTCCGGCAACTTTAACCAGTGGACTTCCTGCCATACCCATTCGTTATTATACTCAATCAGTGTTGAAAATAAATTGTGATTCATAAAATAATAAAAAACAACAGTCCCTGTTAAGACAAGCCATGCCCAATTGTTATTAAAACATAGGAAAGGGACGATCCATGTCAGATACCAGGGATGTACTGTTGGAGATAATATCAAAAAGGTACCGATTACCATAAATACAAATTTTAAAACAGCATCATTAATCCCCCCTACTTCCCCCTTTTCTAAAGGGGGGAATAAGGGGGGATTAATATTATCATCCGTAAGTACAAGGTTCATGTGTTTCTTATATAAATACAAAAGCACAGTAACAAAAATCATGGACGTAATTATCCTGGATATAAAAGGAGAGCCAAGAGACAAACAAAAAATCAGGAAATGAGCAGAATCATTGTAATGGTATTGAGTACCAAAATGTAAAAGGGTCGAAAACAACCCTTTACCAGCACTAATATATGGTAAATACAAAATAGCAATAATCAAAGGCAAGACTGCAAAATATTTGAGTTTCCCTCTGGGAATCAAGAAAGGGGCCACAATAATGAATACAAATTTGGACATCGCAGCCAGGCCGATCGAGACGATAGATTGCAAATTCTTTCTAATAGAGAAAAGGTATAAGGTAAGTATGACGAGGAATATCTGCAGAGAATCACAATGCCCTCTTGCAGCAAAACTAATAAGGACTAATGGGCTCCATGCATATATTAAAACGTTAATTGGGGCTTTCCCCATCACTCTTAAAAACCTTACTATTATGAATATCGTAAGCACATCAAACAGCAAAAAAGCAGATTTCATAGATAAGAAGGAATGGGAGACGTAATCTGCTATAGCAAACACCATTAACGTAAGCGGAGGATAGATTGTGGTCAGATGTTTATGGTTAATACCGGAAAAGAAACTATCTCTGAGGCCTTCCAGACTGGAAGATTCCGGTGGATGGGAGTAGGGATTAAGCCAGTTTAATTGTAACTTTCCTTCCCATAAATAACGGTAAAGGTCATCAGATGGCGTTGCGGGTAATAACGTCAAGCGAAATATCAGTGAAAAGATCAAGATAGTCCAGAGAATCTTTTTAGAACTATTGCTATCCTGTTCAGTACTCTCTACATTTTTTGAAACGTAAAATATGGCAAAGACGTACGCAATAAAAGACGCTGTGTACAGGAAAGAAAACCCGGGGATATTTTCCTTTATGTCTCCAATGGAGGCAATTGCAACACACAGGCCTTCAATAACCAATCCTGTTGTTATTATGGTAATCAATTTCCTGTTCATATTTTTGTAGGGTTCGTTCCCTGAACGAACCGCTTATTTAAGGCTGTTTGGGAAACAGCCCCTACAATTCTCCTTGTGAAGAAGTTGTGGTGGGCAATGCCCACCCTACATTTAATTTTATTAATAGTATATTTCAGTATCGGGATAATAGTCTGCCCAGACAAACCAGTAAACAGTGATAAAACTAACAGGCCGGAGCAATTTACCCTTCATATTACCCTTTATTCCAATGCCATTTTCCAGATCCCAGGTAGTATTTGTTATTTTATCTGTAGCAAAATCTTTTGACGAATTAAACTCGATCACGTGTCCGTCTATTTGCCTATCATAGGCCATAATACTATTGGTCTCTTTATTTCTATAAACGAGCAAATTCAAACCCTGAAATTCATCAGTAACTATTTTCGTATCGTCAAATATACTGAAAGCATAAGCCTTATGTTTGCTATTTACTTCTATCCCAATAACCTCCGTCTTGGCACCTAACCTTTTATCTATATTTTTAACAGGATATATGCCTGTTGATCCACTCTTATGATAGTCTCTATAAACATCATAACCAACTGTACTTGAACCACGGTGAGACAGTACAATTGTATCCGGGTGTAATGTCTTCCATGCAGCCCAGGACATCTTTTGACTGTTAACTACTTTATCTGCTTTCTTGCCTGATAATTTTCCATCTATCGCCTTTCCATAGGCGATTGGCCAGAGGGATTCAGTTTCGTAATCAAACATCACGAGTGTATTTTTGAGTAGTTTTCCCGATACTCCAAACGTATATTCTTTGCCATCAATTTCTCTGTCATACACAACTGCCAGGTTCGCCAGAGGACACCATGTAACGGCGAACACATCATCCCCTACTTTGTCATTAACTATTTCGTGATGATTCATAAGATACACAGAATAGGCACGGTTTTCACCATTAAGGGTTATGCCTATAACGGGTTCATTGTCATCCAGTCCTGCTTCACTCGCAGGGACAAATTCAGGGTTCTTTATAGCAGGGATTGCATCAGGAGGTAATGCATATATAATTTCATCCTTCTCAAGTGTATCTGCAAGGCTCATCTGGTCTGAATTAATTGCAAGAAACACTGAACAGGCCAACAAGCAAAATATTGGAATTCTATTGGATTTACAACCACCCCTTATTCCCCTCCTTCGTAAGGAGGGGATGTAGGGGAGGTCTTCCACTTGATGTTGAGTAAAATTCCTTTTACTAAGAACACCCCTGATCAGCATCTTATCTTCCCTTTAAATTTCTGCATAAGAGAAAGTGTGCCTACGTAAAAAAACCCCATTGCGTACATCAATAGAAAAGGCCCAAAGATAAATTTCTTGTTGTGCGTATACTGCATAAACCCTATAAAACAATATATACTCAAGAGTATTTCACTAACAAAGAAAAACCTCACCGGCAAGGTATAACCCTTTGCCATCATGTTCCTTCCCCGCTTTATAACGCCGTACTTGGGTGTCCTAATAAAATCGCTCTTAATATTTAATAACGCTTCAAGTACGGCCTTTGTGTTATTGATAGCAACACCACATCCTATAAACATAAGCGCGGGTATAAACAAACACTTTTTCCGCCAATCCTTATAACCTATCCTCTGAGAAATTATATAGAGAAATGATGGGGCAATGGCCCCTATAAATATTAGAAACAATAAACTTACCATCGTAATAGAAATAGAGATTACTAATGGTTTTAACAACAGTATCAGAGGAAGAGACAGCAAGGCAAGAACAATCATCATAGGGTGTACCATATACTGGTTTAGGTGTATAAAGGCTTCAACCTTTCTTATAACGCTATCTTCCGACTTGAATATTAGTGGTAACACTTTTTTGGCAGTCTGTATTGAACCCTTTGCCCATCTATGCTGTTGAGATTTATAAGCATTTATGTCTACGGGCAGTTCTGAAGGCGTTACAACATCAAACAGGAATTTTGTATTCCACCCCCTTAATTGTGCCCTGTATGATAGATCTAAATCCTCAGTCAACGTATCATAATGCCACCCTCCGGCATCAATGATTGCTTCCTTCCTCCAGATTCCTGCGGTTCCATTAAAGTTCATGTAAAGCCCGTTCCATGTCCTGGCACCCTGCTCAATAATGAAGTGTCCGTCCATGCCTATGCTCTGCGCTATTGTCAGCAGGGAGTAGTCTCTATTTATATGCCCCCACCGCGTTTGAACCAGAGCGACTTTTTCTCCTTCATAAAAGAATGGGATGGTTTCATAAAGAAAATCCTTATCCGGTACAAAATCAGCATCAAAGATTGCTAAAAATTCACCTTCGGCCTCTTCAAGACCCTTATTTAAGGCTCCTGCCTTAAAACCACTTCTGTTTGTCCTCACAATCTGTTTTATGTTAAACCCAATCGATCTGTACTTACTAACCAGATCAGCTATTATGTCCCTCGTTTCATCAGTAGAATCATCCAGTAACTGGATCTCATGGAGTTCCTTTGGATAATCAATATCCACAACCGCCTTAATTAAACGCTCTACTACATGCCTTTCATTATATATAGGTAATTGCGTAGTAACTTTTGGTAATTTGTCTCTGCCACGAGTTGACCAGAACCATCTAAGGAATTCCCGATTACGGGATGATTCTCTTTTGGCCCTTCTTAGAAAAAGATAAATCATATAATAGTTGTTAATACCATAGAGAAACAACCATAGCGCTGCCGGGCAATAAAAAATAAGGATTAATATTAAAAACACTTTATCCATATGTCCTGTTTAGGTTATCCCATAAGCCTACATAATATCCAATACGTACAACCACTAAATATAGCAGCCACAGGGAGAGTTATGAGCCACGATAAAAGTACTTCTAATGCTATACGAGTATTTATACGTCCCGTGGTTAAACCTATACCGAAAAGAGAACCTACTGATACGTGTGTTGTAGACACTGGCATCCCAAACTTACTGGCAAATATGACAAGAATACCAGTGACAAGGTTTGCAGTAAAGCCCTGACCGTGATTAAGTTTTGTGATTTTATTACTCATAGTTTCGGCCACTTTTCTGGCATTCAAGAGTCCCCCTGCCGCCATACCAAAAGCAACCGCCAGCATGCCCCAGTGTATTGAAAGACCTTTAATTAGTAATATGAGGGCCACAATCTTGGGTGTATCATTAAGCCCACGGGCAAAACTAACAACACCGGCAGAACAAAAGTGCAGATAATCTAACATCGTTTGGCTGTTCATACCCAGAAAATGTCCCTTATACATCTCTACACAGTTTTCCCTTTTATCAATTGTAACATCAATAGTACTTCCACATTTTACAGCAAGAGCAACGGTTGGCTGTGCAGATGGTAACGCCACTTTCTGTTCACCGATACAAAGGCACCACTCCTTTGTTATACCCGAGCGAATACGAACGCTACGGAATATAATGTACAGAATACTGGCAAATGCAGTCGCAAAAAAAGGGCTTAGTAAAAGTGGCAGGAAAAAAGAGTTACCCAAAACAGCAAGATTAACCTTCGTACCGATGGCTACAAACCCGGCACCAACTAAAGCACCTGTCAGGCTGTGTGTGGTTGAAATGGGAAAGCCCGTAACCGTTGCAACCATAACCGTAATAGCACAACCAATCGCCACTGCGGTGAGAAATTCAGGGGAGATTGAAATAGCATCGGGAACCAATCCTTTTCCAGAAAAGGTCTTTACAAGGGCGTGTGCAAAGAATATCGAAGCCATAGAACCAGCAAAAGTCGTAATAGTAGCCCACCTGATTGCATTCCTGTAATTAGTGGTCTTACTACCGAAGAGCGTCGCTACACCTTTAAAGTTGTCATTAGCGCCATTTGAATATGCAAGAAAGCAGGTGGCCAGAAAAAGAATTATTAAAATTGTCATTAGAAATCTATTTCTACATTCAAGGAATCAAGAAATTTATTAAATGCCGTAAAGAGTTCCATCACACCAAGGGCTTCAACTATCTCTGACTCATTAGCCCCTGTTTTCTTAAGCTCTTCAAATTCTTCATCAGTAATCTTATTGGGATCCTTATTAGCCTTCCTGGCAAAGCTAATGAGTCCTCGTTCCTTCTCAGTAAATTCTGATTTTTCTATCTCATCCTCTATTTTTTTAATTTCTTCCTCTGTCGCACCGATTGACCTGAGTGCTACAGTATGAGCAGCTACACAATATGAACAACTATTGTCCTTTGAAACCAGAAGGGCAATAGCTTCCTTGGTTTTTCGGCTTAAATTCCCTCGCATCATTAATGCCTTCACCTTGTCCCAGTTAGCCTTCAATAAAGGGGGAAAATGAGAATAGGTCTTAAATAAATTTGGTACCTTGCCAAAAACATCCTCAATTTCTGCTAAAATCTCCTGTACGTCCTTCGATGCTTCTTCTTTCCCTACAACCGAAATCCTTGCCATTATTTAATCTCCATCCGTTTCTGTCATTCATAAACAGTCGCACTTGATTACTTTTCTGTTAAAAGAGTATCGATGAGTTCTTCTGCAACTGCTGTGTTAAAACCGCCAAAATGCTGAAAGCGAATCCTTCCATTTTTATCAATGATTGCCATTTCAGGGGTCCCACGGGTATGATAACGAATCATTGTCTCCGGCAATCTCTGGCTTGATATGTATTTATCTATTCCAATTGGATATGTTATGTTCTTTTCTTTGACGTATTGACGTAATCTTTCCGGAGTTTGTTGAGAATGTCCCTCAAAAACAGTATGAATACCAATCAGTTGAATATCCTTGCGGTCAATATACTTTTGCTTCCATTTTTCCATAAGAGGTATTGAGAATTTATTACAACCGGGACACCATAGCTGGAAAAAATCAATGACTATAACCTTTCCTTGCAAATCCTCCAAAGTAAGTCCGGCAGAATTAATCCACTCAGAAATCACCCACTCTGGCGCCTGCTTTTCAGGAGAAGCAGCTTCACCTTTCAATCCCAAATGGAGAATCCCGCACAGGGCTATTCCGACAATGAATAAGATTCTTAAATGATAATTTATAAAAAACTTTTTCATCCTATTTTTTCTTTATCTTTCAACCTTTCCCGTAAGGTTTTTCCAAGGGTCTTCGCTTTATCTATGACTTCAGGCTGCTTTTCTAAACAAGGTATGATTTCGGGCGTAATCTTTGCATCTTGACCAAAGAACGCTTTCACACCACTTACGCTGCAGACTTCTCCATAACCACACGAAAAGCAGGGTACTGCACCTTGTGCCTCTACGGTTCCGACAAGCTCAATCTCATTATAGTCAAAAAATCCCTTAACATCTTCTCCTGCAATCTCGTACATTTTGCTATCTCTTCCGGGCATTTCCCATTCCCCACCGCCACCTACCGAAGCAATAGCCCCTAACTTACCGGAGAGTCTCATGCCACCATGTCCGTCTTTATCATGTCTGAAACAGTAGAACCGTTCTAGAAATGAATGCGCGAGGGCATTGAGCCTGCCAAAATAATTGGCAGCGCCAATCACGATGGCATCTGCCTCCAGTACCTTATGCATTAAGGGGACGTAATCATCCTGGACTTTACAGACATTGTCCTCAACACAACCCAGACAACATATACAACCATTAATCTTCTTACCATGTAAGGATATCAGTTCTGTCTCTAAGCCGGTTGCATCCAGGATTGTTCTAACCAGCCCCGCTGTTGTCTCACTTTTTCTCGGACTCCCGCTAATACCAAGTACCTTCATTTAGATATTATTCCTACAAACCTGAATGCTTTATATTATTCCAACGATTAATCTAATAACTTCTTTAGAATCTCTTTGCTCGGTGGCGTATTTTCCCTGTATTTTATTATCCCGTCTTTATCAAGGATAATATTTAAGGGTATGCCCCTTACCTTATACAATGTTGCAACTTCAGCTATAGAGTCGAGAACCACAGGATAATTTATCTTGTTCTTCCCAACAAATGAGCTAACCTTCTTTTTACTTTCCTGAATGTCAATATTTAGCACCTCAAGGCCATCATCCTTAAATTCATTGTAATATTCCTTGAGAAGCGGAATTTCATGTCTGCAGGCTGGACACCATGTAGCACTAAAAACCATCAATACAACCTTATCCTTTCTAAATGATTCCAGCTCCAGCTCTTTATCGTCAATAGTTAATAATTCAAATGTAGCCGCCTTCTGTCCTACATCTATGCCCGTGTTAGTCTCAGCAGATACTGCATTTCCGTTAAAACTTAACGTAAAAATGAACATTACAAATGTACTTAATAACAAAACTATAAACATTCTAATTATTGCTTTCATTTTCAACCTTCCTTTCTTCTCTTAATCTTGTTTCACATAAATATTAATACAAAATCATATTACTTCTGTTCGTTTAAGCCCCAATCGTAACCAAGATACTTTATTGTAACTTCATTATTCCTGACAAATTCAGCATCATCCGGATTTAAGTATTTTGCAACGTATTCTTCCAGCGTTCCACCATCTTTTATAAAATCTCCCTCATACCACTTAAAGATAGAAGAGATATATAAGATACCGTTTTCCTTATCCAGATAATTCTTGCTTCTATTATTAATAAATGATACTGCTTGTGCTTCAAGTTGTTGTTCCAATTTCTCAGCCCTGTACGTCTCTGTTATTAATTTCGGACAACTCATTGATGCACAGTTAATAACAAAATGTATCCTTGGTTCTCTGAATGCCTCTCTGAGCTTTTCATTTTCCAGTACTTGCAGAGTGATTTTACCATGCTTTATATCAAATTTTCTTCGCTTAAAAAAGCTATGAGGAATCCAACCTACATCACGCACACTCTTTATCGGATACTCTTCTAATACCCCCTTTAAGACAAATGCATTATATGCGTTTATCCAGAAAGCAAGACGGTCTTTATCAGATGGCAAGGTATCAGGGTCTGTATTTGAAAGATATTCAATATATCTTTCAAATTCTTTATCTTCCTTTAGCCCCTTATAATTAACAAATCCATCCGCTGAAACATAACGGCCTAAGATAGCATCAAATATGGAATCCGGATCATCCTTTTCGGATGCGTAAGCTGTAGTCATCATGCTATGACCTATTATCAAGACTAGAATCAGTACCAAAAACTTCATTTTGTCTTCCTTATTTTAGAAAATTAATTTAGTGTATGGTGGGCAATGCCCACCCTACTTCATCAATCAACTTGCAAAGCTGTGTTCTTATTTACCCAAACCATCTTATCAGCTTCTTTGTAACCTTGGGTATCCATCCAGAGAATATCTTTTCAGCATAGTATTTATTAGTTGTCCTTCTCACTACCTGAGACAATGTCGGATAGACATGTATAGTACCCGTAATACTACCAACTCCGAGGTTATTCTGCATTGCCAGGACAAATTCGTGTAAAATTTCTCCTCCCTGCGGTGCAAGGACATGGGCACCTAATATTTTACCCTTATTCGTACAAACGATCTTAACAATACCCCTGTCTTCACCTTCTATAACGGCTCTGTCCAGATCCTTTACATCATATCTGTATACCTTTACATTCTTATATATTTGCCTTGCTTCATCCTCTGTAAGTCCTACACGACCCAACTCAGGATCAGTATAAGTAACCCATGGAACTACACGATAATTTGCCTTTCTCTTCATAAAAGGAATTAAGGCATTAGTTACTATAAGGCCCGCCTGATATTCGGCAACATGCGTAAACAGATATTGCCCTGTCACGTCTCCGCATGCCCATATATTCCTTGCAGTAGTTCGCATGGAACTATTTACTACGATATTCCTATGTTCCACCTTTACTCCAGCAGCTTCTAGGTTAAGTCCTTCCAGATTCGGAGCACGTCCAATAGCCAGCATGAACTCATCGGCCTTAAATGTCTTTTCCTGCCCAGTACATTCGGCTACTACTATTTTTTGATTATCCTCTTGTTTAACATGGTCTACATTAACACATGTATGTATCTCAATTCCATCTTCCTTCAGGATCGATTCAATGGTATCGGAAATTTCTTTATCCTCACGCGGCAGAACCTGTCCCATCTTCTCTATTACCGTAACCTTTGATCCCAATCTTGCAAACACCTGTGCAAATTCCAATCCTATCGGGCCGGCACCCAATATAATTATTGATTTGGGTAAGTAATCCAGTCCCAGGACACTCTCACTGGTTAGATATTTAATGTTTTCAAGCCCTTTGATAGGAATGGCAACAGCTCTTGATCCTGTTGAGATGACAAACTTCCTGCTCGTAATATCATGGCCATTGACACTAAAGGTATTCTGGTCAATAAACATGCCATCACCAAATATAACCTTTACGCCCATATCTTCAAATCTCTTTGGATCATCGTTCACACCAATCTTTGATATAACTTCTCTCATATGCGCCATAACATTCTTAAAATCGAAGGAGATATTTGTATCATTAAGGCCGTATTCCTTAGACCTTTTAATGAGCGAAGCTACTTTTGCAGACTGTATCAATGCCTTAGTGGGGACACACCCATAATAGAGACAGTCTCCACCGAGTTTGTCCTTCTCAATAAGGGCTACTCTGGCGCCAAGTTGAACCGCTCCACTTGCAACGTTCAGGCCACCTGCTCCACCACCGATCACTGTAAGATCAAAATCTTTCATAATCTCTCACCTCTTGCTACACTCTGCCCCCAACAGCTTTAGGTTTTTTAAACTTCTTGTAAATTGTTGGCACTAATGAAATTAATATCAACAGTGAACTGGCAATAATCAAGTTGATCATTGCCTTTTTCCCACTTCCTGTCACTCCACCGAGTAGTGCGTCTGCAAAATATGTATAGATGAACGTGCCCGGTAACATGCCAATGACAGAACCCAGCAAATAATCACGATACCTGATCTTAGAAAGACCAGAACCAAGATTAAGTCCGTTAAAGGGGACGAGAGGAATTAACCTTAGTGTAAATATAAACCGAAAACCATGTCTGGCAACTTTTTCATCAAAGGATTCAATCCTTCCCTTCATAAACCTTGACACAAAGTCACGCCCGAAATACCTCGCCATCAAGAATGCAAGGGTGGCTCCCAGATTAGAAGCCAATACGTTATAGAGAGTGCCCCATGCCACTCCAAATATTGCACCACCACACAAAGTTAAGATTGAACCCGGAAACGCAACTACGCATCCCATGCCATAGATAAGAATAAAACCAACAGGTCCCCACCAGTGCTCTCTAAATTGTGTAAGAAGTCTCAGAAGCCCCTCTTTCTGAGTATATTGTGACAGGGGTGTATATCTGAATGCAAAAAATGCACCAGCAATAATAATTAATAGGATAACGAATTTTATAATCGCTTTTTTATTAGTCATTATTGTAACCTCAGACTTTCGTCAGTATCCTCATCATCTTATCACTATTTAAATTTGATATCATAACGTATTCATTACCCGCTTCTTTCCACCCAATAATCTGGCAAGAACCACAATAGCCGGTATCTGTATATAACATCATATTATCTTTCGAGACTCCCTTCATCCTTGAGAAATCAATATTTATCCCATACCCGGGCAGGGAATCAGAATTACACACCACAAATAATGCAATAGGAGTCTCATCATGCATGTAGAAAATCAGTGGAACCTGTACGCCCTTAATCCTGGGTAATGCTGCGCCGACCAATTGTACATCCTCTTTAATAACAGGCAAAGGTACACTTAGACCGGTTTGGTTTTGGAAGTATTCAACAATTGATTTGACACTCTGTGAACGGATATCAGGATCAAGGTTTTCCTTCAGATAGTTGTGAAATTCTGACTCTGCAAGATAAAGAGCATCATTTTTCTTTAGATTACTTTGTATTACAAAAAAACTAACGGCTATAATTACTACTGTCGCAATAGCAGTCAGTGGAAGTAAGCGACTTTTTAGCAATAAGTTCTCTTTAAGTAGAGTAAAGAAGTTAGGTTTTTTCGCTACACTTTTTAAAATATTGTGCTCAAGGTAAGCAGGGGCTTTTACCATGCAGACCGTTTCTTTCACCCTCTTGTGAAGTAACCTTTCCTCCTCTATCTTCTGGCTACATTCATAGCACATATCAAGATGAGCCAGAATTTCTATGTTCTTCTCCACATCGAGTTCATTATCAATAAAAGCATAAAAATATTTTCTAATGTCATTGCAATTCATTTCTTATTCTCTTTCATAACCATGTTTTTTTGCGTAATTGGTTAATTTTTCCTTCAACATTCTTCGTCCCCTGTAGATTCTGGACATTACCGTACCAATAGGACATTTGACTATATCTGAAATCTCTTTATAAGAGAAACCCTCTGCAGTAGAAAGCAAGATTGCCATTCGAAAATCATCGGGTAATTCCTCTAAGGCTTTTTTTACATCGTCGTCCTGCAATTTATCTAATCCCACCTCATTTTCTGCAGTTGTTGACACCATAGCTTCTTCTTCTATTGAACCATAAAAGGATTCAATAGTATCAAAATCAACTAATGAAGGTTCTCGTTTGTCTTTTCTATACTGATTTATGAAGGTATTAATTAATATTTTAAATAACCATGCCTTTTCATTACTAATTTCTTTGTCTTCCTGGAGAAATTTGAATGCCCTCAAATAAACCTCTTGAACCAGATCTTCTGCATTATTTTCGTTCTTAACAAGATATATTGCTGATCTGTATAAGGCGTCTATGTGAATGAGAAGACTATCTTTTTGGCTCACCTTTTATGCATCTTTCTATTATAATGACAAAATATAAACGAGAAATATTCCCGCAAAATAGAAAAAAACGTAAATTTATGGTATTTATCTTGTAAAGTACTTTTCTTTATTTATTATTCATTATCATTCCAGTAGGCATTTGTCCCTTTTTATTTACTTTTTTTCTTCTATGGAATGCAAAAGAGATACAAACGATTTTTCAAATGAAACCACTCCATCATGGAGCAATTTTACTAATACCTTATTTATATTAATTCCAAATCCTTCTAGACTATTAATAATATTTTGAGCATCGGAAATATCAGAAATTAATGCCTCTTTAATAACGCCATGGTCTAAAAATGCCTCGAATGTATTTTCTGGCAAGGTATTGATTGTATTTTTAGCAATCAACTCTGTAACATACTTTATATCGCTGTATGCAGGGTTTTTTGTGCTTGTTGAACCCCAGAGAACTCTTTGGAATTGTGCACCCTTATCTTGAATTTGCTTAAATTCACTTGATGTAAAAGTCTCCAAGCACTTTTTATAAATCAGGTTAGCATTGGCTGCGGCTGCTTTTCCTTTTAAGGATGAGAGTTGTATCTTTTTTTCTTGGTCTTTCTCTTTGATTATCTTCTCTTCCAACAAATTATCAACGGCAGTATCAATCCTACTTACAAAAATACTGGCTACAGAACGCACTTGACTAGCATCGCCATTATTTTGCAGGATGCGTTTTATTCCTCTTATATAAGCCTGCGCAGCATTAATGTACTGCCCTAAAGCAAATATTAAAGTTACATTAATATTAATCCCGCAGGCTATCAACTCTTCTATAGCTTTAAACCCATCCTCGGTTGCAGGCACTTTGAACATTACATTGACACGATTAACTTTCTTGTAAAGTCGTTTACCTTCTTCTATAGTTTCTCGAGTCTTAAACGCCAGTTTGGGATTAATTTCTAAACTTACATAACCATCTAAGCCTTGTGTCTCCTGATATACAGGCATAAATATATCAGCTGCGTCCTGAATATCTCTTACCGTCAACTCATCATAAATTTCAAAAACGGATTTGCCATCATTAGATAACTCTTTAGTTTTCTGGTCATAATCATCGCCGGAACTAATTGCTTTATCAAATATAGTGGGATTGGAAGTCACGCCTCTTAAGCCTTGCCTAATCATTTCTTTGAGTTTCCCCGTTTCAATCATAGCACGGCTGATACTATCTAGCCAGGCGCTCTGGCCAAATTCTGTTAGCTGTTCAATTTTTGTCTTAGACATAATAATCTCTTATTTTTCTTTTTAATACTCTCTTTAATGCCTTAATTATATCTAAATCTCTTAAGTGATATAATACTACATTCCCTAGCGAGAGATTTTCAACCTTTCATGAGTTTATTTTATAATTCATAACGCTGTATATTCAATAGTTACAAACCCAGATAAAATATTAAATCCTCTCTATTAGCAAACGTTCGATGCCACAAACACAAAAAGACTTTGTTGATTAAAAGATACGCTACATCATCGTCTTAACCTTTACCTCTTTGTATGTATCTCCCTCTTTAACCTCGATCTTTTCAGGAACCAAACCTCGTTTAAACTTTTCTACGCCCGTAATCCTCGCCCAGTTGCCCATATGGTCAGCAAGTGAAGGTGCGGAAATCGTCAGGACATAGACCTTTCCGCCTTTCTTGCCTTTAATCAGCAATCCGACAGGAATCCCCATCTTAGCACACATGGTTGCACATCCCTTCATCTTCCCATGAGCATTGGTAATATTGTCATTATTCATGGCGTAGCATTTCGTATCAACCAGAATGCCAGAATACGTCTTAGCCTTTTTATCACTTTTACGCGTACCGTAACCGTAACTTGTGCCTACAATAAACGAAATGATAAGTACAGGTAATAATAAAATTATCAGTTTCTTAAGCATAATACGCCTCCTTATCTTAACAATTCGTTAATCTAATTATATTGTCCTTACTTATATTATAGACAAATTATAAACAAGATATATTCCCACAAATTAAAAATTTTTTGTCTTTGAATATAGGGATTTAAGTATTTTGTAGTTAGTAACATATGAGGCCAGTAAGAATTGATTTCTTAGTGAAGTTCTCAGGATGCCGTTATTTTCCCATCTTCTAACAGAGGAAAAGATCTCTTCATCAAGAATGATTATTTTCCCAAGTTTTTTGAGACGCCATATAAAATCAAGATCCTCACAAACAGCCATTCCTCCGAAACCGCCTAATTCCTTGAATACAGACCTTTTTACAAACAACCCTTGATCACCATAAGGCAATTTGATTGCCTTTGAACGAAAGTTTATGCCTGCTTCTATTAATCTGTAAAGCAATCTATTAGACATCAACTTTATCTTAAATGCGCCGCCTACTATTGACTTATCCTTGAAAATGCACGGAATCTTTAAAATAACTTCTCTTGATAGGATACTATCTGCGTGGAGAAAAAGGAGAATCTCACCGTGGGCATATGATGAACCTGTGTTCATCTGAATACCTCGTCCACTCATGGAAGAAACTACTTTAACGTCGCGATAACCTCTTGCCATTTCTACTGTCTTATCTGTACTTCCACCATCAGAGACAATCACCTCAATACCTGGGATATTCACTACGGTTTCAAGACATCTCCTTATGACTTTTTTCTCATTGAGAGTTGGTATTATTATTGAGGTTTCTATTGTGGGCATAGTTAAATATACAGATTCATAAACGGTACGTTCGGGGAACGTACCCTACAATTCTAACATCACATCATGTTAATCTAACGTAAAACATTTTTATTGTAGGGCTCGTTCCCTGAACGAGCCTTTTATCCCTATAAGACTATATATTTTAGGATAGTATAAATAATTTTAAAACCGGCAAGTATTGTACCGGAAAAGGTACCCGTAATCTTTGAGTTTCCAATGCGCTTCCGATACCTTACGGGTACTTCCATAATCCTTAACCCTTTTTTAACTGCCTTAATTTGCATCTCGACAGTCCATCCAAAGTTTTTATCTCTCATATTCAAGCCAATTAAGTCTTCGTATTTAATTGCCCTGAATGGACCTAAATCGGTATACTTAAACCCCCAGAAAATCTGAATCAGGAAGGTGGCTATCTTGTTTCCTAAAATAGCCTGCGGTAATAATGCCCCTTTAGCTCTTGTTCCTAACAAGCGCGAACCAATCACCAGTTCTGCTTTATCCTCTATTAAGGGTTCTAAAAGGGAGTGAATGTCTTGAGGGTAATCGCTGTAGTCGGCATCAAGAAAAACAACAATGTCCGTATCCCCATCAAGCATGGAAATACCACGGAGACATGCTGAACCATAACCTTTTAATGGCTCTGATACTACTCTTCCCCCAAAATTTTCTGCTACAGTGGCAGTATTATCACGACTGCCATTATCTACAACAATAATCTCTTCTACTAAACCTCTGGGTATGTCATTAAGCACCAAACTGATAGACTCTTCTTCGTTTAAGGCAGGTATTATAACGGAAATTTTAGGGTTGCATCGCATGAGGTGTCTTAAGTTGAAGATGTTTACATACTTATTTTAATTCAAACAAGATTGTTTGAAGAAAGGTTTCTCTTCAATGAGAAAAATAGGCAGGAGAAAAAGTATATGAAGTATTTTATACTAGCCGAATTATTCATGAATTCATTTGAATACCTCAATATGTGCAATAACTCGATTATTTAACTATCATGCCGGCATATCCCACTACTTGTTCGTAATCCCCGGTAACATCTCCACTGGTTTCATACTTGATTAACTCGGCTTTTGTAGCACCTCGTTCTTTCGAACAAACAATCATCGAAATTACCGGGCAAATTCCACACATGGTAATGTCTAAACTTTGCACGACATCATAAAGCCCTTCTTCTCTCAAGGCTTCAATTTCTGCTATTGCGGACTTATCTTTCTTATTGGCAGATTGCTTAGGTTCATAGTGGGTCATATCAGATGAGGCAACAACAAGCGTGGAGGTCCTTGTTTTTTTAAGAACCTGGCCGATAGATTTACCAATTATTTCCAAATCTTCAAGACAACTCGTCTTGATTACGATTACAACAATCTTAACTTGCGGATTGACGTACTGCAGAAACGGCAATATAACCTCGGCAGCGTGTTCTCTGATATGGGCCTCTTTGTCCCTTTCTATAAGATCGCATGAATTGAGGATTTCACTAACCAGTTCTTCATCCGTAGACGTTTCACCAAGTGGAGTTTTCCAAGATCCTTCTGGCCAAAGAGAATAAGGCCCACCATAACCTGTATGGTTCGGCGCCAATATAACAACAGAGTCAGGTACTTCTATCGTCGAAAAAACACTTCCCATTACTCGTCCTGAATACACATAACCAGCGTGTGGAGAAATTGCACCCAGGACCTTCTGCCTTCCTGATTTCTCATCTACAAGTGTCTTAAGTACCTCTATTAGTTCATTCTTGGTTCCAGGATAAAAACTTCCAGAAACTACCGGTGACCTAACCATTTCTTTTGACGTATATCGATAAGAATTATATGGATTGGGTTTAGCAAATCAAAAAACAGTTTAGCACGGAACTACATTCCGGTCAAAACCTTTTGTTTGACAAAATGTTTTTTTTTGATAGCATGAATTTTTACATAAGATAGCACGAAATTCCTATAAGTCTCAAAGAACATTATAATTATGCATCCTGCGTGCAAAAGTTTGACTTGGTAGCAAGCACTAAAGATTTCTTATATTATTACATTAAGTAGACGTTAGGCCTTTACCCATAATCGTCTTAAAATAATCGATTAGAAATGACAAAAGCACTTGCATTGCTGTCTGGCGGATTAGACAGTACGTTAGCAATACACGTAATTAAGAAGCAAGGAATCGATGTTATTGCCTTGAACTTCGTCACAGTTTTTTGCCTTTGCACATCCAAGGGTAATTGTAAACTAGAAGCCGTAAAGGTTTCTGAAAAGCTCGGGATTCCGATTAAGGTCATAAATACAACCAAGAGTTTTCTGGAAATAGTAAAAAAACCAAAACACGGTTACGGCAAAAATATGAATCCTTGCATAGATTGCCGTATAAATATTTTCCGGGCTGCCGGGGAATATATGAGGGAAATCGGAGCCTCTTTCATAATAACGGGTGAAGTCTTAGGCCAGCGCCCGATGTCACAAAGAAAAGAAGCTATGAAAACAATTGACAGAGAAGCTGGCTTAACAGGACTTGTATTAAGGCCCCTTTGTGCAAAACATCTGGAACCAACGATTCCAGAAAAGACAGGGCTGGTTAACAGAGACGAATTACTGGAGATAAAAGGGCGATCACGGAAAGACCAGATACAACTTGCAGATATTTTCCAGATCAAAGATTATCCTTGCTCCTCAGGAGGATGTCTTCTTACCGACCCCGAATTCGCCAACAGAATGAGGGATTCGCTTAAACATGAAGATGTGGACGTAAATGATGTTAAATTGTTAAAAGTCGGGAGGCACTTTCGTATCGACAGTAAAACCAAGGTTGTTGTCAGTAGAAGAGAAGATGAAAATCTTACGATACAAAATTTAGCAAAAGATAGTGACTATTTATTACATCTAAAAGATATTCCCGGCCCCCTGTCCCTTATAAGAGGCAATATTGACGATGAAAAGTTAAAAATCGCTGCACAGTTAACGGCAAGAAGCAGTAAAGCGAAATACTTACCAAGCACTAAAGTAGTAATATCAAGGATTCAACAAGATTTCGAACAAAAAGTTTTAAATGTTTCCCAAATTGACCCTGGCAAGGCCGAGGAGTTAATGGTAAAGAAATAGAGAGTTAGTATTGTCATAAACGCATGGTAAACAATGACTAAAATATTAAAAAATTTTTTAATATCGTCTTGACATATATTTTTATTTTTACTAGAATTATCGTAAGTCCTTCAATTACGTCAACACTTTCCGGCTTCTATAGAAGATTTATCTTTTTAATTACAACGTAGTTACGAACAATGAATAAGAACCGCCAATGTATTTTTAGTATACTAATAGGCAAGCTTGCTGATTTCCAGCAGGATTCAATATATTTCAGGGATGTAAGGGCTTGTACGCGTACGCCAAGTTTGAGGTTTGAAGAAGCTGAAGAGGGGAAGGATAAACTACACGTATTTGATAGATTCCTAATGCACCATGACTATGTGATTCAAAAATCATCAGGAGAAAGATTTGTCGAAATAACAAATGATAAAAACGAAATTCATAGAGCTGGAAATATTATCCCCGGCGCGATGACGGTATCAAAAATAATCCTCCCCCTTGAAATACTAATGCCAGAATTGGAGATATCCAATGTTAACTTTAAATTCACCAACTCCTCTATGTATGATGAAAAAACAAAAAATGTTTTTTCGTTTCAATTCATAAGCCCGGAATATATACAAATTGAGGTAAATACATTTCAATCCCAGAAAACTGTTACCAAGGCGCTCATAACAGGAAAAATCAACACTAACAGGAAACAGGTTGTAAAAATCAAAGAAGAAGATGTTAATGAAACAAACCTTAATCTAGTTAGAGAGTATCTCGATACGTTCGCAATTGAAAGCGAAGCATATATTCAAAAGGATGATTACAGAGATTATACATACCCACTTTCTTACATTGCAGCATTGCCTTCTGCTGAAATAGTCAAGCAAATGGAGGGTAGTGGTGGAATGATAAATGTATTAAGAATGAATTTTGGTAGTGTTAAAATGATACCTATCACTGATGTAAAGGGTCCAGAAGTAAGGTTAGAAAGAAAAAGGGAAAGAACCAGCTTTAATAAGATTATGGCAGAAATTGTTAATGGGTTAGTTACATATTATCATGGACTTGCTATAGTTAACCCTGCTGCTAAATTTAGGAACTCCACAAGTTCTGCAATCTCTCTTGCGAAATAATTTTACTTTATGGACTCGTCCTTCCTTGTCATAAGAAACAACTATTTGCAAACATTCTTTCTTTTAGCACTAACTCTAATACTCTACAGTTGTTCTAAGCCTTCCAATACAACAAACAACAAAATATATGAAATAAAGATAAATGGTAAAAGTATCCACGTAGAGGTTGTATCTACACAAAAGGAACGTATGCTAGGTTTAATGTTTCGAGAGAAACTAGATAAAGATCATGGTATGTTATTTATTTATCCACAGGAACAATATTTGTCTTTTTGGATGAAAAACACAAAAATTCCTCTTTCTATCGCCTTTATAAATTCCAATGGAAAAATTACGCAGATAGAGGCAATGAGTCCCTACAGTTTAATAGATCACGTATCAAAAGATAAAGGAAGATATGCTCTTGAAATGGAAGAAGGTTGGTTCAGAAAAAATGAAATCAAAGTTGGCAGTAAAGTTAATTTTTCATCCGAAACTAGCAAAATAAACATAAGGTGAGTAAGCTATGAAAGCAATTATATTCGATCTTGACGATACATTATATGATTGTACTGGTTCACTTCTTGAAGCATCACGGAAACGTGCTGCGAAGGTAATGGTTAAGGCTGGATTGCCGTGTACAGAAGAAGAGGCATATTTAATGCAGAAAGAGTTATCGGAAAAATATGGCCCTTACTACCTTGTGTTTAATGAGATGGCAAAAAAATTCGGGTGTAGCGACAATTTTGTTGATAGTGCCTTAAAGGCATATAATAGTAACGAAGTATCGGATATAAAACTTTTTCCAGACGTCATACCAACATTAAAAAAATTAGCCCTTGAAAAATATAAGTTATTTTTACTCACGATTGGAATCCACGAAAGACAACAAAAAAAGATAGAATTACTTAAACTAAAACCTTATTTTGATGAAATAATAATCAACGACCAGGAAGTTGGCTTATTAATGGAGGACTGCTTCGGGGAAATCGTTAAAAAATACGCGCTGAACCCAAGAAATGTTGTCGTTGTCGGAGATCGTGTAAGAGCAGAACTTAGAATTGCAAAATCCATGGGAATGGTAACCGTTCAGATGTTACACGGAAGATTTAAGGTAGAATCTGCATCTGACGACTCAAACAAGCCCGATTATAAGATAAAGCAAATCTTTCAACTACCTACTGTGCTTAAATTAAAAGATTTTGGGAAGACACGTGACCAATTAAGGATTTTAGCTATAGGGGGAGGTACCGGACTCCCGAGAGCGCTTGAGGGCTTGAAAACATACAGTGAAAACCCGACAGCTATTGTAACTGTTACAGACTCTGGTAGGAGCTCGGGTGCCATAAGGGAACAATACGGAATTTTACCACCAGGTGACGCGCGAAACTGTTTGATAGCATTATCAGAATCTGAGGAACAGGAAAAAGATTTATACCAGCTCTTCCAATATCGGTTTAATAAAGGACCACTTAATGGCATGAGCCTTGGCAATCTACTGATGGCTGCGCTAACAGATATGACAGGTAGCTTCGAACTAGCACTAAAAAAAGCAAGCAAGATACTTGCAATTAAAGGGAAGGTTTTGCCTTCAACACTTACGAGTACTCATATCTGCGCTGAATTAGAGGATGGTTCGACCGTAGAGGAAGAATTTAATGTGCGGGCGCCTCAAAAGCCACCCATTAAAAAGGTCTTTTTGAAATCAAACAATGTTGAATGTCTGCCAGAAGCGATTAGTGAAATTAACAAAGCAGACATAGTCGTAATCGGCCCGGGAAGCCTCTACACAAGCATCATAAGCAACCTTCTTGTAGGAGGTATAAAAGAAGCATTACAGAACACAAAAGCAATGAAGATATACATATGCAATATTGTTACTCAGCCGGGGCAAACTGATAATTACACTGCATCCGACTGCGTTAAAACAATTATAAAGTACCTTGGTGAAGGCATCCTAGATTACGTATTAGTTAACGACAACTTCCCTAACGATGACATACTTGAAAAATATAGAAGTGAAGGGGCAGAAATCATAGCCATAGACGAAGATCTAACAAAAATTAACGTCGAGGTCGAGGTCACAGATTTAATTGAAAATATTGAACAAAAAAGAATATTATGGGAAAAGCAGGATTTAATAAGACACGACCCTGAAAAATTGGCAGATTCTATATGTAGAATATACGCACAATTATCGTTGCTAAAAGATTAATAGTTTTTGAGCATCTCGCAATTCCTAAATTCATGTCCTTAATCCCAAGTCATATCAAGGCAATCATATTCGACCTGGATGACACTTTATATGATTGTAGTGGAACACTTGTTTTGAAAAGCAGAAAGCGTGCCGCCAAAATCATATCAGGAGCTATCAACTGCTCTGAAAAGGAGGCATTAGAACTCCAATTAAAACTTGAGGAAAAACTCGGGCCTAAAACTGACATTTACCGTGAAATTGCTAATTTGTACAACCTTTCCGACAAGTTTTATAAGGAAGTCTCCAAGACCGTTGATGCTTTAAACATAAAAGACATTACATTATTTCCTGATGTAACTGCTTCAATTAGTAAGTTGAAAAGAGACGGCTATAAGTTGATCCTCGTTACTGCAGGTGATCGTGACCTGCAAGAAAGAAAGATAAAAGCGCTTGGTTTGGAAAGAGCATTTGATGAAATAATCATTACGAACAATTCGTCTGGAAAAGAGAAATGTTTCAGGGAGGTCTTAATCAAGTATGATTTGAAATCTGAACAAGTATTCTGCGTAGGTGACAAAATTAAAGATGAGATAGAGGTAGGGGAGAATATGGGGATGCTTACGGCATTAATGAAACACGGCAGGTATTACAATTTCTACAAATCAAAAATCAATGACAGAGCACCTTATATGTATATTACTAAAGTCTCAGACCTGTTGGGGGGCTATGAAAATTAGAGAAACCCATTTTGGCTTTTAAGCCTTCTTATCCTTATCAACTATCTCGCCGGGCCTTGTGCCTACCCCCGGCCAAATCTTTCTTCCCTGATAGATTACGGTATTTATGCCTGTATGAACGTCATCCGCAATTATGGCCCCGAGCTTTCTTCTGCCTGTATCAACCAGTTCTCCCTTCACAACAGATCTCACATTCTTATTATCGTGTCTTAAATTAGCCGTTATTGTTCCTGCACCTAAATTACTATTCTCTCCAATAACACTGTCTCCAATATAAGAAAGATGAGGAACCTTTGCCTTGTCCATAATTATACTATTTTTTATCTCAACCGCCTGTCCAATATTACATTCATTTCCAATAGAAGTGTTTCCTCTTAAAAAACAGTTCGGCCCTACGTTGCAGTTCTCACCAATAACAACATTCCCCGCTATGTACGTCCCGGACAAAATTCTTGTACCTTTTCCTACTATTATCTTTCCCTTTACGATAACGCTCTTCTCTACTTTCCCCTTTATGTCACTCTTTATTTTAGAGACCAAAACATCATTAGCTTCGATTAGGTCCCATGGATAGCCTATAGATAACCAATGTCCTTTTACCTTTTCACATACAACTTTCTCTTTTTTAACAAGCTCATTTACATAGTCAACTATTTCATATTCTCCTCTTGGACTTTTCTTAAGTTTAAACCCAAACACTGATTTATCAAAAACATATAATCCTGTATTAGCTATACCCGAAACAAATTTTTTAGGTTTTTCAACAACCGTTATAACCCTTTTGTTCTTCACTACAAAGACACCAAGCCTATCTGTATTTTCAACTACACATCCTAAGACTGCATATTTATGCCTTAAACATGCCTTGATATCTTCCTTTGAAAAAATATCATCACCGCCCATAACTACAAATTTATCCTTAATCAATTTTTCAACACACTTTATCGCATGTCCCGTACCTAACTGCGTCTTCTGCTCTATATATCTTATTTTTAATTTTCCATATCTATAACCTATCTCTTTTATTATCATTTCTTTCTTAAAACCGACTATTACGATAACTTCACCAACCAATCCCTGCAAGGCATCTAAATTATGTTTTATTATCTCTTTATTCATTACCTTAAGCAATGGCTTAGGCTTAGTTAGTGTCAATGGCCATGTCCTTGTACTTTTCCCAGCGGCCAGAATTACGGCTTGTATCATATTAAACACCTATCTCTTTCTTAATAGCTTTTGCAATATCATTTGCCATTTTTTCAATCTCTTTTTTATTCTCCCCTTCAATCATGACTCTGCACAAATTCTGGGTTCCCGAATACCTGACAAATACTCTTCCCTTTTTCCCCAATTTTCCTTCAGCATCCCTAATATTCTTCTTTGCCTCCAAGCGATCTATATCTTTTTTCTTTTTTACCTCAATATTTGTGAGCACCTGTGGTAATGATCTCATACATTCTGCTAATTTACTTAACTTTTCCCCTTTTTCTTTCATAACTCTCAACAACTGCAAAGCAGAGATCAGGCCATCCCCCGTTGTTGCATAATTTGAGAATATTATATGCCCAGATTGTTCTCCCCCTAAGACGTATTCTTTTTTCTTCATCTCATCAATAACATATCTGTCCCCTACCTTTGTCTTAACAACATTTATGTTTTCTTCATCCATGGCAATATCAAATCCCTTATTAGTCATGATAGTTACAACAACACCATTTTTCTTTAAAGTTCCTTCCCCTTTCTTGTAAATAGCACATATTGCAATTATATGGTCACCATCAACATTTTTTCCTTTTTCATCACAAACTATAACCCTGTCAGCATCACCGTCCAAGGCTATTCCAATATCTGCTTTTTCTTTTTTCACAGTTTCCATCATTTTTTCAGGATGCAACGCCCCACAATTTAAGTTTATGTTAAGACCATCCGGTCTGTCATTTAAAACAATGACTTCTGCTCCTAGCTCTCTAAATATATGCGGCGCAGTATCGTATGCAGCACCATTAGCACAATCCAGCACAAGCTTTAATCCTTTTAGACTCATACTTTTTACAGAAGCTTTTACAAATTCTATATATTTCCCTTTTGCATCAACAACTCTACAAGCTTTTCCTATTAAATCTCCTCTTATATGTTCTGTTTTTATTTTCTCTGTTAGGACATACTTTTCAATCTCATCCTCAACATCATCAGGCAGTTTATATCCATCTGCACTAAAAATCTTTATTCCATTATCTTCAGCAGGATTATGTGAAGCGCTAAGCACAATACCTGCATCAGCGTTTAATGATTTAGTTAAATGAGCAATTGCAGGTGTTGGTATCGGGCCAACAAGCAAAACATCAGCACCTACTGATAAAATTCCAGATGTTAATGCATTTTCTATCATATAGCCACTCAACCTGGTATCTTTACCTATAACAAAATTAGGTTTTTTCTTTCCGCATTTTTCTTTGAAAACATGAGCAGTAGCTTTTCCTACACTCAGCACCATTTCAGGAGTCATCGGAAATATATTTGCTACTCCTCTTATTCCATCTGTCCCAAATAATTTTTCCATTTTAATTCACTTACCCAACACTAATTGACTCAGCCAAATTTTTAGTTTTCTCCCCCAGGTACAACAACAATTACAGGTGTGTTTTTTCACTCAGTGGTTTGAATAGTAATACGAAGGCGAACAGGATATCCATTCAAGACTCCTATACAGGTGGGGTATCCGAGAAATGAGACTCCACTTTGCCTTTCTGGATTCAATGCACATACCATGTAAACAGAAAACAGTTTATATCTTGGCAAAGGTACCTGTGAAGGCACAATAGGTTTAAACGTGATTAAATCTGTAAATATGCACGATGGCAATAGAAGAAAGACAAAGCTATGGATCGTCCAAGCTCTGGGAATAATTTTACCATTTTAGCGGTGTTTGTTGACCAGGGAACGCTCTACCGTTTATCCAACAGTGGATACCACGATATTATGTTCTCTTCTTAAGTACCCAGATTAGGCGACAGAGAAAATTTTTCAGACCATTCCCTTGAATTTCTGACCTACCTTGAAACCTACTGTCTTACTGGCCTTGATATTAATAGTTTCGCCTGTTTGAGGATTCCTACCCTTCCTGGCCTTTCTTCTTCTTACTAAAAACGTCCCAAATCCTATTAGTTGTACGTTCTTATCTTTTCTTAAACCTTTACTAATACCACTCAACACCGCATTTACGGCCCTCCCTGCCTGCGCCTTTGATGTGTCCAACTCTTTTGCCACTGCTTCAACCAAATCCTGCTTATTCATCTGCACTCTCCTCTCTTAAAATAAAAAAATCCTCAGCAACTATGCCATTCGACAAATCTTCATCACACCGCCATGCCAATTATTACGCCTTCAAAAACAAGCTTACCGTTTACTACCCCCTGAGTGTCAAAGATAGCCCTTCTCGCCCTTAATTCAGTATTTTTTGCAATTATGATAAGTCTATCACCCGGGGAAACCTTACCTCGAAACTTTACCTTGTCTACGCCACCAAAGCCTAAAAACCTATCGTCCTGTAGAATTCTCTTATAATAATATGTACATAACTGTGCAGCAGCTTCTACCATTAACACACCAGGCAAAAGAGGGCGGCCAGGAATATGCCCCCGTACCCAAAATTCATTGTCTTTCACATCCTTATATCCGATGATTATTTTATTCTCAGGATCAAATTTAATTATTCCATCTAATTGCTCCATCTCATAACGATGCGGATTTACAACCCTGATCCCTTCGATATCAATCTCAATCTTATTTACATCAATTTTATTTATATCCTCTAGCAATTTCTGTGGCATTGTAAAAATATTATTGTTGTGTATTCAAGTTAATAAAACCTAAATTGAGCGATTTATGCCCGCCCGAACGACGTAATTCGGGTAGGTAGCCGCAACCTTTAGGTTGCGTAATTTCAAAGAATTTTTAATCAACTTATTATGTGCTAGTAAACGCAGGCTAAAGCCTGCGGCTACAACAAAATATCCACATAAATCGCTCAATTTAGGTAGAGTAATGAGAAAGACATCTCTCCACCATCTCATAAAGGGTAAGTTACTTTGATAACGAACCTTGCTTGTACTAAATCAGAACAAACATCGTAAAAGATATGGTAGCGGTGCAGGGATTCGAACCCCGGACACGCGGATTATGATCCCGCCGCTCTGACCAGCTGAGCTACACCGCCACAAAAAAGAATTTCTTCTATAAGTCTATCTAAAATCCTATATCTTTAAAACGCTGCGTATTATATATATTACCCCTTAAGACGTCAATTCATAATTGCCACTCATCTTTATTTTTTCTACTCGAACTTTCAATAACAAACGATTACCCTTTGCTGCCTATAAATTTCAAGTCAGGAAGAGAAGGGGGGGCAAAAAGTGAAAAAACTTATGAGGGTTATTTGTTCACAGGTTGTCCGAGAATTTTCATTCCCTGCCCGACAAATGCCCGCCAGTCGGACGGACAGGGCAGGCGGACTTGCCGCCAGAGGCGCTCCTTGGAGCAGTCACGCCGAAGGTAGATCCCACCAGAGGCGGGTCTGTGAGCTACTTCAGGGTCGACCCAGGCGACTGCCTAAGGCACGACTTCTAGGTCCGACTCAGTCGGGATCCGGAATCTTATACACTTGAAAACCCTAAAATTGTTCCCACGCTCCAGCGTGGGAACGAGGGAAATTTAAAGATTCTGAGATCCTGAATTTAATTCAGGATGACAGAAAGCAAAGAGCTCACCCCCGCTTCTTGCTTTCGCTCTTACAGAGCCTACTTTCGGCAAGAAAGCAGCGGGGGTAAAAATGACAAAAAAACGCTTTTTCTAATCCTCGGACAGTCTGTTCAGATCATATCATGGTTCTGCTTCTATGTGGCATTGTGCGTTATACAAAGAAGACAAGCATTCCTCAGATGACGGTTATGACGAAAACGAAACGGACAGTCCTGCTGACGACCTCGTTGCCGTTAGAGGAAACGAGAAACTCTTAGGCCAGAGTAAAATAACTAAGGGTATTTTAGATTTTCTGGAGGTCGGGATAAAATATAACCTAAGTTGTGCGATATTTTCCATGATTAATGTAACCTCCCCTTAGTCCCCTCCTTAACAAGGAGGGGAAGAGGGGTGGTTTTTATGTCACTCACTAGATGATTTAAATTTACAAGTAACTACTGTACTAAAAATAATTAGAACTAGTAAGCTTAAAGAATCGCTCAATTTAGGATAAGATAAATGTTGAGATTAAGGAAAACAAATACTGTCTTGAAATTGAGGCTACTTGAGGAATGTAGTAGAAATCAGGTATTCGGTTCAGAGTGACCAATCGGGCGGGCCAGACCTAAACAGCCATGTCTGGTAAACATGCACTGTCATTCTGAGCGAAGCGAAGAATCTCTTGCTCTGGAAACAATATTTAACCGTAATTATGAAATTAAGCGCTTAGGTATAAATATATCTTCTACTTCCTTACTTTCTCTAATTCCTTTTTAATCTTATCAACCTTTGGTCCAAAGTAAGTTCTACCATATTGTTCTAATTGTTTATCATACCTATAACTCCTTGTCGTAACCAGCCCCAATCCCTCTCCCTGTACACCATATTCATAAACCATAATGACCTCCTGCCTTGTATCAACCAGATAAAAAGGCTCTCTGTTTGCCTGCTGGTTACCTACCACTGCAAACACATGTCTTGCCCCACCATCACCCTGGGCAACGACATAGTTCGGCGAATTTTTAACCAGTATTAATACAAGCAACGTTATAATCACTCCAAACAGTATTGTGTTCAATCTATATTTTTTATCCATTTTTATAACCTCCAAAGTTAATGTTTATATTTTTTTAATAGTTCACCAGTAATTGCTCAATATCAAGTGGAATCAGGTAACCTCCCTTTCGGGAGGATTCCAGCACTGAGCCCTGGAATCCCTGCCCGATACCCCGCCTGTCGCCTGCCTGCCGGCAAAGCAGGGAAGGCGGGGAATATCGAATGTAGAACAAGGAATGATGAATAATGAACGAAAAATCAGAAAGTGTAAGGGCACGGCGCCACGTGCCCCTACATTCGAAATTCGTTATTCTTTATTCGACATTATATTTCAATTGCCTACAAAAAAACTCGGTCCTCCGTGGTCATCCTTAGCCAAGGCGACGGATGGCCGAAGGATGTAAAGGTTTTATACATTTGTAGTACAGAGGAAACCATAAGGACACGTCTATCGTTGAAAGTCATGCCTAAGTGCTCTTTTTCGTAAATTCGGTGACGTATTTAGAGCAGAATAATACTGAGACTCTTCACAGAGTTTATCCTGAGTCCTAAATATAGATTCTTCCCCCGCTGCTTCCTTGCGGAAGCAAGGATGCGGGGTCAGAATGACATAAAGCGAAGGGTTCAGAGTGACCCGCCTTGCCAGTTCGGGCAAGCCCGCCTAACAGCTATGTCGGGTAAACATACGCTGTCATTCTGAGGAATGAAGTGACGAAGAATCTCTTATACGTAACATATTGATTTCATTAGATTCTTCACTTCGTTCAGAATGACAAAATGCCCTTTTTCTGGATTATGACACAGTCTTATAAACGTCGGGCTGGCGAACGGTCTGGCCGGGCTGGCGCAACCCGCACAAGGGCGGACGAGGACGCCTGATAACGAAAAACCCGAGGCGTGCATAGGGATGGGTCTACGTTTATCTCAAAGGGTTTAAAAATTCTACATCCCTCTTTTCTTTTGCAAAGAAGCGAGCCTCTTGTTCCTCCCTGATCAAGATTGTAGGTTGTACCAGGATAATCAGATTGTCCGCAAGCTTAATATCCCTGTCTTTTATATTACTGGAAAATAATCTCTTTATAATGGGTATCTTGGAAAGAATGGGGACACCTTTTGACTTCTTCGTCTCTGACCTTTTGCCCAATCCACCGATCATAAGAACTCCCTTATCAGGGACGCAGACCGTAACTGATAATTCTTGTTTAGTGGTAATTGGCAATTGTATTGTATTTATTGCTGGCTCTCCTGCTGCTCCTGTCGTACCTGCTACGGTGGTTTGAAACTCAACTTTTGTATCATCAGTATTTAACTCTACTTGTGTAATAACTGGATGAACCTCAAGGTATACATATTTCCTGTCGGCGCTGACGACGGGTCTTACACTAAATGTGGTACCGTCGTCTATCTCCTTTATCACTGGTTCTGGTGTCTGGCTTACGATTTCGAATTTTTCTACGTAACTAAATGTTTTAACTACCTTAATTGTTCCCCGCTGTGTATTAGACAGGGTTATCCTGGGGGCAGTTATTTGCTCTGCCTCATCACTCTCCTGCACGGCTTTCAAGAATCCCTTAAGGAAGAAACCATTAAATATATTGTAAGTAAGATTCAGGCCTGTTACCGCTCCAAAGGCATTATCTGTTCCCGTATCTATAAACTTATCGCCAGAGGCAGTAAAGATACCTCCTTTTTCGGCGTCATCCTGCCCTGCAAGGTCCAATTCATTTATGTTGTTTCCGAAGGCCTCCAGGAAATTGTCAGAAACGGCAATAAAACGTGCCTCAATAGCTATCTGAAGATCCGCCGAAGACCTCAGGGCGGCAAGGAGGTCTTCTGTCTGCTTGTGTATTCTTGCGACATGAGTTATTACAATGTCGCCCAGCATGCCCTCTCTTGCTGCAATCCTGCCCCTGCCACCATTTAATGACCATGACGCAGGTTCTACAGTATCAGTTATTAAACTAATTATCTCCTGTACCCTGTTGTAGGTGTCCTTGCCTTCTCCTGCAAGAGCTTCTCCCTCTCCAGCTCCTGTAGGTGTAACCTGAGCAATTAGCCCGGGGTGCCTATCTTCCAGGTTTATCAACAAATCACGCACGTCGTATACCCTCAATTCCAGGGGTTCGAGGGTAATATGTACCACATTATCCTTTACTACAGCATCTATTCCTTTCGGTAAGATATATTTCAACACTGTACTAGCTGTTACATCATTAAGCCTTATGTTCACGTTTGTGGCTGCTGCGTTTTTATCTAAAACGAAATTTACTCCTGTCTTTTCTTGAAGAAATACTACTACGTCGCTCAGGGGGGTATCTATAAACTCAATTGATAACTTCTTCTTTTTTAGCGCATTTCTCATCTCCTGAGAAAGGAGATTTTGAGAAGGAGACGGTACCACCTGTAACCTTTCAGTATGCTCCCTGCTTTCATCAAGCCTTTTACCCTTGCTCATGTCTTCTTTCTGAGCTCTTTTCTTGATATCCTCCCATTTCTCTCTTGTAGTAAACTTCATCATGTCATCATAGGGGATTGACTTTTCTCGTAGATTTTCTAAGTACTTATTTCGTTCTTGTGCATTGACCCTTTCTAATTGGTCCATTACTGCGTTGTGCCTTCTATCTTCCACAAGCAATTTTGTATCTTCCTTCAAGAAAAGGGCTGATTTATCATGAGGCCTTGCCTCAAGTATGGCATTCGCTATTCTAATGGCATCTTCATATCTTTTCTCTTTTGTGGCTCGCTTTGCATCTCGAAGCATTTGCTTCCGTGTCTCATCAGAAATAGTTACCTTTGGAATATCTTCAGTCTGCTTTTTAACAACTATTCTATCATCCTTTCTCTTGATACCTCTTTTTTTTATTCCCTCAGACGTATATCCCTTCTCCTGCTCTTGTGTCCGCCCGGCAGTGCCGTTCGCCAGCCCGACTTTGTTCTGGCGGGGACGGGCCTGAGGACTATTGACTACGGCAGTTTCACCTGATTCTAAATTGTCAGCTTTATCGGATACTTGATTTGATGTTGTCTTGCATGCGCCTATGAGGAGGAGGAGGATAGTCGGGATAATTATGGGGATTTTTCTAAGAATAGTTTTCACCCTTGCATTTTCAAAAGGTAACTTTAGTTATGCCTAAGTTGAGCGATTTATACCGAAAACCTTTTGTAGCCTCAGGCTTTAGCCTGAGTTTATTAACACCTAATGAGTTGATTAAAATTTCCTTTAAACAACGCAACCTAAAGGTTGCGGCTACATAAATCGCTAAATTTATATTATATGTAATTCCCTTGTTAATTTGCAAAACAGTTGCCAATCTTGAATACGAGTTATATTCAACTGCCGGGAACCTTAATCTTTGTTGTCATAAAGCTAGAGATTAATCTGCTATTCATTTGTTTGCTACGCATATACAACAGTAAGACTTATGGCAATCTGTTCCGCAACTTCATGTTGCATATGTATTTTGACAACAGATGTTAAGGGAAATATTTAAATGCCTATATCATTTATATGAGAATTATGTTTCTTATTTAATTTCTGGTATGATCTGTAGTTACAGTAAATTTTGAGGTAATTATCAACAAACTGTCCAAAATTTGCACGTACATGTCGTCAGAAAGAGTATCTTCGTTCGTATTTATTCTTTTGCATCCTCTACGGCTGATTCGTCTTCTTTTAAAGATTTCAAGGTCTTGGTCATATCTTTGTACTTGGACTTTGCCGTACCAACAGGGTCTTCGTACCATTCAGCATCTTCTTCGGAGGTTTCTTCTGTAACGACTGCAGTTTCTCCTAACCACAATTCGCTTATGCTGCCCTGGTCATCCTTATATACGATTTTAGCGGTAGATTTCATAAATGTCTCACCTGGTACAATCTTGGTTCCAACAAATTCACCTTCTTCGCTTAATATAACTACTTTCTTCATTACTGTTACCGGCCTTTGGGCCTTGCCGATTATGTCTTGAAGTACACAATTGGTTGTAAAATTGACCTTTTTACCTCCTATAATCTTCTCTGCACCTATCTGTTCGCCTGTTTTCATTGGAAAACCCTGCTCATACCATTGCTCATCTATCTTCCTTCGCACACTTATAAGGACAAGGTCCCCGGTTACACCCTTAAAAATAATCTTTGTAGCGTCCGGTATATCAACTCTTTCATATTGAACGGTCTCTACGATTTGTTCTTCTCCGCCCATTCCTATTTCAACATCTCGTATGGGTCCCGCAAAAATCGAAGTCTTTTTGATTGGTTCTACCAAAGGTAAGTCTGGTATTTCATTTACAGGGTGTGATGAGTCTGCTATTTCTTCTGGCCTTGTTGGCCTTGCGTGTTTTAAATTAGATTCGACAGCATTAACAACGCTCGAAATTCTCGGCCATCGTTTCTTTTCTTTATAGTGTGAAATAAAAAGAGTAATTATATTATATATAAGGAAAAGCAAAATCAAGTATAAAACTGTCTTATATATATAGTTGTATAACTTTTCACTTTGTACCACTTGCATGTAGATTTCCTTATGTCTTGAAGTCTATAGCATACGCATTAATAATAACATTCACCATGTTACCGTACGGAATATCATCAGATTTTTCTAATGATCCTGACGACCTCAATTTATTTAACCTTCCGTTTATATTAAAAGTCTCTATCTGAAAAGAAATATTTGATTTTAACAACTCATCAATCAAAAAAAGTATGTTTTCAGTATTCATACTTAACTTTATGGTAAAGGGAATGATATCAAACAACTCAGGATGGGTATTGCCTGGAGAAACATCCTCTTTTCTGAAACTAATATATTCAAGATTGCTAATCTTTAACTCTTTCTTTTGTAGTATGTTTAACAATTCTTCTATAATCCAGAACTTCTTTTGTTCCTCAGCAATTTTATCCCGAGCAGGAATCTCATTCCCCCACTCTTTAAATGGCAACGCTCCTCCACTAGCAGAGATATTACTCCTCACCAAGTTTTCACGAAGGAGATTTACTCTTTGAACATAACTGCTTTTCCATAAAGCCTCATCTTCGATCTCTCCTCCCTTTTCAGTACCAAAAACCTTTTCGATATGATAATCTCTTTCCTTTAATAACTCCTTGTATTTTAACTGATCTTTTTCAATCGTCTTTAATTTATCCTTTTCTGCTTCGATCCATTCTTCGTTAATAATTTTCAAGCTCTTTCTTTCGTACACCTCTAACTGCGCTAATACACCTTCTATTTCCTCAATCTTCTTAGAATTTCCCTCCCTGTAAGGATTTACAAAAAGAAGGTAAAGGATTATCATAAAACCTATCGCCCCGCCAATAACGATCCAAAATTTGTTTTCTCTAATACCAGGTATATTTATTCTAATCTGTTTCATTTACTACCCACCGTATTTCAAAGGCAATTGGCCGAATCTTCTGGTCGACGTTTAAATCTTCAGACTTGCTTTCCTTTTTAAGCGTATCCACATGACGTACAGAACCTTGTACAAACTCTACATTCCTAAATGCGGGTACTTGTTGACCAAATAATTTTAAATCCTCTAAAGGCTTTTTGACCATTTCCTCTATATATGACATCTTGGGATCATAACTCTCTCCCTTAATACTCATAATCAATTCCCTTTTTGGCCCGTCAGCATCTTTGGGAGTACTCTTTTTTCCCTCTTCATCAGTAGAAGAAAAATCTCTTAGTGATTTCATACTTAATAGATATACCTTTTCTGGCATAATATCTATAACTTTACGGACAACTTCCGTCCAGAAAGCCCCCTGAGTGCCTATTGACCTCAAGGCCCGTAGTTTTTTTTCTTCTCCCTCAACCTTTTTTCCCGTATTTCTGTAGACCCTTTTCAACCTTTTAACTTCGTTGAGTGTTGAATTAACGGTATCTGAGTACTTTGAAAGTGTTATCGATGCCGTATAATATTTAATACTTTGCACAAGCAAGCTCAAAAAAATTAAAATTGTAATAACAACAGTAAGTGCTCTTTGCTTGGGTACATTCCTTTCCCTAATATAATCAGAAGGAAGGAGATTTATATTAATTTCGCCAAGATCAAGACCCTGCACAGCAAGCCCAACCGCTGCCTCAAAACCAAGGATGGTCTTTTCATTTAAAACGGATTGATCTGCATCTTCTGATATCTTAATCTTATCAAACAAGTCCAGGAGGGTGACCTTACCCCCAAAGTTTTCATTAATGAATTTTATTTTTTCATCATCTTTAAACACCTCCCCCATTAAAAATATATTTTCAGGTTTGGCGTCTTTTGCGCGAGAAAGATAGTAGCCCATTGATCGCTGTATTTCCCGTACAAAGTCTATATTTATCTCTGAAATAGAGATGCTCCTATTCCAAAATTTCGATTTCCCAATCACTATAAAATCAGTACTTCCATCTCCAACATTTACTACAATAACATCCTCCTCCAAATCAGAACTCATTTGTATAAGGTTATAAATTGCAACAGGGATAGTTTGAATCGCCCTAAGATTCATTTTTATTGGTGCCAGTCTCGGTAAAAGGTTATATATATTTTCTTTTTTGGTGGCAAATATTCCAACTTCGATTCCTTTATCACCTGTTTTGCCGCCCACAAAACGATGAGAGTCCCAAATAATCTCACTCGGTTCAAATGGAATCTGTTTTCGTAATTCATATTTCATGGCATCTGCAAGACGTCTTTTTTTCATTGGCGGAAGTGAAACAAACCTTAAAAGTGCCATTTTGCCAGAAATAGAGGCAACTATTTTATCCGATTCTCCTATTAGATTACGCTTTTTAAAAACGTTTACAGCTTCTTCGGTCAGTTCAGATTCCCCAACCGTCATTTCTTGTTTAATTGATGAATACTCAAACCTGTCAATTGCTTCCACGAACAATTTTCCATTACGAAACCCTACTTTCGCAGCTTTTAATTCCTTATCACCAATTTCTAAGCCCCATGCAGTATTACCTCCGGACTGGTTAAGGAGGCCAAAACCTTTCTTATAAAGATTCCCAAACTTCACATCACTAAGGAAATTCATCATTTTCGCACCTATCCAAGAATAATATCTACAATTAAGTCAACCTATACACAAGAAGTAATCCCCGTGCGAGAAAGCGGAAGTTATCCAATTTTATCATCCTCCTGCTTCCCTCGCCTGTGTCGTGCGCGTGCCCCCGAGGCATTCATACGGGGGAAAGTTTCAAAAGGTATGTTTAACATTACATGGTGTTGATATTTGCCAATCTATAAGGAAAGAATTTACTATTATTACAGGATATATCACAAATATCATACCAAATTGGATTCTTTTTGAAATATGCGTTGTAATGTATTTGCTCTATTGTGATTATGACTTAAGTATTGTCAGTAAAAAGGAATATTATCCTAAATTAATAATGTTTATTTAGACAACACATTACCTCAAAAGCACTCGGGGTTTTTGCGTAAGTGTGTTCTGTAGAAAATAAGATGTGCTTGTTTTCACAACATCCTTCGGCCATGATTAATAGGAGGACATGTTATAAACATAACAAAATATGTATCAATACGTATTAGCTCCATTTATTTGTTCTTTACTATACTTTTTAAATTTCAAAATAATTTTCTCAGAAATCACTTTTGCACCCCGACCTTCTTTTACTTCCAACCAGCAAACATTTGGGAAACTTCGAAACCATGTCATCTGCCTCTTAGAAAATCTACGTGTGTTCAATTTTATCATCTCTTTTGCTTCATTCAATGTCCACTCACCTTCAAGGTGCCGAATAACTTCCTTGTAACCAAGCGCTTGTCTTGCTTGTCTGCTTAAGCCCTGGGAATTATCTAATAAAGATTTAACTTCATCAACAAGGCCTTTCTTAAACATTGTTTCGACTCTCTCGTCAATCCTTCGGTAAAGGTCCTCTTTCCCTCTTGCTACACATATGATTTTAAAATTATAACGCCTTTTTCCTCTTTTATGCTGTCCATGAAGCAATGAAATTTGCTTCCTGGTCTTTTTATACACTTCTATAGCACGTATTATCCGTCTTAGGTCATTTGGATGTAGTTTTTGAGCTGTGACAGGATCAATCCTTTGAAGAATACCATGGACGAATGTGTTCCCTTTATCGTTTGCAAGTTTTTTCAATTCTTCACGAATACTCCAATCTGCTTCAGGACCACTAAAAATACCATCAATGATACCTTTTATATAAAGGGGGCTGCCACCGATAATAACAAAATTTTTCTCCCTCTTACCAAGATCGCTTATAACGCCTTCTGCATCCTTGACGTACTTCCCGACACTATAATTTTCCCATGGGTTAACAATATCGATTAAATGATGGGAAACCCTCTCTCTCATACTTGAGGATGGTTTTGCCGTTCCTATATCCATGCCCCGATAAATAAGCATTGAATCGGCAGAAATTATTTCGCCTTCAATTCTCTGCGCAACGTTAAAGCCAATCCCCGTCTTGCCGCTAGCAGTCGGTCCAGTAAGTATCCATAAGGTTGCACTCATTGATGTATAATAGTAATTCTTGAAAAGGAATATACCGCACAGGTAAACAACAGCCTCAAGCCTCACTCCAGAAAATTCCTGGATAAGCTACGGAAATCTAAGCACACACCACGCTCTTCTCAATACCTTTCAAACTTCATTATTAACATCTTTTTTGTTCTCTCGGTAATCTTGACGCGGTTATCAAGCCGATGTCCCACAACCCATATAGGCTGATCATTCATGGCCACTATTGGGATTATATTTCGTTCCATTCTGGGTATCTTGTTATTTATAAAAAAATCTTTTAGCTTTTTAATACCGCGAGAACCTAATGGCCAGAATCGATCCCCTTCTCTTCTCGTCCTAACTGTAAGTGGCATGCTAAGCTTATCAAAATCAACCGCTTCATCATAATTAGTCTTGTTCTGTTTAAATTTTTCTAAAAACCCGTTCTTTATTTCACCGGCCTCCATTTTAATTTTATACCTCAGCTCCTCCAGCTGTGTCTCTCCTGGCACCAACAGTTCAATTTCTTCCAAAACATGCTCCTCTTGCGCATGATACCTCCCACGGGAAAGATGTAATTTATCATCTTCTATACTGACATTTAAGTAATTTTTAACACTATTATTTATCAATGTCTTCTTGCGCTTAATCAGGTCTAATATATCCTCGTACTGTCTATAGCCAAACTTCTTAAGTGGTATACCTAGCCTAACCATTGCTTCTCTGATAATAATCTGCTGTAAAACTGTTGGCACTTTCTTCAGGCTGGGAATATCTAACGTAACTTCTTTAAAGTCTTTATCCGTCTCTTCCCCGTTTAAGAATATCTTTTCGAACAAACCTTCTCCCTGTGATTTCAAGAAGTCGTAATTTTGCGTGGCCACTTCACCTAACTTAATCAATGACTTTTTCACCTTAGCATTGTAATCCTTTTCAAGGAGTGGAATAAGCTCCATTCTAATCCTGTTTCTAAATTTATCTTTCTCAAGATTAGTTGAATCGCACCTATAGGAAAGGTTCATCTCTTTTAGATAAGCAATGATATCCTTTCTCCATGAAAATAGCAGTGGGCGAACAAGGGTAATTATTGATAATGGATTAAGCCGTCTTTTAGGCCTCATGCCATTGAGCCCTAGGATCCCGGCACCTCGAATTATCCTGTGTAAAATAGTCTCGGCATTATCATCGGCAGTATGACCTACGGCAATAACACTAGCACCCACTTTTTTTGCAGCAGTTTCCAGGAATTTGTACCTCTCATCCCGTGCAGTCTCTTCCAGAGATAGTTTCCGCTTTTGAGCAATTCCCTTTATATCCTTTCTTTCAACGACAATAGAAAGGTTAAACCTTTTTGCAAGACCCCTCACAAATTGCTCATCTTGTTCTGACTCCTTTCCCCTGATTAAATGATTTAGATGAGCTATAGAAAGCTCAGAATAAATGTTACCCGTACGGTTTATGTTAAAAATAAGACTGAGTAAAGAAACCGAATCTGGCCCCCCAGAAATCCCCAATAGAATCCTGTCATTTTTGCTGAAAAGATCGTATTTTTTTATAACCTCAATAACCCGCTTTTGTAATCGCATCGCATCCTAACTATATCCCTCACATATAAATAAGTCAAGAATAGAAATTATTTGACATTGGTTAAATGTTAAGTAGAATAAAACTTTAAAAGGCGGTTTTTCATTTTTTAGACCAATCATTTCACTATGGAAGATTTAAAAAACAGGCTCAAACTGCTTGAGCTCGATCTAAAAAAGTTGGACAAGCGTTTAAAGAAAGGCATCCCAACAGGAGAAAAAAAAGACTGGGAACACATTCTGCACCAAACTAGAAAGATTGAGGAGCTGGCAATCTCACAATTAGCCATTCTGAGATATTGTGATAAAAAAGGCATTTGATATTTCTGAAAACATACTAATATCCCAAACAAACCTTCTTCAAAAAAGTGAGGAAATCCATGGTTAAAATACTTCCAAAATATTGGCACGTATACGTAACAGTAATAATTTCTCTCGGATTACTTAACGCAGGATGCTCGCAATTTCAGTTTAAAAGATTTTTTTTTGGCAAGAAAGATGAAAATAATAATACACTAGAGGAAAAGGTTGATGCACTGTCTAATAGAATAGCGAGTTTAGCTACCATAAACTATGACCTTAAGAAAAGCCTGAACGAACTGAAGCAAGAAAAAGAGCGGTTAAACAAGGAATATGTACAACTAAAAAATAAACAGTTTGCCATTGAAACCACACAAAAATTACAAAATACCGAACACAACAGTTTGCAAGAAGAATTATTAAGGACAAAAATTTTGCTTCAAGAAATCAACAAAAAACTAACCTTGGTTGAAACAGACAAAAATAAAATTAAAACACAACTGGAAGAATTAGAATACCTCTATTCTAAATCTACTATTGTAGACAAAGACACCGCTAGCCCAGCAACTGTTGTAGAAAAAGTAGTTGATACAGGAAAGAGTAGAAAAAGCCTTATAAGGGAAACACAAAGGAAACGAAAAACATCTCTTGTCGAAGACTTATTAGATAAAGCAATCCAGTTATACAGACAAGGAAAATTTGAAGATGCAATTGCAAAATGGCAGGAAGTTTTAGCGCTTGATCCCGGCAAACTTGAAGCAAAATTCAATATAGAAATTGCACGAGACAGAATCAAAGAAAAAGAAATACAAGAGGAACTAAAATCATCTCTTATCCAAAGAAAATAAAGGGGATCTGATTCATGGCAAAGTGGAAAGGAAAAGCAATCGGCGCAGGTTTAGGATGGGCTTTTGGGGGGCCGTTTGGCGCAATCCTTGGTGCAATAGCAGGTAACCTCTTTGATAAAACTACCCTGGGAATAACAACAGAACAACCAATTAATGATTACGGCAGATCTTTAAATTTCATAACACACTTAATCGGTATACTCATGTCGATTGCCAAAGCAGACGGCCGCTTAAGTACGCATGAAATCAACGCAATAGAAAAGGCATTCTTAAATTTTGGCTTTAGAGGGGAGGACTTAAATTTTATCAGAAATTTAATAAAACAAACCTCTAAAGTAGACTTAAATTTACAGGACATATGCTACGAATATAAGCAATATTCTAATTATGAGGAAAGGCTGTCTTTATTGCGGATTGTTTATCTAGTAGCATATGCTGATAAGGTGTTGCATCCAGGTGAAGAAAGAGCCATAAACCGTATTATAGGATATTTAGAAATTGATTCGGATGATGCCTTAGAAATACGAGGAGAATTTTGCGATGCTTATGATAAACATTACAATATCTTAGGTATCAGCAGAAGCGCCTCCATTGAAGATATAAAAAAAGCCTACAGAACTCTCTCCAAAAAGTACCATCCTGACAGAGTCTCTCATCTAGGTGACGAATTTGCCAAACTCGCCAACGATAAGTTTCAAACAATCAATAAGGCTTACAAGGAAGTAAGGCAGGAAAAAGGGTTCTAGAGCAGAGGAAAATGAATGAATAAAAAAGTAATAATAATTGCCTTAGCTATCTGCATCATAACTATAACAATCCTGACTAATAAAACAACCTATAGTATGTCTTTCAACTTAACAAATAGTCAAACAAATGAAGCAATCGAATACGGGAAAAAGAACCGACGAATGAGTTTAAAAGAATTTATAAAGCCCTGGGTTGTCCATCTTGGAGACGAAATAGGCTGGGCTACCTTATACACTGCATACCACAACGTCGCTTTTAAATCAAAAAAAGCCGCGGTTGAAAGGAGAGAAATGTCTCAAGGTGAAATATTAAGGGCATTGCGTATCAAGGAAAATATGACATTTACCGTCTCCGTCTTTGGTGATTATATGGAATTTGCCAGAGGTTATAATGCAATTTGTTCTTGTGGAGACAAAACGATATATCCTATCTATTCGTATTTTCCAGAGTATGCAGAACCCAGCAGTGTCTATCCGAATTTACCTTCATTCGTAGCAGGATGTGTATTTAAATTCCCTAAAGAAGACATAGACCCAAATTCAAACATAACCTTATTAGTTACTTCTCCTGAAGGAAAAGAGCTTAAATTTGTTTTTGTCCTTGCAAAAATAAAATAACCTTTAAATAACATCTTAATCTCCATGGAACTTTCAATGGAATGTAAAAACCTCATAAACGGCAAGTTTACAGATTCACATACAGGAAAAGTCTTCGAAAGCCGAAATCCAGCAGACAAAAATGAGATTATTGGTACCGCCCCTCAATCCGACGAAACAGACGTAAATACTGCAGTTGATGCTGCCTTAAATGCGTATGAGCAATGGCGAAATACATCAAGAATCAAAAGAGGTGAGTTTCTTGACGAATTTGCCCAACTCGTAAAACAAAACCGCGAAGAACTTGCGATACTTATGAGCAACGAGTGCGGGAAAGGTATCAATGAAAGTCGCGCCGATGTAACAGAAGGAATCCATATGGCACAATATGTTTTTGGTACCGCAAGGATGCCATATGGTGATGTAGTAGCATCTGAAATTGCTGAGAAGGATTCCTTCATGAGACGAAAACCAAAAGGAGTAGCTACTGCCATTACGCCCTGGAATTTCCCTTTCGCTATCCCCTTATGGCTAATATGCCCATCAGTATTAGAAGGAAATACAATTATATTAAAACCTTCGAGCGAAACTCCGTGTGTGGCGTATAAAATGTCAGAATACTTTAACAAAGCAGGTTTTCCACCAGGAGTTATAAATGTCGTATACGGAGACGGTAAAACATGTGGCAATGTACTGGTTAAAGACCAAAGGATCAATGTAGCCCTATTTGTTGGCTCCGCAAGCGTCGGAGCATCAATAAAGAAATTAAGTGCCGAACACTATGACAGAATGTGCGCATGTGAGATGGGAGGGAAAAATGCTGTTATAATCCTTGAAGATGCTAATATGGACATAGCACTAAATGCAGCAATAACCAGCGCCTATAAGACAACAGGTCAGCGATGCACCTCGGCAAGCCGGATGATCGTTCACGAGAAAATGATAGATGAGTTCACTGAAGGGTTTGTTAGTTTATCAAAGAAGATAAACATTGGAAGCCCATTAAACGAAGATGTTTTTATGGGCCCTTTAATAAACGATGCTGCAGTAAAAAAATTTGAATTCTATAATCAACTTGCAAAGAAGGAAGGCGCAAATGTATTGCTTGAAGGAGAAAGGCTGACAGATAATAAATATAAAAAAGGGCATTTTGTATCTCCATTCGTTTATAAGATGAACCACAATCAGGAAAGCAGGGTGTTGAATGAAGAGGTTTTCGCCCCTCATGTAGCCATAATCCCAGTAAAAGATTTAGAAGAAGCAATAGCCGTGTATAACTCAACCCCATATGGTCTATCTTGCAGTGTTATCACAGAAGATTACAGAAAGGCGAAAGAAATACGTGATAGATGTGAGTACGGCCTTGGGTATGTAAATCTGCCAACCATAGGGGCGGAGGTCCATTTGCCCTTTGGGGGTGTCAAAAAGAGTGGGACAGGTTTGCCTTCTGCCAGTACACTAATAGATGTTGTAACTCATCGAACTGCATGGACAATTAACTACGGGGAAGAAATTAAGATGGCTCAAGGACTTAAGAGTGAGGTTTAATGAACCTCTTCCCGTCTCAAAGATACAGGATATTCATGATTTTTCAAAGAATACTCTGGTGTCTTGTATCTTTCTGCATCAGAATCAACCATCATTCTTATTAAACCTTCAAATTTAACTTTTGGTCGCCACTTAAGTTTTTTTCGTGCCTTACTTGAGTCTCCCACCAACAAATCTACCTCTGCCGGTCTTACAAACTTTGGATCAACAACTACGTATTTTCCCCAATCTAAACCTACATGTGAAAAAGCAATCTCTACGAACTCTTTGACAGAATGAGCTTCATCCGTTGAAATTACGTAGTCTTCCGGTTCGTCCTGCTGAAGCAGCAACCACATAGCTTCTACATAATCTCCTGCGTAACCCCAGTCACGTTTCGCATCAAGATTGCCAAGCCTCAACTCCTTTGACAATCCCATCTTAATCCTGGCTACACCATCTGAAACCTTCCTTGTAACAAACTCCAAACCCCTCCTTGGCGATTCATGGTTAAAAAGTATTCCAGAGCAGCAGAACATATCATAGCTCTCTCTATAATTCACAGTAATCCAGTGAGCATACAGTTTGGCAACCCCATATGGACTTCTCGGATAAAAACTTGTTTTCTCATTTTGTGGAATCTCTGTTACCTTACCAAACATCTCACTGGAAGAAGCTTGGTAAAACCGGATTTTTTTGTTTACCAACCTTACCGCTTCTAATAGTCTTGTAACTCCCAAGGCAGTAAATTCACCCGTCAAAACCGGCTGATTCCAAGAGGTAGGAACGAACGATTGTGCACCTAAATTATACACTTCATCCGGATTGCTTTCCTCCACCGCCTCAATCAAAGAATTTTGATCAAGCAGATCACCTTGAATAAGTTTTATATCACCTTGGATATGCCCAATCCTCTCAAAATTACTAGAACTGCTGCGACGAACTATACCATAAACCACGTAATTCTTTTCCAATAACAGTTCTGCCAAATAAGAACCGTCTTGTCCTGTAATACCCGTAATTAAAGCAGTTTTCGTTTTTTTCATAACTAAACTTTAAACACTTTATACACTTATCTATCTTGAGAAGAAAGTGCTAACTCGAACATAGTAAACACAACATTTACTCCTGTCAATAATATTCTACACCATTTTCCTATAATCTGTTAAGTATTGCATGGCACAAATCTGTTAGCGAATCATCTCTTGCACCCATAACTAGTATGCTATCACCAGGTTTTGCCCTCTGCCTGACTTCTTCAATAATATCATCCCTCTCGGGGATAAAAAATGCGTCTATGCCTCTATCTTTCAAATCCTTAACAATTTCTTCGGAAGATATTACCTTGTTTGCCGTACCACCCGCGTAGAAGATTTCTGGCATAAGCAGAGTATCAGTGGATAAAAGCTTACTAGCAAACGCGGAAGTAAGCTCTTCCCTTAGAAAATTTGTTGGACCGTAACCATGCGGTTGAAAAACTACAATTACCCTCGCGCTATTTATTCTCACTGCATCAATTGCTGCCTGCACCTTCTTTGGATTATGGGCATAGTCGTCTATTACTTTTATTCCGTTCCTTTCGCCAATAAACTCCATGCGCCTTTTAATACCTTTAAATGAACATAAAGCCATTTTTATTTCGTCGTTGGGAACCCCTTCCACTCGTGCCACAGCTATAGCTGCAAGAGCATTAAAAACATTATACGACCCGGGAATATTCAACTCAAATTCACTACCATCTATCTTAAACCTTGACCCAAAAGGGTAACAAGAAATTTGGGATACTCTGATAGCCGCTCCTCTGCTCTCCCCATATTTGATAATAGTTTTGGGCTTACGATTAATCCTTATAGAACGAACACAGCTCTCATTAATTATTATTGTGCCAGACGTATTTTCGGCAAATTTGCTGAATAAATCTTTCAGTTCATTTATCGTTTTATGGTCTTTAGATAAGTCTGTAATAACCGAAACTTTTGGCGTGTAATTAACAAGGCTGCCATCGCTCTCGTCTGCCTCAATTACGACTATATCTGAAGTCCCAAACCGGGCATTACCTAAGGATTTGTCAGTAATATAGTTTTTAACATATCCCCCTCCAACGACGGTAGGATCATAGCTGGCTTTATCAAGAATCCATGATGTCATCCCGCATACCGTTGTCTTGCCGTTACTTCCTCCTATTGCAATTCCATGTTTATCGTTAAAAAAACTACCAAGCAATTCAGACCTTTTGATTACACAAACATTCCGTTGTTCCACGATTTTCAAGTCTGTATTATCTTCTTCTATTGCACTTGAAATAACCGCAAAGTCTGTTGAGTCGCAAATCCCTGAACCATCCTGTGGATAAAGTTTGATGCCTTGGGCTTCCAGTTTATGAAATATTTCTTGTGCTTGATTATTGTCTCTTCCTCTATCCGAGCCACTTACAAAGTGCCCTTGAGATTTGATAACCTGGGCAAGCGCACTCATACCGATACCGCCTATTCCTACAAAGTGATATCTTAGTCTTTTTTTTGTATTACGCATATTAACTATCGTCCATTAAGTGTCAATCTGCCAACATGATTCTGCTACACACAAAGTTGCGTCAATACCAAATCACGCTTGATTTAAGATCAGTTCTTTTAAAAAGCTCTCCCCTTCATTAAACTTTGGTATTAACAGGGCTTCCGCTACAGTCGCTCCCACATCTGCGAATGATCTTCGCACACCAAGCGATTTAGGCTTCCCTAACTTTTTCCCATAAACTAAAAGCGGCACGTACTCCCGAGAGTGATCCGTACTGTGTGTGGTAGGATCACACCCATGATCGGCAGTAATGATGATAATATCTTTTTCTTTTAATGCACTAACAATCTCCGGCAATCTATGGTCAAATGCCTCTAGCGCTTTTGCATAACCCTTTGGATCATTTCTATGCCCATACTTCATATCAAAGTCAATTAAATTCGTAAAAATGATCCCTTTAACCTCCTCTTTTTTAATCCATTCTATTGTGCTTGAAATACCATCATTATTATCGGACGTATGTATTTCCTTCGTTACCCCTTTATGTGCGAAAATATCACCAATTTTACCTATAGCAATAACTTCATACCCTTTTTTTACAGCTCTGTCTAACAGCGTTTCCTCGGGTGGAGGCAAAGAGAAGTCTTTTCTCCTCTCAGTCCGTATATATCTGTCTTTTTCTATTATGAATGGTCTTGCAATAACTCGCCCTACATTGTGTTCCCCTTTTAATATTTCTCTAGCATACTCACACATTTCGTATAATGATTCAACAGGTATAATATCCTCACATGCAGCAATCTGGAATACACTGTCAGCAGACGTGTACACAATTGGGAAGCCTGTTTTAATGTGTTCCGCACCAAGTTCCTTTATTATTTCAGTCCCTGATGCTGGTTTATTGCCCAATATTGATCTACCAATGGCTTCGGTAAATCTTTTAATAACGTCCTTCGGAAACCCCTCTGGGTATGTAGGAAAAGGTTTCCTTGTGATTACACCTGCAATTTCCCAATGCCCGGAGGTCGTATCTTTGGCTGCTGAGACTTCTGACATCTTGCCATAAAAAGCCTTCCCTTCTACATCTCTAGAAACACCACAAATGTTTTCAATCTTCCCTATACCAAAATCTTCAAGATTAGGTATGTTTAACCCCCTAACTGCCTTTGCAGTATTTACCAGTGTATTGCTACCTTCATCACCGAATTTAAAAGCATCTGGCAACTCACCGATTCCAACGCTATCAAGAACTACAATGATTACTCTGTCAATCATTTAATGTCTCGTTAATTTTCACCTCTTCCCCTTCTCGAATCTCCGAAATTAATTCAACTCCCGCACTTGTACCTATTCTTTTAGCACCCGCCTCAATCATCGCCAAAGCCGTTTTTAAATCCTTAATCCCTCCTGCTGCCTTTACACCAACTCCTTCAGGGACCAACCTGCACATTAAACGGACATCCTCAATTGAGGCTCCACTCGTTCCAAACCCTGTTGATGTCTTCACAAATGCTGCACCAGATTTTACGGCACATTCGCATGCCTTTATTTTTTCCTTCCTACTAAGATAACATGTCTCTATGATTACTTTAACTTTTCTCCCTTTTGCAGCACTAACAACACCTTCAATATCCTTACATACTGACGCAAAATCCCCTGACTTCAATGCAGTAATATTGATAACCATGTCCAATTCGTCCGCTCCATTTTCTACTGCCCGTGCTGCCTCAAAAGATTTACTTTCAGGGAAATTATGACCAAAAGGAAACCCCACGACTGTACACACCTTTACCCCAGAATTCTTCACAATTCTAGATGCCAATGAGGTATAAAATGGTGGTATGCAAACAGCTACAAAATTAAACCTAACAGCATCTTCACACACCCTTTCTATATCGCTATCTTTAACATCTGCCCCAAGAAGTGTGTGTTCAATAAAACTTGCAAGCTCTTTGCGTGATATTCTATGGTGATATGGCTCCATGTAAGAACTCTGCTCGCTTTAGTTAAGCTGCAGAGTGTTATGAAACTTTGGTATGCCGTGAAGAAATGCCCTGCCTCGTATTAAACAAATTATATTTATACCGCCTAACCAAAAACCCTTTTGACAAAACCAAGACCTATAAACACAACTATAGGTGAAATATCTATTCCCCCTATGGATGGAATTACCCGTCTAACCGGCGCCAAAATCGGCTCAGTTATTTTATAAAGGAACGCTGCTGCCGGATGATGCGCGTTATGTGGGACCCATGTCAAAACGATCCTCACGATTATTACTATTTCATAGAGCGTTATAATTTGCCCAACAATCCAATTAATTGCCATTTATATATGAAAAAAATTCCAAATTTGTTAAGGCTAAGGCGCTAATAGTAGCAATAAATACCCCTTATGGCAACAAAAATTTAAATCTGAACATCCAGGAATTAGAATAAAAAACGATATTTATAAACTATCACATACATCCCACTTGAAATTATCATAAATAATTGATAAAATTTTACTTCGTCTACATGAAACTTACAAAACATAAAACCATGGAACTAAAAAAAAACAACCTGAGCATTAAGTCCGCCACCAAGACGATAATAAACGAAGTGCGAGCCGTCCTTGCCGAGATAAAGGAAGAGGAATTCAAAAGGTTTATAGACGCAATCAGATCATCAAAGAACATTTTCGTAACCGGACAAGGTCGTTCGGGTCTAGTTGCCAGAACTTTTGCCATGCGCCTAACTCACATAGGATTTACGTGCCATGTTGTCGGTGATACAACAACACCGAACATTGATAAGGGTGACATGCTTATTGCATGTAGTAGTTCTGGGACGACCTCTATAACGTGTCACATTGCAGGGCTAGCAAGGCGTCTAAGTGCATTCATCGTAGTAATCACTGCACACCCGAATTCTGAGTTATCTAATTATGCAACCTTAACTATCGAGATACCAGCAAGGGAGATTGGTCAGGTTTTACAATCCCGCTGTTCAGTACAATTTCGCAGCACATTATTTGAACAGGCCTGTCTTGTATACCTTGATGCTGTAATTTTGACACTTGTACGCTTACTCAACAGAGAAGAAGTTGAAATGCAGAAGAGACATGCCAACTTAGAGTAAAATGCAAAACTTAAAAGGTTGTTGAGTCAACTGCGAGCCTGCTGCTGCTTCTACGACGCAAACAGGTTACTCTGTAATGCAGTATGATCTTAGTTGTTAAACATTTATAAGGCTTAATCTACGAGGAGTACAGTGCCTTTAACTGTCCAAAAATTCGGTGGGACTTCTATCGCCAACGCAACTCACATAAAGTCTGCGGCTAAGCGCGTTATCAAGACGTACTCAGCTGGCAACAAGGTCGTTGTAGTTGTTTCTGCAAGAGGGAGAATGACTGATGAACTATTGGAACTGGCCTACGAAATTAACGATCGTCCTTCGTCGCGTGAGTTAGATATGTTACTCTCTACAGGAGAGCAAATGTCTAGTGCGCTTATGGCCATGGCAATTCATTCCCTTGGTTATCCCGCAGTATCTTTTGTAGGCAGGCAAGTGGGAATTACTACGGATAGCTTCCATACTAATGCAAGGATAATTAGTATAAATGCTAACCGTATCATGGAAGAACTTTCTCAGGATAAAATTGTGGTAGTTGCGGGATATCAAGGCGTGGATGAAAACGATAACATAACAACCCTGGGACGTGGAGGTTCTGATACCACTGCAGTAGCTCTGGCCGCTATGCTTAAAGCAGACATATGTGATATATATACTGACGTCGATGGAATATATACGGCAGACCCTCACATTGTCCCCGAGGCACGAAAACTAACTAAAATATCCTATGATGAAATACTAGAACTTGCAAGCATGGGTGCGCAAGTTGTTCATGTAAGATCGATTGAACTTGCAAAGAATTACAACGTCCCCATTCGTGTAAGGCCTAGCTTTAACGACGGCACAGGAACCCTTATATGCAAAGAGGTGAGTGAAATGGAAAAAATCGTTGTGAGTGGTGCAACTGTCACAAAAAACGAAGCAAAGATAACTATTATCGGGGTATATGATAAACCTGGGCAAGCAGCCAAGATATTTCGAGAACTTGCGAAAGAAAACGTAAATGTAGACATGATAATCCAAAATATTGGTGCACATGGATTGACAGACGTAACGTTTACTGTCCTAAAGGGTGACCTCCCAATTGCCCTTGCCACAACGGAAAGGATCAAAGGAGAAATTAAGGCCAAGAAAATAATTGCTGATGACAAGATAGCAAAACTTTCAGTCGTGGGCGTAGGTATGAGGTCACACTGTGGAATAGCTGAAAGGCTGTTCAGTACACTCTCTGACGAGAAGATCAATATACAAATGATAAGCACATCCGAGATCAAAATATCCTGCGTTATAGAAGAGGGCCAAGCAGAACGTGCTTTGATTGCAGTACATAGGGCATTTGAGCTTGATAAGGAACCTCAAGCCTTTACCCGGGGCGCCTAAATTCCTTTTTTCCAACACCCTTCGCGCGTAATCTGCAACCTTTCTTAAGCCTTTGATGCATCTTATTTCTGGTTCCCCATTCAACATGACGCAAAGACTACACGCCTAACTTACTATATGTTGACAAAAAAGACCGCTTTGGTAAAATCTGAGAGGAAATCCTTTGAAATCAAATCTTGCCGTTCATTTTTTTATTAATGAGGCTGCACATTGAAATTTACCAAAATGCAGGGAATCGGGAATGACTACATATACATCAATTGCTTTGAAGAAAAAGTGGAAGCCCCATCAAAACTCGCGGTCGCAATGAGTGACAGACACTTCGGTGTTGGTAGTGACGGCCTAATACTAATAATGCCATCACAAGTAGCTGACGTCAAGATGCGCATATTTAACGCTGATGGCAGTGAGGCACAGATGTGCGGCAATGGTATAAGATGTGTCGCTAAATATTCTTACCATTATGGATTAAGTAAGAGTGATAAAATCAAAATTGAAACCCTTTCTGGAATAAAGACAGCAGAATTAATCACAGTAAATGGTAAAGTCTCCCGGGTAAGGGTAGATATGGGTGTGCCAAAGTTACTTAGAAATGATATACCCATGTTAGGCGAAAATACACAGGTTATAAACGAACCGTTCCTTGTAGCTGGCGTTTCGCTAAATATTACATGCGTTTCGATGGGAAACCCTCACTGCATTATTCTTGTTGATGATGTTGAATCCGTACAACTTCCTATCACTGGCAAGGCTGTTGAAAATCACAAGGCCTTCCCGGAAAAAACAAATGTCCATTTTGCCCAGGTCGTCTCTCCCGACAAAATTAAAATGAGATCCTGGGAAAGGGGTTCGGGGGAAACATTGGCATGCGGTACGGGAGCAGTAGCCGTTTGTATTGCATGCGCCTTAAATAATATAACCGAAAGAATAGTAACAACGTCTCTTCCAGGTGGTGAATTGAAAATAGAGTGGGCGAACAACAACAAAACGTACATGACTGGCCCCGCGGAGTTTGTATTCACTGGTTGGTGGGGAGAAAACACATTCTGATATTTTCACACATCTAGATTTTTTACATCCAGTGCATGGGTTTCTATATATTCTCGTCTTCGTTGAACGTCTTTTCCAGACAGTGTACTGAAGATCTTATCGGCCTTTATGCCATCTTCAATTTTCACCTTCAATAAAGTCCTGGTTGACAAATTCATAGTTGTTGCTGCTAACTCATCAGCATTCATTTCTCCAAGACCCTTGTACCTCTGGATACTAAGACCGCTCTTCCCCCCCTCTCTCACCTTCGTTAAGAGCTCGCACAATGAGGATATGCACATCTTATTCCCGTTATATATTAAGTTGATTGGGGGAAGTTTCCTCTTTCCTAATTCCTCGAAGTACGTCTCAATTTTTAGCCCCTCCATCTCTATTAGTTTTACGGTGTTTTCTATTTCCTTGCTTTCGTGAAATTCCGTCACTCTGATTGAGTCCTCCCCATTCCTGCCTTTTTCGATGTCCTCTTCCACAATCTCTATGCTGCTTCCTTTCTCCTTCTGATGGCGCTTTACCAAGTCATTTAATTCGCCATCCGAATAAAGATATCTTTCCTGTCCATTGTAAATGACTTTATAGAGAGGATAGCACCCTTCACGTCTCCCTCCTAAGTAGTCTTTGAAAGATACGCCTTTCTTATTTAACATCTTGTCATATCTTTCCATTTTCTCAAGAAGACTAACAAATTTCTTTAGCTTATCGCCACCCAGGCGCTTAGTTTCCCCATTACATACCTCAACCACTGCATCGTCTGCTCCCATGCTTACCATAGTTTTCTGTAATTCTTTGTCGTCGTACAAATACTTCTGTTTCCTTTTCTTTGTTACCTTGTAAAGAGGTGGTTGTGCTATATAAATGTTTCCTTTATTAATTAATTCTGGCATTTGTCTGAAGAAAAATGTCAACAGTAGTGTTCTAATATGCGCACCGTCTACATCGGCATCAGTCATTATTATCACCTTCCCGTACCTCAATTTGTTGGCATCAAACTCTTCTACTCCTATACCTGTGCCAATGGCGCTTATGAGCGTCCTGATTTCTTCGTTACTGAGCATTTTTTCTACCCTGGCTTTTTCAACATTTAATATAACGCCCTTTAGCGGCAAGATAGCCTGAGTTCTCCTATCTCTTCCTTGCTTGGCGCTCCCGCCTGCAGACATTCCTTCAACTATGAATAGTTCTGTAGAATTCACATCACGGCTGGAGCAATCTGCGAGTTTCCCCGGCAAGTCTCCCCCGGCCAGTGCACCCTTTCGCCTTGCTAATTCCCTCGCCCTCCTTGCTGCTTCTCTTGCTCTAGAGGTTTCTATCGCCTTGCTTATTATCGCCCTGGCGGACGTGGGGTTTTCCTCACAGTAGATGTTTAAGCGCTCGTTTATCACCGCTTCTACAATCCCCTGAACTTCTCTGTTTCCCAATTTTGTCTTCGTTTGCCCTTCGAACTGTGGTTCTGGAACCTTTACACTAACTATGGCCGTCAACCCTTCCCTATAATCATCACCCGTAGGTGCCTTGCCATCCTTTACGAGTCCCGCCTTTCTTGCGTACGCATTCAATGTTCTCGTTAGTGCGGTTCTGAAACCTATCACGTGTGTTCCGCCTTCCATAGTATTTATGTTATTTGCAAAGGAGAGTACGTTCTCTGTATAGCCGTCGTTATACTGTATTGCAAACTCAACGACTACGCCTCTTTGCTCTCTTTCAGAATATATTACGTCTTTATGCACCACCTCCTTGCCCCTGTTCAGCTCTTTTACGAATACCTTTATTCCCCCATCATACTTGAATTGCTCTTTACTATCCGCTCCCTCATCAATGATCGTTATACAAAGACCTCTGTTGAGGAACGCAAGTTCCCTGGTCCTTTTTTTTACTACGTCTACACTGAACGTCGTTTCATCAAATATAGAGCGGTCTGGCATGAAAACGATCCTCGTTCCTGTCTTTTTTGTGGCTCCTCGTTCTTCTAATTCTGTTTTCCGTTGGCCACGTTCAAACCGCTGGAAGTACACAGACCCGCTTCTCCTTACTTCTACTTCTAGCCACTCACTAAGTGCATTTACAACGGACACTCCCACACCATGCAATCCCCCGGAAACCTTGTAACTTTTACCCTCAAACTTACCACCGGCGTGTAAAGTCGTCATTACTACCTCAACAGCTGGCTTGTTCATTTCCACATGCTTATCAACAGGAATGCCCCTCCCATCGTCCTGTACCATTGCGCTTCCATCCAGATTTAGCTTTACTGTGATGTTGTTGCAGAAACCACCCATTGCTTCATCAACACTATTTCCAACGACCTCTTCAAGTAGGTGGTGTAGGCCTCTTTGCGTTGTGTCCCCAATGTACATGGCTGGTCTTTTCCTAACTGCCTCTATTCCGCCCAGGACCTTTATAGATCTTGCATCATATTTCTCTGTTTCACTCATAATATGGTATGTTGTTTTTACATGCCTCCCTATAAATTCCCTACATAAAACCTTATATCAGAAATATACCTCTGCCTATATTCACTCTGTACTGACTTTAATAATCCTTCTTTTTTAAAAGCCGTTATGTAATGCAACCATGTTGCCGAATCTACCTTCACATAGAGTACGCCTTTGTTGATCCCTTTTAAATCTGTGTGCTCCAAGATATCCTGATCTGCTATTGCCGCCCATTTCTCACTTAATCCTCTATTGGCTTTGCTCCTCGCCTTTAGTACTTTCGCAGTTTTGCGTACCAGATCACCTAGTTTTTTCACATTGTCAGACTTCCCCTGCGTACCGCCACGGTGCAAAATTTTGCTCATTTCTCCTAGCTTCCCTCCAAACTCATGGGCATTACTACGTATGTGTAGTCATTCCCTGCTTTAAACACCCCAGCCGTACTGTGATCCTTCAATTCTAATCCTACTTTATCAGTATCAACTACCTTAAGGAAGTCCAAAATGTAGTCAGGGTTGAGTCCTATCTCCAGCCCCTCTCCAGAATACTCTATTGGCATCTCAACCTTGGCCTCTCCAACATCGGGTGAGGTACATCTTAACTCAAGCAAGTTTTCCAAAATCTTAAATCTCAACAGTTTGTATTCCTCAGTTGTCATCACTGAACCCCTACGAACGGCAGAAAAAAACGTACGCTTATCCAGGGTAATTCTTTTATCCAAATTCGTGGGTATTACTTCTTCATACTCGGGGTACTGTCCCTCTATTAGTTGTGAGCACAATGTAGATTTCTCTGTCCTTACGAAAACACGCCTCTCCTCTATTCTTATCTTTATAATTTCGTCATGGTCTGATAGCATCCTTAATACCTGTAATATCCCTTTTATTGGGATTATACAACTATTCCTCAGGCCATTAGGGTTGTCTATTTTCCTTTTGATTTCGGCAAGTCTCCTCCCATCGTTTGCAACCATTTTTGCTCGATTTTTATTTACATCTAAAAACACACCATTAGAACCGTGTTTTGCCTTCTCCCCTGAAAGGATGAATGCTGTTTTCCTTACCATTTCTGTCAAATTTGCTTTGTCTATCTCTATGTAATTTTCGTTTGTGAACTGTGGTATCGCAGGAAACTCCTCTGGGTCCATACACAGGATCTTGAAATAACTACCCTTCCCGGTTATTGAGCATATTCTGTTTTCTTCAGTTATCTCTATACAGTCTTCACTCCACTCTTTTACTATTGATGCTACCTTTACTTCAGGACATACAACTACACCTGGTTCTATTACTTCAACAGAATCTACTACATAACTTATACTAACTTCTAAATCCGTTGTAGATAGTTCTAAGGTATTGTTTTTTGCTGTAATCTTAACATTTTGTAGAATTGGTCTTATATTAGATCCAGAAGCATTACATTCTACGATGTGAAATCCTTTTTTAATGTCTTCTTTATTACACTTTATTTTCATTTATTCGTTATATTAGTGTGTAAGAACATTGGAATATCAATTACTTAATTTATATATTATATATACTTTACTTTTATTATCTTAGTATTATTAACGTTTAAGATAAAAGGTTAGTATACATTATAGATATTTTGTAACACCTTGTAAACTAAGAAATTGCGAAATTTTTGTACAGAGGTAAAATTGGACTACAGTGGTAGATAGACAGTAAGTTGTTTGTGTATGATTGTCAGTTTTTGCGAAGAAAAGCATATAACTTGCGAGAAGATGTTTGCCGATAGTCCATTTATTTCTAATATTCCAGAAGTTGTTAACATGATATGCACATGTAATATAAACATTGTTTATTAGGCCGAGACTTTTTCGATTTTTCTCAAAGTGACAGATGGTCTATTTTCTTCTAACTAGTTCTTTTTCAATTTTTCTTAACATAGTAGACATATTGCGGTCTGCCTTCTTCAGTTTCTGTATTTTTCCATCGGCGTGCATGACGGTTGTGTGATCACGCCCTCCCATATAACCTCCGATTTCTTCTAGTGATAGATTTGTAAGTCTACGAGCGAGGTACATTGCGATCTGCCTTGGTAAAGTAATAGACTTAAACTTCCTCTTAGAGTGAAGCTGTGAAATTTGAACACCAAAGTGTTTGGTAACTGTGTTTAGTATATCCTCAATGCTTATACATTTTCTTCTTTCTTTTAGCGAATCGTGCACTACTAGCCTTACAAGATTCATATCTATCTTGGTATTATTTAAAGAGGCATATTTGCTAATATTCACAATAGAGCTCTCAATCTCTCTTACGTTTGAGGAAACATTTCCTGCCAAGTAGCAGGCCACTTCGTAAGGGATGTCTATATTAAGCAGGGCAGCTTTTCTCTGAATTATAGCAACACTAGTTTCAAAACTAGGCGGATCGATTCTCGCGATTAGTCCCCATCTAAATCTGGAGATAAGACGCTCTTCTATTGTAGGTATTTCTTCGGGGGGACAATCGCTTGACAAAACAATTTGTTTTTGTTGGCTGTAAAGGGCGTTGAAGGTGTGAAAAAACTCTTCGCGCGAGCTTTGAGAGTTTGCAAAAAAGTGAACGTCATCTATCAGGAGCACATCGCTCTGCCGGTATCTACTTCTAAAATTGTCCCAACTGCCAGACTTTATCGTAGATATGTAATGGTTAACGAAGGTTTCGCATGGCAAGAAGGAGATGTTGTATTGGTTTGGACGTTGTTGCAGTTGAAGGTATATGGCTTGGAGTAAATGAGTTTTGCCGAGTCCGACAGCGCCGTGAATAAATAGTGGGTTATAAGCTACTCCTGGCGATTCGCAAACGGCGAGAGCCGCAGCATGTGCTAGTCGGTTGCAAGGACCAACCAAGAAGTTTTCAAAGGTGTAATTTTTGTTTACGTACGCTTGCTTTTCAACGCTTTTCGGTACAGGGGCGTGGCAAACAGGCGAGTCTAGTTTTGATGACTCCTTTTCGCCTTCGACGACAAAGTTTACGTCAGGTTTAAGGTTTGTCGCTTCATTAATTGTGGACGATATGATGTCCATATAATTATTCTTCAACCACTCCTTACAAAAGAGATTTGGAGCATGGATAAGGACTTCATGTTTATCGAACTTAATTAATCTCAGGCCTGTAAACCAGGTGGCAAATTGATCTAAAGTAATCTTTGCCTTTATCTTCTCTAGAACAGACGACCAAGTCTGTTTTTTGTCAACAGTTGGGTGATTCATGGTGATAGTTAGAGAGGCTTACGTAGCCTCAAAATATTTCTTTTGTTCCCAATCAGTAACCTGCATTCTATACTCATTCCACTCGATTGTTTTGGCATTAATGTACGTCTTATAAGCGTGGGGGCCTAGAGCCGCTTTCATAAACTTGCTATTTTTCAATTCTTGAACAGCCTCACCTAGAGAGTCGGGGAGGACACCAATCTTTAGGTTTGACAACCTGTCCGGGTCAAAGTCATACACGTTCTCTTCCACGGGGGGAGGGGTTTTTGTCTTGTTCCGCATCCCGTCCAGGCCTGCTTCTAGCATCACGGCAAAGACCAGATAAGGATTACCACTGGGGTCTGGACACCTTAATTCTGCTCTTGTAGATTGCTCTCTCCCCTTTGAATATCTGGGAATCCTGATCAGGGCAGATCTGTTTTTCTGCCCCCAGCATATGTACACCGGCGCCTCGTAACCGGGAACAAGTCTCTTGTAGGAATTTACTGTGGGAGCCAGGATAGATATCATTTCTCGTATATGCCTCAATTGGCCGGCAACAAAGTATTTTGCAGTATCACTAAGATTGTATTTATCTTTTGCGCCGTAGAATGCATTTTTACCGTTTTTTATATAAAAAAGGCTTTGATGACAGTGCATACCACTACCGTTGATGCCATAAATGGGTTTAGGCATAAACGTGGCATAAAGGCCGTGTTTATGTGCGATAGACTTAACGGCCAGCTTGAATGTAATGGTATTATCTGCCGTTGTGAGGGCGTCTGAGTACCGAAAGTCCACTTCGTGTTGCCCCGGCGCGACCTCGTGATGACTCATTTCGATCTTAAGGCCCATACTTTCCAAAGCGGTTATTATATCATTTCTGACATATCCGGCCAGGTCTCTTGGTGAGAAATCGAAGTATCCGCCAACGTCATGGGGTGTAGGCTCGACGCTATGGTTTTCTTTTGTTCTGAAAAGAAAAAATTCCAGTTCTGGACCCACATTGTATTCAAATCCCATTGCCTTGGCTTCGCCACATGCCCTTTTCAGTATAAATCTTGGATCCCCATCGAAGGGTTTGCCATCTGGCATAAAAACATCACATATAAATCTCGCCGTTCGTCTCTCTTCAGGCTCCCACGGGAGAATGGCATACGTTTCAGGTTCAGGTTTTAGAAACATGTCACTTTCGGAAATCCTGGTAAATCCCTCTATTGAGGAGCCGTCAAACCATATGCCTTTGTCTAAGGATTCCCGAAGCTTGTGTGTAGGAATTGTTACGGATTTAATGTTACCATTAATGTCTGTGAATTGCAGCTCTATGAACTTGACGTTATCCTTCTTTACCCTATCAAGTGTGGAATTTTTAGCAGTTTTTCGTGCCACGTTTGTTATAAAACAATGGTAAGAGTCGTTTTTAAATACGGAAAGGAGAATTATACATATAACCCTTTTAAATATCAAGAAGGAACTAAATACTTTTAAAGGAGATCGATGGCGAGAAACGAGTGTGGGCCGACAAAGAGATGGAACGGACGGTTACTGGTCGTAGAATTATACAAGTGATAGGCAATAAGGGGAAGAATAGCTCCAATCAAAAAGCATGTCATAGCAAATTGATAATGTCAGTATAAGACAAATAGAAAATGTCAGGTATACTCATCTCCGGAAAGGAGGTGA
>VSDH01000015.1 GCA_008636105.1 Candidatus Scalindua sediminis | reverse complement strand
TTCATGGGCTTAATTTTTTCTCTTTTTAAAGAAGAACCACTGGTATCCTCTTTTGTCGTTTAATTATGACACAGTCTCCTTGCCGGCAGGCAGGGGAGATGCTGAAATAATACTGAAATCAATTCAGCACAGGATTCAGCATGACAGAAAGCGAAGAGCTCAGCCCCCACTGCTAGCTTGCGAAGCGCAAGCGAGCAAGCTGTGGGGGTAAAAATGACATTTTTTGAGTATTCAAGCTTTCCGCAATAGAAACTAACTAATATTATCTGCCGCAGCATTGTTTATATTTTCTTCCGCTTCCACAAGGGCAAGGTTGATTTCTACCAACTTTAACGCCGACCCGTATAGGTTCAGGCTTCTGCTCACCCTGGGCGTTTGCGACTGCAGGTTCAGCCCTTGTTTCTCTTTTGGGAGCTGGATATTCAGGTAAGACATTTAATGAATCCTGGTAAACAAAGTTGTCAGCATTCCATACATCTTTATAATGGCTTATTGTTTCCGGCCTAACCCGTAACTTAAATATAAGGTCTGTGACGTCTTCCCTAATTGATGACATCATGCTCTCGAACATTATCAGCGCCTCACGTTTATATTCTATCTTTGGATCAATCTGGGCATAACCTCTTAAGCCTATACCTGATTTCAAGTGGTCCATCGCATATAGATGATCTTTCCATTTGGTGTCGACTTTATCAAGCATGAGAATTTGTTCAATTTTCCTGAGTTGTTCTTTGCCAATTTCTGTTTCTTTTTCCTCATAAGCTTTGAAGGCATTACTGATTAATAAATTTTCAATATCTTCCCTTGGTTCTGCATCGGACACTTTTATGTCAACTTTTATGCCAAACTTTTGCCTATACCAGTTGACTAGAGCATCTAAATCCCACTCGCTGCTGTGTAATTTTGGATTTATATAATAATCCACTGAATCCTGGATGCTTTCTTCAATCATCCTGAGTAAATCTTCTCTGAGATTTTCTCGTTCGAGAACCCTTTGTCGCCACGTGTAAATAGTCTTCCTCTGTTCATCCATCACCTCATCATACTCGAGCAAATTCTTACGTATTTCGAAGTTATGCTGTTCAACCTTTCTTTGTGCTCTTTCGATTGATTTGCTCACCATGGAATGTTCTATTGCCATACCATCTACCATACCAAACTTTTTTAGTAATGAACCTACTCTTTCCGGCGCGAAAATGCGCATTAAGTCATCTTCAAGCGCGACGTAGTATCGTGATGAACCAGGGTCTCCCTGACGTCCTGTACGTCCTCGTAATTGGTTATCAATGCGCCTTGCCTCATGTCTTTCAGTCCCTATTATGTGAAGACCTCCTAACCCTGCTACGCCCTCACCCAAAACAATGTCCGTTCCCCTTCCGGCCATATTTGTTGCGATGGTAACATTCCCCCTTTGTCCTGCCTTTGCAACTATCACGGCTTCTCGTGCGTGTTGTTTTGCATTAAGAACCTCGTGTTCTATTCCACGCCTACTAAGTGCTTTACTGAGCGCCTCAGACTTTTCTATTGATATCGTCCCAACCAGGATAGGTCTACCGGTCTCATGTACTTCAGCTATTTCCTCAATTATGGCATCATATTTTTCTTTTGTTGTACAGTAAACCTTGTCTGGGGCATTATGGCGAATTAGTGGTTTATTTGTTGGTATAACAACTACTTCTAATCCATAAATCTTGTCAAATTCAGCAGCCTCAGTAAAGGCCGTACCGGTCATTCCTGCAAGTTTATTATAAAGTCTGAAGAAATTCTGAAGCGTAATCGTAGCAAGTGTTTGATTCTCTTCTTTTATCTTTAAGCGCTCCTTTGCTTGAACTGCCTGATGAAGCCCGTCACTCCAAACCCTGCCCTCCATTAATCTACCGGTAAACTCATCAACTATAATAACCTCTCTTCCTCGAACAATATAATCAGTGTCTCTTTTAAATAGTGAGTGAGCACGTAAACTTTGTTCAATATAGTGAGGCCAGTCCATATTTATGTCTGCATATATACTGTCAACACCGAGCTGTTTTTCAACAATGCTTGTTCCTTCGTCAGTTAAATGCGCACTTTTTTCCTTCTCTTTTACTTCGTAGTGTTTTCCCGCTTTCAACCTCCTTGCGATCTTGTCAGCGGTATAGTATTTTTCATTTGATTCTTCAGATGGCCCTGAGATGATCAGGGGTGTCCTAGCTTCATCAATCAGGATACTATCAACTTCATCAACAATAGCGTAGTTCAATTCCCCCTGTACCTGTTCCTCGTGATGCACCCTCATATTATCCCGCAGGTAATCAAAGCCAAACTCATTATTGGTACCATAAGTGATATCAGCTTTATAAGCTGCCATCTTTTCTTCATAGCTCTGGTTGCTTTGTATTGCACCTGTTGAAAGGCCCAGAAATTCATACATTGGTCCCATCCAATTCCTGTCTCTATCGGCAAGGTAATCGTTCACGGTAACGATGTGAACACCTTTACCTTCAAGTGCATTAAGATATGCCGGCAATGTTGCTACAAGTGTTTTCCCCTCCCCTGTTGCCATTTCTGCAATCTTTCCTTGATGTAATACAATTCCCCCTATTAGCTGAACATCAAAGGGTCTCATAGTCTTAATAGTCTTAATTGTATTATCAGGATTGGGTGCAATTAACATCCTTCTACTCGCTTCTCTCACGACAGCAAATGTCTCCGGCATGAGGTCATCAAGTGTCTCTCCCGAAGATGACCTCTCTCTAAACTTATCCGTCATCTGCCTGAGCTCAGCATCAGTCAAACTTTTCATGTTATCTTCCAGCGAACTTATATGGTCAGCTATCGGTTTTAGACCCTTTAAAATCCGTTCGTTGGCAGAACCAAAAACCTTCGTAAGGATACCCATTTTTACAACTTAGACCTCAAAAAACCCTAAAAAAGTGATTTAACCAAATTTGAGAAAAGGTGTCAACTCAAATTAAAAACCAACGCATTTGAATAACGCCTTCTCAACCCGCCTAATCATCATTCTGACATTTTTAGTCTGCACAATTTCATGGCACAGTTTTCACCTTATATTTATTCGAGATGAAAAACAAAATCAGAATAACAATGCGCACTATAATACCATCTCCAAAAAAATATCTAAACATTCATCATGTTTCATTATATCATATAGATGTACATTTTTAAATATACCATCATGCCTGTAACATTTGCTACAACGCTTGTACTAAGTATTACTTCTTTTCTGGCAGCCATTATCGGTGGAGCCACCGGGCTGGGAGGTGGCACACTGCTGCTGGTTGTGATAATGCTGCTGGTAAAAATCGAGTATGTAATACCCTTACATGCTGCCTTACAGCTTATCAGCAACGGTACCCGTGTCACCATATTTTGGAAAAATATCAACTGGAAGATCACAGGATATTTTCTGGTTGGCGTTCTTCCCGGAGTCTTGCTCGGAATTTATACGTTCTCCCTGCTAGATAAATCTACCATTCGCCTTATCATGGCCTTGTTTATCCTGATCTCCATTTATTTACCACAGTTCAAATCAAGCGGGGATGCTGGTCTGAGGGTATTTATTCCGGTGGGCTTTGTCGCCGGGGTAATCGGGATATTTTTTGGGGCGATTGGCCCTTTTATTGCTCCCTTCTTTCTCAGGAACGACATCTTAAAGGAAGAACTCGTGGCCACCAAAGCCACAGTTCAACTTATTTCCCACATTCTAAAAATCCCACTGTTCGGGTTTATTGGGATTAATGTTTTCCATTACTGGCCCTTAATCTTGATCCTCAGTATATTCCTGATTACGGGTACCATTATCGGGAAGAAATTACTCAACAAGCTTTCAAAGAAACACTTCACAATCATCTTCAAAACCATTCTCACCCTGATTGCTATTCGAATGCTGGTAAAATATTTTATTTGAACAGATGCTAAGAATCAGAAAGCAACATCAAGGCATGAATAAAAATCCTGGAAAGTGCTGATAAAACTACCTGGAAAATGATCCGTAGGGAAAAAAGCTTTGGGAATTTCAGGTAAGCTTTTGAAGATGTGATACAAAACCAACTATCTACATCTAAGTTGTGATTTTACTGACTTTTTACATGTAATATTCTTGAATTGGTTTAACATCGAGTTCACCATTTGACATGGATTTGATGGCGCTCTCCGCAGCTATAGCACCTTGTACGGTGGTACAATAAGGAATTGCAGACATTATTGCATAGCGGCGTATGTTATAAGAGTCTTTTTGTGAGAGTTTGCCTTCGGCTGTGTTAATTACTAATTGGACTTCCTTATTCTTCAAATGGTCTATAATGTTGGGGCGTCCCTCATATTCTTTCAGGACTGTAGTAACGGGTATTTTTTTTTCTGATATAGCCTTTGCAGTTCCTTCAGTAGCATATATCTTAAAGCCTGAATGGTGAAGTCTGCTAGCAATATCCACTATCACAGGCTTATCTTTATCCCTCACGCTGATAAAAACTGTGCCTGATTGAGGTAAACTCCCGCCAATAGCCATCTGCGCTTTGGCAAATGCCTTCCCAAAATCGGCATCAATTCCCATTACCTCTCCGGTAGATTTCATCTCCGGGCCCAATATAGTGTCTGTACCTTGAAACCTTATAAATGGGAAAACAGCTTCCTTTACGGCAATATGTTTACTTTCTCTTTTGTTATCTATATTCAATTCTTTCAGCTTACATCCCGTAATAACTTTAGATGCTACTTTTGCAAGCGGAATACCAATTGCCTTACTAACAAAGGGTACAGTCCTTGAAGCACGAGGATTTACTTCCAGGACATAAACCTCGTCATCTTTAACGGCAAATTGAATATTGATAAGGCCAAGAACATTTAGTTCCAAAGCCAGAGATTGAGTTTGGGATTTTATTTTATCTATAATTTCTTCTTCTATAGAATAGGGGGGTAATGAACATGCGCTATCTCCCGAATGTACACCGGCTTCTTCTATATGTTCCATGATACCGCCGATAAAGACTTCCTCTCCATCACATACGGCATCAACGTCTACCTCGATAGCATCCTCTAAAAATTTGTCGATTAAGACAGGGTGTTCCGGGGAGACATCAACTGCATGTGTGATATATTCCTCAAGCTCGTCTTCATCAAAGACTACTTTCATGGCCCTACCACCCAAGACGTAGGATGGTCTTAATAAGACTGGATAGCCTATAGAAGATGCAACCTTTTTAGCTTCTATAAATGACCTTACATTTCCGTTGTTCGGCTGTAGAAGGCCTAACTTAGACAGGAGTGCTGCAAATCTTTTGCGGTCTTCCGCTATATCAATACTATCAGGAGAAGTTCCCAGAATCTTAACCCCTTCCTTGGCTAATGGTACGGCAAGTTTTAAGGGGGTCTGTCCACCAAACTGAACAATAATTCCTTCAGGCTTTTCCTTCTCAACAATTTCAATCACGTCCTCAAAAGTAAGAGGTTCGAAATACAATCTATCAGATATATCGTAATCGGTACTTACTGTCTCGGGATTGCAATTAACCATTATTGTCTCAAATCCCATCTCTCTTAAGGCTAATGCACCATGCACACAACAATAATCAAACTCAATTCCCTGACCAATACGATTGGGTCCGCTTCCCAGAATAATTATTTTCTTTTTTGATGTCGGGTTGGCCTCGCATTCACTCTCATATGTAGAATATAGATAAGGTGTGTAAGCCTTGAATTCAGCTGCGCAGGTGTCCACCACCTTAAATACCGGGTGAATGTCTTTTGCTCGGCGACATTCGCGAACAGAAGATTCGCTTGTATTTAAAAGGTTTGCCAGACGATGGTCGGAGATGCCATACTGTTTTGCCTTCTTTAAAAGGCCGGAATCTATCAGGTTTTCTTCACGCAATGCAGCATTCTTTTTGGAGGCATCTGTTTTATGTTGGTTTCTGATTTCTTCTTCCAGTTCAACAATCTGTTTTATATTGTAAAGAAACCATTTGTCAATCTTCGTTATTTCGTGGATTTCGTTCATGTCAATACCCAATCGCATACCATCCGCAATAGACCAAATCCTGTCCCATGAGGGATTCAACAAATGGTTTTTTATGAATTCTTTTTTCTCTGAGTTACTCAATTCACTTCTGGTAAAATGTTCACTTAAACCATAACGGCCGTTTTCTAAAGATCTTATTGCTTTGCCCAGTGATTCCTTAAACGTCCGCCCAATGGCCATAACCTCACCAACAGATTTCATGTGAGAAGTAAGTGTCTGTTCTGCTTCAGGAAATTTCTCAAAATTGAATCTTGGAATCTTGACCACACAATAGTCTATAGCAGGTTCAAACGATGCTGGTGTATAACGCGTAATGTCATTGGATATCTCATCAAGTGTATAGCCAACTGCCAATTTTGCAGCGATTTTTGCGATCGGGAAACCTGTAGCCTTTGAAGCCAAAGCAGAACTTCTTGATACCCTTGGGTTCATTTCTATTGCCATCATCTCTCCATTGGAAGGATTAAGTGCAAATTGAATATTAGACCCCCCTGTTTCAACACCAATCTCTCGAATAATCTTGATTGCCGCATCCCGCATTATTTGATATTCCTTATCGGTTAGCGTTTGTGCAGGCGCTACAGTAATACTATCACCAGTATGGATGCCCATAGGATCAAAGTTTTCTATGGAACAAATTATGACAACATTATCTTTAAGGTCCCGCATTACCTCCAGCTCATATTCCTTCCAGCCTAGAACAGATCTCTCTATAAGTACTTCATGAACAGGACTTGCCTCCAGTGCAAAGTTTACATACTCTTTTAATTCTTCAATATTGTAAGCGACATTGCTGCCTATACCTCCCAGTGTAAATGATGGCCGTATGATAACCGGCAGCTTTATCTCTTTTACAATGTCCACAGCATCTTCTAAAGTGCGTGCGTAACCACTTTCTGGTACCTGGATATCTATATTTTTCATGGCTGCTTTAAATTCCGCCCTATTTTCAGCCTTCTTTATTGCTTCTAGTTTGGCGCCTATTAATTCCACATTAAATTCTCCCAGGATACCTTCTTCTGCTAAAGACACGGCCAGGTTCAGGCCTGTTTGCCCTCCCAATGTAGGAAGCAGTACATCCGGCTTTTCTTTTTGAATTATTTTTGCTAATACGTCTGTAGTCATAGGTTCGATGTATGTTTTGTCTGCAACCTCAGGATCGGTCATTATTGTGGCGGGATTACTATTAACAAGGATGATTTTGTACCCTTCTTCTTTTAGCACCCTGCATGCCTGAGTGCCAGAATAATCAAATTCACATGCCTGCCCGATTACTATTGGACCAGACCCTATTATGAGTATCTTTTGAATATCACTTCTTTTGGGCATATTCTATTATTCCATCATTTTGACAAATTCATCAAAAATATAACTTGCATCATGAGGTCCAGGAGAAGCCTCAGGGTGATATTGAACCGCAAATACCGGTACATCCAGGCATCTTAAGCCTTCTACAGATTTATCATTTAAATTTGTGTGAGTTATCTCTACTCTACCAAACTTGTTACTTTGTCCATTCTTTAATGATTCTCCATCTACCGCAAAGCAATGATTTTGAGCCGTAATCTCCACCTTTTTTGTGCTTAAATCCATAACTGGCTGATTGCCCCCATGGTGCCCAAATTTTAATTTATATGTTTTATACCCCAAAGCCAAAGCTAGAATTTGCAAACCCAAACATATGCCTAAAACAGGCTTTTTCCCTATAATATTACTTGTATTTTCCAACATGTATGGCACTGCGGCAGGGTCACCAGGACCGTTTGAAATAACAATTCCATCTGGCTTTAATGATAACACCTTCTCCGCATTCGTATCTGCTGGGACTACAGTTACATCGCAATTATGACTCTTGAGTTTTCTCAAAATGTTATGTTTCACTCCACAATCGTAAACAATTACTCTGAATCTTTTCCCGTCTTTTTCTTGATGTTGTTTATTGCGTAGTTGGTCATTTCCTTTTTTAGTACCAAGGGTGATTTCTCCTTCTTCCCATTTGTAAGATTTCTGACAAGTAACCTCTTTTACCAAATCTTTGCCTACGAGACCGGGTACCCTTTTAGCCTTTGAGATAAGACTCTGATAGTCCATATCAACGGTAGAGATTACTCCCTGCTGCGCACCGTAATCCCTTATATGCCTTGTCAAGGCCCTTGTATCAATTCCTTGAATACCCACAATCTCCCTGCTTTTTAGAAACTCGCCTAAGCTCATTCTTGAACGCCAATTACTGGGATATGAACTATATTCTCTGACCACAAATCCCTCCAAGTAGGGCTGAATGGATTCATAATCTTTCTCGCAAATACCATAGTTTCCTATCAATGGATAAGTCATGTTTACAATTTGCCCTTTGTAAGAAGGATCAGTAAGTATCTCCTGATACCCGGTAATGCTGGTGTTAAATACAACTTCACCTGATGTTTCGCCCACAGCACCAAAAGAAGTTCCCTCAAAAATCTTTCCATCTGAAAGAGCTAAAATAGCCTTATTGCTTTTCATTGTATTACACTTGCGTTAGGATTGTAAGATACAGAAATACTTATTGTTAGATGTTACTAATTATAAGCAGGACTGTCAAGCTGGTGTATTTTTTCACTTGACAGTAATTATGCGTTTGTTATCATAATTTGAATTGCTGAATGATACTTAGGTGAAGTAGATGGAGCATTTTATTTAGAACACAGGTTAAAATTAAGGAGATTTCTGGTAGAAAAGTTGTCCTTCATACGGAATGATTTATCATATACTAAAGGAGAAAATGCTTGTCATTACCTAATGTAATAAGCTTTGCAAGAATATGTTTTATACCTCCTTTTGTACTCTGCGTAATGCAAGTTCAACATCACAACGTTTACAGATATGTTGCATTGGGACTGTTACTCATAATTGGTTTAAGCGATGTTTTAGATGGATACCTTGCACGAAAATGGGGAGAAATCACTAATTTTGGTAAATATCTTGACCCCATAGCAGACAAATTAATACTGGTGGTTGCATGTCTTTTACTTTCGTCTGACAAACTCTGGCCGGAACCCAGGTTTCCTTATTGGGTATCTACCGTTATTATCAGTAGAGAAGTTTTTCTCACACTAGGTCTGATAGCAGCCTATATTATATTAAAGCGAAAAATAGATTGTAGTCCTAATAAGCTAGGTAGGTTTACAACGTTTTTGCAGGTTACTGCAATCATGGCTGTTTTGCTGGGAAATCATCTTTCTTTAACAACCCTTTTTGTATTATGGTGGTTAGTAGCAGTTATTACTTCTATTTCGGCTGTAAACTATACCTATAGAGCGGTTAAAAAGCTTTATATAAATTAGCTCTTTTCCCGCCTGCCAGCGTGACGGATTGTGTAAAAAAGTCAATTTTTGTATTGATACTACACAGCATATTGTGTTAATATTGCGAAATTGTACCTTATGTTGTATATATAGAGTTGGGGACAGTTGCTAATCCCTGACTGTAAAGATAGGCTTATGCTCGTTTGCTAAGCAAAACAAGATTATAGAAAAAGGATGGTTAGTTTCATGCTTAATACGATATCAGAAGTCGTTGAGGATTTAAAGCAGGGTAAAATGATTATCGTTATTGACGATGCAAGTCGTGAAAACGAGGGAGATATAACGATAGCAGCAGAAAAGATTACACCTGAGGCAATAAACTTCATGTTATTACATGCAAGAGGAATAATTTGTTTAACCATAACAGAGGAACGTGCACAGGAACTCGGTTTGACTCCGATGGTAACAAATAACACATCTAATTATCAGACTCCATTTACAGTAACTATAGATGCAAAAAAGGGTATAACAACAGGCGTATCAGCAAAAGACAGGACAAAGACTATTTTGACTGCTATTAGTGAAGATTGTACCCCACATGATCTTGATAGGCCGGGGCACGTTTTTCCTCTAACATCTCAAAAGGGAGGAGTTCTTGTGCGTGCGGGTCATACAGAGGGTGCTGTTGATCTTGCCCGCTTAGCAGGTTTAAAGCCTGCTGCCGTGATATGCGAGGTTATGAACGAAGATGGGAGTATGTCAAAACTTCCCGATCTTAGAAAGCTGGCAGAAAAACATAATATAAAAATATGTACTATTGCAGATATCATCAAATATCGTCGCGAAAAAGAACGCTTGATCGAAAAACGTGTTTCAGTTAATTTACCCACAATATATGGAAAATTTGTTTTGCACCTTTATCGTTCATTTATTGACGAATATTTGCACCTGGCCTTATGTCTGGGAAATATAGGTAGTTTAGATAAATCGCCAGCCCCAATTCAAAAAGAACCAATATTAGTACGTGTTCACGATGAATGTTTAACAGGCGATATCTTTGGTTCTCTGAGATGTGATTGTGGAGGTCAACTCCATAATGCGTTAAAAATGATTCAAAGAGAAGATAAGGGCGTCTTGCTTTACATGCGACAGGAGGGCAGGGGAATCGGGCTTGAAAATAAACTGCATGCTTATGCATTGCAGGAGAACGGTCTTGATACAGTCGAGGCAAACAAAAAATTAGGCCTTGTTGTAGATACCCGTGAATATGGAATAGGTGCACAGATATTAAAAGATTTAGGAATATCAAAGATGAGGCTTTTGTCAAATAATCCAAAAAAATTCACTGCTCTAGCTGGTTATGGCCTGGAAATCGTAGAAAGAGTTCCCATAGTTATAACACCAAAGGAAGAAAATCGACGATACTTACGTACAAAGAGGGAGAAACTAGGGCATATCTTGGAAGGTGTTTAATCGTTATCAGGTAAAAAGGACTAAAAAATTCATAAAACGAGCCAAATATTTTTTCTGAAAGAAAGGAGGTTTGTGGGCAAAAAATAACTTAATTTTAATAACACTTTGGATGATGCAAGAATCGATTAAGTTTCGTAATTCCTGGTCTGTAACTCATAAAGAACTGTATTGAAGTTAGAAGGAAAAAGCGTAAGCCTTTTACCGCGAAGTGAAATTTAATAATAAGAAGGCCTTCATAGGTTGTTTTCAAGTTAAACTTGGAGGTAATTGAAAAAGGTCGGACAAATATAGGAGGACGATTTATGAAACCGAATAATAAATATGTGGCTGAATTTTTAGGTACGTTTATGCTAGTTTTTATCGGAGCTGGCGCAATATGCGCCGATTACTATTTGACAAACTCCGGTGGACAGGGAATAGGTATCTTAGGAGTTTCCGCAGCCTTTGGGTTTGTAGTTATAGCAGCAGTATATGCAATAAGTTATATTTCAGGTGCTCACATAAACCCTGCAGTAACGATCTCTTTTTGGGTTGGTAAAAGGATGGAAGCCAACACAGCTGTTTTTTATATAATATCTCAATTATTAGGTGCTGTGGTAGCAGCCTTCTTCTTAAAGGTACTATTCCCTGATGCAATCAGTACAGTTTTTCTAGGTACCTGTGTAGTAGGGGATGGAGTTAGCAGCGGCAGTGCAATATTCATGGAAGCCGTAGTATCGTTCATATTTGTATTAACAATATACGCTACTGCAGTTGATAGGAGATCATCAAAAGGTATTGCCGGTATTGCTATCGGTTTGGCATTCTTATTTGGAGTATTGGTTGCCAACCCAATTAGTGGTGGGGCATTGAATCCAGCACGTGTATTTGGGCCTGCAATAGCATCTGGCCACTTAGATAATCATGTCGTTTGGTGGTTTGGGCCTATACTTGGTGGAATAGTAGCTGGAGTAGTGTATGACAAGCTACTTTCAGAAAAAGCTACGAAAAAAAGAAGGAAATAAATCTTCCACTTTAAACATATTAGTAAAACACGTATTAAATAAAGATTTCATTACTTAACTTTACTATAAGAATATTTCTTACGTTAAGCAATAAATTTTGCGAGGCAAAATAGAAGCGTAGCTTTTTAGGAATTGAAAGTCACAGACATGCCTCGCATGTGATGGAGTAGTTGCTAGAAATCAAATTGCTTAATGAAGGAAACAGAGGGGTTTTGTCCCTAAATATAGTTCGTCTTGCATAATTTACGTGGTTAGTCTATTTACGACATAATCCCATCCGATATCTTTTGACCTCTTCTATATGTTGTCAAGCCCTCACACCAATTCCCTTTTTCTTGGTCTACAAAAACTGAATTACCCCACCAATTGTGAGCTATCTCATGACCCAGAAAAGTATAAACGATAAATGGCATTTTAATTACCGTTCTACCCAAAAGTGTATATGGCAGCATTCCTGTTCAGCATTAATTAGCAGAGGGAAAGATAAAATTAGAAGGAAACCAGCTGCTATTTTTAATACGCACTTTTTTCCATAAAGAATAAGATTTATAACTAAACGGAATGCTTTTTTGATATGTTTAAATCCTATAACAACAAATCAGCATATATTATTCAACAATTTGTTTTTCGTTTTGAATAGATGGGACGGTAGCAGGATTGGTTTCATTTTCAATAACCATTCCGGGGCTGGAGGGAGGTAGATATGTTAACTTTGTTCTGATTCTGTCTCTAATACGTTGTTCCTCTTCTTCAATAAATGATTCAACAATAGGGATTTTTAAAACTAATTCACGTGACACCTCCTCGCTTGCCCTTGCCGCATAGACATCCCTTAGGCTCATATAGTTCTGGAATGATGCAATTACAAAATCAAAAGGGTTGGTTGCTACACGTATGTCATTATCATACCTTTTATGTTCACCTTCAAAAAGGACACTACCATCTTCTGTCGAAACACATCTTATACGCAAGCCAATCCTGATCTGGGCAAAGAGTGTGTAATAAGAATTTTTATAGTCTGTGATTTGACCATAAATAAGGGCATCTGCATCGAGCATCCTCCCCAGTTCTTGTGGTGGTATTTTATATAAGTCGTTGGGTGTTAAAACCCCAAGTTCTTGTAGTAACTTATCTATATACATTAACTCTATATCTTCAAATTCCCTGGCAGCAAAGTGTCCGAAGAAAAACCTTCTCACTCTGTTCGCATAAGTCCAGTTCCAACCATCCTTTTCTTCATTGCTAAACCTGGGAATAGGAATTTCATTTAAGATATAATTACCACCTACCAAATTATCAAAGGGTAATATTGCAATTTTCCTGGGAGGGTCTGTTCGGAACTTATCTGAAACCTCAAACTTCTTATCACCCGGATCGATCTGGTAAATCCTGTCTATTGTTTTTTTCTTACCATGTTCTGTAAGTCCTTTTTCTTGTTGAAAGAAGGGTTCATCTCCCGTGGTTCTTCGTTTCTCAGAAGAACCACATCCTGTGACTATTAACGAAATAGCTAGTAATACTAGAAAACTGTTTAGCATTTTCCAGAAAGACATAAAGATTTCCCCCTTTGCCCATATATCACTTGATTCGTTTGGCTCCATCATATTATTTAAATAAGTTACAACTGTCAATAACTTTTAAGACATTGCTGATTATTGCAGCCGTGTTTCCGTTAGAACTCGATTTCAGAGGATGAAATCTCTTTTCTTAATTGTTTTTTTTGGGATCTTTTCTTTTTGTTCTGCAGGATTCGCTCCTTCGCATAACGGGGCTTACTGGTAGGAATCCGCTCTTTTTCTTCAATATTTAACTCCATTAACTTTACTTGAAGTCTTTTAAAAGCAAGTGCACGATTTCGTATCTGTGAACGTGACTCTGTGGCAACTACCCTTATACCCGTAGGTTTGTGAAATAATCTTACACAAGACATAGTTTTATTCTTGTGTTGCCCACCGGGACCAGAACTCTTAAAATAATCTATTCGAACTTCCTTTCTTAAATTTGTTAAATCAATTGAGTATTTTTTCATGCAGTCTTTATATTATATTTTGTATTTATTTGAAATTACATTATAATTAAGCAATTATTGTATACCATTTCAATGAAAAACCTATACTCAATTTCCCCGCTTGCAAATTAAAAATACGAAGATTCAAATTTTTTTTAAGTTATAATTCCGATTACCTCTTGAGATAAAGATGATAGACATACATACACACATACTTCCTTCTTTAGATGACGGACCACAAACGATTGAGGAATCGATCGAACTTTGTAAAATTGCTGCTAATGACGGCATCAAGACAATCGTTGCAACACCTCATTCAAAAGATGGAGTATATGAAGCAAAAAGTGATGAGATACTAAGAAAAGTAACAGAACTCAATCTTAAATTGAAGGAAATTCAATTAGATTTGGAAATACTCCCAGGAGCAGAAGTACATATTAATGAAAGATTAGCAGAAGACATAGAAAGTGGAGAGGCGCTTGCGATTAACAATGGTAAAAAATTTATCCTTCTCGAACTCCCATTTATCTTCATCCCACCCGCAACTGATAAACTTATATCCAGTCTTAAATCTATTGGCATTGTTTCAATCCTCTCACACGCAGAGAGAATAATGAAGTTTCAAAAAAAACCGGAAATTTTAGAGCAATTAGTCAAGTCAGGTGCCCTTGTTCAGATAACTGCACAAAGCTTGACAGGAGATTTTGGTTCCAGTGAAAGAAAATGTGCTGAATGGCTTTTAAAACATAATATAGTACATTTTATTGCATCTGACGTACACTCACTAACTGGCAGACCACCGATTCTATCCAGGGCGTTAGAAAGGGCTGCCAAGATTATGGGAGAAGAAGAGGCAATAGCACTTGTTTCTCATAATCCCAGACAAATTATAAATGGTCATGACTTTCGCCCTAAAGAAAACTATTGAGTTAACCTATTGAGAGTGTTTGGAGTGATATTTAGTGATTTTGATACGGATAATGGTGAAGTCAAAGTAAAACCTTTTACAAGGATTGGATATCAGAGCCAGAACTTATTCCAGCAATAAAGCAACGAAGACTTACAAAAGTTGCATGTTCCTTCTATTAATGAATCGATGCTAATTCCTTATTGATTGTATATGTCTTATCTTTGATGAACAGGTCATTCTACTGAATTTCCTTAAATCACGCAATCTATCTTCGTGTGAGAGAAAGTCTATGTATTTTGTATAAATAATACCGAATATCTTCGCATCTTCATATCTCTTTCTTTCCGAGGGATCATCAGTATCGTATTTACGTTTGTAAAAGAGATGGTGTCTAATGTATTCTTTATCACTCTTACTTAACCTTATTGATTTACTTTGTAGTGCGATAAAATATTTCAGCACTAAGTATTTCGTTACATTTGCCTGTAACTCCAATTCAAGAAGGCTAAAAGGACGGTTCAATTTAAAATTCTGAGCTATAAATAAAAAGTGATCTAGCTCTTCCACAAAGCTTGCACATGCGTCAATATTGTCATCATGAAGACCAATTCGGGGATCATTATCCTCCAATACTTTAATCAATTCATCAGGGTAGTAAATACTTACCTTAAGTGTATTCCCAATGTCTCTTATAAATACCTGTGACCTTGAATAACTATTATTAACAACCGTTTTAATTTTCTCTTTCGCATAAAACTTTTTATACCCCTTATTGCCGATAACGAATTCCTCAATATTTATAATACCTGTGTCTAACGCATATGTCTTTTCTATCTTTCTCTGTAATTCTTCAATCAAAGGGCACTTAGTTCCCATTTTCATCTAACTCTATATAATTAATGGATTTCCCCACAAGTTTTCACCTTGTCAGGATAAAGGTATTCACTGTTCATAAAACGTAAAACTTGAACAACAACCTCGAAACCTTCTGATAATTGTGATAATGTGTCAGAGAGCCTGTTTTTCCTTGCGTTGATATGTTCTGATGCCAAACTAAAATATGCCTTCCCGAAATCTACATAATAATGCTCGTCAACTGGCCTTTGTTTGTACTCATATCTGTATTCTATATATTCCGGAACCATCCCGGTTAAGAAGAGCGCATAATTCCCAATATGACAGTAAGTATAAAACTTTCTAATATTATCCGACCGTAGCGAATCTGCAATCATGTCCACTATATAGTTATAAGACTCTTCCTCTCCTTCTACTATCTTAAACAATCTTGAACTCTTCGCAAACCTTGTGAGCACATTAACAATGTAGTTTGAAACCTTTTTATCTTCAAGTAAGCCTAAAAGCCTATTCCTATTCCAGGGGGTAATAGTTTCGGTACTGTTTAATATCTCTATAGTCTCCTCGATAAATTCTGTGTCTTCTCTTTTTTCTCTAAGCGCCCTTCTCAAAAGCAACGAAAATAAAAAATAAGGAGACACTTCCAAAATACGGTCTTTACAGTTCATCACCTTGCTAAATACCCTGTCACTATCAATCATCTTGCCGATTATGTCCTCGTCTCCTCTTATCAAATTTGCAATATTTTTGTAGTCCCTCCGTTTAGTTACATAACTTTTGATAAGAAAAAGGAGGTCTTTATCAGATAGTTCTTGCAAACTGTCTTTTTGTAGTTCTTGAATATTTTTTTCTTTTTTCATGGTTCTTTCCAGAGAAATTTACAAAATTTTAAACAGTTACATAGCTTAATTATCGGCTAACTTATATATTTTTTCAATAAAATATGTTGGTATTTAAAAAAAAAGACAATATAATTTTTGCAGAAAATGGATGAATTCTCTTTTATAAAATGGATAAGAAATAATCAAAAAAAAGACAAAAACATCATAATTGGTATTGGTGATGATTGTTCATCCATAAAAATTAACCATAATTTATTGTATCTTATTACCACAGATATGCTTGTAGAAGGTACACATTTTGAACTAAAAAAAAATACGCCAAGGAAAATAGGAAGGAAATCAATTGCATGTAGTATCAGTGATATAGCTGCCATGGGTTGCCCTGCTAAATATGCCGTAGTTTCTATTTGTTTCCCCCTAAAAACTAAAACAAGATTTGCAAAAGAATTGTTTCTGGGAATGAAAGAAGAGGCAGATGAATATAATATTAAAATAATAGGTGGGGATATTGTTAGTGGGAAAAAAATGTTAGCAATCAATGTGACAATGTTTGGCAAGAATGATGGATTAAAGCCCGTAACACGCTCTGGAGCAAAAGTAGATGATGCAATAATGGTAACGGGAACACTCGGTGGTTCAATATTAAGAAAACACATCTCATTCAAACCGCGCCTAAAAGAAAGCCTGATACTAAACAAGAAATTTAGTATAAATTCTATGATAGATGTGAGTGATGGCCTGGTAGCAGATTTAAATCACCTTCTCGAAGAAAGCGGTGCTGGTGCAATTTTATACGAAGATAAAATACCTATATCTGCTGATGCAAAAAAGTTGGCACGCAAAACAGGTTTATCAGTACTTTACCACGCACTTCATGATGGTGAAGACTACGAACTACTTTTTACTCTTTCTAATAAAGAATCCGAAAGACTATTAGCATCAAGATCATTTTCAATACGTGTATCAAAAATTGGTCATATCAAAAAACCAGGTGGTATATTTATGCAGGATTCTAATCGTAAGTTACGGAAAATAAAGCCTTTAGGGTACAAACATTTTAAGTAAAACAAATTTTTCTATTACAGACAATTCTATCCACATTAAAACTAATAACGTTGAGGAAACAATAGAACTCGGACGTCTAATAGGTTCTCTTCTTAAGGCAGGGAGTGTAGTAGCGCTTATGGGGCAGCTGGGTTCGGGTAAGACATGTCTGGTAAAGGGAATTGCAGAAGGCCAGGGTGTAAAGGATAGGAAAGAAGTAACAAGCCCAAGTTTTGTGTTAGTAAAGCAATATATGGGAAGAATACCGATTTATCACTTCGATGCATACAGAATGAAGTCGCCTGATGAAATGTATGATATCGACTGTGTTGAGTTCTTTTGGAGCAATGGTATATCAATTGTTGAATGGGCAGACAAGGTAATGGAATGCCTGCCTGATGAGTTTATAAAAATCGCGATTAGGACAATAAACCAAACGTCCAGAGATATTCGTGTATCTTACAAAGGAGAAAAGTACAAGAATTTTATGAAAGAATTTAAGGTAAAGATCGAGTGTCTAAAATAAAGGTTTTACCACAAACTGTTGTAACCAAAATAGCTGCCGGTGAAGTAATTGAGCGTCCTGCTTCTGTCTTAAAAGAATTAATTGAAAATTCCATTGATGCCGATGCTACACGTATAGAAGTTCAACTGGAAGATGGTGGTAAAAAGCTTATAAAGGTTTCTGATAATGGTATCGGAATGGACAGAGATGACGTGGAATTAGCTTTTGTAAGCCATGCCACAAGTAAATTGTGGAGCGATGATGATCTGTTTTCGATTAATACATTGGGTTTTCGAGGTGAAGCCCTTCCAAGCGTAGGTGCAGTCTCCCAGGCAAGGATTATATCACGTCCAAGGGGTACATTAATAGGCTCAGAAATTCAAATTGAGGGAGGAAACCTTCATAAAATTAAAGAAAAAGGAGCGCCTGAAGGTACACAGGTCGAGGCGCGTAACTTATTTTATAACACCCCTGTCAGACGCAAGTTCCTTAAAAGCACACATACTGAAATGGCTCATATATCTGAAACGGTTACAAGATTTGCACTTGCATATCCAAAAATCCATTTCAGTACAGTCAATAACGGCAAGAACGTCTTAAGCCTCCCACCCACCAAAGACTTAAAAGAAAGAATAACGACAATTTTTGGAGATGAAATGGGTAAAGTTCTTATCACTATAAATTCTAAAGAACCAAACGTTTCTATATATGGGTATGTCTTACCACCTACATATAACCGTCCAAATACAAAGATGCAATTTGTCTTTCTTAACGGAAGGTATATCAGGGATAATATAATTTCTCATGCCATAAATGCTGCTTATCTAAATCTTTTAATGTCAAAAAGATATCCCATTGTCTTTCTGTCCCTTCAGGTTGATAATAAAGAAGTGGATGTTAATGTGCATCCTACGAAGATCGAAGTTCGCTTCAAAAATGCAGGGCTCATACACGATCAGGTATATTCCGCGTTACATACAGCCCTTACGGGAACCGAATTTCACTCCTCACTTAAGGCTACAAGCCTGCCTGAACATACCAACATAGGAACCTCATCGCATGAAAAGAAAGAATCCGTGATGAAATCCATGTCAGATTTCTTTTCCAGGTCTTTAGAGAACAAAACCCCTTATCACAAGGATGAACATAAGCAGACTTACTTCCCTCCTTCTAAGACTGAACATTTATTTAAGCGAGAAAGCGCATTTACGTCCTACTTACAGATACATAACTCATACATAGTAGAAGAAACAACCGATGGTTTAAACATTATTGACCAACATGCCCTGCATGAGATAGTCCTCTACCATGAGATATGGGAACAAATCAAATCGTCAAAACTTTTAAAGCAAAACCTGTTGATCCCGGAATTAATAGAATTAACGCCTCGGGATTACGTTACTATTATGAGCCTTAAAAACGAACTCGACACCCTGGGTTTAGAGATAGAGGAATTTGGTAAGAGCACCATAGCCATCCGTGCCCACCCTCAAATCCTGAGAAATTTAGATTGTCGCGAACTCATTCAAGGCTTATTGGAAGAAATTGATAGTGACGAAATTAAAAGTGATACAGATAGCATTCTAAGAAAAATCGTCAAAATAATGGCATGTAAAGGTGCTGTAAAATCAGGACAGAGATTAAGTTCGCAAGAAATTCAATCACTCTTAGAAAAAAAGAAAGACGATACAATCACCAGCTTTTGCCCTCACGGCCGTCCAACAACACTTGAATTCAAGATATCTGAACTTGAGAAACAATTCAAAAGGAAATAGGTAAGACGAAGGAGTCCATGTTTTCTTGTTTATAGGAGTAAGACAAATCCTCCAATGATAATAGCAAGATAATACGCCCGAGAGGATTCGAACCTCCGACCTACGGTTTAGGAAACCGTTGCTCTATCCTTCTGAGCTACGGGCGCGTTTTCAATCGAGGCCTGCAACTGAAAAAGGCCAGCAATCAAATGATGCCGGCCTCAATATTGAGGGTCTTCCTTAAAGTGTTAAAGGTTCCTCGTAATTAAACTGGTATCGTAGGTAATGTTATCGTATCACCAACCCACGAGATTTCCTTAATCTTATTAGATACGGAATCAATCCCCTTTAAATCATTAGCTTTAACCTGCACCACAAAATCATATTGTCCTAAAACACTAACCGCTGAACGAACCCCATCAATATCCGAAAGGTTTTTGTTTAATGTGTAAATATCAAGATTTGCAGGTATTGCCTCTATTAAGACATAAGCGGAAATAGACATTATTTTCTCCTGTTCACTGATAAATGGATGTTATTCCTTCTTTTTCAGTATTGAATTAGAGAGAAGACATCGTGTTTACTTAGCAAATTTCTCCCGTGCAGGAAAGTGAGTTCAATTATAAAAGCACATCCCACTATTTTACCACCAAGAGATTCTACTAGATTACAACACGCTGCCATGGTACCGCCAGTAGCTAAAAGGTCATCAATCATTAAAACATTATCGCCAGATTTAATTCCATCTTTATGTATCTCAAGGGTATCTGTACCATATTCTAATTGATATGCCATACTCGCCGTTTCATAGGGTAGTTTTCCGGGTTTTCTGACAGGTACAAATCCAGCGTTTAAACTTACAGCTACCGCAGGGCCGATAAGGAATCCCCTTGCCTCCGCACCCACAATTACATTAATTTTTTGCCCCGCGTAATGATCAGACATCTTATCAACGATTTCTTTCAAACTTGCAGGATTGCTGAATAATGGGGTTATATCCTTAAAAATAATTCCCTTTTTAGGAAAATTTGGAACATCACGAACAAGCTCTTTAAGCAAGTTTCACTCTTCCTTACTAAAAATACAATTAAGTTTGTGCAACGCAGCCTTCTCTATTTGCCGAACTCTCTCTTTACTAATATTAAATTTTCCCCCAATGTCTTTCAATTTCATTGGCTTACCATTTTCTAAACCATAGCGCAACCTTAGGATGTCGGCCTCTCTCTTATTTATTATATTTAACAAATCTCTCAGTTTTTCCTTTTCATATGTATCAATCATATGTTCAACGGGGGGGCCATCACTTCTCTCTGTTAACATATTGCTTAGTGCCCAGACAATATCAGAACCAGTTATATCTTCAACTAAAAGGTGTGTTGGTTTAATAGCCCTTTTGATTGATTTTACTTTATGTGCCGTAATATCCATTTCATTGGCTATTTCTTTTAAACTCGGTTCTCGTTTTAATTCGTTTGATAACTTTTCTGAAACTTTCTTTAATTTTAATATTTTTTCCACCATATGTGCGGGAAGTCGAATTACTTTCGCTGTGTTTGTTAGTGCCCGCCTTATTGTTTGCTTTATCCACCAGGTTGCATATGTACTAAAGCGCCGCCCAAAAGCTGCGTCATAACCGTCTGCAGCTCTTAGTAATCCTATGTTTCCTTCTTCAATGAGGTCTAGAAAGGAAAGTCCCTTATTAGTAAAATGTTTAGCAATACTTACTACGAGTCTCAGATTTGCCCTGACAAGTTTTTCGCGTGCTTTTAAATCGCCCTTTTTAATCTTTTCTGCTAATTCTTTTTCCTGTTCAGGATTCAGGAGAGGTATGCTGTTTATTTCTTTTAAGTATGCTTGAAGTGCTGTAACCGTGTATCCGCCTCCGGACTTTTATACATTTTCGTTTTTTACATCATCAATTTTCTCTTCGTCAACATTATCTGAAGCTTTTATGTCAAGCTGTGCTCCCTGAGAATTACTTTCCTTCTCTGTTACTTTTCCAATATCTTTGAGACTCAGCCCTATTTTTCTTGCCTCTGGCTCCATTTTTATAATCTTTACATCCAGCTCATTACCAATAGAAATGATTTTTTCGAGGTTGTCTACCTTTTTATCAGAAAGTTCTGAGACATGCAGTAATCCCTCCAGGCCGTCACCTAAGTCTATAAATGCCCCAAAATCAGTCATTTTAGTAACCTTACCTCTTACAACATCTCCGACTGAATATTTTTCCGGGATTTCTTTTTTCCAGGGATCATCTTTAAGCTGTTTGATTCCTAACGATACCCTTTTTTTCTCCTTGTCAACCGATAATACAATAGTCTCTATCTTATCACTCTTTTTAACTATTTCCGAGGGATGTGCAACTTTTTTTGACCATGACATGTCTGAGATATGAAGAAGTCCGTCTATACCATCCTCTATTTCGATAAATGCACCGTAATTAGTTAAATTTCTAACTCTTCCTTTTATTCTGGTTCCTGATGGGTATTTTTCTTCTATAAGTGTCCATGGGTTTTTTTCAACTTGTTTAATACTTAAGGAAATTTCTTCTTTTTCCTTGTTTATATTTAATACTATGGCTTCAACATTGTCACCAATGGCAGCTATTTCTGTAGGATGGTTTATACGTCTCGTCCACGACATTTCAGAAATATGTACTAATCCTTCGATACCAGTTTCCAATTTAATAAAGGCGCCATAGGACATAATGTTCACTACTTGGCCCTTAATTTTTGATCCAATCGGATATTTTTCTTCTACATTTAGCCATGGATTTTCTGTTTTTTGTTTTAACCCAAGAGCAACCTTCTCCTTTTCCTTATCGATTCCGAGTATCTTTACTTCTATTTCATCGTTGATTGCAAGCATTTCTGATGGGTGACTAATCCTTCCCCAACTCATATCTGTTATGTGAAGTAGTCCATCAATGCCTCCAAGGTCAATAAAAGCTCCAAAATCTGCAATATTTTTAACTGTTCCTTTCACGATTTGATCAACTTCAACTCTGCTTAGGAATTCCTGCTTTTGCTTACTCCGTTCTTCCTCAATAAGCTTTCTTCTTGATACTATAATATTTTGCTGAATTTCATCAATTTTTAATATCTTGCACGTTACTTCTTTACCTATATACTCAGCGATCTCTCCTGGAGGTTTAATATCTATTTGTGACGCGGGTAGAAATATTGGAATACCTATATCAACAAGCAACCCTCCTTTTATCTTTCTTATCACTTTACCTTTTACTACATCACCTTCTTTGTATTTGGTTACTATTTTTTCCCATCCCCGAATACGGTCTGCCTTTCGTTTTGAAATTTGTATTAAACCTGTATCATCTTCAAATGACTCTAGCATTACATCTATCTCATTCCCCATCTTAACTTCGTCGGGACTATCAAATTCTGAAAGAGGAATTATCCCTTCAGATTTATAACCTGTGTCTATTATTACATCATTACCTATAGTACCCAAAATCTTCCCTTTTAATATCGTTCCTAATGCGAAATTTTTAACTGAAGTATTATATACTTCATCGATCTTTTCGAAATTATTATTTTTTATTATCTCTTCAAGTTCCTTTTCTATTTCTTCCTGTTTAATATCGTATTCCTTTAAAACATCTCTATTCATCATTTAAAACTGTTCTCCAAAAATAAAATCTGTAAAACTATATAATATAATACAACCTATTTCTAAGAAAAACAGGCCTATCATAACTTACCTGTTTTGCTATTTTTCTCGATTTCTTTAATCAGAATGTCAACAACTTGTTCTATTTTCAAATTTGTTGTATCAAGATAAAAGGCATCAGCTACTTGTTTCAAAGGTGCAAATTCTCTTGTTGAATCTCTGTGGTCTCTTTGCCTGAGATCTTCTATTACGTTATTAAGGTTACTTTTGTCGTTAAAAGTCTTGATTTCAGAGTAACGTCTCGTAGCTCTTTCTTTAATGTCAGCATCCAGGTAAATCTTTTTATCTGCGTCTGAAAAAACAACCGTCCCCATATCTCTACCTTCAGCTATAATGTTTTCTCCTTTCGCAAAGCCCCTCTGAAGTTCAACCATTTTTTTACGGACAAACTCCAGATTTGAGACATGGTGTACGTTTCCAGTTATAGACGGGTGCCGTATCTCATTTGTTACATTAATATCGTCTACAAATATTTTCGACCCATCTTTTGAGTATTCTATTTTAATATTGGTTTTATTCAACAACCTGCAAAGTCCTTCTTTATCATTGAAATCAACACCTGCGTTAATAACTTTCCATGTAAAAGCCCTGTACATTGCGCCACTATCAAGATACTTAAAACCAAGCCGTTCGGCTAATTTCTTTGATACGGTACTTTTTCCAGACCCAGCCGGCCCATCGATCGCAATGATCAATAGGTTCCTCCAAATTATAATTACTTTTTGAACTTCCGAATCCTTCTATATAACAAAGCAGATTAACTAATGCAAGATATTTTTGTGCTTATCTTTTTGCATCCTTCTTTGTTAATGTTCTTTGTCTATTTTCTTTAATTTTCTTTCAAATGTTCGTGCAACACTTTTGGATTTAATCATTACAGATGCTTCATGGTTTTTCCTTAATTCACTGTAAGTCCAATTTGTGCTTCCTATGATTGTTATATATTCGTCAATAACCAATATCTTGCTATGGGTTACCCTTTCTTTGTTATCATAAAAAACAGGAACCCCGTTTCTTAAAAGCAGCTCGTATGCATACTCACTCTTTCTTTCTATTATACTGTTCTCTCTGCCTTTTTTCCAGAACTTGATATTCTGGTCAAATATCACCAGTACATTCACTCCCCTCTTATGAGCAGCTATAAGGTCAAGAACTAATTGGTATTCATTGCCTTTTGTATGCTTCGGATCCAGTTTTGCCATAAACATGACACACAGTATAGACTTTTTGGCATTTGTTAATGCTTTATGAACCTCCGGATAATATTCCTCATCTACAAGTGGAATCACGTCATCGGCTGGCAGAGAATAAACGGGTTCCACCCTGAGTAAAGAGTTTGTAATATTGAAGATAGCTAGAAACACTAATACGGTTGTTATTTTATTAATAAGTTTCATTCTCTATTGGCTGAAGAAGTTTGCACAAGACAAAAGAAGGAAAGACCCTTTCAACATGAACATTAACAATGTTGTTCATTAGCTCATTAGGACCGTCGAATAAAGCTTTTATATACCTATCTGAATAACCACATAATTTCCCTGTTTTTTTATCCCTTTTGCCTTCTACAAGAATGTTTATGTTTCTTCCAATAAATGAAGTTTTATACCTTAAAGAGGTTTCCATTGCCATGAATTCGAGTTCCTTTTTCCTTGTATTGATCTCAGAAGGATTACAATGGTCAGACATTTTGGCAGCGGGGGTACCCTCACGAGGACTAAAAGGGAATATGTGTATTCTGCTAAACTCAGCCTTCTCACAAAGCCGCAATGTATTTTCAAAATGCCTCTTCTTTTCTCCGGGAAATCCGACTATTATGTCTGTAGATATGGACGGTCGTTCCATTTTCTCTTTTATCTTTTCCAATGTCCGAAGGTATTCAATAACATTATATTTTCTATTCATCCTCTTCAGAATATAATCATCACCACTCTGCAATGGTAAATGGAAATGAGGACAAATCTTATCTGAACTTGCAACAATATCAATCAAACTCTCTGTTACTTCATTCACATCAATGGAACTCAATCTGATTCTCTTTAATCCTGATAAGTTTTGCAGTTCTCTTAATACATGTAGGATATTAGATTGATGCTCCATGTCCTTACCATACGCTCCTAAATGTATGCCCGTAAGCACAATTTCCTTGTAGCCATTATTCACTAACTGTTCTGTCTCAAAAAGAATGTCGTCTATTCTCTTGCTTATAACTTTACCCCTAACGTAAGGAATTATGCAGTATGAACAATAGTAATCGCATCCATCCTCAATTTTTAAAAAAGCCCTGGTATGACCATCAAACTTACTGATCTTTAAGTGAAATGCGGATTCATTACGTCGTAGATTTGTTCTATAGGATTCTATAATGTCATTTGAAACGGATGAAGAATTATTATTTGAAGCAAAACCATTTTTTATGAAATCAACTATCTTGCCCTCCCGACTCTTTTCAAAGACGTAATCAACTCCGTCAATTTTTTTTATTTCCTCTGCGTTTGCCTCAGCGTAACACCCTGTAACAATTACTTTCGCATCCGGATTATTCCTTATAACCCTTCTGATCTGCTGACGCGACTTTTCATTACTTGTGGAGGTAACCGTACACGTATTTACCACATATAAATCAGCAGACGAACTTGGAGGAGCTTCTTTATAGCCGCTTGATATAATAGCCTCCCTTAGTGCTTGAGTTTCGTATTGGTTTACCTTACATCCAAGAGTAACAAAGGCACATGTTTTCATGACTTATAACATACTCTCCTTTCCTAATTTCCTTGACACTATATTACGACAGGTATAGACTTTAATTCAATAATAATCTTCCAAAGAAAAGTGAAGTCAACACGTCTAAAGATAAGTTTACGAAAAAACTGTAACAAAACCATTGATTACGAAATTCTATAAATTAGAGCGGATACTCCAAAAGGGGATGGATAATGAAGGTTATAATAAAAGAGGTAAAAAGGGAATACGACGGAATATTTAAGGTTGATAAGGTAATACTTCAGCACGAAAAATTCGATGGTTCGATGAGTAAGGATATTGTCAGGTTAAATTTTGATAGAGGCAACACAGTAGCTATTTTGCTATATAATGAAACTAATAAATCAGTTGTTCTAGTCAAACAATTTCGTTATCCAGCATATGTGGGTAATGGACCTGGTTGGTTGATAGAGTGTGTTGCAGGAATCAAGGATAACGGTGAAATTTCTGTGGCCAGGAAAGAAGTCCTTGAAGAAACTGGCTATAAGGTTGACAAACTGAGGTATCTGACACAATTCTATCCAAGTCCCGGAGGATGTTCTGAAAGGATATCCGTATATCTTGCCTATGTTGAAGCAAAGGATAAGATAAAGAGAGAAGAATATATGGGTGAAGGGAGCGAAGATATCCTTGTTATGGAAGTGGCTCTCAGCAAGGCGCTTGAAATGATTAAGACTGGTGAAATATGTGACGGGAAAACAATAATCGGTCTTTTTTCCCTTCGTGATGAATTAGAAAAAATATAATGACATCACAGATCGAAAACATGTCGAAAAGGCGGTCATAAGTGAAAAACAAAACCGTGTTTGTTGATATAGATACTCAATTTGATTTTATGAATTCCCGAGGAAGCCTTTACGTCCCTGATGCTGAAAAGATAATTGATAACCTCGGAAGACTCTTTAATTATGCAAAAGAACACAAAATAAAAATTCTATCTTCAATAGATGCGCATGAAATTGATGATCCAGAGTTTCAAACCTTTCCCTCTCACTGTGTGAAAGGCACCCCTGGTAATAGAAAGATAGATGCTACCACATGCAAGGATAATGCTGTTATTGAAAATATAAAACAGGATATTACAGAAACTGTCTTAAATTGTCAGCAAATAATCGTAGAAAAGCAGTCATTCGATATCTTTGGCAACATCAATACAGACAAAGTCGTAAGAAAGCTGGATGCAAGGAATTATGTAGTATTTGGTGTGGCAACAGACTACTGTGTAAAGGCGTGCGCCCTTGGACTGTTGAAACGGGGATTCAACGTTTCCCTGGTTACAGACACAATCAAAGCTGTCACCAAGGAAGGAGAAAAAGGGGCATTAAGTGAAATGAGAGATGCTGGAGTTGTTTTTATTTCCACACAGGAAGTCATAGAGAGGGGAACGATAATCAAAAAGATGGAATAATAATGAGATAAGAATTAGGTTTTTAATTTGCTAAGGTTCCTTTTTATGGTGTTTAACGAACCGTTTTATAGCTTTTAGTACATCATCGATATACACATCTGTATCGACACAGTAGCCGTGAGGCCTTAGATTTGGGACTGCAAAAACAGCTTTTGGCATGGCTGCCATTAATCCCATGCGTAATTCTTTTTCACAGGCGATGGCCACGACTCCTTGTACTTCTTCAGACATAACCTTTTGGAGTGCAATTCTACCACCACTAGCAACAGCTATACCTATGCCATATTCCTCTGATATTTCCAACAGATCTTTCACCTTACAATTTCCACAACGTTTGCATTCGTTGAGGTCATGTTTGATGTTTTGTTTACACTTTGAATTTTGTATGCAGTGAGGGAAAAGGAGGAGTAAAGCCTCTGGAGGGCATTTTTTCTTCCTCAATTTTGTCATCATGTTGCTAAGCGAAACAAACTGTTTATCTAAAACTTCCATTTATAAATGCCTCTCTTGCTTAAAGGGTTTTTCCGTATTTTGCATATTACTGGAATAAATAATTAACTTTGACATCGTGGCCTCTTGAAAATGCAACGGCATCCATACTCCGCTTACCTTCAGGTTTGAGTTCCTTAATCCATATACAACCATTTTTTGTAGCTGTTTTGATACCACGGTCAGAAATATCCATAATAGTGCCGGGAATCTTATTTGTCTCAGTGCTGGAAGGTGTATCCCTTTCAGTTTTCAGAATTATGATTCTTTCCTTCGAGGCATTTCTGATTAATGTGGTGTAAGCAGCGGGCCAGGGACTCATGCCTCTCACGAAATTGTGTATCTCTTCAGTAGAGTGATCCCAATTAATAAGACCGTCTTTCTTTTTTAATTTTGGTGCGTAGGTAGCAAGCCTCTCATCCTGTGGTGTATATTTTGCAACCCCTGTTTCTATTTGCTTCAGGCTATCTATTAAAATTTCCGCACCGAGTATACTTAACCTGTTTTCCAGCTCACCTGCCGTTTCATCGGGACCAACCCTCATTGATTTTTGCATAATAATCTCACCAGCATCCATTTTTTCCCGCAAGATAATTGAAGCCACCCCTGTTTCTTCCTCTCCATTAATCAGTGCCCAATTAACAGGTGCTGCTCCACGATATTTAGGGAGTAGCGAAGCGTGTATATTAATACATTTATATCTGGGCAAATTCAATATCTCAGATGAAATCTTCTGCCCGAAAGCAACAACTGTTATAACATCAGGGTTTATTTCTTTAAGTCTCTCTACGATTATCTCATCATTTACATTTTCTGGCTGGATTATTTTAAGTCCCAAATCTAAGGCGATGTCTTTAACAGGGGGTGCACAAAGTTGACTCTTTCGCCCTTTAGGTTTATCTGTCTGAGTAATAACGGTTACAACATTATGTTTTGATTCTATTAGGGATTTTAAACTTGGAACCGCAAAATCCGGCGTACCCATAAAAACGATATTCATATGTAGTTGATTATGAACATTTACGATTTAACCAACGCCGGCCCTGCTATTTTGATAAGCCAGTTCAAATTCCTTTATCTTCTGGTTGTTAGCTATCCTGCTTGCTGGAGTCATCATCTCGATAAAAAGACGGCCATTTATATGGTCAATTTCATGCTGCCACACACGGCTTAATAAGCCCTCAGCTTCAATTTTAAGCTTCTCACCTTCGAGGTTATAGGCAGTGACTGTAACATATTGTGAACGTATAACCTTTCCCATTACACCAGGAAAGGATAGGCAACCCTCTTCTTCTATGGCTTCACCTCGTTCTTCTATGATCTGCGGATTTATGAAGACCCTTTCTCCCGTTTTTTCGCCAGTTACATCTATTACAACTAAGCGCTTGGACAATCCTATTTGTGGTGCTGCGAGTCCAAGCCCACAAGCATCGTACATGGTATCAAGCATCTCTTGTGCAATTTGACAGATTTTATTGTCAATTTCTTCAATTGGTACGGCCTTGCGCATTAAAATTGGATCCGGGTAAGTAATTATTTCCATTTTTCAAGGGTATGATTATTTAAGATTTATCATCCACTACAAGATAAAATTTGTTGAATTTAACTTAATTAGTATATAATAGAATCCACTTAAAAAGCAAGAATTATTTGTTTTTTTGTTGACAATGGTTTTACAATGTCATAAACTTTTCTTCAAGTAATTTTGCTATGAGATAAGCCAAGAAATGTGTAGAAAAACGAGGTTAAATCAGGTTATTTGATAAGGGAATAGGCTAATGCCAACAAACAAATCTGCAAAGAGAAGAGTCAGACAAAATGCTGTGGGTAGAATGAGAAACAGAGGGGATAAATCTGCATTAAAAACTCAAATAAAAAAGCTCGTTTCAGCTGTCGAAAACAAAAACTTCGAAGAAGCAGAAAAGCACTTTTCGTTAACGACGAAAAGGTTAGACAGGCTTGCGTCCAAAAATATTATACATAAAAACACAGCCTCAAGAAAAAAGTCTCGCCTGGCAAAGATGTTAAATAAGCAAAAAGCAGCCAAGTCATAAATATTTTAAGGTTATTCAGTTTATTATATCGTTCAAACCCTTCAGATGTTCCTCTATACATCTTGGCAAGTCTAATAAGTGATATCCACCCTCTAGACAAGAGACAATTCTACCTTCACAACAATCTTTAGCGATATTTTGCGTGAGTTTGGTTAATGTGTTGTATTCGAAAGTTCCTAAGCCTAAACCGCCAACAGGGTCGAGACGATATGCATCAAAACCGGAAGATATGAGAATAAACTGAGGATTGAATCGTTTAACTCTTTTCTCCATTATATCTTTAAAGGTTTCTAAATATTTTTGTGATTCTGTATCATAAGTAAGAGGAACGTTTATCGTAAAACCAGAACCTTCGCCTTTTCCTATTTCTTCTTTATTCCCTGTCCCTGGGTAAAATGGATACCTATGCATTGAGAAATACATTACCGATGGGTCTTCGTAAAAGGTATCTTGTGTGCCATTACCGTGGTGTACATCCCAATCGATTATTACAATTCTATCGAGATTATATCTTGATTGAATATACTTTGCTGCAATAGCGACGTTATTAAATAAGCAGAAACCCATACCCCTTGTTGGAGTGGCATGGTGGCCAGGAGGGCGTACCAGGCAAAATGCGTTATTTGATTTTTTATTCATTATTAAATCAATGGCCGTAAGCAGTGCACCAGAGGCATATAATGCTGCATTATATGAATTGGATGAGACATAGGTGTCAGGGTCTAAATATCCGCCACCTGCTCTGGCAAGTTCAGCAACTTTTTCAATATGACTTGTACTATGAACCATAGATACTTCTTCCTCTGTGGCAACTCTTGGTTTCTCAATATTTAGCTTTTGCCAGATGCCAGTTGCCTCTAGGTGTTTGATTGTATTTATTAACCTTGTAGGATTCTCGGGATGATTGGGGCCCGTATCATGTTTCAAGTAAATGTCATCATAAATAATAGTGGTCATAACAAGTTTTTTAGATAATACAAAAATAGGTATTTACGGAATTTTGGCTTGCCAGCCAGAATGAGTACTTGCCTGAACTGATTTTTCTGGCAGGTTGGGCTGGCCCCTTAAAAGGTGATTCTAATGTTAAGTATTTTTCTTGTCAAATCAAACTAATTATAAACGAAATACTGCAGGTGAATGATATGAAAAAAGATAGCATTTCTGACCATGAGTTGTTGGCTTTAATACATAAGAACATAGATGTAAAAAGATTAAAAAAACAGGATGAGACAATAACAAAGACGAGGATAGACAAGCTTTTTCAAAACCTTAAAATCCATGTAAAAAAAAGCAATTTATCCATATCAACGGAGCCAGAAGAAAAAGATGTTTCTAGTAATAAGCATCTTGATATTCTCACAGTAAATATTGACGGTGCTTCAAGGGGAAATCCTGGTAAAGCAGGTGTTGGAGTTGCCATATTTGATAAGGATTCGAAATTGGTAAAAGAATGCAGTGAATATATTGGTATAGCAACTAACAATGTGGCAGAGTATAAAGCACTGATATTAGGTATCAAAGAGGTCATTAGGTATAGTGCTCAAGAAATATTATTTAAAACAGATAGTGAGCTTTTGGCCAGGCAAATTATGGGTGAATATAAAGTTAAAAACACACAACTTATGTATCTTTTTACTGAAGTGCAGGGGCTCTTGAAAAAGGTGCCAAAGTGGAAGATAAAGTACATCCCAAGAGGGGAAAATAAAAAAGCGGATATGCTAGCAAACAAGGGAATTGAGATGTCTTTTGAAGGTGATTATAAAGGATAGTAAGAAAATATTTAAAAAGTTTCCGGGCATTAAATCGATAATATTTTTTACTACGATTACGTGTTCTTTTTTTTTATGTCTTAATCTCTCTGCAGGAAATGATTGCAAGCATAAGATAGGGGATAAAAAAGAATTCTGGACATGGGATCTTAATGTAATGCCCCCAGAAAATGCCAAGCTACAAGCAACGTGCCGCGGTGTTGGAGAGAATGTATACGTTTTCGTCTCTGACGATGTATGGATAGTTAATGTCTTTCAGAAGGATGTAGAAAGGATAATCCAGGCATTTGATCACTCTACTCCTGAAATATCAATAGATGGAGACAAAGGGATTTATGAAATTCTTACCGAGACATTTGGTAAGCCACCGGATGTAGATAATGACCCTAGAATATACTTCTTGATTTCTCAATTAGGTATGTATCATAGTCATCACTTTGATGGTTTCTTTCGTTTTATTGATGAGACTAAATGTAAATATAGTAATCGTGCAGAAATATTGTACCTGGATTGTGACAACCCTTCTGATGAATATCATCTTGGAATCATCGCACACGAGTTCCAACACCTTATCCACTGGCAGTATGATCGTGATGAGGCATCATGGGTTAACGAGTCATTGGCAGAAGTTGCGATGATTCTTTGCGGATATTACACAGACAAGAAACACGTTGCCAGATATCTAAACAATACAGATAGTCCTTTAATATCGAAGGGTCATATGTCGAATTATGGGGCGTGTCTTCTATGGGGTTCGTATATATACGAACGTTTTGGAAGGGCGTTTCTTAAAAATTTGGTGCTTGAAGAAGCTGATGGTATAGAGGGATTTAAAAGAGTTCTCACCAATATGAATATTAAAGATGATTTCCCAAGGATTTTTGGAGATTGGCTAGTTGCGAACTACATAAACACTAACCTGCTTAGAAGTAAAGCTTATAAATACAAATCTATAACACTTCCTACTTTTCCTACTATTAAACACTTTTTCTCATTGCCGGTACATGATACTGGAAAAGTTTCTGGATACGCAGTAAATTATTTGAAGTTTAGTATAGAACGAGCGAAGAGTAAGAAACTAAGAATAACCTTTAAAAGTGATTTACTTGATGATTTTCTTATCAAGATCGTCAAGATAGACAATGATGATTTATCCAATTCTAAGGTAAAAGATGTTGCATTAAGTGAACCGATAGAGGTTTTTGATGTGACTGATGTAGGAACGAATTGTAGAGAAATAGTACTTGTAGTATCAGTATTGAAGACGACAAAAGAACCGGTTTCTTATAGTTTTTCTGCTTCCTTGATCCCGTGTCCAGAAACAACAGTACGTCGATAGGAAAAGTTATAAATTTTCTTGCCTATTTCTTAGCTCCTAACATTTCAACAAAACCCTCGGTCCTTGTAGCGACCTGTCCTGACATATAATTGCCATCATCAACACAATCTCCGTCAAGATTTAAAAGTGGATATCCTTCCCTATTCAATTCTTTTTTTATAGTCGGGATTGCAGCATTGTTTCTCCTGCATCCCCATGTAGAAAAAGCTATTATACCGTCCACATTGTAATCTTTGGCTAACATCTTGATAACTTCCAATCTTTTTTCTAAAGGCCCATTGTTGTGGTTGGAGATCAGCTTTCGTGCGAGGCTTTCGTATGGCTTATCAGGGTCTAATTTGTCCCAGTAGACATGATTAATTTCCTCAAAAACTATTTTAGTTTTTCCCGCATTTTTAATTTTGTCAAAGACATCTGCCTTGAAATACGGTTTTAATTCCAGCCAGAGTAGTCTGATCTCTTTTTCGTCTGCAACTTCTCCATTTTTTCTTCTTGTAGCAATTACACCACTGAGTTCATCTACCATTGCTGTATAGAAATCTACCGAATATTGTGAGCCGGCTAAGTAATGGCTTGGCACCATAAAACCCAGGGCATCATGTCCCGCAAGAGGGGACAATGGATCCTGTCTCACATGATTTAATTCAATCATTTTTTCCCTTGCTTGATTTGATAAATCGATGGCCTCTGCAAGAGCGTGTTTCTCCATCTTTTTTCCCGTAACTTCTTCCATGCATTTTGCTAAGCTGATTAATTGATTTGTCAGATATTTGATAGAGTTGTCATTCATCTCATAAGGAACGTCTAATATTATGCTTTCCTTCCCTGTTATGGATTTACATATCTGTATTGTTTTTAAGTTGCTGTCACATATAGTAGTTGTACCGGCGAGAAACAGAGGACGTGGATATACGCCCATATAAGCGTTTCCTAATGCTGTTCTATGGAAGGAACAAACATCAGTTGGTATAGCAGACAGATCGGCTTCAGCAAGAGAATGAGAGCTCTGTCCAAATTTTGAGCAAAGAGCTGCAGCTACTTCTAACGAGAAGGGATATAGTTTCATTGCAAAAATGATTTCAGATGGTACAAATAGAGTTGTCCATATTGAACCATATTTGTATGTATGATGAAAAAGTTCAACTACGCTTTTCGATAGAATATGAAAAGATTCGATACTTTCTTTTCCAATGCCTTTTCCGGTTACTTTTGAATATATATTCAGGAATCTAAATAATTCTTTTAATAAATAAGGAGTTAATTTTCGAACAAATTTCTTTTTTGTCCTTTTAATATTTAACATAACTTTATTATTGCAAGTTTATTTGATTTTAAAAGCTTAAAAATGTAAGAATGAAGAAATGCCCATATCTTTACCGCAGGTGTTGTCTTAGGATATGTTTCTTATGAGGGATTAAGGCCGTAATCGTGGTATTTTACGCCAAAGATTCACAAGTTTACAAGGCATTTCCAAATTACGTAGTTAACTGTTCTACGAATGCCTCAATCCTGGTCTTGATTTGCCCTTCGCTTTTAGAACTGTTATCACAATTTATGTGCAGGAGGGGAATATTTTTCTTTTGAAATTCCTCTTTGACCAATGGATAATCATATAGGGTGTGGTCGCAGAATTTTAAGGTGTGATAAATTGAACCGCTTATTGCTCTTCTTTCTATAAGGGAAATTGTGTTTTTAATCCTCTCAAACACGTTGACCATCCTGGAACAAGGAGACTTCTTTAAGTATCTTTCAGATATCGACTTATAAGGATTATCGGTTATGTCTACTTTTTTGTCAAAAAATCTGCTTCCTGTACATAGATCATCAAGCACTACTTTAGCACCTGCATCTTCGATCATTTTGATTATTTCTTCATTTTCTAATATACTTCCCCATATTAAGAGTTTTGGTTCTGATTTTCTTTCTGGAACATCACCTATTTGTTTCATTAAAGAAGTTAAAGAGACTATATAGTCGCGGAATTTTTCAGGTACGGCGTTTATTCCTTTTTTTAATAAGGTATAGATCTCGTAACCGGAGTGTCCGATATAACCATTCCATTGTCTTTGCATAAAGACTGTAACGTTTTCTCTTACACCATTGTATAAAACAATACTTCTATTAATATCTTCGTAGTTTATTCTAAGCTTATAATACTTTTCTAGCTTCTCTTTAAAATTCTCTATTAAACCGGCGAAATACTGTATAGAGGCTTCATCATTGTTTTTTGGTATATCGAGAATGTGACTAAATTTTTTACCATTATCCAATCTTACCCAGACATCGTAAAGTCTTCTCATACCATCGCAAGAGTTGGCAAATACTACTCCCTCAAGATGATCCAGTTTTCCAGACATTTTTTTATCAGCGATGGTCTTTATATATGAACATATATTACTGCAGAGTAATCCGTCCGAAGAGCAATTATCACTGCTACCGCCTTTTATTCTAACTGGATGGAATCCCGCAGCCCTAATAATTTCTACTGGTGTGTAAGTGCAAAAGTAACCAATTTTTGGCATCTTATTATCATCGAGTTCTACGTCAGCGATTGATACTTCGTTACTGGTTGCAGTTTTACCGGATGTTTTCTGTGCAACCGCATTCTCCAGGGCTATAAGTGCTGCACCTAAAGCGCCGACTATTTGTGGTTCGTCAGGTATTTTGATAGAACAGAGTAACTTCTTTTCCAGCTCACGCACAACACCTATGTTCTTCGCGACACCACCTGTCATTACAACGTCATCTTCCATGCCAACTCTCTTAGCCTGTGCCGAGATCCTTTTACCTATAGAGACGTGTAATCCCTTGCAAATGTCTTCGGGTTTATGATCCGCGCCTATCAGGGATACAACCTCTGATTCCGCAAAAACAGTGCACAAGCTGCTAATGGAGACATTTTCCTTTCCTTTAAGAGAAAGTTCTCCCATATCATCAAGCTCTATTTCCAGCGTTCTTGCCATTACCTCTAAAAATCTTCCTGTCCCGGCAGCGCATTTATCATTCATAGAGAAGTCAAGGACATTACCTTTAGCATCAAGCTTTATTGCCTTGCTATCTTGCCCTCCAATGTCTATAACCGTTCTGGCACTTGGGAAAAAATGATTTGCACCTCTGGCATGACACGTAATCTCTGTTACAACTTCGTTAGCGAAAGGGACTTTGACTCTACCATATCCAGTCGCAACTACATAGCTAATGTCTTTTTCTTCTAACTTTGTAACATTTAAGATGTTTTTGAATATTTTATCGCAAGCTTTCTTACTGCTGGCACCCGTTGCAATTACTTCATAAGCTAATATTTCTTTCTTGTCATTTAGCAACACAGCATTAGTTGTTAGTGACCCTATATCAATCCCTAGTGTTAACATTTAACCTTCTCTCCTTAAAGGGTTGAGATTATTGCAATGTAATATGAAATGGTTAAAATTCACGGGCAATACTATCAAAGTGGTATTACATAGTCAAGGTATAGTTTCGAATGAAGTTGTCGACGCGCTGATTCACGCCGGACAACAAATTTCTCGACTGCTATTAGTCAAAGAGCAAATTTTCTGCCCAAAATCTGCCAATCTCGTAAAATTAAATCGTAAAGATATAACTTATGCATACACAACTAATTATGAATATGGGGGAAACAGCTAATTATTCTTCCAATGCCATTTTATGTCTATAAAATAAACACTTATTTTCTCTAAAGATTTCCTCTGTAATTTTGTTAACATTTTGTTAACAAAAAAGGCTTATAAGGGTGGACCTTATAAGCCTTTAATGAACTACACGGAAGGAATAGTTTGTTACACTTATACCTTGATTCGAGTAGCTAAATTTCTATTATAAAGAATCTATCATTTTTAATCGTTCTGATTGGAAAACGGGTTTTTCGCTGGTAAGTCCGTATCTACCATTTGCCCTGTCCCTTAACTCTCCTACTTTTGACTTGTTCCAATTATTAACCCTTGAGTAATAACCTACAATTCTTGTGATTCCATGTAATACAATAGAAGCTCTATCGTTCTGGATTACCCTTAGGAATTCTTGAGCTTTGTCAAGATCCGTAATTTTTTGCACAATCTCATCGATTGATACTTCAATATATGCACCTTCAATTCCTTCGGTTTTATTATAGTCTCTTAACACAAATACTTCTTTGCCTCGACTATTATCTGTATCTGACGGAAATGCTGTACCAATTATCTCTAGGTTTGAAGACAATTCTATAGCCTCTACAAAAATGGACAAACTTTCCTCAATTCCTTCTACTACACCAGTATTCTTTTCTAAAGTCGTCACTGTCACTATTTACCTCCTTTTTTAATATAATAATAACACATCTCTTTCCTTATTTCCTTAAATGGTAACTAATCTTAAACTAGATATTGACGTACCTCCTTCCCCAGATTTTCTAAGCTGATTGAAATTTAAAGATCCAAAAACAACATCTAGATGTACAAATATGGATATGTCTGAGCAATATACAAATTGTGAATAAAATGTCAAGTATATTTTTTACAAAATATACAAAATGTTGTACCTGACTCGGATTTTCACACAACATTTATAGCACAAGGCTGTTTTGGCACATGGGTTACGATAAAAGTAGTTGGATAGATAAATTTTTGATATTTTTCTTAAATAACAACCATCTAAACTTCATTAAATTGTGTAATGATTAAGTAGTAGTTAAAATTAGACACATAATAAAGAGGGTTATTACTCACATAACTCATTGATAAAAAGAGGCTTACAAAAATTGTAGATAAGTATTCGGCAAATCCATTTCCCCCGCAAGACTTTCATTACAGAAGTTCATTAGTTAAAGAACCTGCTTGTCTGAAGATGCCTATCCTGCTATGCTATTTGGACGGGTAGTTGGCAGGCGAAGTTGCAACGGTTCAATCTTGGATAAAGAAGCAAACTGACAACAAACGTTCCCATATTGCACATTTCCCGTAAAATGAGTTTACTCCAATACCGTATTCGACACGGCGCTTTGCATATGAAAGGGGAAGAGGGAGGGAGAGGTTAGAAGTATTTTTCAAACTATATTTTCCCTTGCAAAAAGTTGAAAGCGTTAAATTTTTTGAATTTTAATAAGGTACTATAAAAAATGAAATATACTCAATATATTTTTGTAATATTTCTTATTATTTTATCAACAAATAAAATAAGTTTTGCTCGAGGTAAAATTGTAGATTATTTTTTAAACAACCCGAATGCGTGGAATGATACAAAGAGAATTACACATAGTACACCGACGAAGGTTGTCATTGAAGATGGATTGGAGGGATTGGTATTTAACCTTACGTACTTAACAGAGGGAGATGAAGTGGCATTGATTTTTCTGGAAACCAAAGAGGTAAAAAAATTGAAGTATGAGGGTTTTTGTGATGCCGGGGATAAACTATTACCGGGCAGAAATAGGATTGTGTCTGTTATTACGAAGAATTATGGGAAACGTACAATATTTCATTATAAATTCATACTTCAAAGGAATATTAATGACGTTCCCGTCAAAACCTATAACGATGGTGACGCCGTTCTGGAAAGTAAATACGATGGCAGTATGCCAGTCGAAGACGATTCAAATCTATCTGGGATTAAACTTTGTGAGATTGAGATTCGTTAGTTGTTTGGGCCATATTCAGCCTTTCTCTAGAAAACAATATATCATTCCATTTATCCTCCTTACATCATAACTGAGATAATAATAATGAAAAATAAATACCAAAATTGTTATCAATTGAGATAAGTTTGCGACAACAAAAGAAAATGGAAGAAATATGAAATTAAGTATTGTATTATTACATAGAAATGTAAATAATATGTTGATCAGTGCAGATAAATTTGAGCCAAACTGTATGATAATTTGATATGAAAAAAATAGTAATTGCCTTAATAACGATAGTATTCTCCACTACGGCTTATGCTGAATCGAGCGTCTGGAAGTTAACTTCGGGTAACAACAACTTTTACATTGCCGGTTCCTGCCACGTTTTGAGCAAGTCTGACTATCCACTGCCAGAGGAATTTGAATTAGCTTATGAGAATGTTGATCAAGTTATTTTTGAGACTGATCTGGAAGCGCTTATGAGACCAGAAATTCAACAGCTTTTGATGAGCATAGCTACGTATCCAGGAGACGATACACTCGAGAAAAAGTTATCAAGAAAATCATATGCAGCTCTAGCTGAATATTGTAATCACAATGCTATTCCCATCAGTATTTTTCAGAAATTCAAACCATGGATGGTTACAATGACTTTGCTGGCTATTGAATTGGAAAAGAACGGGATATCTTCGGCAGATGGATTGGAGTTGTATCTTAGTGAGAAGATAAAGAGAGACGGGAAAAATACAGGAGGATTAGAGGATATTCAGGAACATATCAAAATAATATCTTCATTTGAGGAAGCCTTAGACGAGTCAATCATTGAAAACTTTGTTCAAGAAATAGAAGATTTACATATTATAGCAAAAGACTTAATCAAATCATGGAAGGCCGGAGACGAGGCTAAGATAAATGAATATTTATCAGGGAGATTGCGTAAGGAATCCCCGAAATTATACGAAAGAATTATTGTTGATAGGAATAGGCGTTGGATATCTCCTCTGGAAGATTTGATAAACTCGGGTGAACGAACTCTTGTAGTCGTTGGCGTTGGCCATCTGGCTGGTGAGGACAGCGTCATCAATCTATTGAAATCCAAAGGTTATAAAATAGAAAAATTGAATGTGGAGCTCCACGGGCAAAGCCCATAACACCTCCACATTCTTCGTCGGGTCACTTACGTTCCATAGCTTAAGCGACGGAGCATATCCACCTTAGGTGGATAGCTCTCTGCGAAGGCGGGTGGAAAATTAAGTAGATATTAAATGGACAGAAAGAAATGGTTGAAATGTTCTAAACACAAGGTAATATTTTAGTTAATACCTAAATTGAGCGATTTTATATTGAATGTCAATGTAGCCGCAGGCCGTGCCTGAGGCAGATTCGCCTTGGCGAACTTTTATCTGCGTTTCTCATCACCTAATGGGTATATGGAAATTTTACGTAAGTTACGCAACCTGAAGGTTGCGGCTACATAAATCGCTCAATTTAGATAAAAAAGAAGGGGGTGAGGGAAATGACACATGAAATAGACTCTCCTCAATTTAACAGTGATGATGTAAAAATAAGTAAGGCAATAGATCAGGGTATAATAAAAATCGGGCTTACTGAATTACAAATCTCAGAGGTGATAGAGAGAAAGCCTTATGAATTTGATATTTATGAGACGGAAACAGATTATGAGGGAGTTTGTATAACATGGGTAGTGAACGGGTCTCGCCGAAGTATGAACTTAATGAGAACTTATACCCTTAAATTCAAGAACGGCAACTTAATAAGTTGGAGCTGGGAAAATTACTCATAATATCGAATCAAGACTCATATTCAGGGAAGCAGAAAGCAACAGTTAGTATTCCTGGAAGAAAAACGAATAGAGGGTAAGTGCAAGCATTAAAAACCCAAAGAATGCATATATAAAAAGAGCGGGAGCTGCCTCACCTGTCTTTGATATAAAATAATTCGCGTTCAGGACAAACCCCCAATAACATGAAAACAAATAAGTAGTTATCAGGGCAAGCTTCAGTTTCCTAAAAAGCATAAAGATCGAAACCAAAGAGATATATATAAACGCCTGGCCAAAGGGGATAGCTACCTCAGTAGACTTAAATATTTCATAAACCGTCATGCTTAACCTCCCGAATGTTTAGGTTTTTCGCAAATTTATCTATTATGTATTTGCGTCACTACCTCACACTAGACTGCCTTTTCAGGGAATTAAGTCTCCTTTAGTTGTTGATTATATGAGGCGCAAACTTAATACCATAAATTAATTTTTTAGGCTGAACCCTTCACAACATATAAGCTTTATCGGTATATACCTTAATTATCGGTGTTTATTTAACTTAGATGAGCGTAAAAGCACAAAAACAGTACTGAAAAGAAAATGATTCAAAAAACCACCTGTATTAATATCTCAAAATGACACACCTGAGCTCATAATAGAAAACAGTCAGGGTAGATATGCAGGGTTTACCTCGTAGAATGCCCATGTCGGGCGGGGATTCATCCGGGAGGTTGACTTTTTTGGACACGAGTTCCTGTCTCAGCTTTTCACAAACCCCGATGTTTTTCTGAGTTGAAAACAATAATTAATCGGCTCGCTTTTTAGCTTATTATTGAGCCGAATATCTGTTATAATCGGCTCATGATATATAATTGGCAACAGGCTGACTGGCCTGAATTTAAATATGATCTTGAAAGTGTTGAAGACATTCTCTTTTCTTTTGCAGAGAGAGTAGGGAGTGTAAGTGGGCTTCTTAAGGGGCTGCCGGAAGATACTCAAACTGAAGCGATGATTGATATGATGGTTTCAGAGGCCATTAAAACTTCAGAAATTGAAGGAGAATATCTAAGTCGCCAGGATGTCATCTCTTCTATCAGAAAAAATCTTGGATTCATTCAAAATACCGAGCGTGTTAAAGATAAAAAAGCGGAAGGCGCTGCTGAGTTGATGATTGATGTTCGGGACACATACGCTGAAGTTCTGACACAAGGAAAATTGTTTTTATGGCACAAGATGATCATGAAAGGGAGTATGGGAGTCAAAATTGGTGGTTGGCGAACTCATAAAGACCCTATGCAGGTGATATCAGGTCCGATTGGTAAACAGAAAGTCCATTATGAAGCCCCGCCCTCAAAGCGCATGCCTGAAGAGATGAAAAATTTCATCAGGTGGTTTAATGAAACAGGGCCAGGGGGGTCACAGGAAATTAAAAAACCTGCTGTCAGGTCAGCAATTGCCCATCTCTATTTTGAAACCATACATCCTTTTGAAGACGGGAACGGTAGAATAGGACGGGCGATTTCAGAAAAAGCCTTATCACAGGGAATTGGGCGGCCAATACTGCTTAGTATGTCCAGGACTATAGAAGCAAACAGAAACGCATATTACGATGCGCTTAATGTGGCGCAAGGATCAAACGAGATTACGCCGTGGATCAATTATTTCGTGAACGTAATTCTGGATGCACAAGTAAATACAGAAGAGCAAATTGATTTTACACTTAAGAAAACAAAATTCTTTGATCGTTTCCAGAACCAACTTAATGAACGTCAGTTACGTATAGTTCTCCGGATGCTTGAGGAGGGGCTTAAAGGGTTTGAGGGAGGTATGAGTGCGAAGAAGTACATAGCTATTACGCATACTTCAAAGTCTACAGCAACAAGGGACTTGCAAGATATGGTAAAAAAGGGGGCTTTTATTCCGTCTGGTGAAGGGCGTAGTACCAGGTATCAGGTTAAACTCACATAGAGTGAAGTATAATATTGCATGTAATATTATTGAAGGAAAAAGGAAGGAAAAGAGGGATCGAGTTTCTTATATTATAAATTGAGCGATTTTGTTGCCGCAGGCTTTAGCCTGCGTTTCTCCTCATCAGGTGAATATATGAAAATCTCACGTAACTTACGCAACCTGAAGGATGCGGCTACCAGCCCGAACATAACGTTCGATACGGGCGGGCTAAAATCGCTCAACTTAGGTTTTAGTTGGCTGGCTATACCTCATTTCCCCTTGACTTTAATTACGTATAATTTTACTATCATATTTCATTCATTTCTTAAATCACAAAAACGTTACCACATAGAGTTATGTGGAAAAGATATCTTAAATAAATGTTTATGCTTACACGGACGTACATGACATGAACATTCTGCCAAAAAACAATCGTTCTCTAATCTTAGGGTTCAGTTTCATAAAATTGCAAACAATGTAATCCCTCAAGATGAATATTAAATATCAAGAAAACTCTGGACCTTATTGATTTTTAAGCACGATATTTGTCAATAGATCAGGCTGTTGTTGACAAGCACTATTATTGTTACTATTATTCTGCTATAATTAATTTACACAATACACTTAAAAATTAACAAAGGATAACAATTGAACGAATATACTGTATTTCCAAATGCACCTATTACTGAGGCACTCTTAGATATTCGAGTAGAGCTATCCAATGATATTAACCTTGAGGCTTTGGAAAAATTCCACGATCATAATGATATAAAAAAATGTTTTCCTGTAAAGAAAAGGCGGGAATCGTTTACAGGTGGTGTCAAGTTTTCTCCGGAAGGTAAGATTTCTGCACTTCCAACTTCAGGTGGACCTGATGGATATCTTTTCCAATCACCTACTGAAAAGAAAATTGTTCAGGCAAGGTTAGATGGTTATACTTTCAATAAATTAAAACCATATGAAAGCTGGAATGCATTTCGGTCTGAAGCTCGTAAGTTATGGAATATCTACTTCCAAATAACTGACCCTGTTAAAATTACACGCATAGCTTTACGATATATAAACCGAATAGAAGTTCCTATACCTATAAAAAACTTTAATGAATATATTTTAACAACTCCAGAGATTGCGCCAAAACTACCGCAAGCATTAAACCATTTTTTCATGCGACTTGAAATTCCAAATCCTGATATACATGCAATTGCCATAATTACTCAAACAATGGAAAACACTACCAAGAACCAGAGATTGCCACTAATTCTCGACATAGATGTTTTCAGTAAAATAAACTTTATAAATAGCGATGAAGAAATGTGGAAAGAATTTGAAAAACTTCGTAAATTCAAAAATGATGTTTTCTTCTACAGCATAACAGAAAAAACAAAGGAGCTATTCAAATGAGTTATACAGTTACTGCAAGTCCTAACATATTTGATCGAATTTATGAGATGTGGAATATGAATGATATTGCCTTATCCAATGAATCTAAAGAAATACATAAGGAATCAGAACGTTCTGCCGTGCACTACTTCGTACCAATTTCAAGACAAGAGGCTGATTGCTTAATAAAATTTCAAGAACTCAAATCAAGATGGGAAGTGGATACGGCAATACTATCATCCATTACTGAGATTGCCATGCATCCCGCATACCAACAAATAATCGGAATGGGACGAAATACCATTCCCTTAATTCTGGCAGAGTTGAAGGAAAGGCCAGGGCATTGGTTTTGGGCATTAAAATCCATTACTGGCGAAGACCCTGTCTTGCCAGAACAAAGAGGAAGGATAAAAGAAATGACAAAGGCATGGCTCAATTGGGGAAGGGATAAAGGCTATATTTAATGAGCGAACAAGAGATTGAGAAAACGTTTTCAAACCTGCTAAGAACTGGTTATTCAATAACCAGTCCAGCTACTATAGATTATAATTGTATTGCATGGGCAGCGGATGATACTGAGATATGGTGGTGGCCTGATCCTCTAAATGAATATTACTGGCCTCCTGAAATTCCAAGAGCTATTAATATAGAAACCTTTATAAGAGTCTTTGAACTTTTAGGCTATACAGTTTGTGATAATCCTGAATATGAAAATGATTTGGAAAAGGTCGCTATATATGCTGATTCTAATAGAAAACCAACCCATGCTGCAAAGCAATTGGATTCTGGGAAATGGACAAGTAAATTAGGTAGATTAGAAGATATTGAGCATCACACCTTAGATAGTCTGGCAGGTCCACATTACGGTTCTGCGGCTGTTATCTTGAAACGTCCCAAAGAAGATATATCTTAATTCTTTCACAAATAGAAGAGTGGAATGGGGTCAAAAAGAGCAGAGAATTAGTGGGCATTGCCCACCCTATTTTTCTGTTTTGATTATTGTAGACATTCTATTCGTCTGTACAGCAACATAGCTCATAATCAGCAGTCAAACAGTTTCAATCAAACCCCTTTACGTAACCCAATATAAATAATCAAAAACCCAACTCCTGCAATAAATAGGAGTATCCCTCCGGTGATAAGGTCTCCAAAGATTAGTTTTCCTATCCCGAATGTCATTCCGTATATCAATGCAACGCCTGCAAACCAGTTTGCGAGGAAGTTCCATCCGAGTATGGTCTTTTTGTTTGTCGTTATCTTATCCCTGATCGGCCCCCAGAAACCGCCCGGAGAGACCAGGTTATAAAATCTTACAAGGTTCTCCTCCTGCACCGGCTTTGTAAGAAAGGTTACTATCACCCATATAAGTATGGATGATGGAACGATTATTAAAATCCTGTGTTGTATTGCCAGATCAAAGGGTTGTAATATCAGGTTGATTACAACTGATGCCGTCAATCCGGAGATTTCAGACCATGCATTTATACGCCACCAGAACCATCTCAGGATTAAGACGAGTCCGATACCCATACCCATAGGGATTAAGAATTCCCATGCCTTGCTGATAGAGTGCATGAATGACGCCGTAACGGCAGCGATTAACATAAGAACTACCACACATATTTTGGACACTATAACGTAATGCCTCTCATCTGCATCCTTAACCATAAATCTCTTATACAAATCATTTATGAAATAAGACGATCCCCAGTTAAGATGTGTGTCAATGGTTGACATAAATGCCGCCAGAAACGAAGCTATAAGTAATCCTTTAAGCCCTGCAGGCAGGAACTCATTAATGGCCATTGGATAGGCATCCTTACTCTCAGTAAGATGTGGGAAAACCACAATCGATACAAGGCCCACAATCACCCACGGCCACACCCTCAAGGCGTATTGTGCAATGTTAAACCAGAGGGTTGCATAAAGAGCGTGCTTTTCATCCTTTGCCGATAACATCCTCTGTATAATGTAACCTCCTCCATCTGCATTATGAGTCGACCACCACATGATACTTATGAATACCAGAAACATGAAGAAGGGTGACGACCAGAACTCTGCCGTTAGAGGTGATAAGCTGGAATCGATAGGCGGGAAAAAATAAAGGACTGACTCACTCACATTACCCATTGATGCTAATTGCAACTTTAACTCTGTCATCCCTCCAACCGCATTGACCGAATATATCGCCAGCGTAATGGCCCCTCCCATTGCAATAATGAATTGTACCAGGTCGGTTGCAACGACTCCCCAGAACCCTGAGAGTACGGAATAGACCAGCGCTATAACCACGCATATACCTATTGATATCCACTGTTTCTCTTGCGGTATTCCTAATGTTACGCGGAACACGGTTGACATTGCCTGTATCACCCATCCCATTACGACAAAGTTATAGATGGTTGAGAAATATCCTGCCTTAAAACCCCTTAAGACAGACGCCGGTTTTCCGGAATATCTGATTTCTATAAGTTCGTTGTCCGTTAATACGCCCGTCCTTCGCCAGAGTCGTGAGAAGAGAAATACGCCGAGGAGTCCTCCAAGGGATGCGTTCCACCAGAACCAGTTACGCCAAATGCCGTCACTGCGTACGTATTCGGTAACGGCAAGCGGGGTATCTGCTGCAAAGGTCGTGGCGACCATGGACGTCCCCACCAGCCACCAGGGCAGGGTACTTCCTGAAAGGAAGTATTCTCTGGTGTTCTTGCTTGCCCTTTTAGAGAAATAAATCCCCACTGCTAGGGCAAAGACACAATATCCACAAATAATAAACCAGTCAATTAAGGCGAGATGCATATTATGATTTACGATTTAAAATACAGGAAACAGGATGACATAAGAAGCTTCCTTGTCATGCTGAACTCGTTTCAGCATCTCACACCGGAGATCCTGAAATAAGCCTCCCAAAGTAGGCATAGCCACGATTCAGGATGACAATTGGACCGTTCCGGGGCCATCGGTTACCAATCGTAATCCGCCCTACATCGTATCATACATTTGTTACATGTAGGGTGGATTAAGCGAAGCGAATCCACATATACACATGGCTTACAACAAATTGGAAATGTTTCCTGTTAATCCTGTCAAAAAATTAAAATTCATATTTTCTGTTTTAGTGCTATTCCGTGCATTTCCGTGGTAAATGAATAAGTTTTTACAAGAAAGTTAAAAAACGTCCGTCATTGCGAGGCACGAAGTAACGAAGCAATCTCTTGCTATCTCTCATTTTATTCAGGGCAAAATTCATATAAATTTTGCCAGTCTTTATTTATGCTATTTATTAAGTCTATTTTCTTCTGCCTAGAACCTCCTTTGATCTGTTTCTCCCTCGTAATAGCATCTCCGATCCTATCAAATACTTCGCAATACACAAGTTTGGTAATATTGTATTTCTTGGTAAATCCCTTAATCAATTTTTCTTTATGCTCGTAAACCCTTCTCCTTAAATTATTGGTGACACCTGTGTAAAGTACAGTATTCTTTTTGTTGGTCATTATATAAACATAGTAATGTCTGTCCATCCACATTGTCCTTTAAGATTGTAGTGTATTTTACAATCTAGTCTGGAGATTGCTTCGTCCACCAAGGTAGACTCGCAATGACAGTTTATAGTTTTTCTATTTCAGTGATCGGCAATCTTACAGAATAAAATAGCCGTGATCTGCTACGAAGAAAGAATTTTTACAGGATTGAATGCAAGACTCTTGAAACTATTATTGAGATTATGATAATAACAAATGTATATATTGCCAGTGTATAGACTCTCTTGTCTTTCAACCAGCTTTGTTTCTCAGGGTGTTTATTCAGTATGCCCTTCAATGTCCAATCTTCTGAGATACGTGAAGCAGTTGGGGATATTTTTGAATATATAAGTGAAACACTTAATGTGGTGCAGAACCCGATTGGTCCCCACCATAGCCAGGAGATAGAAGGTACGCATTGACCCAGAAAGAAGTTTAACGCAGTGCCAACTATTATGCCGGTAACCACGCCGGAACCCGTTATTGATCGGAATAAAATACCACCCAAAAAGGTGGCCAGAATAGGGCCGGCAAATGCCGAGCCTATCATGTTCACTAACTCAATTACAGTGGAAGAAGATTTCGCCACAAAGTAAGCCCCTCCGGCAGTGAATATGCCCCACAACAGAGTTATAAGTTTAGAGAGGCGAAGCATCTTAAGGGAATTCTGTGCAATCTTTGGCTTAAATTTCAGGACAAAATCTGTAACAGTTACGGCAGATAGTGAATTATAGGCAGAATCAAGACTGGACATGGAGGCGGCAAAGAGTCCCGCCATCACCAGGCCTACCACACCAACGGGCAGGTAGTGGATCATAAATGTAGGTACCAGATAATCCGGGTTTTTACCTTTGAGTAGAGCGGCAAAATCAGGATGAGTCTGGATAAACACTGCCAGGACAACTCCAAATATAATATATGTTAAAACTATGGGAAACCGGATTAGTCCATTAATCATCAGGGCATTCTGGGCCTGACGATTGTCGGGTGTGGCAAGCAGACGCTGAGCCTGGCTTTGATCGCATCCGTAATAGCCCATATAAAGAAACAGACAGCCAATGATCATAGGCCAGAATGCAAAAGTCTGACCGTCTCCAAAACCGTGATGGGAAAAATCTATCGAATTCAGTCGTTCCGGGTCAATTGACAGAGAAGAGAGATCCCCACCTAACATATTTATAGACACAATCAGCGCAACAAGTACACCGCCGTATAAAATGACAAGCTGAATGATGTCGCTGTACACGTCTGCCATTATCCCGCCAATGGTTGTATACGCAATGGCAACTACTGCCATAATAACCATAGTAATATAAATAGGCAGGCCCAGTACCACGGAGAGAACCAGTGCGGACGTGTATAAAATCACGCTTGTTGAGAGTCCACGTGAAAACATAAAAAGAGCTGACAGTGTAAGCCGTGTACCCACACCGAATCGTCGTTCGGCATATTCGTAGACCGAGGCGCCAGAAAGCTGACGGAAAACAGGCACCAGTAAAAACATTATGGCAATCATTGCAATCGGTACCGCAAACTCAAACTGTAACCATTTGATACCACCGCCGGTTTTGAGCGCTACAAACGCAGGGGCGCTGATCAGGCTTATGGCGCTCACCTGATTGGCTGCAAGGGATGTGGCAATAACAGTGGGACCCATCTTTCTCCCACCAAGAAAATAGTCGTCGGTTGAATGTTGGCGCTTCGCTAGCCAGACACCCAATCCTATGATCCCGATTAAGTAAATTATTAATACTGTCCAGTCTATAAGAGTCATTCGATTATTTCACAATATCTAAGGTTTCCTGCCAGGATATATCGTTCCCGCCCGAAAGACGTGGCCGGCCAGGCGGGTATGAAAAGGAACATGGCAGTGTAAACCCCGTTGGAATTTCGCACCGGGTATTCCTACGGGGCAAACTTGAAATACCGAAGTTTGGTAGTTTGTGACGTGCGTAAATATTATGACGAATTGAATCTTTTTTCAAATAAAAACCATCACCACTACTTGAATATCGAAACATTGAAAAGTATACTCCCTTTTCCTTCCATGTTGATGAATTACACATAGTCGTCTCTTTGGTAAAAACTTTTGTATAGTTCACAAAATATTATGCTATGATATTCTTTATTCAAAGGAGAAAAAGATTGAGGGAAGTTATAGACAATCTTCAAACCACAAGCTGGCTTTTCCCTGTTTTTAGTGGATTTATTGTTATATCTTGTGTAGTGTATTGCCTGATATGGTGGCAGCCTCACCCCATGACTATCTTCGATGTAGATTGCAGTATTGTATGCTGGAACTTTTGCCGGACAATGAGTAAATTCTGGGCTGCCGTTGCAATTATAGTAGCAAGTCTTTCTGTCCTTTCTGGCATCTTGTTTAAATTTAAAAGTAAATATGCAATTGCCTTAGCAGCTTTTTCAGGTGTTTTAACACTTCCTGTTGGTGTCTTGCCACTAATTACAATATGGTTGAATCGAAACAGTAATCACTGAAAATCATTTTTAATTAATTTACCCTGCGACCACCCTGCCCCTGTTCGCCCGCCTGAATGACGTAGTCGGGCAGGCGGGCGACAAGCTTTTTGGCGGGTGCAATCTCAGCAGTGAACTTTTGTAATTATTATGAAGAAAGAAAGAGTATTAACAATTATCATTTTACAAATTTTTTTCCTGGCCACTTTTTGTCCAGTAGTATTTTCTAAACCGGGAACCTTGACTGGACAGGTTGTGGATGGTTTTGATAATGCCCTGAAGGATGTTGAGATTAAAATAAAAGGGACTAAATTTGCGACAAAGACTGATGAAAATGGTCAATACAGGATTAGTTATCATCCTGGTAAAGTGGAAATATCATTCGGGAAAAAAGGCTATGCAACCCAAAAATTTCCCCTGAACATACGTGATATAAAAGATGTCCCCATGCGGAAATTAAGTCTCTGGAAACTTCCGGAAAGCGGTGGTATGTTTCTGGTAAGAATAGATGATTACAAGAAGATAGAAAAGAGGAATTATTTTTCAAAACGTGATGATAATAGTATAAGTTTTTACGTAAAAGGCGACCCAACCAAAATTATCTGCTCGGCTGACTCTTTCGAACAGGGTGAAATTGAAATGATGATACTTGATTACTCAAAGGAAAATCCACTCGTAGTGGGTAAAACACTTTATAAACTTGAAGATGACAATCTTATAGGCGACATAATATACAAATCAGGAGACTGGGGCATCAATGATATTGATGATGTATATTCAAAAATATCAAATAGAGTAGGCCTACGTTATGTCAAGCTGAAACCGGGCAAGTACTTCTATTGTATTGGTGAAATTACGCTGAGGTCAAAGGTTGGTTACGGTTATTACCTGGAGGTTACTACAGCAAAATTATCAGATAAATAAGCCACGTTAGATAACACCCTTTGGCCTGCCTGTGTGTAGAACTCATACAGGTTACTGTATTTAATTGTAGGGGGTTATTCCTGGAAAAGGTCTTTTGGGGAGCAAACTCTACATTTAGAATCATGACCCTAGAGAAGTTCTTCAATCCTAAATCTGTGGCCGTAATAGGCGCAACAGAAAATCCCCAAAATATCACATCAGCTATTATTAAAAACCTCATTGAAACAGGATTTAAAGGTAGACTCGTACCCGTTAATCCAAAGTATAAAGAGGTTTTTGGGTTTATGTGTTATTCATCGCTCCTTGATATCAAAGAACAAATAGACCTGACAGTAATAGCAATTCCCTCCAACCTCGTTCCGGAAGCTCTCAGCCAACAAGCCACGTGCGGAATAAAAAATTCGATAATAGTAAGTGGAGGGTTTGGAGAGTTAGGTGATAAAGGTATGGCGCTGGAGGAGAAGATCAAAAGTATATGCAGGAAAGAGGGAATACGCGTAATTGGCCCGAATTGCATCGGTGTCTTAGATAATTATTCTAATTTCAGTACCTCATTCTTGCCCTGGACAAGGGTTAAACGCCCCATAAAGGGGTACTTGAGCATATTATCACAAAGTGGTTCTTATGCCATATCTGTGATAGACATGCTGGCACAGGAAGGCATCGGGATCTCAAAAATTGTAAATTATGGGAATCGAGCCGATGTAGGAGAATCAGAACTAATCGAGTATCTTACTGATGATAAATCAACACACGTAATAGGGATTTATATGGAATCTGTTGATGATGGTAGAAGGTTTATCAATGCTGCCAGTCACTGTTCAAGGTCTAAACCGATGATAGTGCTAAAGGTTGGCAAGGGAGATTCTGGAATTGATGCGGCAAGGTCACATACTGGTGCTATTGCTGGTAAATATGAAATTTATAAGGCTGCTTTCAAGAAGTCTGGGATTGTTGAAGTAAGCGGTTTCGAAGAGTTTACGGATGCGTGTAAAGTACTCTTGATGCAAAAACCGGTTAGAGGAAATAAAATACTCATTATAACCAATGGTGGTGGAGTCGGTGTTGCCGTATCAGACATGTGTGGTGTTAATGGTCTTGATGTTGCAAGGACGCCTTCCAGTGTCAAAGAAGCACTTTCAAAGCGGTTTTCGAAATATTACATTCTAAATAATCCAATTGACCTGACGGGAAGTGCAGTAGATGAAGATTATGATGTTGCAATGAAATCTGTATTGGTTGATAATGATTTTTTTGATGCTGCAATTGTAATTCCGCTGATGCCGCCTCAGACTATGACGGAGAGAGTGGTTGAAATTATTTCGCAAAGGGCAATAGAATCAGGAAAACCTGTCGTTATCTGTACAATTGGTGGCGAATATACCAGGAAGATCAAGGTTATGTTTGAGGAGAATGGCATCCCCGTTTTTCCATCACCCGAAAGATGTGTAAAAGCCATGTGCGTATTAGTAGAAAGAGGGAAATTTATCCAAAACAGGGGGATTTTGAGCTGAAGTAAAAATAGCAAAATTTAAAATACTTAATGAGGGATCCCTTAATTTTTCAATTTATAACTTTCAATAATTACCCTTTTAAATAAAAGTTTATCTAATAGCTCACAAATGACAGAGTTCCTCGGGCCTGCTCATGGGTGAATATAAATTCATCATAAAGGTGTCCCCCTCACCCTTCCCTCTCCCCCATGGGGGAGAGGACTAAGGTGAGGGGGTTTTAGAAGGTGCTACGGGCGTATCCGTAGGTATTTCGTTTTGCATTGGTCACTTGAAACATATTCCTGACAGATTCAGAAATCTATAGATTTTGAACAACTAACGAAGAAGGGAAATGAATGGTTGTTGAAACTTCAAGATTTAAAGATGCAGAAAAGATTATAAAGAATGTACTTGCCTCGGGGAAAGGAACAATACTTCCTGATGAAGCTTTAGGTATTATAGAATCATCCGGTATTTCCACTCCTGATTATGTTATGGCCAAAACGGCCAAAGAGGCTGTAGAAGCATCAAGGACGATTGGATTTCCCGTCGTATTGAAGATAGTATCGCCAGACGTATTGCATAAGAGTGATGTAGGGGGTGTAGTGGTTGGCGTAGAAAGTGAAGAAGAAGTAGAGAAACATTATGATGAGATTATGGATAATCTGGCCAAGGATGTTCCAAATGCGTGTATTACGGGAATTTTAGTACAGAAGCAGGTGCGGCAGGCAACAGAGGTAATTATAGGAGGCATCAGGGACGAACAATTTGGTCCTGCAGTTATGTTTGGCCTGGGAGGGGTATTCGTTGAACTATTTAAAGACGTAGCATTCAGGATTGCGCCTGTAACAGAAACAGAAGCTCTGGAAATGATGAAGGAAATTAAAGGATATCCCATATTATCAGGTTATAGGGGTATGAAGGAGCTTGCAATATCACAGATAACCAAAACAATTGTTACTATCTCAGAATTAATTTCCAATGTTGATGAAATAAAGGAAGTTGAACTTAACCCTCTGTTCGTTTATGAGAAAAGCGCAGTGGCAGTTGACGCAAGGATTATTCTAGAAGGATCTAAAGGAAGGAACTAGTATTAATGAACAAAATGAAACGATTGGAATATGCTTTCTCGCCGAGGACTGTCGCCGTTATTGGTGCTTCAACAAGAGAGGGGACAGTAGGGCGTGCCATATTTTCCAACATCCTGCTTAATAAATATAATGGCATTATGTATCCGGTTAACCCCAAGGCAAAAGGTATACTTGGGGTTAAATGTTATTCCGATATTATGGAAATCCCCGATAGTGTTGATACGGCAATTATTATTGTTCCCAGGGATTTTGTGCCCGGAGTCGTTAAGGAGTGTGGAGAAAAAGGTGTAAAGTTAATCATCATAATAAGCGCGGGATTTAAGGAGATAGGTGGTGAAGGAGAAAAATATGAGAGGAAGGTAAAGGCGCTTGTAAACAAATATTCTATGTCCCTGATAGGCCCTAATTGCTTCGGTGTAGTTAACACAGCCCCAGATGTATCCTTAAACGCTACCTTCTCAAGGACAATCCCTAGAGCTGGAAATATCGCGTTTATTTCACAAAGCGGAGCTCTTTGTGCGGCTATATTAGATTATGCAAAAAGTGAACATATTGGTTTTTCAAAGTTTGTTAGTATGGGTAATAAAGCCGACATAATGGAAAATGATTTGCTTTTAACGTTAAAAGATGATCCCCAGACAGATGTTATCCTTATGTATTTAGAGGATCTCGTAAATGGAAGAGAGTTTATTAAGATCGCAAGGGAAATAACATCAAAAAAGCCAATATTAGTTATAAAATCTGGTCGTACACCACAGGGTGCCAGGGCAGCATCTTCACACACAGGCGCGCTCGCCGGAAGCGATGAAGTTTACAGTGCTATATTCGCTCAGTGTGGAGTCTTGAGGGTGGAGACAATAGAGGAGTTATTTAGCTACGGAAAAGCCTTTGCCAAACAACCGCTTCCTAAAGGTAGAAAGATGGCCATAATTACAAATGCAGGTGGACCAGGAATAATAGCTACTGATGCATGTGTAAGGTATAATCTTGAATTATCCACATTCCAGAAAAACACAATAAAGAAGTTGAAGACTAAATTGCCACCTGCCGCAAACATCAATAACCCTGTGGATATATTGGGAGATGCCAGTAGCGAGAGATATAGGATTGCCCTTAACAGTGTATTAAAAGACCCAAACGTTGAAGGCGTAATCGTAATCCTTACCCCGGCAGCTGTTACTGATATAAAAGAAATTGCAAAGGTAATAACAAATACCTCAGCAAAATCTAATAAGCCTGTACTGTGCTGCTTTATGGGTCTGTTTGATGTTAGTGAAGGCATAATGTTGTTGGAAGAAAATGGTATTCCGCATTATCGTTTTCCAGAGGTAACTGCAAGAGCGCTTTCAAATATGTGTGACTATTCATGGTGGATGAAACGCCCAAAAACTGTCGTAAGAAAATTTAAAACAAATAAAAAAATAGTGTCCAGGATAATCAATAATGCAAAGAATGAGAAACGACCGTTTCTACTCGAACAAGAGGCTTTAAATGTATTTAAGGCTTATGGGCTCCCGGTTGTAGATTCCGCCATTGCTACCAATGAAAGAGAAGCAGTAAAGGTGGCCGAGAGATTCGGGTATCCGGTAGTAATAAAGATAGCATCTCCTGATATATTGCATAAATTTGATGCCGGAGGTGTAAGGTTAAACTTAAAGAATAAGGATGATGTCATTAATTCGTACAGGGAAATCGTGGCAAACGTAAAATCTTATAAGCCTGGTGCAAAGATAAAGGGTATGACCGTCCAGAAAATGATTGAGGGTGGCAAAGAGGCAATTATTGGCATGAATCGAGATGTTCAGTTTGGACCCTTGCTCATGTTTGGTCTGGGAGGTATTTATGTGGAAGCAATAAAGGACGTTACATTCAGGTTGCCTCCGGTTCGTTCACTTAGCGCAATAAGGATGATAAAATCAATACGCTCATATAAGATACTTGAGGGAATTAGGGGGGAAGAACCGTCTGACATTAATGCAATAGCCGAATGCCTGGAAAGGATATCCCAGTTGGTTCTTGATTTCGAAAGTATTTTAGAACTGGACATAAACCCATTAAGAGTCTTCAACAAGGGTAATGGATGTAAGGTCGTTGATGCAAGGATTATTATAAAGTGAAGCTCCACGGCTGTAAAGCCGTGGCTTCCCGACTGTGTCGGACCTGGAAGTTACCCCAAGGGGCGCCTCAGGCGGCTTGTGTTACGGAGTTTCTTAGTGCGAAACCCGCACCGAAATCCATTCATCCACGGGTCCACACCCGTGGATGAATGGTGCGTGGATAAAAAGTTAGATTGACTTATGTATGAAATATATTTATAAATATACCTAACCTGAACGAGCCAAAACAGGAGTTTATAAATTACAAATCTCAAATTACTAATCACAAACAAATTACAATACCAAATGAACAAGCTGAGCTTGGTTTCATCGAGCTAAGCTCGATGATCAAAAAAGAACGAAACAAATGATTTGGATATTGGTTTTGATGTTGTAATTTCGTAATTGTATATTGTTTGTAATTTGTGGGTTGTATATTGTAATTTAGCACTTATTAGATATTCGAAAAAACTATATAGACATATATTTTGCAGGCACATAATAAGATACTAATTATCCGGGAAAAGGAGGTGATATAAATGCTTAAAAAATGGTATCAATATATTATCATAGTTGCAATGTTGGTATTTATTTCTACAGGTTACCTTTTACACATTTCAGATGCAACTGCTGACAAAAAGAAGATCTTTGTTTGCTATTGTGGGAAATGGTGCGAGTGCAATTTCGAAGCTAACAAATTTGGCAAATGTGTATGTGGTGACAACCTGTTCCCGTCTGATAGAAGGCCGGCAGAAACATTAAAGTATCAATGTGGATGTGAGACTGAATGTGACTGTGGCTCTAAGTCAGATAAAGAGGGAAACTGCGTTTGTGGTAAACCTATGAAGGAAACATAATGATTCTCGGGAAACTTATTTAAGTAGAAAGGAGTATAGATGGTATTTAAAGGCTTAAAGAATAGCGTAATCACAGTATTGGCAATTAGTACAATAACTTTGAGTGGCGCATTCTATTCTGTTGATAACATTAAAGCCGCTGAAGAGACAAAGATTTACATTTGTAACTGTCCTGGAGGCTGTCTTTGCGAATACGAAACAAAAAAGCCCGGTGGTAGATGTGTTTGTGGCCTCGCCACCATACCATCAGACAGGGAGCCAAGCAAAGATCTTGAATATGAGTGCGCTTGCGGTGGAGGATGTGATTGTGGTTCAGGAGCGGATGAAGAAGGTTATTGCTATTGCAAAAAGCCTATGAAGGAAAAATAAAAAATCTTGTCAAAGAGATGAAGGACATTCCTATAGATGATATAAAAAGTCTTCAATTAGCATATAAGGCACGTAAGGATGTATTGAGAAGCGTTGGTCTTTTTCCTACACAACAATATGCACATTCGCTTATTAATATCTATAACGATAACCGTTTCCAAACTCAAAATAAAATTGAACCAAAAGTAATTAGATTTATTGGTCAGGGTATTACAAAAAACATACAAGGTGTTGAGGAAGATGAGGAAACGTCATAATTAACTTTCTCCATCTATTTTGGGTATTTTCACCACCATGAGGAAGAGTCCCAATCTCATAATCGCTTCAACAAACTGCTTGGAATCGACAGGTTTAGTAATGTAAACGTTGCAACCCAGTTTGTAGCACGTTTCAATTTCACGTGGATCGTCGGTGGTGGTGAGCATGATCACAGGAATCTCACGTAGATCTGGGTCTTCTTTAATCTGACGCAGGACTTCAATCCCGTCAACCTTGGGCAGGTGGATGTCGAGCAACAAAAGATAAGCATCACCTTTTCTACGTTCTGGCTCCTTGCGCCTAAGGAACTGGAACAAGAAGTCAAGAGCTTCCTCTCCATCCTTAAGAACAATGAATTTGTTCCTTAAGCCCGATCGCTTCAAATTCTTCATTATAAGTGAAGCATGTCCTGGATCATCCTCGACAATGAGTATGATCAATTCTTTTTCCCTTTCAATTGACATTTTTCTTACTCCTTTTATAGAATTTTAACATTATTTAGATTTAATCTTTAATCTTCAATCTTAGGTCTATTCAGTTTATCCTGGTAATGACACGAAAAACTTACTCCCTTTAGCCGGTTCAGATTCGACCCATGCTTTTCCACCGTGCCGTTCAAGGATTCTGTAAATTATGGTCAATCCCAATCCGTCTCCATCCACATTACCATGGTTAAGGCGATGAAACATCTCGTAAATCTTATCCTGATGTTCCGCTGCGATACCAATCCCATTGTCCTCCGTACAATATACAACCTGCCCTGCATCCTTCCTACCTGATATTTTGATGATACCCTCTCGGCTTCTGTCAAGGTACTTTAAAGCATTGTCTAAAAGGTTTGAAAAGACCTGGTTTATCTGGTCCTCATCACCTCTGCATGAGGGTAATTCATCAACATGCAGCATTATACCCGCATCCTTTATCTTATACTCGAAGGTCCCTACAACTTTGGATATAAGTTTATTCATATCAAGTTGTTTGGTGTAAAGCTCGGATCGACCTATACGTGAAAGTTGCAAAAGTCCGGAAAGTAATGACTGCATCTTGAATGTGCTTGTGGAAATATATTTAAGCGCCTCTGGAATATCTTCCTCAAGAGTGGTAGCTAGTTTCTCTTTTATCGCAGAAGGAAAATCATTGCCATTCAGAACCGAATTTATATGTTCAACGGCATGTTGCAATTCATTACTAAAGCCTTGTATATTCACCAGTGGTGACCGCAGGTCGTGTGAAGTTACATAGACAAACTGTTGCAGTTCAGTATTAGAACGCTCAAGCTCCTCCGTGCGATTCAGCAATTCCTCTTTTGTCCTCTTTTGCAATGTTATGTCTCTGATGATTCCCGTAAAGATGTATCGCTCTTCTTCAATCTTTTGAAAAGATAAAGACACCTCTATCGAGATTTCAATTCCTTCTTTCGTCTTTCCCAATAGTTCTACTGTTTTACCTATAATTTTGGCTTTCCCCGTCTTTAAAAATCTCTCCAACCCTTTATGATGTTTTCTCCTATATGCTTCAGGAATAATCATTTCTATATTTAGTCCTATGATTTCACTCCTTGTATATCCAAAGATCTTTTCTGCTGATTGATTCCAAACACTAACCATACCCTTTTCATCAATACAAATAATAGCATCTTGTGCCGTTTCTATCAAATTCTCCGAATATTCTCTCGCTTCTTTTGACTCCGCTAAAGCCTGTTCACTCTTGTCGACGGCTTCAATAAGGCTATCAGTCATCTTATTAAAAGAATCAGCTAACATACCAATTTCATCTTTCTGGTTAACGATAACTCTTTTTGAAAAGTCACCTTTTGATATACCCTTCACACCTTTGACGAGTTGGAGAATAGGTCTTGAAATATCCTCTGAGATTGAAAATGCAATGATTGTGACTAACACTGAAATAGCCACAATTACTAGGTAAATTCTCTCACCTATTGTATATAACGACAAAAACGCCTCCGCTTTATCAATTTCAGACAACATCACCCATTTAACGTCCTTAATACTTAGCGGTGAGTACGAACTTAGTACAGGAATTCCTCTGTAATCATCTATAATTTTCACATCTGTATTCCCTTTTAAGGCGTCTTCTGCCGCCTCTGTACGGATTTCTTGAAGCATTATTGATGTTGAATGTGAATTGATCATATTTATTTCTTCTTTATCAGTTCCAATTTGTTCAAGTAATTCTCTGTACCGGTCCGGTTCTTCAATAATGAACCTGGAATCATTTCTCATTTTATAATCAGAACCAACGATATAAGTTTCGCCGCTTTCTCCTAAGCCCTCATTTTTCCAGCTATAATTTCCTGTCATCACTCTATTGATTTCATTTATGGGCACCTTAAATACCAGGACACCAATTTTCTTATCTCCATCAAAAATGGGTGATGCTATAAATGAAGCAGGATTTGCGTAAGAAGGGTCATAAAACTCAAAATCAACCAGTTTGGTAAAATCATTATTGACGGCAACTCGTGCGTCTTTAAAAGCCCTGGCAAAATTTGTGTCTTTATATGGCCCGGTTAAAAGACTTGTGGCAAAATCAACCTCTTTAAAAACGCTATAGACTATATGGCCTGTTTGTGCATCAACCAGAAAGATATCGTAATAGCCAAATCTTTTCAGGTAATCGCGAATTATGGGATGATACTTCGAGTGAATACGACTGTATTGACTGGCATCAGCAGCCATTTCAAGATTGTCCTTAGAGCCAACTGAATTCTGATTATTCGCAATATAATGATACTGGAGGATTATTGCCTCATCATCCTCAGGCCAATATTGTTCAATCTCTCTCTTGTCTTTCACATTTGAATTCAATCCTGGAAGATATTCATCATCATAATAATTCCTAACACTTAATGCATATTGCAAAACCTGGCTATCGGTAAGATAATTATCCTTTTTAACGTTATAGGAAGCTGTATTAAACTGGTTCATAGCATCGATAATCATCTGATCTTCGGAAAACGTTATAACCTGATTTCTGATTTGATCGAAATATGATTCTATCTGATTTGTTTTAGTTTCACGAATTGCCGTAAGTTTATCAAAATACACTTTTTTTAATGCGTTTTTTGTATTTAGATAACATAGCGAACCTGTGATAATGATTGATATTATGCCAATTGGCACAAAGCCTAAAGTCAACTTTGTTCTTATACTAAAATTCTTCAACCATTTTTCAACAACAAGGAACCTTAAGTAACTAACAGCTAATATTGAAGCTGTTAAGATTGAGCCGAAGAAGAACATGAATTTTTTAGATAGTTTTAGAAATTTAATCATAGTTTATGATACCTCTGGAACCAAAATTAATGGCTCGTCTTTTCTTGTTTATCAGTCCCAATCTGCTCAAGTAATTCAAAGTACCTGTTTGGTTCTTCAATAATAAACACTGAAACACCAAGACACCAATTTCTTTATCTCCATCAAAAATATTATGCGCCTTTCCCTTTATCCCAGAGGTACAGCATGACTGCACAATAGCTTCGGTAACCCTTTGAAAATTCTTGCGACAGGTAGCAATACTCTGTGCTGCACCAGTGAGTAATTGTATAGATTCCTTGTTTCCATGGTCTTTTGCAACATCATCCTCAAAAAGTATTTTCGTATTTATCTCAAGCCTCCTCCTGCCTTACTTTATTACAACATCCTACCCACTCAGGTAACTTATCTTCCAAATTAAGTGTTTTCAAATAACCCATATCGATGTATGGGAAAACAGTTGTATCGAAAGAACAATCCCTTTGCATCAGCAATGCATTTGCCACATGTACGGCTGTCAATGTAGTAAACCCTGTTAAATACGTATTGGCTGATGGTATCTTTAAATCGTTATCGCCAATTGATTTTGTTTTACCTCTGTCTTTATCAGAGGCTTTATTTAACGTTGTAAATGTATTTTCTATCAATTTTGATGGATTATGGTGAAAAGCAACTGGTTCAACTATATTGTCAGGAATTCCCCAAAGTCCCAACAGATAAGCCCCCAATTCTGCATGAGAAGTCTTCATAACAGTGTATTCAGCCTCTACAAGATCACACCCGGTCCTTTCAATAAAGTCCCTCACCTGTTTGTATTGCCTGGGAATTTTCAACAATATCAGCTTTCCTATGTCATGTAATATCCCGGCTATCAATGCCTCTTCCGCCACCTTCTCATCAGCTGTTTCAGCACGAGCAATATCCCCGGCAAGTCTACCTGTCATTAAACTATGTCTCCACATTTCCGCTAAAGAAAATCCATGTAATTCTGCATCTTCTACAAATAAAGAAAACACATGAATAGAAAGTACAAGTGACTTCAACGTATCTAACCCCAGATAAATTACTGCTTGCTGTGGATCCTTAATTTCTTGCGGAAGGCCAAAAAAAGCTGAATTAACAAGCTGTAAGATTTTAGCAGACATTGAGACGTCCTGAGAAATAATATGACCCACTCTTTTAAGAGAAGCGTTAGGAGACTGCATTTCTTTTATAATCAAACCGTATAAACTTGGGAGACTGGGTAAACACTGTACCCCTGTAGCTATCTTTCTCAACGTCTCATTTCTTAACAAATCTCTTAGTTTGCATGCACGTTCAATCGTGTTCTTTATCGTCTCTGCATCACACGGTTTCATCAAAAACTGATGTGTAGTCTTAACAGACCTCAATATCATCTCTTTATCTGAATGTCCTGAAAGGATAATACGAACAGTCTCAGGATAAGATTCCATAATGATACCAAGGAGCTCTATACCATCCATTCCCGGCATCCGCATATCGGACACGATAACATCAAAGGGGGATTTGGACATGAAGTTCAGGGCTTCTTCTCCACTCATTGCAAACTCCATCTCCCATTCGTGACGCATTGGGCGTAGCATCCTCTTATATCCCTGGAGCACATTCGTGTGGTCATCTACAAAGAGAATTCTTCTCATCTCATTACCATTTCTTTGTTATTATTAAATTTACACTGTTAATTTTGCAATTCTGCTCAAATTTCCGTTGAATTATGAGCAGCTTTCGCCATTCCAATCTGCAAATTGTGCTCTAAATCTTCGAAACTCCTCCAGCGACTTCTCAAAAGCATTGTATATGTCTGGATCAAAATGCCGACCAACTTCCTTACTGATAACCGCTATAACCTTCCTTTCGGGATGTGCCGGTTTGTATGGGCGTTCAGAGCACAGGGCATCATATACATCCGATATTGCAACAATCCGAGATTCCAACGGAATATCCTCACGTGCCAGTCCTCTTGGATAGCCCGTGCCATCCCACCATTCATGATGTGTCTCAGCAATACTGGCCGCCATTTTAAGAAGAGGGTTATTTTCCTTCTTACCCCCTGGATGTGAGTGATTCTCACGCCATGCAAATAATGATTTCATGGCTTTAGAATCCTGCCTAAATATTTTAGCTCCTATTACACAGTGTTGTCTCATGGTTTCCCGCTGTTCGTGGTTCAATTTTGCAGGTTTTAATAGTATCTCGTCTGGTATCCCGACCTTACCAATATCATGAAGAGGGCTTGTAAGGAATAACATCTCAACAAAGTCCCGCCCCATCCCAAGCGACTCGGCTATAGCCCGACAATACCACGCTACCCTTACAATGTGATTGCCAGTTTCCTCATCCCGAAATTCGGCCACCTTACCAAGACGCCATATGATATCCCGTCGGGAATCTTCAAGTTCAATAGTTCGTTCCTTAACCCTCTGTTCGAGAATCTTATTCTGGTCTTCAAGCTCGTCCTGATATAACTTTAAGCGAAGCACGCTACGGATACGCGCCAAAAGGTCTTCCCTATCAACCGGTTTGCTTAGGAGATCTGTAGCCCCTACGTCCAATGCGCGGCGCTTGAGTGCACTCTCATTGCTACCTGTTACAATGATTACAGGGATATTTTTCGTCTTTTCTGATCCATGTAGAATCTTCAAAAATTCAAAACCATCCTTGCCTGGCATCATAACGTCTGAAACAATTACGTCAAAACCTACCTCGCTCAATTGGTCTAAAGCTGCATCCACACTGCAAACAAAACTCATCTCCCATATCTCGCGCTGGTCGTGTAACATGCGCCGCAAACCATCCAAAACGTTCGGTTCATCATCAACAAAGAGGATTAGCTTCTTCATGAGATTCTTCCTTTTTCAATGGTGTTGGGAAAAAGGGGCAGGCGGATAATGAATGTTGTTCCCCTTCCTATCTCTGTATCTAAGGTGATTGTTCCATTATGCTTTCTAACCACGACGGAATGTGCAATAGCCAGCCCCTGACCAGTTCCCTTACCTACCTCTTTAGTAGTAAAGAACGGGTCAAATAACCTGGATCTGATATCTTCAGGGATGCCAGCGCCAGTGTCACTAATCCGTAGCTCTGCCCAATCCCTGTCACATCGAGTACTGATTCTTATTATTCCCTTGCCCCCATTTCCCTTATCTGAAACTTCATCAATGGCGTGAGCGGCATTGATGATTATGTTGAGTATCACCTGATTTAATTCACCCGGAAAACATGGCACCGGCGGTAGGTTAGGGTCGAAGTACGTCTCTATATCTGCCACATACTTCCACTCGTTTCTTGCGACAGTAATAGTACTCTTAATCGCTTCGTTTATGTCAACAGTTATCTTTTCTACATTACCAGGATGTGAGAAGGTCTTCATTGCACTTACTATTTCCGATACACGATTTAGCCCCTCCTGCGATTGCTCGATCGCTTTGGGAGTTTCTTCAATAAGGTATCCAACAGCGGCCTCCTTGGCCATAACCTCCACTTCAGTAAGAAGTTCCGGCGTTACTGAACCTGCCTTAATTACCTCTAGCATGTGCGAGTATTTCTCCAGAAGTTTACAGATACTGCTGAACGAATCCCTAAGAAAGTGTATATTGCTAAGGATGTACTGCGTTGGTGTATTGATCTCGTGGGCGATGCCGGCAGCCAATTGCCCTATCGCTTCTGACTTTTGCGCTTGAACCAGTTGATTCTCCATGATTTTCCGCTCTGTGATGTCTTCTTTTACTGCAATGAAATGAGTGATGGTATCTTTATTATTTTTGATGGGTGAAATGGACGCCAATTCCCAATAGTGTTCTCCGTTCTTTTTCCTGTTATGAAGTTCTCCCCGCCATACTTTACCGGATTTAATCGTACCCCATAACTGTTTGTATTTTTCTTTAGACGTTTCGCTCGATTTTAAGATTCGAGGGTTTTTCCCAAGGACATCCTCG
>VSDH01000014.1 GCA_008636105.1 Candidatus Scalindua sediminis | reverse complement strand
AAGAAGACATGGTGGTTTAAACTATGAAACACCTTTTGATAAACTTCAAAGAGTTACCGAATTATTGAGCTAGTACATCTGTCCCTATATCTTGAGACAATTAAAATTGTTGAAAAATCTTTACTCTCGAGCGACAAAGCTGAACATAATTCACATATAGGTAATTTATGCGTTTATATTTGATAAACCCATCTAATTCATTAATAAGCCTTACCGATGTTAAAAAGTGTTACTGGAACCAGTACCGCGTCTGGAAGCCTCTTAGCCTTCTGGTTCTGGCCGGCTTAACCCCCTCCCCCGAGTGGGATATCAAAGTGATTGACGAGAACCTTAGCGTGCCTGACTACACGGCTATGCCACAACCCGACTTAGTGGGAATCACCGCTTTTACTTCACAGGCAAACCGCGCTTATACAGTGGCGGCTGGATTCAGTAGCCGTGGCGTACCCGTGGTGATGGGTGGTATCCATGCTACCATGTGCTTGATGGAAGCCTTGGAGAGAGTGGACGCTGTGGTGAAGGGCGAAGCGGAGAGTATCTGGGCACAAGTTTTGGAAGACGCCAAATTTGGTACCCTGAAGCGGGTTTATACAGGTATACCCTTGGGAATGGACAAAGTACCTCTAGCCAGGCACGACCTACTGCCGTCCGGCTATCGCGTTGGAGCAATCCAGACCACACGTGGTTGCCCGCTCAACTGCAGCTTTTGCAGCGTCACCGCGTTCAACGGAAGGCACTTCCGACACCGCCCGATTGAGAACGTAGTGCAAGAGTTCAAAGTGATTCGGGAGAAGTATGTCCTCATCGTGGACGACAACCTCATCGGCACCCGAAAAGACCATATTGCCCACACCAAGAAACTGTTTCTGGCCATGATCAAAGCAAATCTTGGCAAGAATTGGTTTGCCCAGGTAACAATTAACATGGCCGACGATGAAGAACTGCTTAGACTGGCTGCAAATGCTGGTTGCTTAGGTGTTTTTATTGGCTTCGAGTCACCGAGTATTGAAGGGCTAAAAGAGGTCCACAAAAAGTTCAATTTCCATAAAGGCCGTGAGTTTAAAGCCTCTGTTAGTCGAATACAGCGGCACGGCATTATAGTGGCTGGTTCGTTCATCATGGGGCTGGACGTTGATGATCATGGTATTGGGCAGCAGATCGCCGATACGGCGAAGCGCTATGGCTTAGATATCCTCAACGTGATGTTCCTGACGCCATTACCCGGCACGCGATTGTGGAAAAACATGGAATTGGAAGGTCGCATTGTTGTCAACTCCTTTCCTGAAGACTGGAAGTACTATACGCTAGTCTTCCCGGTAGCCAGATACAGGCATTTGTCTTGGGCCGACATGCTTAACGAGTTGGAAACCTGCGACAGAGCTTTTTACTCTTACCCTCGCATCTTCTACCGAGTTTTCGGAAACTTATGCCGTATGCGTCAGCCTTTCAGTACGCTGGTGAGCAACCTCTCTTATAGATACAATGGAGTGCGATCCTACCGCGAGAAATTCCAGGTATTAGACTTATCCCGTGGCGAATCTCAAGCGAAAAAAACACTTTCGGCGAGAGATGCATCATTATAAAGATATATTTAAGATATGAACGAAAACTAAATAATGATTACGGAAAACAAGATCACCCACTAAAGCAGGAGAGACGGAGATGAAGGAATTTATCGAATATATTGTCAAAAATTTAGTTGATAAGCCCGATGAAGTCCGAGTTAACGAAATACACGGTGAAAGAACAGTCGTCAAGACAGCTAACAGAACAGGAAACAGGTCAAGTCTGCTTATGGCTTAACTGATATTATTTTAATCAACAATTGTTTAGTAGATAAGATCTAAAGAGGATATGCTTGATGTGGTGTTTTTACGTAGACTTCAATAATGATATTCTCGTAAATATATTTTCAATCAGTAAATTAATGTTCAGATTATAATCGATGTACTTAATAGACTTCAAAATTTCATCAATTATGTTCATTATTTGTTCCTGTGTAAAAAACTTGCTCTGAGCTTGAATGGTATCTTCATTGCCAACATTAAACAGGCATAAATCCCCTTCGTCAGTGCTGCTATTGGTATCCCTGATTTTGACTATTAGAAGGTCACGATAATATTGTAATATACAATTCAAAATGCCCTTTAGGATTTGCCTCTTTTCCTCCAGGGAATCACCCTCATTAAGATAAGATTCGGTAAGTTCTTCAGCAAAAACAAGATTATGCTCCAGCTTCAATTCTGAAATACGGCGTATAATAGCATCGTTTTTTTCGTAAAATTTATCCTGAGCAAGTTCAATGGCATTTCCCAGGCTTCCGTAGCTGAACCTTGAAATCCATTCAGCCTCTTTTACTTCAGTATCGAATTCATTCATAAGCTGTTCTTTTATAACATCGGTCGGAATCGGCTTAAACCTCATAATCTGACAGCGTGATTTTATTGTTTCCTTGACGGAAGCTAAGGAATTAGCGATAAGGATAATAATAGTATTCGGGGTAGGCTCTTCGAGTGTCTTGAGCAGGCAATTTGAAGACTCCTCATTCATCCTGTCTGCTTCTTTAATGATAAATACCTTGTACTCCGATTCAACAGGGCTTAATCTAACATGGTATTGCATGTCTCTGATATTTTCGATCTTTATAAATTTATCTTTTTTATCCAGGGTGATCCAATGAATATCCGGATTATTATTATTATCAATACGGGTGCAGTTGTGGCATGTATCACAAGAATCGCCATTGTTGCTTTTACAGAATAAGGCCTTTGTAAATTCTTTTGCAAATAGTGATTTTCCAGTACCTTTTTGGCCGGTAAAGATATACGCATGGGATAGATGGTCGCTTGATATAGCTTTTTTGAAGGGATCGACAATGTGGTTTTGGGATAAAATATCCTTAAATGACATTATGCTTTACGTAAATTTGTTTTATTGAATATCTTCTTATGTTTCGATAATCGCTATAACATCACCTGCTTTTACTACATCACCTTCTTGTACTGTTATTTCGATTAATCTTCCAGAGATAGTTGCCGGAACGTTAAAAGTGGCTTTATTTGTTGAAACTTCCATAATATCTTCCCCTTCTTCAAATTCTTCATCTTCCTCAACATGCCAAAAGGATACAGTAACTTCATTACCTGTTTCTATTCCAAGTTCCGGTAATTCAAGTTCTACTCGCATTACATTTCTCCTTAAACAAATGATTATTATTAGCAAGTAAATTTAATGCGATAATATAATTGTTCTTAACTTTAATTGTACTTTATCTAATTAGAATAAAAAAAGCTAAAAAAATTATACATAAGACAAATTTATTGTCAATAGTTTGAGATTCAAAAAATTCAAGTCGAAATATTGTCTTGATTGATAGCTAAATATTACTTGACTTCAGCATGTTTGTTATATAAAATTAGCAAAAATAAATACTTATATTATGGAATATTAGATAGTTATGAAATATCTAGTACTGCAACCATGCAGTTTTGTGGAGTTATTTTTAAATACTGATGAATTACCTATCCTTTTTTATAAAATATAGTTATGGGATTGTGGTACTAGTTTGGAGCATTTATATAAATTAATTCATAGAAATAAAAGTTATTGGGGTTGGAAACCTTAACGGCCAATAGGGAATGATATTTAAAACGATTTGTTTTTTAGCTGTTTTTATGAGACATCTCGTTAGAACACTAAACCCTTTTATGCTTCATTAGAACATTGTTCTAAATAATTTTATTTTTTTTGCGTTTTTAAAAATTAAAGGAATTCGGTTAAAATACTTTGAGTAGGCTAATTTTTTACATTATAGTCTTACTCGGGGTTTTCTAATGAGGCGGTTTAATTCTTCTTTTATAATCAAGAATTATTCTGTAGATAATTTGTAGATCATTCCCAGTCGGAATCCGTTCAGGTCTAGATAAAAGTATTTTACGCTTAAATACTGCTTTAGAGTATCCCTCCATACCTCAATTCTTTTTCTTCTCATTACCCGAAGATCTAAATTATTTCTTTTAATAGTCTTATTAAAATTTAATACATAGGAAGAATAGTGGTGATAAATCATATGTTTCTTTTAGCTATCCCTTTTAGTGAAATCTTTTCAAATCCATTCCCGATATTAGTCCCTATACTACCAGTTTGCATAATATTTGGTTTCTTAATATGTTTATTATTTATTAAATTACGACAAGTTGGCAGAGAAAGAACTTCCAGGAACATAATTAGAGACGCAAGAACAAAGGCAGAACAGATAGTAAAGAATGCTGATATTACGGCTAGAGAGGAAATATATAAAAGAAGAGAGGATTACGAAAGAGTAACACAAGAAACAAGACAAGAGCTGCGTCATCTGGAACGGCGTTTGAGTAAAAGGGAAGACAATCTGGAGAGAAAGATGGATATCCTGACAAAAAAGGAGAAGTATATTGAAAATATGGCCACGAATCTATCAAATAAAGAAAGAGAACTTGGGAAGAAGAAGGAGGAGTTTGATGATTTGCTTCAGGAAGAAAAAAATACACTTCACAGAATTTCAGGCTTGTCCAGGGAAAATGCTGAGAAACTTCTATTGAGTCGCTTAGAGAAAGAACTTGAGATAGAATGTGCTAATGCGATAGAAAAAAGTACTCAAAAGGCTAAAGAAACCGCTGAAAGGAATGCTGTTTCTTTAATTTGTACAGCGATACAGCGGTGTGCAGCAAATAACACGGTTGAGAATGTTGTAAGTACAATTGAATTGCCAAGCGACGAAATGAAAGGGCGAATTATAGGGCGAGAAGGCCGCAATATCCGCGCCTTCGAAAAGGCTACCGGAATAGACGTGATAGTTGATGATACTCCGGGTATCATCGTGCTTTCTGGTTTTGATAGTGTGCGTAGGGAGGTTGCCAGGATGGCGATGAAAAAGTTGATCCTTGATGGACGAATCCATCCTGCACGTATAGAGGAAATAGTTCAGGAAATGGAAAAAGATATTGAACAGGTTATTCAAGAGACAGGGAAACAAACGAGTTTTGAATTGGGAATACATGATTTACATCCAGAAATCATTAGATTAATAGGGCGATTAAGGTATCGTACCAGTTACGGTCAGAATCAACTTCAACATTCTATAGAAGTATCTAACCTTGCAGGCATCTTGGCTGGTGAATTAAACCTTAACACACAATTGGCCAAAAGATGTGGTCTTTTGCATGATATCGGAAAGGCTGTCGGTTGTGATATTGAAGGTACTCACGCTATTGTCGGGGCGGATATTGCAAAAAGACATGAAGAAAAGCGTGTGGTTGTGAATGCAATTGCTGCACATCATGAAGAGGTTCCGTCGGAGTCGGTATATGCCGTTTTAATAAATGCTGCAGATGCAATATCGGCTAGCAGACCCGGAGCCAGGCGAGAAACTCTTGAGAAATATGTGAAACGGCTAGAGAGGCTAGAAGGTATAGCGACATCATTTGGGGGCGTTGAAAGTGCTTACGCAATCCAGGCTGGTAGGGAAGTAAGGGTCATAGTTCATCCAGATAAAGTTAACGACAAATTAGCAAGCAAGATCTGTTATGATATTGCCAAGGAAATAGAAGAAGAACTTGAATATCCGGGGGAAGTGACGGTTACGGTAATTAGGGAAACACGGGTTGCACAGAAAGCGAAATAAGATTTTAAAATGAATATTAGTTATGACATCATTGTTGTAGGTGGAGGTCATGCAGGGTGCGAGGCGGCACTAGCATCTGCCAGAATGGGTATGCAAACTGCGTTGATTACGATGAATCTTGATACCATCGCTCAAATGTCATGTAACCCCGCAATAGGAGGACTTGCTAAAGGGCAATTAGTCCGTGAAGTGGATGCACTCGGTGGAGAGATGGGAAAGGTAATTGATGAAACAGGTATTCAGTTTCGACTTCTTAATGTTAGTAAAGGATATGCGGTTCGATCGCCACGTGCGCAAGCAGACAAAAAACTGTACCAGTATAGAATGAGAAGGATATTAGAAAAGCAACTTAATCTTTCGTTACATCAGGATGTTGTTGATAAAATTGTAATTGGTGATGGAAAGATATTGGCTTTAGTAGGTAAGAGCGGAACGTGGTATAGCGCTAATGCCGTAATAATTACGACAGGCACCTTTCTAAATGGTTTAATTCACACAGGTAATTCTAAGACAAAAGGTGGTAGAGCTGGTGAACCGTCTTCTGGTAAATTATCAAATAGTTTGCGGAATTTAGGTTTCGAAATAAACAGGCTTAAAACAGGGACACCGCCACGTCTTAATGGTAATAAAATAAATTACAAAGTATTGCAAGAGCAGGATGGTGATGAACGACCTACTGCATTTTCTTTTTCTACAAAGAAAATTAGAAGACCGCAAATCAAGTGCTATATAACATATACTAATAATTTAACCCATGAAATAATTAGGTCAAACTTAGACCGTTCTCCGTCATATACCGGGCAGATTAAAGCAGTGGGACCGCGTTATTGCCCTTCCATTGAAGACAAGATAGTAAGATTTCCAGACAAAAATCAGCATCAGATATTCCTTGAACCAGAAGGATTAAATACCTCAGAGGTGTACTGTAATGGTATATCGACCAGTATTCCATGCGATGTTCAAGAAGCAATGGTACGTTCGATAAAGGGGTTAGAAGAGGCTGAAATTATACGTTATGGATATGCAATAGAATATGATTTTGTACCACCAACACAGATTAAGCCTTCACTTGAGACAAAAATTGTTAAAAACCTTTTCCTGGCCGGGCAAATAAATGGTACCTCTGGTTATGAGGAAGCTGCTGCCCAGGGAATTATGGCAGGAATAAATGCTACGCTAAAGGTTCAAGGCCGCGAACCTTTTATTTTAGATCGCTCTGAGGCATATATCGGTGTTCTCATTGATGATTTAGTTACAAAGGGAACCCGTGAGCCGTATAGAATGTTTACTTCCAGAGCTGAATACAGACTTATACTCAGACATGACAATGCTGATAGAAGGCTTATGAGATATGGGTATCAGTTTGGATTGATTAAGGAAGATCAATGGAGTGAATTGTTAGAAAAAGAGAAAATTATCTCAAGAACGATTGAGTATCTTGAGAATAAAAAAAGCGGGGCTGATCCACTGGCAAAACTCTTGCGGCGTCCAGACATGAATTATAACGATCTATTAAAGATAGATAGCAATTTGAAGGAACAAAATATTCCTCCTCTTATTCAAGAACAAATAGAAATTGAAATAAAATATAAGGGCTATATTGATAGACAACAAAAACAGATCGAAAAGTATAAGAAGATGGAAGAGCTTTTACTTCCATCATGGTTTAATTATGACGACATATCCGGGCTAAGGACAGAAGCCCGGCAGAAGTTGGACAAGATACGCCCTATTTCCCTTGGTCAGGCTTTACGTGTCTCTGGTGTATCTCCTGCTGACATTTCAATACTTATGGTATATTTAATGAGTAGAGGCAAAAGAGGTACTCAGCCGTTAGTTACCTGAATTAGGAGAGACAGTGCTTATAGATGTGCTATTTTAGAAAAAGAGAGGGGAGAAAAAGATTTAGAAAATTTTTATTTGTTTATGGCAGATTCATACTCATTAGAAATTCAGCGTTTGACTGAGTTTTCATTATTTTGCCCCTTAGTAATTCTAGTACCTCGGTAGGATTCATTTCGTCCAAAACCTTTCGAAGCATCCAGACTCGTTTTAATTCCTCGGGATCAAATAATAATTCCTCTTTCCTTGTCCCTGACCTGTTTATGTCTATTGCCGGGAAAAGTCTTCTGTCTGCGAGTCTTCTGTCTAGATGTAATTCCATATTGCCAGTACCCTTAAACTCTTCAAAGATAACTTCGTCCATTCTACTGCCGGTATCTATAAGAGCTGTAGCAATTATTGTTAAACTTCCACCTTCTTCGATATTTCTGGCAGCACCAAAAAAACGTTTGGGTTTTTGAAGCGCATTTGCATCAACACCGCCTGATAGTATCTTCCCGCTATGTGGTATTTCGGTATTATATGCCCTTGCAAGTCGAGTGATAGAATCAAGTAATATTACAACATCTTTTTTATACTCTACCATTCGCTTTGCCTTTTCAATCACCATTTCTGCTATCTGAACGTGACGGCTGGCTGGTTCATCAAATGTTGAGCCAATTACTTCAGCTTGGACGGATCGAGCCATATCCGTTACCTCTTCCGGGCGTTCATCTATTAGAAGAATTATCAAGCAAATCTCGGGGTGGTTTTTTGAAATACTATTTGCTATTTCTTGAAGAAGAACCGTTTTTCCTGTACGAGGGGGTGCAACAATTAACCCACGTTGTCCTCTTCCTATTGGGGTAATTAAGTCCATTATTCTCATTTCCGTGTCCTGTTTTTTTGTTTCTAGCAAAATACGCCCTGCAGGATGTAGTGGTGTTAAATCATCAAAGACAACGTTTTCACTCATGAGATCCGGGTTTTCATAGTTTATTGCCTCCACTCTGAGTAATGCAAAATATCTTTCGTTTTCTTTAGGGGGACGTATTTGCCCTGAAATTACTGCGCCAGTCCTTATACCGAAGCGCCTTATTTGTGATGGTGATATATATATATCATCAGGGCATGGTAAATAGTTATAGTCTGGTGAGCGTAAAAATCCAAAGCCTTCGGATAATACCTCTACCACACCTTCTCCATACATAAGACCATTTTGGTTTACACGCTCCTTAAGTATTTTAAATATCAAGTCCTGTTTTTTAAGACCAGAACATTCTTTTGCACCTTCTTTTTTAGCTGTACTCTGAAGTTCTTTCATTGTCATCTTTTGCAATGCAGTAATATGCATATCACCTCTTTTAATTTCTTCGTACTTCTCATTAGTATCCTTATCAATTGTAGCGGTACTTTTACTTGATTTGGTTGTTACCATGCTAATCCTCCGTATTAATTTTTAGTTATAAATTGGTTCCAGAAATCTTTAACTTGATTAAATGTATTCACTTTTGATAAATTGTTGTTAATGATAATATCAGCCATTCCCCTTTTCTCACGCATTGAATATTGAAATTTTTCCCTTTTAGTTGTTTCGTATAAGGGCCATTTACGACTCTTCTGGGCTCTTTTTGTGCAAATGTGTTTTTTAGCGTCTATGAATAAGAGTATGTCGCAAAGGTTTGTTAAATTTGATTCCACCAATAAAGCGGCATCAAGAACTATTACATTTGCTTTATCTTTGACTGTAAGTTCAGCAATTTGACTTTTTATTCGCTTTATTACTTTTGGATGAATAATTTTATTTAATACTAATAGTTTTCCTTTGTCTGCAAAGACGATTTTACCAAGTGCACGTCTATTTATTTTGCCGTCCTTGTTTTGTACGTTGTTTCCCCATTTTTTACTTATTTTATTCTTAATTTCCTCGGCATTAATGAGTTGATGGCAAATATTATCTGCATTAATAACGCTTGCCCCCAGTGATCTTAACATTTTTGCTACAGTACTCTTTCCACTTGCTATACCACCCGTAATGCCTATTACTGTAACTCTCTGTTTCATTCAGTTATTGTCATCGTTTTCGGCAAGGAATGACTTAAAGCCAAATTGGGTAAATAATTCTTTAAGTCTGGTATTGTCAATATTTGTCAAGCGGCATGCCTCTATATCTATATCCAGTGGTACTTTCGTATCTATGGTTGCTAAACGTTTTGAAAGAATTGCCAATTCTGTATTGTTCGACAAATTTTCCTGTTTCTTTTTGCCGTTTATCTTATCGATGTTTGATAAGACATTTTCTAATGACTTCCATTCTCTAATAAGGTTTAAGGCTGTCTTATAGCCAATACCGGGAATGCCAGGTATATTGTCACTGGCATCACCTCCTAGAGCAAGGACATCAATGAAGTTTTCTGGTTCAATTCCTTTTTCTTTGCGTATCTTCTCTAGATCTATTATCTCTTTTTTTCTAAGATTGAGAATCCTTATATATTTATCGACTAATTGCTCCATATCTTTATCTGTCGTTATTATTATACATTCTATCTCCTTTGCCGAAAACCACTTAGCAATGGTTCCTATTATGTCATCGGCTTCATAACCTTCGCGAACATATAATGGTATATTATATGCCTTAATCACGTCAAACATAAGGGGTATTTGAGAAAGTAGTTCATCAGGTGCAGGTTTTCTGTGAATCTTATATTCTTTATATTCTAAGTGTCTAAAAGTAGGCCCCTTAGCATCAAAAGCGATTGCCATGTAGTAGGGGTTTTGCTCTTTTATGATTTTACGTAACATTCTTGTAAAACCATAAACAGCATTTATTGGTTGACCTGAAGGTGTAGTTAATCCAGTGATAGCATAGAAAGCCTGATAAAATTGAGCATGTCCATCAATAATAAAAAATTCTTTTGACACTTATGAGTATACGAGACTTGATTAATCTTTCTTGTTTGTTAAAAATTATGCCTTTGGAGATAAGTAAATGTTAGAGGTGGTTTTACTAGAGAAGGTGTACAGGGAAATATTGTTCAAAAGTCATACATTTTTAAATCATAATAAAGCCTGATTAATGAATAAGACTTAAATTTACACCTCACCAAAAATTTCCCTGGTTATCTCAAAACGGCTATTTCCTTCAGATAAGATTCATATGGTAATATATTAGCTTATAGTATGTTGTAGTTTTGAAAAAGATAGGTGGTTTTAAAACTTTTAACTATTCAATAGGAAACTTCAACATATTTTTTTATAGCAATATGTTATTTAATACTGTTAAGAGTTGGAGAAATCAACTATTTCACAAAATGAATGATCCGGGAAGGAACAATACATGTGAAGCTACTTATGTGATCTACACTCAATATAATAATTGTTATAATTGCATTTGTCAAGTGTTTTTTTTGGTTAAACTTACTACTTATATGGTATGAGGATTGATATAAAGAGTTGTTTTAAAATAAGGTTCCGCTTTGTGTCGTGTGAGGCCTAATCCTGTTACCCTTTTTACAGGGGGGTACCTATTGATAGCCTTATATAGGTTAGCAAATAAAAGTTCCCGATTTACAATATAGGTTACTAAGATATCAACTTCAAGCACGAACACAGCAGAACCTTCAACTTTCCTTATATCAAATGTAATTGTTTAATGCAAGCAAAATTTATATAAAGAATGATGGCGGATATCACTTTTATGCAAGGCTTTTTCTTATTTCTTCCAGAATCGTGTCCCCACCCATTCTCAATAGCTTATATGCAAGTTCATACCCTATATCAGCAAAATCATCTATTTTGCCCTCAATAGAGTCCCTGATAATTGTAGTTCCATCGAGTGAACATACAACCGCTTCTAATTTCAAATTGACAGGGAATACGATTTCTGTATGAGCGCCAATTGGAACCTGGCATCCACCCTGAAGTTTTGCAAGAAGCACTCTTTCTGTCTTTACTTCACACATGGTTTCATGGTGATTTAGAATCGATATGATTTCTTTAACCTCATCATCGATGTCTCGTATCTCTATACACAGCGCTCCCTGACCTACGGCAGGAAGCATTATATCATAAGGTATTATCTCACTTGCTTTCTCGGATAGACTAAATCTTAATAAACCTGCTCTGGCTACAACTATTGCATCAAGATCACCTGAATCTAATTTTTTTAGCCTTGTATCTAGATTACCTCGCAAATCTACAACTTTAAGGTCTTGCCTGAAGGCAAGAATTTGTGCTCTGCGCCTTAAGCTACTTGTTCCAATTACAGCATTTTGAGGAAGGTCTTTTAAACATTGATTGTTTTTGCTAATCAATACGTCATGTGGGTCTTCACGCTTTGGAAATGCTCCCAGTACAAGACCTTCTGGGATTTCAGTAGGTACATCTTTTGCGCTATGAACTATTAAATCAACCTTGTTATCAAGAAGGGCATTTTCCAGCTCTTTTGTGAATAATCCTGTCCCTCCTAATCTTGAAAGGGGGGCGTCGGTTAATTTGTCGCCCTTTGTCTTAAACTTTTCGATACTAAATTTGATGTCAGGATTGGATTCTTCCAGTTGCGACTTTACCCAATTAGCCTGGATTAAGGCTAATTTACTTCCTCTCGACCCAATGACAATTTTTTTCCTTTTTTTCAAATACCTTCTCCTTTATAAATTTAAACAGATGGCTGGCAAGTAATCAAGTCTATTTGCCCTTGATGAAAAGCTCTTGTTAGTCTATAATTTTTCCTATCAAAAGGATAGTGTTAAATGTTAGAAATTAAACCAACACAAAAGATTAATGCTACAGTTAAAGTTCCCGGGTCAAAAAGCTACACAAACCGTGCGTTAATAGCAGCTTCACTTGCTGCGGGAGAGTCTGTAATAAAGAATGCCTTATTAAGTGATGATACACGTCTCATGATGGCATGTCTTGAAGAGGTGGGAGTATCAATTAAAGGTGTTCCAGAAGATAATGCTTTGGTGGTAAAAGGTTGTGAGGGTACAATACCTGCAAGGGAAGCGAATCTATTTGCGGGAAATGCAGGAACTGTTGTACGCTTTATGACGGCTGCTTTAACTCTGGGAAAAGGCCGGTATGAGATTGATGGTATTGAACGTATGAGAAATAGACCCGTTCAGGAACTGCTTAACAGTTTAAATCAGCTTGGTGCAGATGTTGCCTCAAAGGAAAATACAGGATGTCCGCCTGTTGTAATAAACGCGAGTGGGTTAAGGGGTGGAACTATCAAGATGAAAGGTAGTGTCAGCAGCCAATATATTAGTGCAATCCTTTTAGCTGCACCTTACGCAATGAGTGATGTTCACATTATAATAACCGATGACCCTGTATCAAAGAATTATGTTGATATGACTATAGATGTTATGAGTAAGTTTGGAGTAAGGGTGGAAAGGGATTCGTATAAAGAATTTCGTATTAAGTCTGGTCAGAGTTATAAGGGTTGTGAGTATATGGTGGAACCAGACGCATCAAGCGCTTCGTATTTTTTCGGTGCTGCTGCTATAATGGGTGGCAGAGTAAGGGTCGAAGGTTTAGGTGAAAATTCACTGCAAGGTGATGCCTCATTTGTTGATATCTTGAGCAAGATGGGCTGTGTCACACGGAAGGCTAAGGATTGGTTAGAAGTTGAGGGAGGTAAGTTGAAGGGGATAGATATAGACATGATTGATACTCCTGATGTCGTACAGACCCTGGTAGCTGTTGCAGTATTTGCAGAGGGGAAAACCCGTATAAAGAATGTTAAGAACCTTCGTTATAAAGAGACAGACCGCATCACTGCGCTTGTTAATGAGCTTAAAAGAATCGGTGTGAAAGTGAGGGAATATGAGGATGGCCTTGAGATTGAACCATCAAGCACACTACATTCTGCTGAAGTATCAACTTACAACGACCACCGCATGGCAATGAGCTTTGCCCTTATTGGATTACGAGTCAGAGGGATAAAGATAAAAAATCCAGAGTGTGTTCACAAGACATTCCCAGACTTCTTCGAAAGACTGGAAAAATTATACAACTGATTGCTGAAAAATGGATTTAAAACAGATTTTATTAAGTGATATTGATCTTTCCTCCCAAAGGCACGACAGGTTTTTGTTTAGTTATGCACGGGATTTAAGTGTGACAATGGGTTCCATAAAAAAGGTCGGATTAATAAATCCCGTAATACTAAACTTAAACCACGGCCGCAATGAAGTGTACACTATCGTATGTGGTTATCAACGTATCAAGGCATTTAAGAAATTAGGGGAAGAGAGAATTAAGGCAAATGTTGTAGAAGGACTTAGTGATGAAGAACTTTCTTTATTAAGCCTTCATGACAATATGTTCTCAAGGGGATTTAATGAAACAGAAAAGGCAATCGTTATAAAGAGATTTCAGGAGATCGGCTATTCTTATGACAGACTGATTTCTGAAATAACTCCACTCCTCGGCATACCACCAAATAAGAAAATAATAGATAAATATCTTTCTCTTTTGAAACTGGATAGGGGAATCAAGAGTGCCGTAGCTAGAAATGAACTGGAACTAGAAAAAGCCTTTCTCCTTATCATGCTTGATAATGCCGAGAGGGATTTTGCTTGCAGAATTCTTTTCAAGGAGTCTAGTATGAACATAAATGAGGCAAAGGAAACAATTAGAAACTTGCTTGACCTTAGGCAGATAAGGCACAAAAGCATCTCAGAACTGCTAACGGCAGAAGAAATCAGCAACATACTCTCAGATGGTAAAACCAATAAAAGGCAAAAGGGAGAGACGATTTATAAATTAATAAAGTCTATGCGTTACCCGACCATTAGCAGGAAGGAAGATGAGTTTACCAAATCATGCAAGGGATTGGGTCTTGACAATAACGTCCGCATCACACATTCTAGATTTTTCGAAGGGGATGATATCCAGATAACCATAAAGGCCTCGGACGAAGAAAAGTTGAGGAGCAGCATGGAAAAGTTCTTAGCAAATATAAAGAATGGGGCGTTTAAGAGAATTTTTTCCGTATTTAGATAATATCTGCATCCTGATGCAAGGATAACAATAGAGGATATCTTTCTCTGATACTATGTTGCTATGGCAAAGCATTTACTTCACGATAGACGACAAAAAAAATAAGAGGTTCAATAAATTGTTAGGGAAATCTTCTGTTGAAACAGTTCAAAAAGCTACCAAATTACTGAAATGTTACAGTTACCCATATGCTAACTTATTTATTATTTTTCCCCTTGCTTTAATATATAATTTTTGATAATATCTGCCGTGGTTCGATTGTGCTGTATAGTAATATTATATGTATATTCATATTTATTAACGTAATATTATGGCTACAAGGGCAACAACCCTGTAGCCTTTTTTTTTGTGATAGGGGGTGATTTTAGAATGCCAAGTGGAACAGTCAAATGGTTTAATGATGCAAAGGGATATGGTTTTATTTCCACTGATGATGGAGAGGATATTTTTGTGCACCATACCGAGATTCAAGGTGAAGGATTTAAAACGCTTGCTGAGGGTGATAAGGTAGAGTTTGAAGTAGTAAAAGGAGATAAGGGTAACAAGGCCCAAAAAGTCGTTAAATTATAAGTATATTAAAAAGCACACTCATATATCATAAAGTATAGTTGATTGTAATAGATCCATTGTATAGAAATATAGAGTTGTTACTTGAGTTATAATTATAATTACGACACATAGACCCCAATATTCGTAAAAAGGATATTGGGGTTTTTGTTTATCCACCTTCGCAGAAGATCACACCCGCCCCCCGAAGGGCACAGGCTCCACTGTCTCGAAAAATCTTCTCGATTAAAATAAATCTATCGAGAGTAATATTTCAATCACGTTATTGGCTGAACGTTTATTGGATTCCTTAAGGAGAAGTAATTCCTCCCTGCAAATTTTTATTTGATTACGGAGTAGATGATTACCTGGTCGATGCACAAGACATTTCTCAAGGTGTGTTATGGCTGTGTTTAAATGATTTAGTTTTTCATTTACCATTGGAATGCGGTTAAATATCATGATGTGTTCTATAGCCTTTTCGCAATTAGTTAAAAATTCCTTTTTGAGTGTTGCCTTGGTATTTTTCCTGGGTTTCTTACTCCTGTCCTGAAGTTTTGAGGACTTCTTTTTGATTATCTTCTTTTGAAAGAAAGGGACTGGTTTTTCCATAATTAATATCCCATTAATATGCATTAATATCCGGGGCCAAAAAAGATACGAATATTATTACCTAAATTGAGCGATTTTATGTTGTATATTATAGTAGCCGCAGGTCGTGCCTGAGGCAGATTCGCCTTGGCGAACTTTTATCTGCGTTTCACATCATCTGATGGGTGTATGTAAATTTATCGTAAGTTACGCCCCCATAGCTTCCTTGCGTAAGCTAGGAATGGGGGCGACTACACAAATCGCTCAATTTAGGTATTATATATTTTTTTGCAAGACAAGAAAAGACTATACTTAATACCGTTACTGTATGAAAGTTTTCTATCCAAAAAAGATATTCATTGAAAAAGACGTTGTTAAATCACCTGTTACCCAGCGGATACTCTGTAAACTACCAAATGTGCCAGTCGAGTACATCGATGATTATAGAAAAATCAAAATAAAAGGGCGTATGATTAATAATATTTATAAAGAAAGCAAGGAATGCCTTGCAATAGCCAGGAAGAAGGGTAAGTTGGTCAAGCAATTTAGGTGTAGAGATGGAATAATTGGAAGTACAGAATATTACATAGCCCACGGGAATAATTGTTGTTTTGATTGCGAATATTGTTTTCTTCAAGGTTACTTTGATAATGCGATACCCACATTATTTGTAAATCATGAAGAAATGTTGACTGAAATAAGAGACGTTATTATTGCCGCAGGGGATAAAGGGGTAGTATTTCATGCCGGTGAATTATGTGATGCGTTTGTCTTCGATGACCTTACAGGTCTCTCACGCAAACTCATTCATCTGTTCTCAGAATTTCCAAATGCGAGGCTGGAACTCAGGACCAAAGCTACAAACCTTGAGTCCCTTTTAAGTGAATCAGGAATAGATAATGTCGTAATATCATGGACATTTAGTCCCCAGGTTATCGTGGACGCTTATGAACACAAGACCCCTTCACTAGAAGAGCGTATTAGCACAGCAGAGGAAGTACAAAAGGCCGGTTATAATGTTGGAATATGTTTAGACCCCATAATAAGATGTGAAGATTGGTATGATAATTACAAAGCAATGCTTAACATGCTTTTCGATAGACTGGACATCACGAAGATTGAGTTCGTAAGCCTTGGTGGTTTTAGGTTTCTCCCTTCCTTAGCCAGGGCAATCAGAGAAAGGAATCCACAAACCAATCTCTTATTAGGTGAGTTTGTACCGTGTATCGACGGTAAATATCGTTATTTCAGACCAATCAGGGTCGAGATATACAGGGAGCTGGGTAATATTATAAGGCAAAGGGGGAAGGGTATTAGGGCATTGCTCTGTATGGAAACCAGTGAAGTATGGAATGAATTAGTAGATGTCTTATAAACCGTTAAACATGTAGATACATCCATAATGTTTTTGACAATCATCCATAATCAGTAGTAGAATTATCACCAATAAAACCCTACCAGTAGCAACCTTATAGAAGTCTATGAATATGGACTCTGATAGCCTCTCCGAAAAAGAACTGTTAAACACATGCATTCAGGGAAATAAGGAAGCATGGGATGCATTTGTTGAAAGATATACCAACCTAATTTATCATGCTATCAATAAAACCCTCAAGACTTACCATGCAGATTCTCTTTATCAGGATAACATTACATAAAAGATATTATACCGCCAAGTGACTATTAAGAATACACTTGAAACAATTCAGATTTACTATAAAATCCGTTACTGTACATAAACTGTAGAAGAACTTGTTATGTATCAAATAAAATGATCAATACTAAAGTCGATTTAAAAAATATTGGGCTCGCGAAAACAATATTTAGTTTGAGACAAAATCTCGATGTTTATGAACTAATATACGCAAACCAGAAAGAACTCTGTGAGTTAGGTGGGGGGAAAAGCTATTTTCTCTATGCTAAGCGATCAGCAGTAAAGTCAATTGCCATCCAAATATGTAAGATATATGAAATGGAAAAGAAAAATAAAAAGGGAAATGGCCAAAGCATAGATATAGTACCAGATGATGGGCACTTTTCATAAATTAAGTTTTCTTTACAGGAAATCAAAGGGGAAAATGTGCTGTCTTCTGCTTCGGGCGTAATTAATCATATCAAAGAATAAAACTGTCATAATATAGGTATGTACTCCATCAGTTGCTAGAGTATAAATAATCGTAAACCCTTATTAAAAAGGAAACCAATGAAATCTAGCTATAGAGAATTTGCAAATGATATAGCAAAATATTTCATGGATTTTTTGGAGACAAATTTCCACAGAAGAAGGGGACCCAAGCGTTCAATCAGTAGTAAAAATGAAAAGAACTTATTAACAGGTATTAATCTTAAGAAATATCCAAATTTTAAGAAGGGTGTTCTTTCTTTAGTAAATGAGAATTTTGCGAAAAAAGAACTAGTTATTGTTAAAGGAAAATATACTAAGCACATTTCCCCATTTATCATGGAGGCTGTTGCAAAATACTCTGAATCATTGACAGAAGAAACTTTTAAAGAGTTTCAGGATTTAGTGTCAAATTCAATTAAAACCATTGTAAAAGAATATGAATCTGATCTTGAATCTGCCAAAGCACAAGTTCTTGATATCATCAAAGAAAATATAGCATCTTTTTTTGTTGCACCGCTTATTGAAATGATCCAAGAACCTTTAAACAAAAAGCATTCTTTAGAAGAAGATTTACTAATTAACATTGATGATGAATTACTTTCTCTTTTAGTTGATAAGGTTGAAGGTGTAATTTCTAATTTCATAATTGACTATTTTGTAAGCAAAAACAAATGCACTTTGACACTGGAGAATGCCTTCGATCTCCAGATCATAAGAAATGAAATTAAGAATTATTTTTCTGTACTTACATTAAACGATCTATATTTTGAGTTTTCTGAATTAATTAACAATAAGGAGATTATTGATAAGCAAGAGTTGTATTTATACATTTCAGATATTCGTTATGATAAGGGTATTTATCCAATATTTTACATTCCCATAGAAGCAGAGAGGCTACATGACTGCATAAATATCCGACTAGATACTTCAGTCTATATAAACAAGAAGGCCATCGAATTCATTGTTCAGAGGGTAAATGAAAAGAAAGAACAAACAGGAAAAATACATTCTGTATCGGAAAGAATTATTTACATAAATGAAGAAGATGATTGCTTAAAAGATAGGTTAGAAAATATTCTGAACGATATAGTCAGCTTTATTAAATCAGACGGAATTTATCAATTAGGAAAACAACATGACCAGACCTTTCAAGGAAGTTCTGTCGTAGTTACAAGCAATTGTCATTTTGCAATTTTTGACAAATCAGATGAATCCTTAATTAACGACTATGAAGAGCTTATATCACTGTTAAATAATGAAGAAAGTGTGCTTGCTAATAAGTTTATTTCTCTTTTATCAAGCTTCTTGAAAGATGATCCAGTAAAAGTTACTAGAAATGTTGAAAAAGAATGGGACGAAACGGAAATCTGTGAAAAATTAGTTCATTCAAGCCCAATTCCGTTGAATGAGGAACAACGTCAAATCTTAAGAGCAATAAACGAAAAAGAATGTCGATTTGTTACTGTTGAAGGACCTCCAGGAACAGGTAAAAGTCATACCATTACAGCAATTGCTTTTTACTCAATTCTTGAGGATAAGAGTATTCTGGTGCTTTCTGACAAAAAAGAAGCTTTAGATGTTGTTGACGATAAAATTACAAAAGTCCTAAAGAGTGTTAGAGTTTCAGAGGAATCTCAAAACCCAATATTGAGATTGGGAAAATCAGGAAGTACTTATAATAAGATTTTATCAACAACATCCATTACTAATATTAAAAATCACTTTAAAGTAGTAGATAGGCACAAAGATATTATGAGACAACAAATATCTAATGTTGAGCGCCAATTGAAAAAAAATATTAATACAGAGATCTCAGAATATGAAAAAATTAAGCTACAAGACATTTCTGAAATTGAAAACTTAGAACATTATTTAAATACAAATAGCTTGATGATATTTGATGAAAGTGAATTGTTTCTAGGAGATGGTGTTTTCGCAGATGATTTAGAAAGTCTAAGAAATATTAGTGTAAATTTCAAGTCTATGTTTTCAGATGAAGGCCCAGATACACTAAGAGTTATATATCAACCACTTTATAGAGGACCAGGTGGAGAGGAAACCTTTCATCACTTTAGAGAACTAGTATCACTGATTACTGATATAAAAGAATCTGGGCTAGATTATAGTAATATGGGAATTGTTGAGGCTTTTCAAAAAAAGGATTTGCCAAATTTAATATCAATAGTTACCAGAACAGAGGACCTTGGCAAAGGACTCTTTGGCTATATGTTTAAAGGAAGAGCCCTTCGTTCTCTTACTAACGAACTTCATCAAAGCTTTAAATGTCCTGAAATTGTAAATATTAAAAGCCACCTAGGCAATCTGAAGAATATTGTTGATGTTTTTAAAATGGCTCTTCGTGAAACAGATTCAAATCCAGCTTTTAAGAAAGATGTTTTAACTGATGATGTCTTTATTACTGTTTATAAGCTCCTAAAATCAAATTATGAAATAGATGTTTCTTTGGTAAATGAAATAGTTGATAATTTTGTGGAAATAAACTATTTCATTTCTGATTATCCTTTAACATCAAACAAACTAAAACTCCAAAAACCATCTGAAATATTAACTTCACTTATAAATAAGCTTAATTCTGATGATTTTTCTAAACTTATAGATTATCTTCGTCTAAGAAAAAAAACAGAAGAATCCTTCAGTAATATTCCAGAATATAACTTTGTTCGTTCTGCAAAAACGCTGGAAGACTTGTATGCAACTAAGATGGCACACCTCTTGGATGGAAGAGTTATTGCCTTTTCTGAGAAATCTGCAACAGCTAATACATTAAAAACCATAATACGATCAAAAAAGAGATTTCCAAAGGAAGAGTTCAAATATTTAAAAGAAGCATTTCCTTGTATTATTGCTGGTATCAGAGACTATGCAGAATATATACCTTTAGAAGATGCTATGTTTGACTTAGTTATTATAGATGAAGCCTCACAGGTGAGTATTGCCCAAGCTCTACCAGCTATACTTCGTGCGAAGAAAGTAGTGGTTTTCGGAGATAAAAAACAGTTTAGCAATATAAAATCTGCGCAAGCAAGATCAGAGGTCAATAGGCAATATTTAAGCGAAATTAAAGCCAATTATAATTTAAATCATGACCCTACATCTTCTGAACTAGTGAGGTTGTTAAAGTTTGACATTAAGACATCTATTCTGGATTTCTTTGAATATGTTGGGAATTACAATATTATGCTAAGAAAGCACTTTCGTGGATACAGGGAATTAATATCCTATTCAAGCGAATATTTTTATCAAAACCATCTTCAGTCAATAAAGATTCGGGGGAAAAAGATAGATGAAGTCTTAAGATTTGTTAATGTCAAACATGATGGGGAAAAAGAACTTGTAGATAATACAAATATTCCAGAAATTGAAGCCATATTATCTTATTTAGAGTCTGTTGTGTCAGAGCAAGATCCTCCCAGTATTGGGATTATAACTCCTCATACAAATCAACATAAAATGCTAATTAGTTATGCAACGAAACATGAAAAATATGAAGACTTTGCTAAGCGTTTAAAGCTAAAAATTATGACATTTGATACTTGCCAAGGAGAAGAGAGAGATATTATTTTGTACTCAATGGTAGCAAACCACACATCAGACAAACTGAATTATGTTTTTATAAAGGATCTATCTTCTATAGATATAGATGAAGAAAGCAAAATAAAAGCTCAAAGATTAAATGTTGGATTTAGTAGAGCAAAAGAAGCAATGATCTTTTTTGTAAGTAAGCCAATTTCCGATTTTAGTGGGAGCATTCGCGACGCATTAGTGCATTACCAAAAAACATTAGAAAAATGTAAAAGCTTACCTCTTGCTGAGAATACAGATAGAAATTCACCTATGGAAAAAAAAGTTTTAGAGTGGATTCAGGAAACATCATTTTTTAAGGAAAATAGTAATTCAATTGAATTGAAGGCTCAATTTGAAATTGGTGAATATTTAAAGCAGCTTGATTCTACATATTCTCACCCAAATTACGTATGTGATTTCTTACTCCTGTTTACCGATAAGAACAAGGAAATTCATAAAATTGTAATTGAATATGATGGTTTTGAAGAGCATTTTGTTAATAGAGAAAATGTGAATATGTTTAATTATCAACAATATTATAGCGAAGACGATGTTTTTAGAGAAAAGGTTCTTGAAGGATATGGTTATAAGTTTTTAAGGATTAATAGATTTAACTCTGGGAGAAATCCCATCGTTACTTTGGGTCAAAGGTTAAATAGTCTTGTAAAACCTACCGCTGATATAACTGGCCAATCTTTTATAAAAAATATTCATAGCATTGTGAGTGAGCTTAATGAAGGTAACAGCAAAGAATGTTTAAGGTGTGGTAAGTTCTTCCCCATATCTGATTTTGAGGATTCGAGTTTAGCTTCTGGTATCGGTAGAACCTGTATGCAGTGCAAAAAAAGTAAACCAAAAAGGAGGAGAGAGAGAAAGGTATCTACTTCATCAAAAAAAAAAGAGAAGAATATTGAATTTTCTCACTCAGAGGCCAAGACAGAAGAAAACTGCCCTAGTTGTGGATCAACGATGATATTGCGTTCCGGAAAATATGGTAGATTCTTGGGTTGTTCTAAGTATCCACAGTGTGTGGGGACAAGAAATTATAAACAAAATGCTGAAACAATATCCAGACAGAAACAAACAAGCAATCGAAATGATGTCTCGGAAATGAAATATTCTCCCTTCAATCAGACAGAGGTTTATTGGAATCAGCGATATTTGGATTGCAAGGATTTTTACATCAATCATGGGAAGTATCCTTCAGGAAAATCTTTAAACAAAGAAGAGAGGGCTTTATATAACTGGGCGAAACAACAAAGAAAACGTTCAGAAAAAGGCACGTTAAACAAAGAGCAGCAAGAAAAAATGGTACAAGTAGATTTTTTTTTACAAACAAAAATGTAGCTTTAAGATATTACAAATGTTGAAAAACATATAGAGGAAAAGTTACAGTTATTTGGCATATACGTGTAATCTTCCTCTTGACATTCTACCCCCAAAAGATAACATTACACACACATCCATGTTATCCTCACGGGAATAGTCGGGTTTCCTGGTCTTTGATTCCCCTGATTATCTCTGTGGGCTTATTCACAGAAGAAACTACACCCGGACACACAAGTGTAAGTAGGGGGTCGGGCCTTCATGTTTTCAATTAATAACAAATTTTGTGGGATAGACGAAATGTAGTATATGGCAAGACCTTTACGATTAGAGATTGAAGTACGATTATTGAATAATAAAGGTTTAACCATTGACGCTACCTTAGTATTATTCAAAGTTGAGGTGTAATAATTTGCGTTCCTTGTTTGTTATTGTATTATCAAATTTTAGCGAGCATTCAAAATCATTATTACTAAACACATCTTTATATTTATCAAAATAAAAATTTATAAGAATAAATTGGATGAATCTATTTGGTGAAAGTGGAGATGAAATAGGGATACGACAGTTCCTGTAATTTCCAATGGTTAAGTGGGAATACGGATGATCATATTCAATAAATTTTCCTGTATCATTATCAAAATCGAACCTAAATGGGGATACAACAATATCATTTTCAGCTATGTCTACAAATAGTCGATTTCCGTAATACCGTTCCTCATATTCTTCTGGATTATCTTGGTATTTTTCAATATTCGGATTTGGGAGAAATGCAAGTCTGTGAGATATAAGATTGTTTCTATCAAATTTATACATCATTTGAATTATTGCACCATCAAGTAGGACAAAGTTAAAAGCTCTCTCCTTCAAACATTCGTTATATAAAACTTCATATTTTTGGTTTTTCAGAACAAAAGATATATTTGTAAACCCCTGCCAGAGTATCTCATTTTCGGACAGTTTTGGATAACATTCTGCAACGGACATGCTTTCGCTTACAAATTTTGCGGTAATCTCTTGTATTTGTCTTAGGATATCTCGTTTCATTCTTTCATCAAGCTCTGCAAGATGGATTGAACGCCTTCTGGATAGTCTTCAAGGTAGCTTTCACCCCTTTTAATTCTATCAACAATTTCTAATATACTTTGTACGGTACTAGTTTCTTGAGTTATCTTTTCCTGTTCGCTTTGGGAAATATCTCGATGAATTACGTTCATACGTATAATTTCTTGCTCAGTTGGATAGGTAAATTGAAGTTCAAAATTTTTTTTCTTGACCTCTTCGAACTCTTCAATTAACCTCTCCATTCCAGTGCCTTTTCCACAAACTCTTACCCACGCTTTGCTTCTAGTAATCGCAGTAAAAAGTGTATTTCTTCTTTTTATAAGACCTAAAGCTCCTACGGAATAGCAGTCATCTGCATTAATTATATATACCATTGGTGACTCGTTACCTTTTGCACGATATATTCCTGTAAATGTAATTGAATCACTTTTCAAAAAGAAATCAGAATCAAACTCTCCTGCAATATGGCTAGATATTCCTTTATCGATTAAGATTTTACGTATTAATGATACTTCACTTTTTGTAGTGTAAGCTAATGGGTTTATAACAATTATATCTTTATATAATAACTCATCTTTCTTTAGGTTCTGTTCAATTTGTTCTGCAACCCATTCGGCTTGCGATTTAGAACATTCAAATTTTTTAAAAATAAGAAGATCGTCAATGGTAGAGTGTTTCTCTAGATATTCAGGGCTTGAATCATTTGCTCGTTTTAATTTAACAAAACTGCCGGCTTCTAATGTACCTTCTTTTGTAGTATAGCCTACTTCCTTCCAAAGCTGTGGCTGATCAAAAAACTGAACTAAGTTATCCTTAGTATTTCTATAAATACCAAATCCAAGTGCGTGTGCTGTAACTAATACTGGGCGTGAATTACGATAACATTTAGACAATATTGTATCTTTGGCATCTCTGTGGAATATACGATTTGGGCTACTTAAAGACGATCCTTCATTAAGTTTTTGCAATTCATCATAGGCGTAGATTAGCCTTTTTGGTTCAATTAAAATATTAAAACATAGCTCCAAAAATGGCTCAGACAAATCTTGGGCTTCGTCTAGTAATATCGCATCATATTTACTTTGAAAATTACTTATTTCCTTCAATGCTTTTGAACAAATTACTTCGAAAGGTTCTTTCCCTTTTAAATTAAGATTTTTGGCAGTATTATAATCATAATACTCAATCCCATGTGTCTTACAAATGTCGTAGTAAATTCCTTCGCTTCTTGGACTGCCCCATGCTTGCAGGATTTTCAACTTATCCCAATCAGGCATTTCACCCTTCTTTTCTATACAAAACCTTTCGATTAATTCTTGAAATTGAACCTTTAATGATCTAGTGTGGAATGTTACAGCAATGTTCCATTCAGGATATAGGGAATGAATATATGCTGCTTTTAAAGCAAGCACTATAGTTTTGCCTGATCCAGCCAAGCCCCTTATTCTATGTAAACCATCGAAAGATTCAATAACTGCGTTTTCTTGATCTTGATCTAAATTAGAAATTGTATCTTCTAGTGTCTTTAGAATCGCTCCTTTTGAATCCTTACGTTTAACATTTGTCCTCTTAGTTGCAATCCTTAATTTTATAACGGATTGAATCACTGCAAGTACGGATGGATAAATATCTGACCTTGGCCACGCGGGGAGATCATTAATGATTTCAACTAATCCTGAATTGTTAATCGCATATTTGAAATCGCTATCTTGGGAAGTGATAACACAGGCTGGAGCATATGTTATCACTTCAATGTTTACAATAAGTACTCTCTTGTCGGTAAGTTGTTTATTTTGTATAAGCAAGGAGCTCAGGTTTCTGAAAAGATCATCTTGGACATCTCTTCTATTGTCAAAAGTTGTACTTTCTATAATATCGAAAATAATAATTCCATATTTTTCAGATAGCCATAATGCATCAATTGTTGTGCTTACGCCTCCAGTAAATAGAATTGGATAGCTTGTATAAAGCAAACCTTCATAATCGCTGTTTTCTTCAAAAAATTTAATGAGCCTATCTGTTGACGCAGGCTTCTTTGAAAATCCTTTTCTAATTTCTATCATATCTGTAGCAAATCTTAATTAATAAAATTCATTTTATTAGGCATGAAAGTGCTTGTTTTCTACAAATATATATACACTTGGTAGAATATTAATTGGCGTTCCTCTCAAAATCAAGAACAAACTACTAATAACAAGGGGGAAAATATGACTTTATTCACGATTGGCTTCTCAGAGAAGAATGCAGAGACGTTTTCTGAACTCCTGCTACAAAATGTATTAGGTTTGTATCAAAATATTTAGTGCTTAACAATAAAATATATCATTTTCTATTTTCAAAACTATCCTTTATCTAAACTCCTAATACCTACTAGAATATATCTCCAACAATTTATATTTTTAGCTGGTCAAAAACATATTTTTTGCAAAAATACCGGGAAAGTTGGTATATATATAGACATATTACTGAAACTTTAATTTTCACTCTCTTAAGACCTTTATCAGTCTTTACTATATATTGATCTCCAATAATACCAATGATTCTATACATGTTGTTATGGATTAAATACTATCCTGCTACTACCAACATTACCTTCAGCATCTATTGCATTAATTACAACGGTATGTTCTTCTGAAGAAACACAGGGAATTTTTAACAGAAAAGATTCTTCCCTCGAATCGAAGATTAAGTCTACAGGGAATACCGGGTTCCAGTCTCCTGAATCTATAGAATATTGAATCTCGTTTATATTACACATCTCGTCCCTTGCAATACCAGAGATAATTAAGGTATTACCTGCCCGACTACCAGCCCGATCTTGTTCCGGCGGGTCGGTCTCCATAATAGTTTCAAGATCCGAGATAACCGGTCTTGTATTATCTACTAAAAATGTATTACTTGATTTTTCCTCTTCAAGTGCTAGTTCTATTGGATTGTCAGGAGCGTCGCTTGCTATAACTTTCACCTGATAATATCCATCGGGTATTCTATTCGTATTCCAGTGATATGTTTTCTCCTCTTTGATGTTTCTTTGTAATTCCTTCCATTTATTTTCTTCTACACCTTTATACTCCAGATCAAACCTCAATCTATCGTTATTAGGATCGCTTGATTCCCAATTTATTAGTTTTTTTGGTTCGTGTATAGATAGCCCAAAATTATTTTCATCTTTCTTCGAACCAGAGTTATTGTTAGCGCCTGTTTTCTCCTCAAAAGAATTTCCCGGGGAGGAGATTTTAATACTTCCGATTAAAGGTGGTTGATTTTGTGGTAGATAGGCAATACTGGCATTATCAAGAATTGGTGCGGTAATAGAATTATTGGTAGTAAGAGTAACTCTGTATTGTATAAAACGAGCGGGAGGGCTTTTTGTTTTTTCACCACTGCGTTTATATTCTTCAGACCAATCACACCAGGTAATATCTGGTTTTTTACTATTTCCAGATCTTGTCGATAAATTTATTTCTGTCTGTGAAGGAGTCTTACCTTCCCATGATATACATCCCCATGAAGAAATATATGAAGTATCGTGAACAGCAGACTCATATGTACCTTTGTTAGAATAATCACTGGACAATTTATAAATATTTGCATTATTTCCAGTTGCTATGTATTTGTATCCGTTTTTATATGGAAGAATGTCTAAAACTTGAGACTCATAAAAATCGTAAAGTAAACTGGTGTCTTCAACATTACCATTAACAATCTTGAAAAGCTTGGCCTTATTCCCGGTACCTACAAGAACATCATTGTTGCTGTTGACAGTTAGGCAAAGGATAAAGGCTTTATCCACTACAAGGATCTCTTTTACTCTACCATCTTTATCTATTCTATATACTGAGTTTCTTTCCGCAGGAACTGGCCTTTCTCTGATCCCATTTTTAATATAATCTTCAGAGGGATGTTTTGAATTATACATATTTGTATTTGGGAAAATATCGTTTAGCAGAATATCAGTTGCCTCGTAAGGAAGTTCCTCGATAGGAGGTGGGAATTGAATCTGTGGTGGTGTAGGAGGTGTAATAACTGGTAGAACAGGAGGTATCCCAGATGATGTTCCCGCATATAAAATACCGTTTTTATCTATGGCCAGACAATGAACCTCATCCTCCTCCGCATCATAAAGGACAGAAGCATTCCCATTTGTCGTTATCTTGTAAATAAGACCCTCAGGCTCACAAGCGGCATAGATATTGTTATCTTCATCAATAACGAGATCAAGGATATTTGAATACGGAGAATCAAAGAAAACTGACGGAACGCCTTCCTTTGAAATTTTGTATATTATACCGTTAATTCCGGTAGCCGCATATAAGTTGCCATTACCATCAAAAACCAAGTCCCATATGTAAGGGGCAGGGAGTTCACAAAATATCCCACCCTCACCATCAGAAGTAATTTTATAAATCCTGCCATGTGGTAACGTGCCAGCATAGATATTCCCGGTATTATCTGTAGCAATGGTTTTGACATGTAACTCTGGCGTTTTGTAAAATTCGGTTACATCCCCATCCTGAGTAATTTTAAAGATTGAACCGGGATCACCAGTGCCTGCAAATATTAAACCCTCTTCGTTTTTTGCCAGACACCAAACATATGCAGCAGGAACTTCTTTTATCTTGAGTTTATTGGGGGACAATGTGAGATTTCCTCTACCGTGTACTGATACATTCTCCAATTTTCCTTTTGCAAAGTCAGATCTGTCAGTTTCTGTCCACGTTTTCGTAGTAGTTGCATAAAGGAAACGTGTACTTGAAGTTAAAAATGGAAAGGCAAGTAAGATAATATAAAATGCAATTAAAAATATCTTCATTGTTTATTTTTGTGGCATTAAATTAACCATTATTCTCTACAAATAGATTAATGGTTTGTTTCCCCGTAATAAGCCAGTTTGTCTGGACGCGCTTAACTATTTCACCCCTTAAGCGGGCAATGCCACTTTGATTTGATAAAGACATTATGTTTAGAAATGAATTCGGAAGTGATGGGAAGTCTTCGCCCATATATGTCAAACCTCTTTTATTCAGCCGTACTCTTATGATCAAATTTTTATTATTTTCTACTTCTTCTATATTAGTAATTAATTGTTCGAAGTTTGCTGGTATCAATCGACCTGGCGCACCCGTACTTTCCAACATCTGGCTGTGATTAGCATCGCAGACAGTTACCCTTATTGTGCTTCCACGAGTAACATCATCGGGAAGTTTTATTTTTAAAGGTATTGAAACACTTTCTTGAGTAAAAGGCTTCAAACTGACATTCAAAGATATTTCGTCCCCGGGATTAACCCACTTTTTGCTGACTCTAACGTTTTCGATAGAAGCAATATTTTTTGCTTCTAAAATGTCAGCCACTAGTTTTATAGATTTTATTCTAACCGGTTGGAACTTATTATTTAGCAATGTTGTGATTGGTTGAGTAATATTATATATCGGAAACCATGATAGCCCCGATTCATAATAGACGTTTTCAACTGTAACAGGTTCTTCTCTGCCAGCTATATTAATATCGAGTTTCAAATTTACTAACTTTTCTCCTATGGATTTTTCGGTGGCAAGCAATGCACTTTCGACTGCCATTTGCACAAGATTTGGCGTCAAGAGCTTATTATGAATAATATCGAAATTGTATTTGACATTTAAAGACCCTTTAATATCTACCTGGCATGGAATCATCTGTGCGTATTCTCCGATCTTTCCAGCAAGGGCAGATCTTCTATCCTGTGTAATCCTTCCGATTATTTCTTCAGGTACTGCCATCTTAACTGAGCCTGACTGACTTGCGAGTATGGTGTAAACGTATGCGGTTGCCATCGGCAAATCTGTTGTCCCCGTCTGAATTAAAGGGTGACCAAAAGCGAGAATATTATTACCCTCTCTATAAGTTACAGTCCCGATTGCAGAAGCATTTAAATCACCCCTGATTATTTCGGCTGCAACAGATGCACCTGGTACAAAGCCACTTAAATTGGTAGAAGCATTTACACGGTCTCTGCTGCTCTGAGAGGGGAACCAACCCAGTTTACTGAATAAAGAGTTCATTCTTTTTAGACTTCTGTTGTCAAAACCTGAAACCATCAATGGTGTTCGAATAGGTACAAGATTGATTGTAAATGGTTGCTGAAACCTGTTGTTTCCAGGTAATCCTTCTTCAAATACCATTCCATGTGATATTAACTTGTTTATAACCTTTGAATCCTGTATGCCTAGTGGCGCACTCCAGGTGTTGTCTTTCCTGACTAAGGTAGGTTCCTCAACCTGTGGTTCCATTTTAAGTACGTCCATCATTATGCCTATCGGAGTTACTCCTGCAATAGCTTCTTTAGCAAAGCTCCATCCGTGAGATACTGCACCTACTAATTTGTTATTAATATATACAGGACTGCCACTCATTCCAGCTATAATACCTGTTTTGTTCAAGGGCCCACCTGTCATTTTTATAAGTATCATATCGCTTCTTGCTTCCCAATTTTTTAAAACTCCCAGGACCTCTATATTAAATACTTCAATCCTTTTCCCTGAAAAAACTGTTTTTCCATACCCCTTCATGCCAGGTGTAATATCATCTACGTTCATTATCTCTATTGCCATGGCGATATGTAATGAAGATGTTAATATTACACAGATGAAAACAATCATTCTAAGAACAGATACAACCACTGTTTTTTTTGTAATTCCCATTTTTTGTCCTGTTTAAGGTATTTAAATTGGTTTTGATCTGACTTTATCAGCTTGCTCATTTTTTGTCAAGGTGAAAAGAATAGTGGTAATTACTACTACTTTAAATTTATATAATAGATATTGATATTGTATTTTGAAGGTGATATTATTAATAAAAGATAACATTTTTCGATCCTTTGAATCTTAAAAAGTTTATACTAAGTTAAAAATATTAATCCGAAAATGAAATTTGGAATCCCGCCAGGGCGGACGAGGACGCCTTCCGAAAGGAAGGAAAGAGAAACCTCGCTTTCCCGTCCGACCAAGTCATCCGGGCGGGCGCAAGGAATCCTTTTATTGTTCAATTTTCATCCTTCGTGGTGACTATAGATGGTCATGAACGTTTAATAAGAAATAGCTATGGCTACGGAACTTTTAAATTTAAGAGAATCGGTTTCATATTGGGGGGATATAGAAAAAGCCGCACTGGCATTGCTCTCTGGCAAGATTGTGGCTTTTCCAACGGAAACCTTATATGGTATAGGCGTAAATGCTAATGATAGTGCTGCTACAAACTGTTTATATAGGGTAAAACAAAGACCCGAAAGCAAAAAGCTGGCTATCATGATTGCCGAACCGGATGATGTAACGAAATACGTAAAAGAGATACCTCCAATTGCCAGAATATTAATAAAGTCCTTCTGGCCAGGACCCTTAACTATAGTTTTTGCGCTTCCTGATAATAAAAGTATTGGTTTTAGAAACTCAAGTAATCGTGTTGTAAGAGACCTTATTAAGTTCGCAAAAGTAGAGATAGCTTCGACAAGCGCAAACATTTCCGGGGAAATACCTGCCACAGATGCACAACAAGTAATAACCAACTTTGGTGATAAGATTGATGTGGTTCTTGATGATGGGCCAACACAATTCAAGGCTCCTTCTACTGTAGTAAAGATCATGGATGATAAATTTGAGATCATTCGTCACGGTGTAATTGAAGAGGAAAGGATTAATAGGTGCTTAGATGAAAATTGCCTTAGCTTCAGATCATAGGGGATTTGAATTCAAAAATATGATCACTACATTTCTTTCAAACCTGGGTCACGAAATCGTTGATTATGGCACCTTAAATGGTACTGATTCAGTAGACTACCCTGATTATGGACTTCAGGCTGCTACGGCCGTGGGCAGAGGTGAATGCGAGCGAGCTATTTTAATATGTGGAACAGGTTTAGGGATGTCACTTGTTGCAAATAAGGTAAAGGGTGTGCGTGCAACTGTATGTCACGACTTATATACAGTAGAGATGAGTAGAAAGCACAATGATTCTAATGCCTTATGTTTGGGAGCAGATGTAGTAGACGAAAACTTGTTAGAAAAAAAAATAAAGTTATGGCTAGAAACACCTTTTGAGGGGGGGAGACATGCTCGCAGAGTTGGGAAGATTATGGACATTGAATCGAGTTAGTAAGGTTCTCATTTATTTATAACTGGCAAGAGCATGATCAACTTATTTTTATGATATCTGCTTTTCTTGGTTTTTTAAATTGAAAGATTTGTGGTTTAAGAGGTTCGTTTATAGAAAGATTATTTAGGATTAAAATTAATGTCGTACCGGTTTCAGGCCAATTAATCTGAACCTCTTCAGGAACTGTTTGGTCATCTATTTTTGTATAATTACCAAAAAAAGCCTGTACCTTGATAGAGCTGTCTTTTTTAAATAGTATAAGTTCAGTTACGTTGTTGTCAACCCTGTCTATCTTCAATCTACCGTAGGGTAGAAACTTCTCATCTTCTTGGTCAAACACGTGAATAAACCAAAAAGTCGGCCATGTTTCCATAAATGCTGACCTTCCCTCAAAGAACTTACTATAATCTAAGAGGGTTCCTATGTCATCTGGAAATATGTATGCGTTATCGTTTGTCTTGCGTATCATGTCGCATTTCCCTGTATAAACTACCTTCTGCTTGGGTAGGTGAAACCAATAGTTTTCTCCATCTGAAAGTATGTCAAACACAGTGCTTGCAAACTTAGAACCGATTACGCGTATCTTTTTTGGTTTTTGAAACCTCAAAACCCCTCTACATTTAAATGATTTATTGATCTCAGGACTTATTAATGTTATTTTAGCATCCGCCTTGAGACTGGTAAGTTTTTGTCCTCTCAAAACTATGTCTTCTTTTACCTGAAAGAAGGAAAGAGTCTTAATCTTGCTAACATCAATATTGGATTTGTTTAACAGCGAATCTGCTAAATAAGGTCTAGTTTTCTGTGTGGCACAACCAAAGGAGAGGAGCATAATCAGGGGAATCAGAAATGTAAATGATTTGAATTGCATTTAAGTAATATCATCTCCAGACATATCGTATATCCATTTCAAGTCTGTTTGCCTCTGTTCTATTAAGCCCTTTTTGCCGAAAAAAAGCTTGATCTCCCTTTCGGCAGATTCGGCTGAGTCTGACCCATGTATCAAGTTGAAACGTTCGCTCATTGCAAGATCACCCCTTATTGTTCCGGGAATAGCTTCGTGTCCTGCCGTATAACCCATCATCTTGCGCGTAACGTCTATAACGTTCTTCCCTCTCAGTACCATAACCACTACCGGCCCGGAAATTATGAATTTTATAAGTTTTTCATAAAAACTCTTACCTTTATGGACAGAATAATTTTTTCTTGCCAGCTCTTCGGAGATAACCATCAGCTTTAATCCTATTATTTCAAATCCTTTTTCCTCAAACCTGCTGATTATTTTACCAATTAGTCGGCGTTGTACAGCATCCGGTTTAATTAGTACCAATGTCCTTTGCATATAACTCCCTTGCCTTTAAAAAAAAGTTTTTGTATTTTTCTGTTTGATAATCCGGATACGTCCATGGTAGATTTTCAAATTTCCCATTTTGGTAGAATAATGTAACTTCTGCGTAAATACCGCCCTGGAGATGAATCCGATGATAATAGTCCTTTGTAGAGGCGAGTATTAGTTTACTTTGCGTTAGATATCCGGGGTCTAGGTTAATTGGCCGAATAACATTAAATTTACCATCCTTTTTAAACTCATCTTCTAATTTATTGGTCCATATCTTAATAGAGGGAATTTCTTCGGGGTCTATAAGCTTCTTGAAACACAAGAATTTCCTTAGAATATTTAATCCCATTTCTCTTTTGTAGTAATCTGTAAAATCGAAGGTAAATATTTCGCTTTTAAGATCGATTTTACCGAGATGACTCTCAAGTAAAACTTCGATATCTTTTAAAAGAATCTTAATACCGGACAGAATTCCTATAATTAGTTTTACAGGTTTAGGACAACTAATCTCAGACATGAAAAGGTTTGCGTTGATAAAAGTAGTCTCTCATTTTAAGGAAATTATAAGGTTCCTTATTTCGGTAGTTATATTTTCTGGCCTTGAAAAATGTGTCTTATTTTCAGAACGTACCTTGATTTCAACCTCGCCATTTTCTTTGAAACGATTGCCAATTGTTACCCTTATCGGTATTCCTATGAGATCAGCATCCTTAAATTTGAAACCGGCTCTCTGATCTCTATCATCAAGTAGTACTTCAATTCCTGCTTCACATAATTCGTCGTGCATCTTTGTGGCTGTATTCATTACGGTGTCATCTTTAATATTTATTGGTAAGACCAGGACTTCATAAGGTGCTAACGGCAATGGCCAGATTATACCATCGGAGTCATGGGATTTTTCAATCGTAGCGGCGATAATCCTGTTTATTCCGATACCATACGAGCCCATTACTATGGGACGTTTTTTTCCTGTTTTATCCAGAAATTTTGCATCCAAAGCTTCACTATACCTTGTTCCCAGCTTAAAAACATGTCCTATTTCAATCCCATTAGAAATATTGAGCAAATCCTTACATTTAGGACATCTATCACCTTCTGTGACATATCGAATGTCAGCGACTCTATCAATCTTAAAATCTCTTTCCAGATTTGCATTTATAAGATGGGTATCTGCCTTGTTCCCTCCCACAACACAATTCTTCATTATTGGGACTGCCTGATCTGCAATAACCTGCGTTTTTAATCCGATAGGGCCTGCAAAGCCTATGGGTGAATTTGTCAGCTCAGCAACCGTTTTTTCATCAGCCAATGCTATTTTATCTTGCGATAATACACTTGTTAACTTGGATTCATTAACATCATGATCTCCACGTACCAGCACTGCAATATTCTTATTGTCATAAGTATAAATCAAGGTTTTTAACATTATGTTTGGTTCGACGCCAAGAAAACCACTTACCTCTTTTATGGTGGTCATCTTTGGGGTAGAGACCTCCTTAAGTTCTTTCAATGTATTATCATCTTTGGTCACGATTGGAGCGGGTTCAGCCTTTTCAATATTTGCGCTATAATCACAACTTTTGCATTTAACAATTACATCCTCTCCATTAGTATTGGGAATCATAAATTCATGTGAAACCTCACCACCCATAACACCGGAATCTGCTTCTACTGCCAGATAATCTAATTTACATCGCTCCATTATCTTACAATATGTTTCATACATTTTCTGATAGCTGGTGTTTAACCCATCATTGTCCATGTCAAAACTGTAAGCATCCTTCATTAGAAATTCTTTACTCCGCAATACACCAAATCTTGGTCTTACTTCATCTCTGAATTTTGTCTGAATCTGATAAAGAATTACAGGCAGTTGCTTATAAGAGTTAAGTTCATTTTTAATTAAATCGGTAATCACCTCCTCATGAGTAGGGCTTAGAACCATTTCTTTACCATGTCGATCTTTAACGCATAGCAAGTCGTCACCAAAAACGTTAACTCTCCCACTAGCTTTAATAAGGTTTAATGGTTGTATAGCGGGTAAAAATATCTCAATCGCACCCGATGTATTCATTTCTTCTCTGACGATGTTGATTACTTTATTTAGCACTCTTGTTCCAAGTGGTAAATATGAGTAAACTCCAGCAGATAGTTTTCTAATCATACCTGCTCGTATCATTAGCTTGTGACTGGCAACTTCGGCGTCGCTTGGATCTTCTTTTAAGGTTGGTATAAAGGTTTGTGACCACTTCATAAATAAAGGTAGGACGATGACATAAAATGTATATTATTTTAAAACTTATCTTTGTGTAACATGCTATTCATCTCAATTTTAGGAGCTGCAAGCCCATAATAGCAAAACTATTCGTTCAAAAGAGGTATTTTTGTCATTTAATCTGAATTATATTATTGGGGATAATTATTTGCAAGATATTTATAAAAGGACTTAATTTTTGTCAAGGAAAGATGAATAAATAACGAAAAAAATGGCTGCTATGATTCAACATAACGGTTGAATTTAGCCAAAAATTTGTTATAATCATGCGTTTTATAATGTATCTCTAAGCATAAGGTCTTTGTTTGCAATACTTACATTTTATTTTTTTATTTAAACAAATCGGCATGTTTTCTGCATTTATTAAGAAAGGGTTTGTTTTATGTATAGGATATTGATTGTTTTATGCATTTTTTTGTATATCTTTCATGCTGAAGTTAGAGGTGAAGAGCCAGAGGTTGTACCGGCAGAACAAGAAAAGGAAAAGAGCGAGCTGGCAAAGTTGATGAGTGAAATTGATACGAACTATAAAGCAGTAGAGGTAATGTCGGGATGGTATAAATACAAAAAAAAACACTGGAAAATAATCCTTGAGTCAGGACAAAATATGGTGCTGTTAACAAAATCTATACGGAGGAAATTTTCACGACCTGATGATTGGACATATCAAGAATTAATGGAAAAGATGCAAATAGCTGCAAAAGAAATGGTTGAAATAGCAAAAAATAGCGATAAGGAAGGGTCTCTTGAGGATACACAATGGCAGGTGAGACTTTTGAGGCGAACATGTGCTAAATGCCATAAACACTTAGACATCCACATATATCCACAATTGTATAAGAAAAAACCCAAAGAAGTACCCCCGGTACCATAGCTTCTACAAATTAGCTGTCATTCTTGAAAAGTATTAGCATGAGTTTTTTACTTGACTCTATTACAGCACGATGATATATTTAGCCCGTTTCTAAGGAATATTCGTACATATGTCGATCATAGGAAAATATTCAAAAAAGAAGGGGGGTGAAACGCAATACCAGAAGGTTGTTTTATCGAACTTCGCAAGGTTAGTTATTACTTAAACTTACAATAAACTTTTATTTCCTAGTTTTTGACTAACCAGCATAAACAGTGTTAGTGTCTATTTTATTAAGGAGGCAGAAGAAAAATGAAGAGAAAAAACATTTTTATAGTATGTATAATCTCTGTATCGTTACTTATCGCAAGTTCATCGGTCAGTTTTGGATCAGATAAGGATATTTGTAAAAAACAGATAGATTTTTATCTGAAAATCAAAATGAATGATGGACTACTCCCAGGTGACGAATTTAATCCGTATGATTTCAAAGGAGTTGCGACGGCAGCAAAGGCTATGCTTGCGAACGAAAAAAAACGTACACACAATGACAAAAATCATGCGGCAATCACTAAGCTTGTTAGCGGACACCTTGCAGATATAGAAGAGGCGGCTGCTAAAGCAGCGCCAGGCTCTGTTGAATCAGTTGGGCATTCCTTGAGGTTTTTGTATCTTTCATGCAAAGCATGCCATAAAGTATACCAAACCGAAAAGAGGTTGAGACCGTGACCAAAGGTTATTTATCTAAAGTGTTTAATTTTGTTACCCAAGGTAGTTAAAATTTGAAAATATTACGATTAGAGGGGGAGTATTAATATGAAAAAAATTATGTTAGTGTTATCAATTGTTGCGATTTCATGTTTAGGTATGAGTTTTTCCAGTCAGGCGGATGAGTTGGATGACTTGATTGGAAATCCAGAAAAAAGCTATTACTTTGTTTTTGCGACTGGAGCTATTCAGGGATCATTCGGCACCATGGAAACGTGTGTATATTGCCATGGTAATGGTGGCAAAGGAACATCAGAAGGGAAAAAAATGGGTGTTCCAGACTTTTCGAATGCAAAATGGCAGGCTTCTGTTACCGACGCACATATGGTAAAGTTCCTAGAAGCTAACGATAAGGGTTGCACACAATGCAGAGGAAGGGTTTCAGAAGACGCTATACAGAAGCTTATTAATATTGTTAGAGCTTTTGCACCTAAATAAGTCTAAAGAAATAAGATAATAAAAGGCTCTTTAAAATGTCTGCTTGATATTTTAAAGAGCCTGTTTTTTTGAAACTACGCATTGCGCATATCGTAATTAATTATGTCTAATTATTCGATTGTAAAGAGTATCTCTCTCAACAGGGTCACGTCCCGTTTCTTTTATTAGTGATTCAATCTCATCAACCGTTAACGCCTCAGGTGTTTCAGCTCCGGCAGAATGAGTAATTTTCTCTTCGGCCACTGTTCCGTCTATATCATCAACTCCAAAGCTGAGTGATACTTGTGCCAGCTTAACACCAAGCATTATCCAGAATGCCTTTATGTGGTCAAAATTGTCCAGCATCAATCTCCCTATGGCAAACATTTTTAAATCCAATATTCCTGTTGTATTGGAGAAGCCCTTTAAATCTGTATTTTTTGGATGAAATGCAAGGGGGATAAAAGACATGAATCCGTTTGTATCATCTTGAAGCTCACGTAGTCTTAACAGATGGCTTACCCTATCTTCATTTCCTTCTATATGGCCGTATAGCATGGTAGCGTTACTTCTCAAGCCTAAATGATGGGCTTCCCGCATGGTTTTCAACCAGTCTTCGCCGCTAAGTTTTTCCGGACATAGTTCTTCTCTGATACTTGGTGAAAACACCTCGGCTCCACCACCGGGAAGCGAACCCAAACCAGCATTTTTTAACTCTCTCAGTGTTTCGTGTATTGTTATTCCGGATATATCTGCAAAGTGAGCAATTTCAACAGCAGTAAAGGCTTGTAGGTGCACATTGGGAAAACGCTCGTGAAGTGAGCTGATCATTTTAACATAAAAATCAAGTCCAAGTTCTGGATGCAGACCTCCAACTATATGTAATTCGGTAGCTCCATCCTGAACAACTTGTGAGGCCTTATTTAGTATATCTTCGATACTCATAAGGTATGCGTCAGACTCATCCTTATCACGACTGAATGCGCAAAATTTGCAACTGTTCTTACATATATTTGAGTAATTTATATGACGGTTTATAATATAATAAGTATTGTTTTTATTTTTTCTTTCCCTTACAATATTCGCAAGACGACCAATCGTAAGTATTTCATCAGACTCAAATAACTTTATGCCGTCCTCGTAGCCCAGACGTTGTCCGTCCAGGACTTTTTCTTGAATGTCGTATAATTTGGTACTATTCAGGGTTTGTGTAGATATCATATCTGATCCCACTTAGACCTGAGAATATCAGAATGATGTATTAAATTCAAGAATATATCTAATTAAAATTGGAGGGTAAAATGCAAAAAATAGTCATCTCGACGAATAACTCACCTAAGGCAATAGGGCCGTATTCCCAGGCAATTCAATTCAATGAGCTGGTTTTTGTTTCCGGTCAAATACCCATAGACCCAGGATCTGGTGAATTGGTAAAAGGAAATATCAAGGAACAAACAAAGCAGATACTAGAAAATCTGAAAAATATATTGGAAGCCAGCGGATCTTCTCTTCAAAATGTATTGCGAACAACCATTTTTTTGACGGACATTGATGATTACACCTTGATTAATGAAACTTATGCGCAATATTTTGAAAGTTCTCCTCCTGCAAGATCAACTGTTCAAGTATCAAGATTACCCGGGGGCGTAGGTATTGAGATTGACGCAATAGCATACACAATTAAGCAAGAAAATTTACTTGACGCATAAGTGTGTTGTCTTATAATTAACCTAATTATAAATATATCATTAGTTAGAACAATTAGTGTGAGTATTGAATGTTATGCTGGAAGTAGCAAAAATAACAGAAACTCAAGGTAAACTTTCACAGGTCGTTGACCTCCTGGAAGATTGCAAAAAGTTCTTTTATAGAATTGGTGATATTACTATAGAGAAAAAGGTATATGAGATGGCGGTCCAAATGAAGGAACCCTTATATTTGGTAGTAGCAGGAGAATATAATTCCGGGAAATCCAGTTTTATCAATGCGCTTTGTGGGGAAAGGATTCTTCCTGATGGTCCAACGCCGTCAACACACAAAATTACTCTTTTAACCTATGGAGAAGAAAAATCTTCTGCAGAAATTGATGACCACCAATGCAAGATGACGTATCCATTAGAGGCACTAAAAGAAATTACTATTGTAGATACACCGGGAACTAATTCGATAATTGCTGAACACCAGGTCATTACAGAGGGTTTTATCCATAGGGCAGAATTTGTATTCTTCGTCACATCGGCAGACCATCCTTTTACAGAAAGTGAGAGGGCGTTTCTTCAGTTACTTAAGGGTAAATGGGGAAGAAAGATACTATTTATATTGAATAAAATAGATTTAAAAAATGAAGAAGAATTAAAAGAAATAACAGATTTTATCGAAAAGAATTTTTACAGACTATTTGCCTTTGAACCAAAAATTATTGCTGTATCTACAAAAGACGCTTATAATGCAAAGATCTCAGGAGATAGCGAATTATTAAAAAGGAGCAACATAGAAGAAGTAGAAGATTTTACTTTTGAAAAGATGGATTATGAAACAAAGATGGACCTTAAGATTATGAGTCCTTTAAGGTATCTGGTAAATGTCTTTGATGAGCACAAAGATGGCCTCGACAAGAAGGTTGTAGATTGTAATGCAGAGATAAAAAGTGTGGAAATGTTTGAAAAGCGGTTGAGAAATAAAAAACAGGATATGAGAGATTATATTCATAAATATAAAACCGAGATGCAATCTGTTTTCATCAGATTAAAAGAAAAGGTTGATAATTTTTTAAATTATAATGTAAACACAAGGGCAATAATAAGTATGAAGTTTGCACGCGAGAAAATTGGGGACAAGTTTAAAAGAGAGGTCTTTGGTTATGCAAATCCCAGGGTAGAGTTGGATAGAATAATAAACGATTCAGTGGAATATATTGAGCGAAATAACAATGTCTTGTGGGATATGGCTCATAATTATATAGAATCAGAGATTGATTTAAAGCCGCAGCCAATTAACGATGCTTCACAAATGCGTAAAGAGCGTTATTTCGCGAGCCATGGAACTGATAAATATGCCAATCTAAAGGACTATACGAAACAATTTCAAGAACTTGACGGTGAAATCGAGGGCGAGAGGATACATAAAGTTATACAAAGCGGCTTTATAAATTTCATTATTTTAGAAGGGCTGGCAATTGGCATAATAATAAGTCTTTCAACATTTTTGTCATTTATTATTCCTGGTGTATTTGGAGTAACGGTAGCAATAATTCTAGCTGTAGTAGGATTAGCTATTTATCCGATAAAACGAAAAAAATATAGAAACGAGTTTATGAAACGAATAGATGCTATATGTGAAAGATTCAACAATTTAATGATGTTTGAATTTGAGAAAGTCGTAGATAGGGTTATTGAAGATATTGGAAACAAGATGTCGGCCTATCGTGATACGAGATGGTCTGAAAGAGAGGAAATCAATAGACAGATCAATGATTTAAAATCTCTCTCGGAACGTACAAAGGAGCTTATGCGCAAAGGCAGCCATAAGTAGGATCAGTTTGTTCCGCTATCTAATCGAGAAATAACGAAAGTATGAGACATATCACAATTCTTCTATTGACGATTTTAATTGTTGGCTATTCTGGCCTTACATGGGCGGCAACTTGTGAATATTGCTATCAACTAATTTCTAAAGGCGAAAAATATTGTGAAGAATGCAAGCTTAGGTCAGAGCCTATAAGAGATATCCCCGGTGTGACATCCGAAGAAGAACAAATTATTGACACTCCAAAGCCTTCAGAAGAACAAATTGTTGACACTCCAGAGCCTTCAAGTTATCTCTACGGTATAGAACCCGTAGAAGAATATATAAGACCAGTCAGAGATATAGAGGTAGCGAATTACCTGTTTCAGGATGGTAAGATGTACAAAAAATCATTATGGTTTTTTAACAAATCATCAAAATTATTATCTGCTATTAAAAGATTTAAAATGATAATAAACGATTACGGCGAAAGCGATAAGACAGATGACGCAGCCTACGAACTTGCCAGGATTTATAATGGTTTTTATTTTAAGGATTATGCTGGAGCGGCACATTATTATGTTAAATGTTACGAGTGGAATCCAGACACTGATAAACCCGCTCGCTATATGGCCGGAAGAGTTTATGATAAGCACCTCAAAGATTATCCTAAGGCTATACAGAATTATGAAATGGCATTACAAACGTGCAGGGTAGAAAGATACCGAAAGAAAGCACAAAAAAGACTAGATAAACTCAGGGAAAAAGGATTTTAGACTCTCGCCTCCTATTCACTTCAAATGTATGTGGGAATTGGTTATGACATTCATAAGTTCGTAAAAAACAGAAAACTAATCCTGGGTGGTATATGTTTCGATTATCCGTTAGGACTGTTGGGACATTCAGATGCCGATGTTGTTCTGCATGCTATTGGTGATGCAATCTTAGGCGCTGCTTCACTGGGGGATATAGGTGAGCTTTTTCCGGACACAGACAGTAAATGGAAAGACGTTTCCAGCCATATATTACTCAACAAAATAATGGAGCTGATAAAAGAAAGAGGTTTAGGTATAAACAACGTTGATGTTACCTTTATTGCACAGGAACCAAAGATTAGTAAGCAAAAGAAGGAAATGTCGAAGCGTATTTCTGAGATTTTAGAGGTCGAACCAGAAAGGGTAAATATCAAAGCAACAACTACAGAAGGTTTAGACTCAATAGGAAGGTCAGAAGCCGCTGCAGCGCAGGCAGTTGTTACATTGATTCAAACTGCTGAAAAGTAACTCTTAAAGGATGCCCTTAATCTTATCCAATTAATTCCAATCCATCCATATAAGGCCTGAGCACTTCTGGTATCTCAATGGTGCCATCTTCTTTTTGATACGTTTCAATAATTGCAATCATAGTTCTTGGTAGTGCCACACCGGAACCATTTAACGTGTGGACATACCTGAGATTTCCTTTTTCATCACGGAATCGGATATTAATTCGCCTTGCCTGAAAATCTTCAAAATTACTACAGGATGAAACCTCCAGGTACCTTTTAATTCCAGGTGCCCATACCTCTATATCATAACATTTAGTTGACGCAAAACTTAAATCTCCCGTACACAGCTTTACTACCCTGTATTGAAGGCCTAATAACTGCATAACCTTCTCTGCAACGACTAACAGAGATTCGAGTTCGTCGTAAGACGTTTCAGGTCGTACAAATTTTACTAATTCTACCTTATTAAATTGGTGTACTCGTATCATGCCACGAGTATCCTTTCCGTATGAACCTGCTTCGCGCCTGAAACAAGCAGTGTACGCCGTGTAATATATTGGAAGGTCTTTGTAATTTAAGGTCTCGTTTGCATGCATATTCGTTACCGGGACCTCAGCGGTAGGAATAAGAAACAAATCGTCTTCGGTAGTCTTATACATGTCCTCCTCAAGTTTGGGTAACTGCCCTGTGCCTATCATAGAAGCTCTGTTAACGAGAAAGGGCGGAAAGACCTCCATGTATCCGTGCTCCTTTGTATGGAGATCCAGCATAAAGTTGAATAGGGCACGTTCCAATCTTGCCCCAGCACCTTTATATAACGCAAAACCGGTACCCGTTATCTTTGATGCTCTTTCAAAATCTAGAATTCCCAATGTCTTTCCCAATTCCCAGTGGGGGAGGGGCTCAAACGTAAAAGACTTCTTTTCCCCCCAGGATCTAACCTCTACATTAGATGTTGGGTCTTTACCTACAGGGACGTCTTCGGCAGGGATGTTTGGAATTCTTATGAGTGAATATTCTAACTCCACAGACATTTTTTTTATCTCTGATTCTAATTGCCTTATATTATCGGAAACGCCTTTCATAGCTTTTATCAAGTCTGAGGCCTCTTCCTTTTTAGACTTTAATTCACTAATCTTTTTAGACGTAATATTGCGTTTGTGCCGAAGTTGTTCGCATTCATTCAAAAGTCCTCTACGCCTTGCGTCCAGATCAAGGAGTGCGTCAATATCTATTTTGTCATTCTTACTGGCAATGGCTCTTTTTACTTTTTCTGCATCATTTCGGATCAGGTTTATGTCTAACATCTGGGAATCACTCCTTATTTAAGCCATATTTGTCATAACAGACTGAGCCCGAGACAACCGTGAATATACACTCTGAGCCTTGAGAAAAAATCCCATCAAAAACATTACTTGCCCTTTCTTCTGGTAGTTTTATTGCCGCAATATCTGCATCAAAACCGGGCATAAGCCTTCCTATCTTATCCTTCATTCTTAAGGCAATAGCTCCTGCAGCGGTACCCATATGGAGAATATCCTGAGGCCTTACGTCTTTGTGTTTCTCATATAGATACTTCATTTCATCCAGGATACTAAGAGAATCATTGCTGGCAAGGCTATCCGTTCCCAGGGCGACATTTATGCCATGTTTAATGAATTTACAAAAAGGATGATTTTTATGACCTAAATATTTATGACTCCTGGGACAGAAGACAATACTTGAACCGGACATCCTTATAACGTCTATTTCCTCTTCAGTTATATAATTGCAATGAACAAGTATACATTCACTTTTTAAAAATCCCATATTACTCAGGTACTCTATTGGTCTTAACCCGGGATAACTCCAGTTATTTAACATATCACGATCCTTTAACAGGGAAATAATTTTTCCAGTCCCTCTCGTTAAAAACTCGATTTCATCGTTAGTTTCAGATACATGGGTTGCAATATGAATACCTAATTCCTCAGAAACTCTTTTACATCGTTTGTAGAGTTCTTTTGAAACCGTATAAGGTGTGTGTGGATAGATTCCTAAGGAAAGAAGCCTGTCGTTCCCTATACCATTTATTTCTCTTTTATAATTATCTATCGTACTCTCTGCACTGTCAGGATTAAAATCTATAATTTCATAAAAAAGAATCTTCCTTATCTTGCTCTTTGTTAACACATCCAGGGCAAGGCCATTTCTATTAATATCAGCTATAGTTGTTGTACCTGCTTCGAGACTTCTTGTAATTCCATCACGTATGGATGACACATATTCATGTTCTGTCCAGGGTTCTTTTGCAATAATTATTTGCTTTATCCAATCTGTAAAGTCACCATTGTAGCTGATACGATTATGAAGATGTGTTAATTCAAGGTGGGTATGGGTATTTATTAATCCCGGTACTATTGCTGAATTACCAAGATCGACAATTCGATAGGATTCATGTTTATTAATATCTTCGAAACGTCCTGCAAACTTTATCTTTCCATCATCGATTAAGACAGCACCGTTGTCTATTACGGTATCCGGCTCTGTTAATAAATATTTTGATTTTAATAATAGCATAATACTTTATCAGGCTATCCGAGTACTGACACACAAACGTCTAAATGTCATTCTGGACTTGATCCGGAATCTTAAGTTCTTATTAACTTCCATAGCTATAGATTCTGAAATCGGAGATCCTGAATTAAATTCAGGACCTGGTTCAGAATGACACCAAGACATTATAAAGCCACCCACTCATGCCAATCATCACCTATTACGCCTTCCTTTCTATAGCGTTCCATTGATAATTGACACTTGCATTTCATATTGTACTTGTTAATCATACCTGCTAAAGTTCCAATGATAATTGGAAGGTTGTTGACACTGTTCGCAACGGCTTTTCTATCCTTATATGTTGAAAGCCCCTCGAATAGTTCGCCGGGACGGTATTCACTATATAAAATACCTTCTGCATAATTGGTGACATAACATATAGATGCATAGCACATCTCAAGTTCCTTTGCAAGGAACACCTCCGGGACCAGAGTCATTCCGACCAGATCGGCACCAAAGGAGCTATACTTTCTGATTTCAGCAGGTGTCTCAAGGCGGGGGCCTTGTGTACATACATAAGTGCCATGTCCTTCATAATTAAATTTAAGTGATTTCATTGTGTCGATGGTGCATTGCCTCAAACCCGGGCAAAATACAGGACCTTGTCGAATGAATCCTATTCCCTTGTTTTCAAAAAAGGTATATTCTCTGTTTTTGGTTTCATCAATCAAATCATCGACAACCACATACTGGCCAATATTGTATTTTGTATTAATGGCACCGGGACCCGACCAGGATACTATTTGCTTTACTCCTTGTTCTTTTAACGCATATATGTTTGCCCTGTAATTGACATATGGAGCAGTCCTGGAATAGCCTTTTTCACCATGGCGTGAAAGGAACAAAAAGCTTTCTTTATCGCCAATTATTATGAATATTGCCTCAGATGTTCCAAATGGAGTCTCTATCTGGCCAATACGTTCCCCCATTAATTTATTAGACATCAATAAATTATAAGCTTCACTTCCTCCAATAATAGCAAATGTATTTGCCATCTATATACCCTCATTAGTATGTATTATCAAAATAAGTGGTTATCGTAACAATTACATTTTTTACTGTCAATATATAAAGGAGAGACAGGGGGGATGAATGATTGACGATTGACCCCGCCTGCCGTCGGGCAGGGATTTGGGATTTACGATTAAAGTTTGTGTTTTTACTTATTTCTTGAAATATTCATAACCAATGCTAGAATCGGAATTACTATGACTACGTTTATGTGCCGTATTACGGCTATTATTGTCTTTTGTTTTTTAGTATACAACCCGTCTAATCTATTTTGTTCGACTAACGTTGGTGACAATGGACTGGAAGAAATACTAAAAAAGGTAGAGGAGGCCAATGCACAGCTCAAGACTATGGAGGCAGACATAAAATACTCAAGGGTTATCTCTCTGCTTGACTCAGAAGAGATTTCTGACGGGAAATTGAAATATAAGAAGCCAAAAAAGATAAATCTTAGATTTATGCCCCCAAGAAATGAAATAAGCGTCGTCGATGGTTCGTATATCTGGATTTACCATCCTGAAGAAAGACAGGTAGAAAAATACAAGATGAACAGTGATACGGATACGCCACAAGGGGTGGACATATTTGACATTGAATATAATGTAGAAAAGATAAAGGAAAACTATGATGTTACTCTGCTGGATGATATCTCAACGGCAGAGGGAACATTGTTCCATCTAGAACTGATTCCCAAAGAGTCCTTTGATTCCGATTATTCACGGGTTTTGTTGTGGATTAAGGAGGGGCTCTGGCTGCCAGTACAATTTCAGTTATTCGAGAGTGACGGGGAGATCGTAAACACTATTGAGTTAAGCAACATTCACATTAACCCGGAAATACCGGATAATACATTCGTCCTGGATTTACCTGACGATGTAGAGATTATAGAACCGTTTAAATAAAATTATTTTGAGAAAAACAGATTTGATGGGGTTGGCAACGATCAAGATCAAACGCGTAGTTTACGTTTAACTGCGTCGGCTAGAGCGTCAAGATAAAGTACCTACAAGCTTCCTAATTGGTGGATAGCCACTCTGAAACGAAGTTCGAATAATCGTTGTAAGTGAGTTCGTCCAAATCGATTGGGATCGCAGCACACATGTCAGGCAGCTCGGATTCGAACAGTCTGAATCGACGTTGTATTTCTTTACCACCCGGTATCGTTCTTCGGGCAGATGCACTGTTTAACCAATTTCTGACGTGAGAGATTGCCTTCTCTGGATTGTTTGCATGGGCTCGGACATCGTGGCCGGCGATATCCGATATAAATTTTTGATATCGATATTGTTCTTTATCAAGGATTAGGCAATTCTTATGCTTCTGTTTGGAGTCGCCGTAACGATTCGCTCCTATAAACACTCCCAATTCCAACGGCATGTTAAACCTGGGGAGTTTCGTGTCTGGATCTAGTTCTGTCCTGGAGATATCGTGAACCCCGAATTTTGACTCATCTATAAGTCGTTGTATTTTATCGAATCTCACTTCACCGCTGTTATCGATTTCTAGAGCACATTTAGGGACAAATCCGCAATCGTATACTGCAAATACAATGGCGTTCCTTATGGACAGATATCGGTCATCAAATGGGCAGTTCAATAACACGTTGTCTGTGTAGGTGTCTGCCATGACTCATCACCTTTTCGCTGCAGTTCTCTTGCACTTAACGCTAGCGACAGCTTTCTTGATTGCTGCTTGCCTCACGGTTCCTAACTTTGGTGCGGATTTCACTGTCCGTGTAAAACGCAACCGCTTAGCCACAGTTTTGCGCGCTAAATTTGTAACGGTTTTTCCTGGTTTCTTTGTTCTTGTCACAGGCTGCCTCCTTAACTTATTTGGTGCTCTAAAATTACTTTTTATATTGTTGTAATAATTAGTGAATTTTACACTTCATTATTTCTTTGTCAATCGATTTATCTTTTTGTTATGCCTGAAAATTCTGAAAGGCAAGGTAATAGGGTATGTCTTTATTTAAGAGGCTGTACGAGAAAGAAACCGCTTTTTGTCATTCTCGTGAAAGCGGGAATCTGATGTAGATTCCCAGTCAAGCTGGGAATAACATGTGAGACAGGTTGGGAATGACATGGAAGAATGCTTCTCATTTGATATAAGTGATTTTGTCTTCAACTCCTGCATCTTTAAATGCCTTCAGGCGCAACATGCAACTTTGACAAAGACCACAGGCCCTGTCATTATTTTCATAACAGGACCAGGTGAGGTGTAGGGGGGCTCTCAGTTCAATTCCTTTTTTAACTATCTCTGATTTATTCATTCTCAATAGGGGGGCAACCACTTTTATGTTCGTTGAAGGCCTTGTCCCCACCTCAACTAGCCTGTTAAAGGCATTATAGTATTCCTCCCTGCAATCGGGATAGTTGGGACTATCCTGTTCAACTGCCCCGATAAATATCTTTTCTGCCTTAATTACCTCAGCCCATGAGACAGCGATTGATAATAAGTGTGTATTTCTAAAAGGTACGTACGTAATGGGTATTTTATCATTTGCTTTACTATCTTCCGGTGATATGCTCGAATCTGTGAGACTGGAACCGCCTATTTTCTTTAAATAGTCCAGTTCTGTGACAAGAATCCTTATCTTTGGTACCTTGTAGAAATTGGCAATATCATAAAACGCCCTGTATTCTCTTGCCTGAGTACGCTGTGAGTATCTTACATGAAGTAGGGCGATAGTGTATTCCTCATTTACGATTGCTGTTGTTACACAGCTATCGAGACCCCCGCTTAAGACAACTACTACAAGCCCTTTTTTTGATGAATTAGTTTCCGTCATTTTTCCTTTCCTAATAACAAATAACGCTTACACGTTATACTCCTCTTGTCTTATCCGGCCAGATAATTCTCTGTAATTGTAGTTGAAGACGCACATTAAGCCTATCCTTTAATATCCATCCGGCCAGGCTCTTTGGTTTTAGTTTACCATATGCCGAACCAAATAACACATTTGTTTTATCTGGTAAATTATGTTTCCTAACTATTCTTTTAGCCCATTCATAGTCCTTTTTTGACGACAATACGAATTTTACTTCGTCATCCCCCCTGAGTCTTTCTAAATTCCTCCAATCCATTTCCTTGTTCATACCGCTGTCAGGACATTTCACGTCCATAATCCTGATTATGTTCCCGGGTAATAAGTTAATGTTCAACGCCCCATTTGTCTCTACAAATATCTTATAACTTTTGGTTTTTAGAAGATTTATTAATTTATAGACGTTCTTTTGTAATAGGGGCTCTCCGCCCGTAATACATACATTTTTACAGTCATAGCCCTCTATTTCCTTAACTATTTCATTTACAGACATATCGATCCCTTCTTCATAGGCATAGGTTGTATCACAATAGGAGCATCTCAGATTGCATCCTGTAAGCCTTACAAATACGCAGGGAATCCCTGCATATGTGGATTCGCCCTGAATACTCTTAAATATCTCATTTACACGCAGGCTATTGAGGCCGTTGGTCGTCATAGTAATATTATAAGGAAAAAGTCTTGTATGGCCAAATAAAACAGGAGAAACGGCCTAAACAGGCAAATATGCTAAAATCACGAACATAACATAATAGATCTTATCAGACGTTTAATACATCCAAAAAAATAGATAAATAGGCCTTTTAATTCATGTTTGCCTGAACCTTAATACCTTATAGGTGTCTTTATCTTCTGACATATCTTAAAAGTGCTCAAACTATGCATATTCATATTCTGTACGGATTAGTTGTAAACGAACTGAAATGAATTGAATGGTAAAGTAAGAAGGTTATAAATGTGGATATCTGAATAATCAAAGAATTTCTATTTAAATATTAGAAATATTTGAATATTAGAAAATAATGATATGGCATAAAGTCATGTTTTTCCATGAGTCTAAATCCAGCCTTTTCTGCCTCTTTGATGACAGTATCTACAGGGACTTTCACCTCTCTTGGCGGTCCAAAAAAGGGGTCTTTTGTGGGGTCCCAATCAATGATGACTAACTTACCATGGGAACGTAAATCCTTCTTTATATTGTATAAGAGTAAAAGGGGCCTTTCAAGCTGGTGATATGTATTTGCAATGAAGGCATAATTGAGTGAGTTATTTGGAATTAATGGGTTCTCGACTTTACCCAGGATAATTCTAATATTCTTAAGCTGGAGCTTCTTTACCTTTTGGGAGATGTAATCTGTCATTTCCTTCTGGATATCTTCCGCATATACACGGCCTTCAGTTCCTACTTTTCTGGCTAATGGGATAGTAAAATAACCAGAACCCGCACCTATATCAGCCACAACGTCACCCTTTCGTATTCTCATCATGTACATAATCTTATCTATATCTTGCCATTTCCTGGGCTTTTCTAGTATGTCTATCTTTTCAGGTGGAAAGAGTTTCCCCGGTCGCCTCTCCTGGGCTGAAAGGGGTGTGCAAAGGGAAGACAAGGCAAGGATTAGAATAAGTATAAATTGCGTTTTATATTTGGCAGTATACAATTTACCTTTAAATCTTAGTATCCCCCCTATTGTAATTCTGAGGGATATCTGTTTAGGCATAAACTTATCTAGTCGACATTTTCTTTTTGGCTCGTACAATAATTGGCCTTCTCCCTTTCTTTTCCCTTTTAAATACACCTAATATTATTTCTGCTTCTTCAAATGGAAGCGTTACAAAAGAGAATTTATCAAATATTTTAACGTCTTTTATCTTCCAGTCATCAACATGGGCTTTCTGCTTAATAAGAGTAAACAATTTATTACGAGTCATATCATCAGATTTCCCAAGTGCTACGAAGAGCCTTGTTGTCCCTTTTTTATCAATGGAAAAATCTTTGATTTCACTATAGCTTTTCTCATTCAGTTCATCCTGATAGGAATGTTTCAAGACCGCGGCTACAATATTTTCTGACTCGTGTTCTTTCAACAGTTCCTGTGCCATTTTAATGTATTCATTATATGTCTCTGATTTAATAATATTCTTGAGTTCAGTTTTTATCCTTGCCTTTTTTGTATTTATGATATCTTTGATCCTGGGTAGTTTTTCTTTCCGAATTTCAGTCTTTGCGATTCTTTTTATAAACAAAAGTCTCCTGTATTCTTCGGGCGTAACAAATGTTATTGCCGTGCCTTCTTTACCGGCCCTTCCTGTTCTTCCTATTCTGTGCACGTAAGATTCAGGATCCTGAGGTAAAGAATAATTTATTACATGTGACAGTTCAACGATATCAATGCCTCTGGCAGCAACATCTGTAGCTACCAGGATGTTGGTTCTCTTCTTTTTAAATTTATTCAGGATTAATTCTCTCTGATACTGTGATATATCGCCATGCAATGCATCTGCATCGTACCCCCTGTCAACAAGGTGTTTGGCGATCTTGTCAACATCAACCTTAGTCCTGCAAAAAACCAGTCCGTAGAATTCGTGTTCGATATCTATGATTCTGCATAATGCATCAAATTTGTCCGAAGTTGCTACTTCAAAATATATCTGATCTGTCAGATTTACAGTAAGCGTTTCTTTTTCTACTGCTACAAATTCATATTTCCCCATATATTTTTTAGCTATGCGTAATATTTCTTTCGGCATTGTAGCAGAAAAGAGCATCGTTCTTTTCTCTGGATTGGTAGCCTTCATAATCTTTTCGACCTCATCAATAAAACCCATATTCAGCATCTCGTCTGCTTCATCCAGTACTAGATATGATATATCCTGCAGATTCATAGTTTTCCTTCTAATGTGATCTAATACCCTTCCTGGAGTTCCCACTACCACATCAACTCCTTTTTTTAAGCTCCTGAGCTGCAGTTCAATAGCCTGGCCACCATATACAGGTATTATATGTAATCTTTTATTCCCCTTTAAAGAGTTTATTTCTTCTGAAATCTGTATAGCTAATTCTCTGGTTGGAACAAGAATAATAACCTGAATAATTTTTGATTTTTCTTTTATCCGTTCAATAATGGGGAGCCCAAATGCTGCGGTTTTCCCTGTCCCCGTTTGCGCCTGTCCTACAATATCCCTTTCGTTTCTTAACAGGATGGGGATAGTCTTTTGTTGAATCGGAGTAGGTTCTTCAAAGCCTTTTTTCCTTAATGCCTTTAAGGCATTATCTGATAATCCCAGTTTTTTAAACTTTTCTAATTTCTCCATATTGTTACCATTAACATTCTAACTTCTTTAATATGTATAACATACCATAATTTGTTTGAAAATGATTATTTTAATTTAACTATTTGGTTTATTTATCGGAGGGGCATTCAGTATGAAATCAATAATTCTGGTAATCCTGATTAGATGTGCTATGTATGGGGTGGTTTCCTGACGATGATTACGGATAAGTATCCTTTACCGCTTCCTTTCAGTGAGTTAAGATCATGGGTGATAAGCTCATTGTTAAAGCCTACGTATGATGCAAAGAGTGAATTCTCAATCAGGTTCATCTCTTCTAATAGTTTAATAACTTCATCCAGTTTCTTTGCCACCTTCATCAGCACAACTGTATCAAAGGTGTTAAGTATTGGACGCAATTCGCTGACTTCTTTTGATATTGGTATTATGGCAAGCTTCTCGTCCTGTTCTATCAAGGGGTAATTTGCCAGACATGCAGCAGCGTTGTAAGACGTAATTCCAGGAATGGTATGGATATTTTGTGAAGGGATTAGTTTTGAGAGGTGTTGCAGGAGATAACAATAAGTGCTAAATGTTAGTGGATCACCGATAGTTAGATATGCTACGTTATTTCCCGATTCAACTTCACACTTAATCTCATTGGCAGCTTTTGACCATGCCGTCTCGAGCCTTGTCTTATCCCTAACCATTGGATAGACCTGTTCAATAATTCTTTTATCTGCAACTACGTCTTTAACTATCTCTAATGCCGTACTTGACTCTTTTGTATCAGCTTTTGGAACGAAGACACAATCTACGGACTTTATTATACGGACTGCCTTTAATGTAAGTAATTCATTGTCTCCCGGGCCAACACCAATACCATAGAAATTGCCTGGTTCACTATTCATGACATGTTAAAGCTTTTCACACTATTACAATAATTCAAGTTTTCTTAATAAACTAATATTAATTGAAAATATCTTTGGGATTACATTCGAAATCAGAAACTCGAAATGCCTGTCTTCGGCAGGTTTATTTAATTCTGTAGCGGAAACCTTCAGGTTTCCTTTTTATATGCTGTATTGTAATGGAAGGTTAAAGCCTTCCGCTACATCTGCTTCAATCCGCAGGGTATTGAGCAAGTACCTATTCATCATCTAAAATTATAATTACATTTAACCCTCTTATCCGGGCTTTTTGTGCAGATAATACATCAAATTCGCGTATCCTTTCTTTATCTAAAGAAAGGTTTTCACAGATATATATCTTCCTGTCTTTTAAGCCTTCATTCAACAATCCATTAGCAATAAGCTTCAGATTATTAGTATTATCAGTTAACACTGCAACTTTGCTATGCCCTTTGACCTTTTTTATAAGAGTAGATATTTCTGCTTTTCTGCCATGCAAACTTACAAAACAGGCATCATTCCAGGTTTTTCCAATAGCTGCAAATGCAAGCTGAACTGAGCTAATCCCGGGAATGACTTCACAATTTTCTACACCTACCTTATCAATTATAAGCTTTGCATAACTAAAAAACCCCGGATCTCCACTTACAAGGACGACGACATTGTTGCTTCTGCTCAGGGAGATGATTCGTGTAATGAGCAGTTTGTAGTTCTTATTTATGACAAATTTCTCAGCTTCCACATCTGAAAATAATTCCAGTAACCTTCTACTACCTATTATGGCATCGGCCTTTTTTATGCGTTGCCTGGCGTAGCCAGTTATATATTTCTTAGAACCTGGACCGCAGCCAACAATCGTAATTTTGTTTACAAGCTTTTTTGCCAATCCTTAAAACCCTTGGAAACTCCAACAATATTTTTCCTCATATCAAACAGTATCGTTCCAATTTTTGCTTTTGACAGGACAAATTTGTTGGCTGATGACTGGATCTTATCCGCAACACAATCGAATATGTGCAGCTTATCATGTTCCTTTAAAATCTCTACCATTCCTTCTACCGTAGAAGAAGAGTCAATTTCGTTAATCAGCTCAGAACTTATCTTCTCTTTCTTGAAGATGTTGATTAAGATGTCATTTGCTGGTTTTGACTCGGAGCTGTGTGTATAAAAGTCCCCACGAATTACTTTTGCTAACTTACCGGGATGCCCGGCCAAAATTATCCGTTTAAAACCACGCTTAAGCGCTTCCTTAAGCATAAACCCAACAAAATTACTCATCTGAATTACCTGATATTTGGAAACGTTAAAATGTTTAAGAAATCCTTTTTCACCTATGCTTCCGGGGACAAGGACGACGGTCTCGTGTCCCGATGCCTTTGCAACGTCCAATCCGCACAAAAGCGAAACCTTGAAGGAATCTAGAGACATTGGTCTGACAATCCCGGTTGTCCCTATAATGGAAATGCCACCAGTTATGCCCAGTCGCTCGTTAAAGGTCTTTTTAGCTAATTTTTTACCTTCAGGGACAGTTATAGTAGCATTTATCCCATCATAACTACCAAGAACCTCTTTAATGGCATCTTTAATCATAGATCGTGGTACGGGGTTTATGGCTGGTTCGCCCTGGACAACTTGCAGACCTGGACTCGTAACCACACCAACGCCCCCCCCACTCATGAATCTTATTCCTTTATTTTCAGACCTTTCAATCCTGACGTGTACTTCGCAGCCATTTGTAATATCGGGATCGTCGCCGGCATATTTACGTATAGCACATTCGGCAAAATTGTTACCAACTTTACGGTGAATCAGGCTTAATCGTAATGTAACATTTGCCGGTGTATTGATATCAACAGAATCGGGTATTGTCCCTTGAAGGAGACCATAGGCAGCACCCTTCGCTGCACCGGCAGCACAACTACCCGTAGTAAAACCATATTTATGCTTCATTTTTGTTTAATCAATCTCTATGCTCTGGTTAAGTTGTTAGGTAAAGGCAAAGAAGCCAGTTTAGTTAATAGGTTAAGCAATTTCTGTTGCGGAAAGCATAAATGCCAAAAAATGTCATTCTGAATTTATTTCAGAATCTATATTAATCACGATGTTAATAGACCCTGAAACGAGTTCAGGGTGACAATATAGCGTTTCTGCAACAGAAACTAAGTAGGTGGTTTTCTTTAAACTTCACCTTAACCCAACTACCACACTGGCCTCGTAACCTTTACCCTTACCCGGCCTTTGCTTCTTTGGCAATGCTTAATAAGGCATTTACAATTGCAACAGCGACTGCACTGCCGCCCTTCCTGCCAATGTTGACTATATAGGGAATTTGAAGGCCCTTCTTGTTGTCCAGGTATGTCTGTAATGCCTCCTTAGATTCTGCCGCCTTTACAAAACCGACAGGTACTGCTATTACCAGCGCAGGTACGACCTCTTCTCTTCGGATAAGGTCAATGATCGTAAAAACTGCCGTAGGTGCATTGCCTATCACTACAATACCTCCGGAAATCTCTTCTATAGACCCTTGTATAGCCGTAATAGCACGGGTTTTATTAGATTCTTTGGCCTTATCAGCAATATCTTCTTCTGCAATCTTGCAGACTATCTTTCCTCCAAAACTGTTTATGCCTTTTTCACTGATACCAGCCCTGACCATATTTACGTCTGAGACTATTGATTTGCCTGTGACGATAGCGTTTACACCCCGTTCAACAGCCATGGGATGTATTATTAGATTGTCAGCATAGTCAATATCACCTGTTGCATGGATTACTCTTCTTACAATCGGCCTTGAGGTTTCTGGAATATTACCAAGGTCGACCAGGTTATCTATAATCTTGAAACTTTCATCAATAATGGCTTTTGGGTTATCCAAATAATCTTTAGTTTGTTTTTCCATGTTCATAATATTTTGACTGGATAACAAGAATAAATGGTTGGCAATGCCCACCCTACTAGTTACCTAATGGTTACTGACCAATGACGGCTGGTTACACCAGCTAATAATTCATTGCTTCATCTATCCTATCTGCTGCAATCTGTGCGATACGTTCATCAGCACCAAGACTGCTTGCATAAAAGAATTCAACTTCCGGATACTTCTTTTTTTCACCCTCTATTTCATCGGGAATATCTTTTATTACGTGGTTTCCACTGAACAATAAGAGAGGCATAACTACAATCCTCTTTGCACCCTTTTCTACTGTGTTTTTCACCACATCAGTAAACCTTGGTTGGGCAAGTTGTAGAAAACATGGATCAACCATATCCCATTTACCCATTGCTCGCAACATTTCGGCAACCTTAAATAACCCTTCATTACCACTCTTAACCTTGCTGCCATGAGCAAGGACAATTACGCCTGTTTTCAATTTAATTAGATCCTTTCTGTTATTAACTTGTCCCTGGAAACATTTGAGATAGATATTAGTAGATTTTTTGCCAACTCCGGATTGCTGCTGAAATGTACGTGTGCATAAGATGCAATGATATTGTTTTTATATATGCCATCAAATCCACATTGGCTTCCATTACTTTTTCTTTTCTCAAAAACGAAGATAGTTTCTTCCGGAACATCTAACAATCTTGACCAATGGAATTCGTGTGCGCGAAATGTATCTCCTTTTTTACAAAGTGGATTGTCACATAACGCATTAACAGAAACATAACCCAACCCCTGTCTCTTATTTTCCATCCTGGAGGTTCCCTCTAATACGCCACACATCTTGAATGGCCTCCCTTCAGTATCAATTATCTTCTCCAGCAGGTACATCATACCACCACATTCACCGTATATTACAGTTCCTTGACCGGCCGCATCTAATATTGCATTTCGCATACTTGTGTTCTTCATAAGCCTTTCAGCGTATAATTCAGGAAAGCCCCCACCAATAAAAATACCATCCACATCATCAGGAATACGTTTGTCATTAAGTGGGCTGAAGTAACGAATCTTTGCGCCGAAAGATTCAAACAATTCGATATCATCCTGATAATAGAAGCAAAAGGCTTCATCCTTTGCCAGTGCTATCTGGACATCGAAGGTTCTATTGTTTTCTTGAAATATTGTCTTTTTATGTTTTGGAAAATCATCGGCTGAACGGGCTACTTCGAGCAATTTATCTATATCAACTGTTTTAAGTACCATTTCGCCTAATCTTTCGTAAAGAATTGAAGGGCTCTTATTCTCGGTAGAAGGAATCAAACCAAGATGCCTTTCTGGAATTGTGTTTTCTTTGTCTTTTTGCAGATAGCCTAAAATGGGGATAGAACAAGTTTCCTCAATTGATTTTTTGATATAATCGTAATGGTTTTGACTTGCCACGTTATTAAGGATCACGCCTGACAGACTTACTTCTTTATCATACTCCTTGAAACCTAATATCATTGCAGCTGCACTTTGTGCCATACCCTTTGCATTAATTACGAGAATGACGGGAGTATTTAATACCTTTGCCAGGTGAGCACTACTACCAAGACCTGTAGAATCAATACTGCCATCATATAAACCCATTACGCCTTCAATAACGGATATGTCAGCCTTAATAGCTGAACGTTCAAAGAGCTCCCTACATACGTCATTACCCATAATCCACGTATCCAGATTTCTGGATGCATTTCCTGTAACAAGGTTATGGTGTGAGGGGTCAATGTAATCCGGGCCAGACTTGAACCCTTGCACCATCATCCCCCTTTTGACTAAAGCGGACATAATGCCCAGGGTAACCGTAGTCTTACCCACACCACTATTTGTTCCTGCAATCATAACTCGTGGTATTTTACTCATAGTATATACTGCTTAGCCACTAATTAACACAAATGAACACAAATAGAAAGAAACATTGTATAATGACTTACCCTACAAAATAGTTAATCTATAAATACGGTTATAAAAAATTGCGTATGTTTGAAGGCACTCAGTCATGGTCATTTTGACCTCTACCCTTTTGTCATTTCGACTCCTTCGCTCCTGTCATTCCGAACCCTTTGTTTTGTGTCATTCCGAACGAAGTGAAGAATCCTGCTCAGGGTAAACTCCGTGAGGAATCTTCATCTTTCGCTTAGGACAGGCTCTGGTAGAAAACATTACCATTCCAAACTTAAATCCTTCCATGTTGGATTCATTCGATTCACTAATCGATCTTTCTTCTCCCTTCGCCATTTCTTTATCTCTTTTTCTCTAGTAAGTGCAGCTATCACATCCTGCGTTACTTCATAATAGACAAGCTTATTCACATTATATTTTTTGGTAAATCCTTTGACTAGTTTGTTTTTATGTTCATAAATACGACGTATCAGGTTATTGGTTACTCCCACATACATGACCTTATTATTCCAGTTTGTAAGCAAGTAAATATAATATATTTTCTCTGTGGTCATTAAAGAACTCTCCCCTCTGTCGGAACAAGGATTTCTCGCAAGCTCCCTCACTCCGTTCGGGACATGGCTCGAAATGACATAGTAATGGCATTGTTTTCATAAACGTTTAACTACATGCGTAAACATATTTGACTCTGTGTATAAGAGTCTTAAGAAAAAGGTTCTTTTATTTTATTTGTGCAAATTCGTGGCTAAATAATTGTCAATCAATAAAATTGTTATGCCGCATGCAACCAACAAAACTGCAGCCACAAAAACTATCCTTATAGTATGTCTAATATTATCAGGGACTATTTCATTTGTTTGTCCACCGATGAAGGGTTTATTCGAGATAACACCTTTGTATGTGCTGGGGCCACCAAGTTTAATTCCTAATGCGCCTGCAATTGCAGCTTCTGGAATCCCACTATTCGGACTGGGATGTTTTCTTCTATCTCTTCTAAGTATTTTTATCGAATTTAAAAAATCTGCACCACACATATAAGAAGACATGGGTAATATTATGGCTGCAATCCTTGCAGGGATGTAATTAGCTATATCGTCAAGTTTTGCCGATGCCCAGCCAAGATTCAGGTATTTCCTGTACTTATATCCGACCATAGAATCCAGTGTATTAATTGCCTTGTAGGCCATTGCAAGAGCAGGACCACCGATAAAGGCAAAAAATAATGGAGCAATTATTCCATCAACACTATTTTCTGCTGTCGTTTCTACACAAGCCTTTGTAATTTGTTGTTTGTTAAGATTATGTGTGTCTCTCCCTACAATCTGAGATAGTCTTTCACGCGCTTGTCCAATATTTCCAGATTCCAGTTCATTCATAACACCTTTCGCTTCTTTAAAGAGATCTCGAATAGATAATGAAAAGAAGATGATGATCGTACTAATAGCAAATTCCCAAATCTTGCCTACGTGGCTAAACATATTTATTATTTCGTAGGTTAATAGATATGTTCCGGATACCGTAATCCCTGCAAGAAAAACACCAGCCAATCTTTCCGATGCAAATGCCCCTCTTAATACCTTCTCCAGTAATTCAACACACTTGCCTATTATTCTTACGGGATGAGGCAACCATCTTGGGTCTCCAATTAAGATGTCCAGTATAAAAGCAATACCAATTTGCAAGGCCAGATAATCATTCATAGAATTTAGCGCCTTCCAGGTGCTATTATTTTTGGTTTTTATCTAAAAATAGATTCCCGATCGAGTCGAGAATGACTATGTATTAAACTCTCTGTCATTCCCGTGGTTTTAGCTATCATGGCAAGGAGACAGGGAATCTAGAATTTGAGTTATTCGTGGTGCCACAAAGTAGCAAGCATGTTTGCTGCGCAACCGTATAGCGAAAAACCAGTAATAAATGAGTTTATATTATCTAAAACCATTACCTACAACCTATGCCCTATTAATACTAATTTGCATCTGTTGCGGAAAGCGTAAATACCCATAAATGTCATTTTTACCCCGCATTTTGCTTTCAGCAAGAAAGCAGCGGGGCTGAGCTCTTCGCTTTCTGTCATGCTGAATTTATTTCAGCATCTCTTTTAGTACCTCCGCTGCCTGCTGGCAAGGCAGGGATTTCAGAATCTATATATATAAATCCTGAATCAAGTTCAGGATCAGAGACCCTGAAACGAGTTCAGGGTGTCAATATAGTGTTTCCGCAACAGATACTAATTTACAAACTTGTAAATCATGTCCATCTTTATATGTTTACGAACTAAGTCTGCAAGTCTATTATATTGCTCCTCTTTTTCTCTTTTTGCAATAATCAGCTCATCGCGTAATAAGGGTGAGATACCTTTATTTTCCCTGAGATAATTAATAAGTCCCAGCCTGAATTCATCGTTGTCTAAAATACCGTGTACGTATGTGCCTATTACGTTTCCATTATTAGAGACTGCGCCATCAACCATGCTTATGTTTCTCCCGGATCTTTCTATAATTCTCAAGAATGGTGATATCCCATTAAGCAACTTTGTTTCTCCCATGTGAATCTCATAACCAGTTATGTCACAATTAATATTATTGAATATATTGCCCGCCCGGCCACCAGCCTGTTTGTACATTCTTGCCTTGATTTGATAAGTATTTTTTTCCGGCTTAAAAAAAGTAATAGCATTAAGAAGCCCAAGGCCATCAATTTGGGAGATGCTAGATTCTGCGTTTTCAGGGTCATTAATCTCATTACCAAGCATCTGGTACCCGCCGCAGATCCCGATAACCATAGTCCCTTCATTCGCAAAATTAACTATGGCATCTGCAATGCCATTTTCCTTTATAGCCTTTAAGTCACCTATGGTATTCTTTGTACCTGGTAGTATGATCAAATCTGGTTTACCCAGGGATTTCACACTATCCACGAATCTTAGACGTACGTCCTTTTCTCGCTTAAGTATGTCAAAATCCGTAAAATTGGATATTCTGGGTAGTCTTATTACGACAATATCAATGGATGCATTGTCTGGCTTACTATTCATAGATTTTGATTTATAATCGTTGTTTTCAAGACATACCGAATCTTCGTTATCAATCCTTATATCATTAAAATAAGGAATGACTCCCAGGACAGGTTTATTTATTTTCTTTTCTAACATATTGACGCCCGGCTTCAGTATTTCCATATCACCTCTAAACTTGTTGATAATTATTCCACAAATTCGTTGCCTTTCTTCATTAGTCAATAGTTCTAGTGTACCTACAATCCATGCAAATGCACCCCCCCTATCAATATCAGTCATAAGCAAAACGGGTGCATCAGCGATTTCGGCAATCTTCATGTTAACAATATCATTGTCTTTAAGATTAATTTCCGAGGGACTGCCAGCCCCTTCAATAACAATGATGTCATATTGCTCTTTCAATCTTGCATACGCCTTCTTAGCAATATCCAGCATCATATTTTTATTCTGATAATACTCACTGGCTGTCATGTGTCTTAATGGTCTTCCCATTGTTATTACCTGTGATCCATTATTGCCTGTTGGTTTGAGCAGAATAGGGTTCATCTCAACTGCCGGCTGTATACCTGCTGCCTCAGCCTGTGCCACTTGAGCCCTACCCATCTCCTTGCCATCCAGAGTCACATATGAATTTAGTGACATATTTTGCGCCTTAAAGGGAGCAACTCTTAGTCCTTCCTGATGGAAAATGCGACACAATGCACATACCAGAATGCTCTTACCTACATCCGAACCAGTGCCTTGTATCATTATTGCCTTTGCTTGCAAGTTGAATCTCCCCTAATCATAAACGTAAACTCTTCCTCGCTTGCCATTTCAGCAGTTTGATAGCTCATAATTCCCTTCAATGCGCTCAAGAGTCTCTGATTTTCCTCTCTGGTTCTGACAGCAACACGAAAATACTTGTTACTCAAACCAGTAAAATTAGAACAGTCTCTGATAATAATCCTGTCTTTTATTAAAAGATCGTGGAGACTTAAAGATGTTAGCTCATCATTGCCAATCCTAACCAGGATAAAATTGGCAGATGGATAAAATGGATGTAGTCCTTTTATTTTTGAAAGACCTTCGTATAAGAATCTCTTTTCTAATGACATAAACGTTCTTGTATTCAATTTAAAAGCCTTATCATTTATTGCAGCCTGGCCTGCGACCTGTGCAAGTGAGTTTACGGTCCATGGTTCTTTGAACCGCAATAAATTATTAATAATAGATTCACATGCAATAAGATATCCAAGCCTGAGTCCTGGAAAACCATAGAATTTAGTTAACGACCGCACCACTATTAGATTTTCCGTTGAACGTGCCTCTTTTATAACCGTAAACATCTCTTCCTCTTCAACAAAATCCATGAATGCCTCATCTACTACTATCAGTCTCTTTATGTTAGCCTCTACAAGTCTTAATATTTCGTCCTTTGGGATAAGTTGTCCGGTAGGATTGTTTGGATTGCATAAGAAAACTACTCCCTCTCTAAGGCTCTTTAGTTTTGAGTCACTTAAATTAAACTTGAGGGATGTACTATCATTTATGATTTCGATAATGTTGACATTTGCATTGTACAATGCGTCTTTAAATTCGCTGAATGTAGGTTGTAAGACAGTGCCCTGTTTGGGTTTTAGGGCCCGAGGTATCAGATGGAAAAGCTCATTTGAGCCATTGCCAATAATTACGTTTGACGTATTGCAAAGGTATTTCTCTGCAATGGTCTTTCGTAGATTTGTACACTCGCTATCCGGATATTTCAGGATATCATCGAATCGTTCCAAAAGGATCCTGCGAACACTATCAGGATAACCAAGCGGGTTTACGCTTGCACTGAAATCTATAACTTCATCCGGATCAATCCCATAAGCATTACATATCTTATTTACATTACCACCGTGTCCATTAAGCATGTCTTACCTTATATAGAAGAATTTTAGACGGGATTACAGGATAAAAAAACAACAAATTAAATTAACGACCTCCGGGCAAACTACGATTGCCAACTGTAGCGGAAACCTTTAGGTTTCCACCTCTATGGGTTTGGTAAGCAAAAATATTTATTGGAGTGCTTACATTGGTACTGATCACCATGATGGGTGGAGGTCTGAAGACCTCCGCTACAGATATAATAAAAGGCTTGTGCCTGAACCAAAACATTTCCACTCACGCTAGTACTGGGTTAAAGCCTGAATAAAAATGTCTTAGCTCAAAATAACTACTGATTCAATCTACAAGATTGAACCAGCATAGTTTTCTGTAAATTTAATTTTCTCCAGAAATATGACCAGCATTTTACATGTTTTGCAAAGTATTGAAGGTATTTGGAAGGGTAAAGTAAACTCTTAAGAGTTTCGATCCATTAATTCTTCACTGGATTGAAACGCTTAATTGAAGCACCTATTTTACTCAATCTCTCTTCCAGCCGTTCATATCCCCTATCAACGTGATAGATGCGATCGACAGTTGATTCCCCTTCTGCCGCTAAAGCGGCGATTACCAAGGCCGCCCCTGCCTGAAGATCACTGGACATCACGGAAGTACCTGTCAAGTGTTGTACACCTGTAACAATCGCCTCATTGAGCTGGCATTTGATATTGGCTCCCATCCTATTCATTTCGTTAACATGCATAAATCGATTCTCGAAAACTGTTTCTTTAACGACAGACGTACCTTCAGCGACCGTAAGCAATGCCATCATAGATGCCTGAAGGTCTGTTGGAAAACCTGGAAATGGCCATGTGGTAAAACTTGCTGCCCTCATTCCCCCTCTGCGTTTAACTAATATCCTATTGTCGCCAAGGTCTGTAATTTCAACACCAATACTTTGTAACTTGTTAACTACGATACTCAAATTACTCAGAATAGCGTTCTTCACGACAACTTCTCCACCCGTAATAGCCGCTGCAGCCATGAAAAAACCAGTCTCAATCCTTGAAGGCATAGCAGTATATTCTACGCCTATAAGGGTTTTAACTCCTTCAATTGTTATGTAGGAAGAGCCCGCCCCACTGATCCTTGCTCCCATCTTGTTCAGCATATTTGCCAGATCAACAATCTCTGGCTCACAGGCGGCCCCGATTAGGTGAGTAGTTCCTTCAGCCAAACAAGCTGCCATCATTACATTTTCTGTTCCTGTATGTGTAGGAAAGTCAAAGTAATAAGTAGTCCCTTTTAAACCTTTTGTACTTACAACTATGTTTCCGTTATCCCTCGTTATTGAAGCACCGAGCTTTTGGAATGCCTCAAGATGCATATTAACAAGCCTGGAGCCAATGACACAACCGCCAGGAAAGGAAACGCCGGCTTTATTAAATCTAGCAAGCAATGTACCTGTTACCAGGAAAGAAGCCCTCATCTTCTTAACGAGGTCGTAAGGTGCCTGGTAATTATTGATTGACTGACAATCTAGTACTATGGTCCTTGTCTTAGGATCGTAGTTGACTTTTGCTCCCAGTGCTTCAACTACCTTTGACATCGCCGTAACATCACGTAGCGCAGGAACATTGTGAATGATTGTCGTTCCTTTGCTCCCCATAATTGAGGCTGCAATCATGGGAAGTACCCCATTTTTGACACCCAGCACTTCAATTTCTCCTTCCAACTTCCTCCCGCCGTTAATAATGAATTGATCCATGTTTATTTTATCCTTTCTTAGTATTAAATACGCAGATAAAGACGGTTTCGAATCATTCTAGCAGGCAGTTATTGAATCTCAAAATGTTAATTTACAGTAAGAGTAACCGGTTTAATTAAATTTATCAATTCCCGTCTGGCTTTCTCAATTGTCAAAGGCAATTCATTTATTGGAAACTTGTCCTTGTTTCGCAGTACTTCCATTAATTGGGCGATCTGCGGTAATTCTAATTTCACATCTTCGAGCATCCTGGAATCTGTGAAAACACTTTCAGGAGTACCTTCCTTAATAATCTTTCCCTTATCCATGATTACGACTCTGGTCGTATAAACAGGTACAAGGTCTACAGAATTTGTAGCAATTATTATGGTAATACCTCGTTTTCTATTCAGATCCTTTAGTAATTTCATTACTGATTTAACCCCATCGGGGTCAAGCCCACTGGTTGGTTCATCTAAAACGAGTACCTCTGGTTCCATTGCAAGGATTCCTGCTATACATGTACGTTTACGTTGACCATAGCTGAGAAAGTTAATAGTTTTCTTTGCATACTTTTTCATTTCAACCAATTCAAGTGCATTCATTACCCTATTCATAATTTCCTCATACTTTAGATTGAGATTTGCCGGGCCAAATGCTACGTCCTCCTCAACGGTAGGAGCAAGGAGTTGATCATTAGGGTCCTGGAAGACCATTCCCACCTTTCTGAAGACCTCACTCGGCTTAAGTTCACTTAATCTTTTACCATCTAATATAATTGAACCAAAGGTGGGCTTTAACAGTCCATTTAGGTGCTTCAACAATGTCGTCTTTCCAGAACCATTTGCCCCCAGTATAGCCAGGAATTCACCCTTTATCACATCGATGTTTACACCATTCAGCGCCTTAGTTCCATCTGGATACTTATATCTCAAACCTTCTACTTTTAACGTAATCATTAGCACCTAAAGGCAAAAAAATCCTACAAATAATAAAGATATTAAAATAATTCCACTCGATATGAACATAAGGTAATCATTTCTTTCTAATGGAACAAGTTGAATTGATAGAATCCTACCTCCATCATAACCTCTGGATATCATTGCCGAATGCGCATTCTCTGCCCTTGTTATAGATCTGATTATTAACATACCTCCCAGGGTTCCAAAAGATCTTATGGTCTTAAACCATGTTTTGTAACCAAGCCTGCTCCTTTGAGAAGACATCATTGTTTCTGCTTCTTCCATTAGTAAGAATAGGTATCTATATACGAATGATAATACTTCAATCAAGGTTTCCGGTATCTTCATCCAGCTTGCTGCCATACATATTTTAGTAATTGATGTCGTAAAGGAAAGTAAAAGCAAAAGCATTACCCCTCCCCCCACCTTTGAGAATATTAATAAGCCGATTAATATTCCCTCTTTTTTTAAGGCAAGTTCATAACCAAGAGGCGTAATAGAAAATATTAAAGTTTCACCTTTATGTAATCCCATTATAATGAGCATAAATGCTCCCAATAAAAGAGGTATTGCCATCCGTAGAACGATATTTTTTAAGGGAATTTTTATGGTCATCAATAATACTAGAGAAGTTACCAAAAATATTAAAGGTATCACAATATTTTGAGAACAAATATTAATGATCAGGGCTATGCCTATGTAGAAGAGCTTTACCCTAACCTCTACATTTGTTAGCCAATTCTCTTTGTTCGCAAAATGGTCCATGATAACATGGTTAAGTATTCCCATTATTGTTTCGCCTCATTTTTCATCATAGAATTTTCAGTGATATTACGTTCCCGTTCGAACGACGTAGTTGAACGGGCATTTTCGTGATGAATTTGTTTGTGATTATCTCCTTCCATAAATAGTTTGCGGATATTGTAACCAATAATGATACCACCTATAAGACCAGCAACAGTAAATACAAACAATAATAAGTCACCCTGATCAGTATTAATATAAGGTTTCCTTGGTGGATGACCGTATTTTTTGGCGTATTTTCCAACTATGCTTACATCAATTCCTGTCCATTTCTGATCTTCAGATTCTATTATTTCCTTATCTTCAAGATCTTCTATTAGATTATTAGAGTTTGCCGTTGTTGCACACAAAGCATATGATTGAATAAGACATAATATTAATGTGAAAATAACGAAATATTTTACCACAATTCCTAAATCCTCCAGTCACAATGGTGGGCAATGTCGTGCCGAAGGACAGACCTGCCTCGGGCATGGCCCACCCTACCGCTCCAATCCTTCAATCCAGTATATTTCAAGCAGGTAATGCATCTGTTCTTTCCTTTACTACCCTGAGACTAAATAGGATGCTTGGACGCACCTTATAAACGTAGGAAATTACCAAACCCACTACTATGCCTTCTGCAATGCACAATGGGCCCTGTGATGTTACCATGAATACGACAAAGATTTCTAACATTGCCTTCAAACTTTGTGTTACGGTGGCAAAAAATGATTCCCCCCCTTCTAATACTAAAAGCCCTAATCCTATGGAAGTACCAATATAAGTAAATATATCAGAAATTACTCCAGCGAAGAAACCACACCAAAAAAGTTTAAATCTCAATCTTTGCGCAATCCTGAATGCAAAATACCCTGAGAAAGAACCAAGTATACCCATAGAGAAGATATTTACACCCAGAGTCGTAAGCCCTCCATGCGCTAGAAAAAGCGCCTGTATAAATAGCGCAATACCAGCAATTATAACACTCACAAAAGGTCCCAGCAGCATCGCGCTCATTCCTGTTCCAGCGGGATGTGCAGTTGCCATTCCATTTAAGGCTACTACTGGAATTGGAAAACAAGAAAAAACAAATACAGCAGCACCAACAATTCCTACTAATGGTAAAAAACCAGGAACCTCTCTTTTCTTTTTCTTTAGTTTAAGTGTGCCAATGATAACAAAAGGTATTATTATGATAAACCAAAAGATGGCCCATCTTGGTGGGAGAATTCCTTCTGTAATATGCATACCAAATGCAACCCCTGGAATTCCAAGTATAGAAATGATAATATATGGGAGAATGATTATTTTAAACAAAAAACCCGCATACCGTGATTTTGGTATACGGGTTGGTTTTTTTGCAAATATTTTGTAATTCTCCACCTTCTTTACCATCGAAGAACACGTGAAGCAGTTACAGGCAGGTCTTCTGACTATCGAATCATCCTACTCATTGCGCCTTCCCATCCGCCTGAGGCGGATAGTGGTTTATGGTCTCACAACTAAGTTGCGAGACGTGCAATTTTCGTCATCGATTACAGCGGCGGGACCGTTCCCTCTTTTAGACGGGATTCCCTTTTAAAACCCCATTTCTTTGGCTTCATAATGGGGTTACCTGTAAACTTTCCAATTTTCAAATATTAAAATAAACTAGGTGATTCTACTTTTTAAAACTAAGACTGTCAATCAATTTTATATTTGTGTCAAGGCAAATAGAAAATGTCAGGTTTTTGGCAAATTAAAAATGTCAGTAAATTAGTCAAGTTTAGCATAAGTTA
>VSDH01000013.1 GCA_008636105.1 Candidatus Scalindua sediminis | reverse complement strand
CCGCCCCCACTGCTAGCTTACGAAGCGCAAGCGAGCAAGCTGTGGGGGGGGATGACAATTGTGACACAGCCTCTCTGACGGCCCGTCCGAACGGCGTTGCCGGGCAGGCAGGGAGGGGGATTTACTTAGATCCGTTATCCAAAACTGATTCTTTGCTTATTTTCTTTTGTAATTCCATTATTGAGTGAATCAGAGCCTCAGGACGTGGAGGGCATCCTGGTAGATAGATATCAACAGGAATAATCTCATCAACACCCTGTACTGTGCTATAAGTATCAAAAACTCCACCAGAACAGGCACAAGCACCCATTGCAATCACCCACTTTGGCTCTGGCATCTGGTCATAAATCTTTCTTGTCACAGCAGCCATTTTGTAAGTCACGGTACCCGCAACAATCATCAAGTCAGACTGACGTGGTGAAAACCTAAATACCTCAGCCCCAAACCTGGCAAGGTCGTATCTGGGAGCTACTACAGCCATCATCTCAATGGCACAACATGCTAAACCAAAAGGCATTGGCCATAGCGCATTTTTCCTTGACCAATTTACTATCTTGTCAATCGTTGTTGTAAGAATGCTATCACCAAAAGCCGTCTCTATTCCCATTCAAAACCACCTCTCTTCCAAATATACGCATAGCAAATCAACAAGATTATTATGAATATTGCCATTTCAATCAAACCAAAAAGTTTTAATGACTTGAACACAACAGCCCACGGGTAAAGAAATACCACCTCGATATCGAATATAACAAACATCATGGCAATCAAATAGAATTTTACAGAGAATCTCTCTCTGGCAGTACCCGTTGGTTCTATACCGCATTCATAAGGGGAGAGTTTTTCTTCGGATGGCCTGTGACGTCCAAGAAGTGCAGAAATAATGATATTGGAAATGGCAAAACCAAGTACTACTATAAGAAGAATTAAAATTGGAACGTAGGCTAGCAACATTTATATACAAACAATTCCAGAGATAGTGTATTTCCTCTAGTCATTAAAATCGTGAAAACTTATCAAAAAAAGCAAAATTAGTCAACAAAAAACATTTTAACGTATAGTGTTTTTTAAACTAACCTGTTAAAAGATATAATCCTACATTACATTTTTTAAAATATCAACTTAGTACCCGGACACTGTATTCTTAATCGCCTTCAATGCACAATCAATGTCTGACTTATTCAAATCTTTGTGAGTTACCATCCTTCCAGAATCTCTTTCGAGATAAACTATATAAACACCTTTTTTGGAAATATCTTCCACAAACTTTTTACAACTTACTTTTGGCAATTCAAATTTAAAATAGATAATATTTGTTTGGACTGTATCCAGATTAATATTAAAACCTTCTATTCTCGTAAGTCCCTCAGCAAGATATCTGGCATTATCGTGGTCTTCCTTCAACCTATCAATCATTTCTTCTAACGAAATTATTCCGCATGTTGCCAGGACTCCAGTCTGTCTCATACTACCCCCCAACATTTTCCTCTTACGTCTTGCCTCTACTATAAACTCCTTTGTACCTGCAATAATAGAACCAACTGGAGATGCCAGTCCTTTAGAGATACAAAACATAACCGAATCACAATCTTTTGTTAACTCAGCAACTTCAACACCCTGAGCAATTGCAGAATTAAATATTCTTGCACCATCCAGATGAAGGCACAATCCGTTTTTCTTTGCTATTCTAAAGACTATGGATGTTTCCTCAGGAGTAACGACTGTTCCTCCTGCTAAGTTGTTTGTGTTCTCCAATACTATCAGCGAGGTTTTGGGAAAGCGTACATCCTCTAGGTTAATGTATGATTCAAGTTCTTCCGTGTCAAAGCGACCTAATTCATCTACATCCAAAGGACAGATTGTTACGCCTGTCAATGCTGCTGTATTTCCGGATGCCATTGTATTTATGTGGGCTTTTCTATCACATATTAAACCATCCCCCGGTTTTGTATAAACCATTATGGCAATCAGGTTTCCCATCACACCGCTGGAGACAAAGAGGGCATCTTCCTTTCCCACCATTTCAGCAGCCATTTTCTCAAACCTGTTTGTGGTGGGGTCTTCACCAAATCCGTCATCTCCTACTTCGGCTTCCTTCATGGCCTGACGCATCTTCAAAGTAGGTTTAGTAACTGTATCACTCCGTAAATCTATAATCTGCATCAATACTTTCTTCGTCCTGTCCTAACATCCCTCAATCCTTTTTCTTTTCACCCTCGATGACCTCCCTGGCCAAATCCATATAGTCTTGTGTACCACGACTTTCTGGTGCATACAGCGTGATTGGCTGGCCAGAAATAGGACATTCTGCAAGTTTTGTACTTTCCCTTATAACAGAATTAAACAATTTATCATGAAATTTATCCTTGATCCTTTTCACGACTTCGTTGCTTAAAGTTGTTCTGACGTCAAACATACATGCAATTATGCCTGTTACTTCAAGAGCAGGATTTAATTTATCCTTCACCAGATTTACCGTATTAACCAGAGTAACCAGGCCGTTGAGTGCCAGGACCTTCGTTTCCAAAGGTATGAATACTTCACGCACAGCCGTCAACGCATTGACAGTAAGCAACCCAAGCGAAGGAGGACAATCAAGAATAATGTAATCATAATGATCTTGTAAAGGGGATAAACTGTTTTTAAGGATACTATCATTTTCTTTTGTATTTACTAATGTTCTTTCTATTGCAGCCAGGGCAACATTGGATGGTGCGACCCACATATTACCTACACATGTTTCATGTAAGATATCACTTATAGTTACATCACCATGAAACACATCAAACATAGATTTATCTAACTCATTAATATTTATGCCCATCCATGAGCTCGAATTGCCCTGGGGATCAAGGTCTATCAAGACAACACGCTTACCCAACTTTGCCAAACTAGCCCCAAGGTTAACGGCGGTTGTAGTTTTACCAACACCGCCTTTTTGATTTGTCAATGCTATAGTTCGCATCTAAACCCTTTTACTATTTAATATGTTTCTCTAGGACTTCAATATCCTTGCTGTCACCAACAACCACCAGAATATCCTTTTCTCTCAATACATAATCAGGAGTCGGTAACTCTTTAATCTCCTTCTCAACTAATTCTCCTTCCTTGCCAGCCTCCTGTTTTATCCTTTTCATGATCATAATGACGTTAATGCCGTATTTAGATTTAATATCGAGTTCTTTAATTGATTTTCCTGTAAATTCTCCCTTTACCTCTATCTCCGCCAGATTATAATGTGCACCTAACTCAATATATTCAAGCACCCCAGGTGCTAGAATACTGTTAGCAACTCGAAGTCCCATATCCTCCTCAGGGAAAACTACTCTAGTAGCACCTACCTCCTTCAAGATTTTAGCCTGTAATTTCGTGCTCGCTCTGGCAACGATTTCTTTAATGCCAAAGCTCTTCAGGATTGCAGTTGTCAATATGCTAGACTCAACGCCCTCTCCTATACTCACAACGGCAACATCAACACCTTCAACACCACTTTCTCTTAATGCTTCTTCATCCGTACTATCCAACTGCACAGCCTCAGTAACAATATCCCTGGCTTTCTCCACCAAGGCATGATCTTTATCAATGGCTATAACCTGGGCACCCTTCTCTGCCAGGATTTCAGCAACCTTAAAACCAAATCTTCCTAAACCAATTACGGCAAATTGTCTCATATACAAATGTACCTCTGGTTATGTCGTTAGGTAAAGGTAAAGATGCCAGTCTGGTTCTTAGGTTAAGTAGCCGGTCTGTTTTTACCCTTAAACCTTGACCATGTCTACGACACGCCGTAGGCATGATTCCTCTAACCTATACAACTGTCTTCCTGAAATATCATAAGTATCTATAAGCTCTTCGCATAATTCTATATCTATATGCTTGGAATAAATATCTTTACATTGTGAAACAGATACTACTGTTTCATTACATTCTGCCATCGCATCATCAAGGTATTTTTGAAACCCATGCTTCTGGTGACGTTTTGCATATCCTTCCGCTATCAATCGTGGAATAGCTTTACACGATCTAGATAGCTGGTCTTTTAAATCGTGTTTTTCGTTATCCGGCAATTTTGGTATTATCTTTTTCATAACCACTATTGCTGCTTTATATGTTCTTTGGTAAACATCCAGATCTTTAAAACTTTTTATCTTCTTATCGTTCTGCATCTAAACATTACCTTGACCCAACTACCACACCGGCCTCTTGACCTTTACCTTTGCCCAATATACCTTAATCTATGCATACCAATCAACCAATAACTATCCTTTCTTCAGGAAAACGTATTTTTCTCTCTGTAATCTCCCTGCCGAGTATTAATGCTAAAGCCAACGGTCCAATTCTACCCATAAATATCAATATGCTAATTAATATTTTTCCGATGTCAGTCAAGTCAGGTGTTAGTCCGGCACTGAGACCAACAGTACCAAACGCTGAAAATGCTTCAAAAATAACAACCTTAAATGGCGCATCTTCTGTATAAAGCAAAACCATACAAAACAACATAATCGTTAAGATAGATATTGTTGTAATAGAGATGGCTTTTTGTACAGTTCGTCTGTTAATTGTGCGCTCAAAAACCTCTACATCCTCCCTGCCCCTGAACATATTGTAAACCATCGCTAAAATTACAAAAAATGTACCAGTTTTAATCCCTCCGGCAGTAGAACCAGACGAGCCACCTATGAACATAAAAAAGATAAAGTACAATAACGTAGGTGTTGCGAGGCTACCGATATCAACAGTCGTAAATCCTGCAGTCCTGGTCGTAATAGATTGGAAAAAAGACACAAAGACCTTATCCTTGATTGAAAACTGGTCTAATGTGTTTTTGCACTCAAATGTGTAGAAGAGAATTGCCCCTAATATAATTAAAATTCCCGTCGTCGTCAACACTATCTTGGTATGTAAATGTACCCTTCTCTTTTTGTTTCTTTTAGAAAAAAACAAAAGAAAACCAGAGAGATTGGTTAAAACTATAAATCCCAACCCGCCAGCCACAATAAGTAGCCCGATTGTAGTATTAACAACTACATCACTACCATAGTTGATCAAACTATTACTAAAAAGAGAGAACCCTGCATTGCAAAATGCACTTATAGAATGAAATATGGAATAGAATACATAATCACCGAGAGGTTCACCAGACCAATGTATGGCTAACACCACAGCTCCAATAGCTTCGATAATGAACGTTGAAATTACTATAAACAAGACTGTTTTTTTTATTTCACCATACTCAGTATCAAGCACCCCCTTCATAGCAACCTGTTGAGAGATAAGAAGCCGTTTGCCAATGGCGATACTGAAAAGGGCATATGATGTCATTATACCTAATCCACCAAGTTGCATAAGCGTTAATATGACAATATGACCAAATCGTGAAAAATATACGGGTGTGTCCTGAACTATCAAGCCAGTAACACAAATCGCAGACGTAGACGTAAAAATGGCATCGACTAACGATGTACCTTCTCCATCAGCAGTTGCCACCGGAAGCATAAGCACGATTGTACCTATTGCAATGAAGATAAAAAAACTTATACTAATAGTCGCACCAGGTTTTGCTGGTAGATTTCTAATTGTTGTCCTGAGCATTAGTCTCCATTGTCACAAGATTTAAATCAATATATTCAGGACGTGAATTGTAGATAAAACGTCCCGGAAATGCTATAACTTTTTGAGATTGAACCCCGTTAGATAAATCCAATTATAACTTGCTTTGAGACACAACTAAAAACCTGATAGACAAGTGATATCATCTAATGCAGTAAAGTATCTAACGGGGTAAAGGGCTTTTGATTAATAATATTTTTCCCCATATTAAATATGTACAAACTGCACCATCCATATTAAAAAATATCTAATTGATGGAAAGCATTTCAGTTCATAAAGAACTTTCCCATGATGTTTATGGTATAATGAATATTGACACAATTACCCAATTTCTGTACTGTATCTTGGATTATGGATAATCCAATATTTTTTAAGTCTTCGAATTATAGTAATGAATAAATGTATTTATGGAGGTGTTCAATTGGCAAAAACCTTTTTCTTACCTTCTTTAGCCCTGTTTTGTATTCTGTCTTTTTTCCCTGAAACAGGTAAAGCTGCAACAAAGTATAACGAAGTAAAAGTATCAAATGGCGGCAGCATTAGTGGAGCAGTTAAATTCGTGGGAGATGTTCCACAAATTGAGATGTTTTCAGTAAATAAAGATGAAGAGGTTTGTGGGCACGAGCCTGTACCTTCCGAAGAGTTAATAATCTCCAAAGATAAAGGGATAAAAAATGTGTTTGTCTATATTAAAAAAATCGCATCAGGAAAAAGCTTTAAAAAACAGTCCAGGAATTTCGTATCAAACCAAAATAATTGCCGCTTTGATCCTCACATATTGATAGTGCCAACTGGTGCCAGGGTTGATTTATTAAACAATGATAATGTCTTACATAACCTTCATTCGTGGTCTGCAAAAAATCGTCCTTTCAATCAAGGAACTACATTTGGTCAGGTTCTAACCAGGGAATTTAAATGGAAAGAACGTATTATGGTTACTTGTGATATACACTCATGGATGAGTAGTTGGATCATCATTGTGGAAAATCCATATTTCGCTCTAACAGATGAAAAAGGAAAATTCAATATAGATAACATACCTGCTGGTAGCTATGAACTTATCGCATGGCAAGAAACCCTTGGAAGAAAAAAGAAAAAAGTCAATATAAATGCTAACGAAGAAGCAGAAGTGAAGTTCGAATACACACCAAAAAAGAAGTAATTATTAAAGACTCTCCTTATCCATAGCTAAAGAAACAATAATATGACTTTTTTTGAACTGCCAAACAAACAAAGGTTAATTATAAAATTGACTTTTATAATTTTATGTTTGGTGATCCTGCTAATTGCATTTCCATTGTATGCTCAACAAGATCAATCCCCGCTTGACATTTCAGAGATTAGTTACAAACCAATTTTTGGCTTAGATTCCAGGTTGGCAGTTTGGGCTATTGCAGAGGTACATCTATTACTAGTTGCATTTACTTTGGGCCTGCCTATTGTGATTTTCATCTTTGAGATTGTTTGCGTTAAGACGGGAGATACCAGATACGATACGATTGCATTCGAGTGTCTAAGACTGGTGTTGTGGTCATTTGCAGCTACGGCGGCTCTGGGTGTTTTACTCGGTGCTGTTTTATTCAGCCTTTACCCACAAGTGATGCAATATATGTCAAACGTATTTGCACCAAGTTCTATTCTTTATATCTTCCTTTTCATAGGACAAGCCTTATGCCTGTATATCTATTATTTTTCCTGGGATAGTTTAACAGGAAACAAGAAATGGATTCATATCTCACTGGGTGCTTTGCTTAACATCTTTGGTACGGCGACAATGTTTGCAGCAAATGCCTGGGTAACCTTTATGATGTCCCCGGAGGGAATTGATACAGCAACAGGTAATGTTACAAGCATGTGGTCAGCAATTAATAATTCACTCTGGTGGCCTATGAATATTCATCGTCTGGTAGCTAACATGGTATTTGGAGCTTTTGCTGTTGGTGCATATGCATCAATGAAATTCTTGACAGCACCTACAGAAGAGGAAAGAGGATACTCTGATTGGATGGGATATAATGCTGTATTTATAGGAATAGTTGCGCTACTGCCTCTTCCTTTTACGGGTTACTGGCTTGGGAAAGAAATCTACAGTGCAAGTCCTGTAATGGGAAATATAATGATGACGGGTGAATTCTCTTGGGGTTTTATAGTCCAGGCTATTCTCCTGGGTACGTTGTTTGTCGGTATTAATTATTACTTGTGGTTGGGCATGGATAGAATAAAAGGTTCGGAAAGATATAAATCTTATACTAAATATATTAATGCAACTCTTTTTGTGTGCCTTGCCGTATGGTTAATACCCCATAATCTCCCATTGATACAAGAAGGAAAAATTGTTGAAGATTTCCATCCTTTATCCAAATATCTTGGTGGTATGCATATCAAAAATGCTGCTATAAATCTCATTATATTATCAACTCTATTTACATTATTATTACACAGACGAAGCAATAAGGGTGAAACAATCCCATTTACTGAACAGGGTAGCGGCCTGAAGATTTCCTTGTTTTTTATTACCGTTATTTTTGCCTCTATACTATTTTTGACTGCAATCTTTTTTTACAATATGGATTTAAAAGAAAACATAAGGGGTTTCATAATCCCTGTAGCAGTCGCAATATCTATTCAGGGATTTGTTTTAATTTTCACAATTATTCCCACATTCCAAAATTATCTAAGGTTTTCTCAGAATTTGCTTTTTATCTCAACAATAATTCTGGCAATCGTATTTCTTACAGGTTATGGCTTTTATGTTACAGATAGGGCAAATTTAATTCTGAGGTATATCTCAGGCTCGCAAGTATTGCTGGTCCTAACGTGCCTGATAATGAACCTGGCATTTGATGTTATATTATTTCGTAAGGCGAAAATTGTAGAAGGTATAACATGGGGTAAGATTCCTGCCAGGGCGCAATACACGTTGATAGTTTTGTTCGTATCTGTAGTAATGATTATTGCTCTTATGGGTTATATAAGATCGGGTTTAAGGATGAACTGGCATATTTACAAGATATTACAGGACACCTCCTTAACTGCCTACACACCAAGTATTCAGTATATGGGAAGGGTAATTGCAATTATTGTTGGAATATTTTTTGGTATTATAATTCTTCTGTTATGGCTTTCTTCTCTTCAAAAAAAGAGGCCTTAAAACTCATGCAAGATCCGGAAGATAATAAATATACTCTGTGATGGAATGTTTCATATTTTCATTTTAACACATTAATTAGTTTCTGTTGCGGAAACACTATATTGTCACCCTGAACTTGTTTCAGGGTCTCTTAACACATTGGTATATATAGATTCTGAAATAAATTCAGAATGACATTTTTGGGTAGTTAAGATTTCCGCAACAGAAACTAATTAATGTAACGATTAAAGCATTTATTACGTAATGAAAAGTAGACTCAAAATAATAGGACTTACGGCAGTAATTGTTATTATCTTTGTATATATTTGCTCATATCTTGACGAGATTTCAGGTACTTTTGTTAGCAAAGGTCCAAAAGGTATAAACCCCGAGGCAGGTGAAAATATCTTCTGGAAGAAAGGAAGGTGTGGCAACTGCCACCGCGTGGGCAACAGAGGTAGTGCAAGGCGTTGCCCCAATCAATTTAACCTTGCTATAAGGGCAGATGAAAGAGCTAAAGAGAGGGGACTTTCTTCTGGTACAGAATATCTGGTAGAGTCACTTGTTGATCCGAAAGCCTATGTAGTTGAAGGTTTTGCCCCAATAATGCCAAAAGTTTACGAACCCCCTATCCTCCTTCATAGAAACGAGATACTGGCTGTTTTAACTTACTTGCAGAGCTTTGGGAAAGAGCCGGATGTATCAGAGGTAATGAGGTTTATTGATAAGATTCCACGTGTCCCCGTGAAGAAATTTAAACCCTGGGAATCTCCAATACCTGCCAGCGTAAGCGAAGGTGAAAGATTGTTCTTTGATGCAACAAGTCCAACTGGATGCATAGCATGCCACATGGTTGATGGAAGAGGTGGTGAGCTTGGGCCTGATCTTTCTAATATTGGTTCAATACAAGCACCACAATATATAATGGATTCGATCATGCGGCCCAGCGAGGTAATTGTACCGGGATTTGAGACGGTTTTTTTAGAAACAGTTGATGGAATACCATTCCAAGGTGTGCTTAAAAGTAAAGAGGGAGATTCTGTGATACTGGTAAGGAAGAGAGGGGCAAAGATTGAGGTCATAACTATCTCAAAAGATGAAGTCGAAGAGTTGTTTATGCAGGAGCTCTCAATGATGCCCGAAAATTTCGGAGAGCTACTTACGCTCAGGCAATTCTATAGTCTCGTAAAATATCTTATAAGTTTGAAATAATAATCATGACATCGCAATCTCGCAAAAACACCTATACAATGGTATGGTTTTTCATATCCATAATAGGTCTATACCTATTTTTAAAATTTCTCTCCCCCTTATTTTTCTTTATTGTAGATAAAACCACTTATCCATTATCCATGCCCAATGCCCTTATACTACTTTTGATAATTCTCATGTTCTTTTCATGGTTTCTTTATGTTTCCAGTAGTGAAGGAAGGCTGGAAAGTTTTACGTCTTTCCTGATACTGGAAGAAAATTGGAATCTAAGGTATTTAATTCAAATGGCAATATTTATAACTTTTCCTCTTATCGTATCCTGGTTATTTTACTCCGTAACATTACGTGCTCCTGAATCCCGTATTGAATTGAAGGTAAAAGAGCCAGAGGTAAAGGAAGACTTTGGTAAGATTGCAAGCCTATTAAAAGAAATTCCTTTCGAGTCAAATGAAAAGTATATTGAAGAAGGAAAGGTTTTATATAGAATCCATTGCCGTTCCTGCCATGGTCTTGAAGGAAGGGGAAACGGTCCTGATGCTGAAAAGCTAGACCCCAAACCGTCCGACTTTACAAAGGCAGAGTTCAGGATACGTTCTACGCCGTGGGGAGAACTTCCATCTGATGAGGATTTACTTAGGGTTATTACACTTGGAGTACCCGGAACCGCCATGGACCCCTGGGCTAGTTTAAGTGAAATAGAAAGGCTACAACTAGTATCTTATACTAAAACACTTAATCCAAGATTTTCTATTGAATCTCCACCTAAGTCCGTTCATATACCAGAAGACTTGCCCGTCACGCCTGAATCTATTGCACATGGTGAAGATTTATTTAATAGTATGAAGTGCTTTCTATGTCATGGTGAAGAAGGAAGAGGAGACGGACCAATAACAAAAACACTAAAATATGAATGGGACTTTCTTTTCAGAGCCAGAAACCTGGCTAAAGGATGGACTTATAAGGCAGGAAACTTACGGAAGGATATTTATCGGAGCATCTCAACGGGCTTTTATGGAACTCCTATGGGTTCCTATGCTGAGTATCTAACAGAAGAAGAGCGCTGGCATCTTGCAAGCTATGTAAATTCAATATCAGGAGATGAGAAACCTGGTGCGAGAATACTAATCAAACCAAAACTAATTAAGGGTAATTTACCAGAATCACCAGAAGATCCTGTATTTAAAGAAACTGGTTCTATAATTATTCCGCTTGGCGGCCAGATAATCTCTCGCCCTGAGAAGGAAACACGTATGTTAGATTCAATAATGATGAAATCAATTTATAACGATAGAGAAATAGTCTTTCTCTTCGAATGGGATGATATAACAGGTGTGCAGAGTAAATCATTTAAAGATGCCCTGACCATCCAATTTCTCCTCAATAAGAATATAGAAATGAAGGATCCAGACCATAACATAAATATGTGGTATTGGAAGGCCTTACTCGAAGGTAGTTTTTCTAATACTGTTGATGCGCTGAATGAAAAATCCTTATTGAGAGAATTTAATATTAGAGATGAGAATGTCCTGATCCAACAATCTGAAAATAACCAGGATTTGAAAGGGAAAAGTGCATGGCGAAATGGAAAGTGGAAGGTTATGATAAAAAGGTCACTCACAACGGATGAAGAAGATGACGCCCAATTCAAGAAAGGTAACCTTATCCGTTTTGCTCTTTCAGCATGGGATGGTACAAATGGGAAATATAATGCTGAAAAGGCAATATCCACCTGGTATTACCTTATGGTTGGCAAACCGTATCATTATCGTAAATACCTTTATAGCTTCCTCGGTCTTATAATCGGAGCAAGTATTGAAATGTTGATAATTGGAAGGGTTCGTAAGAAGACATTTTAAAGCAAAAATAATTTAATTATATAGGAATTTCCATTTTAACTGCTTATAACGAAAAAAGATACACCCTTGTCATTCTGAGTGAAGCGAAGAATCTCTCGTTAGAAAGTCAATGATGTTTCGTGAGGTTAGTGAGATTTCCGTAAAGAAATTCTTCAGTCGTTCCTCCTTCAGAATGACATGTTGGTAAGCGAAGTCTGCCCGAAGGGTATTAATTTAAAAAATCTTTTAATTTAAAATGTACAAACACTTAAGAATCATCTTTTTTATTTCAATATATTTGGCTTTCAGTATAATCTTTTTAAACAAAACAACATTAGCTGGTGGAGAAAGAGCAAATGTTCCCGTCATTGAGAAAATGAGGATGATAATGTTAACACCCCATAATATATTCAAATACTATTGTGCAGTATGTCATGGAGAAAAAGGGAAAGGTGACGGGATATTTTACACTGTTGATCTAACACCTAAACCAACAAATTTCACAGATGTCGAATATATGTCCACCATATCAGATGAGGAACTATTCTTAGCAATATGCCAGGGATCGATCTCAGTAGGAAAATCTAATCTAAGTCCACCATGGTGCAACATGCTTGGTGATACAACTATTCACAAGTTAGTGGAATACATAAGAAAACTGGAAGAGCCCAGGTATATATATGATGCCCAGTTAGAAGCTGTTACTCCTCCCATGGAAAAGAAAACTAAAACAAGAATGTCGCATATCATACGCTGGACAGCTTTAGGACTTATATGCTGTTTCCTCATTGTAACAGCCATATACGAATGGAGATAAATACCTAATCTAGATAAATTAGAACCGAAAAGGATTTATAATGTTATTTTCCAAATTACAATATGCAAGAAAAACTTGTAAATAATAACCTTGTCAAAAGTTATATATATTCGTCCTTCTTCTGGTTAATCATTGCCCCGTTGATAGGCTTCGCCGCAGCTATTGAACTTAACTATCCAGACGTTTTCAGTGGATTACCCATCATGTCGTTTTCACGCCTAAGGATTGTTCATGTAAATGGGGTCGTTTTCGGATGGTTTACGACCGCTATCTTCGGTCTTTGTTTTTATATAGTACCAAAGCTTACGGGTGTTAAATTATTCAGTGAGAGGCTGGCAATATTTACACTCTGGTTATGGAATATAACAATTTTTATTGGAGTGACATTGATTGCCCTGGGGATCAATCAGGGACTGGAAGTTGCGGAGTTTCCCATACTTGTTGACCTCTCCGTGACGGCATGCTTTGCTCTGATCCTCATTAATCTCTTTGGAACAATCTTTAAAAGGAAAGAGAAGAAGTTATATGTATCACTCTGGTACGTGATGGGTGCCTTCGTATGGACAACTATGAATTACATTATGGGCAATTTTATAAATCCATACTTTGTGAGTGGAACTAATAGTGCTGCAATGCACGGATTCTATATACATAACGTTGTAGGACTCTGGATAACTCCGATAGGAGTTGCTATGGTTTATTATTTCCTGCCCGTATCAGTAAAAAGCCCTTTATACAGTCACAGACTTTCTTTGATAGGTTTCTGGACAATAGCATTCCTTTATCCTTTTGTAGGTACACATCATTATATTTTTTCTCCGATTCCGGATTGGGTAGAAACATTGGCGATTGTCTATAGCATGTGGTTGTTTATACCCGTTTGGACCGTTGTTTATAACTTCTTTGGAACTATGAAGGGCAAATGGAAAAATCTTGCCGGAGATCCTGTTGTTGGCTTTTTAATTGTTGGTATTATCTTCTATCTTATTACATGCTTTCAAGGCCCTACACAGGCCCTTAGAAGCATGCAGAAGATGGTTCACTTTACTGATTGGGTGGTTGGGCATGCACATATTGCTATCTTCGGCACTTTCACGCTATGGACATACGCAAGTATATACTATATATGGCCAAAGATTACGGGAAGGGAGATATATTCTCCTGTCTTGACACGATGGCATTTTTGGCTTTCCGTATTGGGCTTCAGTTTGATGGCTACCTCACTCACAGCTGCAGGATTAATTCAGGGGTCAATGCTATTTAACAATGAATTTTTTATAAAGACTTTTACCGCTATAAAACCATATTGGCTTGCAAGAACTATTGGTGGATTAGCCATGGATATAGGTATGTTCATCTTTGTTTACAATATGTATAAGACAGTAAGACATGGGAAGGTAATTAATTAGTTTCTGTTGCAGAAAGACAATATTGTCACCCTGAACTTGTCGCCTGTGGCGCCCCTTGGAGCAACTACGAGATCCGACTCAGTCGGGATTCAGGATTGATTTAAATAGATTCTGAAATCGGAGATGCTGAAACCGAAGGTCCTGAATTTAGTTCAGGATCTATTCAGCATGACATTTTTCAGGACTTGGTTCAGCCCCCACTGCTAGCTTGCGAAGCGCAAGCGAGCAAGCTGTGGGGGTAAAAATGACATTTATAGATCTTGTAGGGTGGGTACCACCCACCACTTCTTTTAGCATTATTATTTTTATAGTGGGCACTGCCCACCCTACAGAGATGACATATACATTAAGGTTAATTTCATTTTGCGGAGCAACCTGCCTGTCGTTAGGCAGGAATGCCATAAATTGTTGACCGAACGGAGTGAACTAATTTATGTTAATAGAAAAATACTGTACACCTTTTATCTTTATTGCCGGTATAGGTTTTTTTGTGTTGGCTTTTATAACGATGTGCGTCATTCCATCTATTCAGGTGAGAATAACAGATTCTACTATTACAAATATTAATGAGGAAGAGGTATCAGTACCAGACTATACTGAACTTCAAAAGCGAGGCATGAGAGTTTATATTAATGAGGCTTGCTGGCAATGCCATACCCAATTTATACGCCCTGTAGCAGGAGAAGAAAAACGATGGGGTCCGATTTCACAGGCGGGAGAGAAGTCCTGGGATAAACCACATCTGTTTGGTACAAGAAGAGTGGGTCCAGATTTGTCACGTGAGGGTGGAACAAGGACTGACGGCTGGCATTATGCTCATCTTTATTCACCACGTTCTGTAATGTCAGACTCTGTTATGCCTTCATTTTCGTGGTTATTTAAGAAAGACAAAGAAGGAAATCCTTTACCATCTGATGATGTCAGTGCCCTTGTATCATATTTGCAAAAACTTGGTACGGCAATTGGAGATTGGTCGCTCAGGAGAAGGGAAAACAGACCCTCAGTTGGGAATCCTCCCTTAGTAACCATGGCCCTCATCAACAGAGGTAAAGATGTTTTCATGAGATACTGTATAGGATGCCACGGAAAAGAAGGGCAAGGAGATGGTGAGATGGCTATTTTCTTTGAGTTTAAGCCCAGAGATTTTACGAAGGGAGTATTCAGGATTGGGTCAACGTTTGATCTGCCAACGGAAAAGGATATTTTTAGAACGATTACGAGGGGTATGTATGGTTCAGCTATGCCATCGTGGTCCATTCTTTCAGAAGATGACCGATGGGCTCTTGTCAAGTTTATCAAGACACTCGCTATATTTTATGATGAAGATGAGGAAGAGTATTTTAATATATTCGAGTTGAGAGGTGAGAGTCCCGAGGTATACATAAGCGCAGAACCAGAAGTTACACCTGAAAGTATAAAAAGAGGTGAGAATATTTTTAAAAATGTTATAGGGTGTCCTAAATGCCATGGTGAGGACAATAAGGGACTCACAAGAAAAGACGGAGACTTTGACTGGGTTGATGAAGCAGGCAGACCTATTCCGAAATCAGCAGATCTAACAAACGGTGTATTTAAGAGTGGTTCAAGTCCGCAGGATATATATCTAATATTCGTTACAGGTAGGGAAGGCAGTCCTATGCCTTCTTTCTCAGAAAAATTACCGTCTGAACAGGACAGATGGGACCTCGTACATTACGTCCGCTCACTTTTTACGGATGATTTGAGAAGGAAAAAAGTTTCTTTACTTCCGGAGGAATATCAGGAATAAAATGCAGCATTATTTAATATCCGCATTTATTTTGGGTCTCGTTGGTTCACTTCATTGTATGGGAATGTGTGGTGGGATTGCCGTTGGTCTTGGATGTTCAGCGAAGAATAGAATTACTACGATTACAAGGCAGATATTGTATAACCTTGGAAGAATTTTTACTTACGGGTTCATAGGAGCAATATCCGGCTATTCAGGATTTGTTATAAAAGATTGGAAACCCTTTACTGGATTCCAGCAAATACTTGCAGTAGCCTCTGGAATAATAATGATAATAATAGGCTTAAACATACTCGGATTATTTAAAAATAAAAAAAAGTTATCTGATTCATTTAATGAAATATTAGGTATAAGGGCATTACAAACTCTTTACCATTCCAAGGATATGTTACCATCACTATACATTGGGATATTCAATGGTTTTCTACCCTGCTTGTTAGTTTACGCTGCAGCAACCATGGCCTTAAGCTCTACACATGTTTTTTCAGGACTTTTGATTATGTTTGTATTTGGAACAGGTACTGTTCCCTCTTTATTTATTCTCGGATGTGGTAGCAATGCCGTTACAGCAAGATACAATAAATTTGTCCCCTTTACAATCGGTACTGCAGTATCCTTAATGGGTGCAATAACAATCCTCCGTGCTACACCTGTTATTGATTTCTGTGTCCATCATTAGTACCTTAAAAAAAATATCTTAACCAATTTTGGCAAAAAAGTATTAATGATTGAATATCGAATAACGAACATCCAATAATGAATTCAGTAAAAAAGTATGATTTAGAAGAGAGATTAATAGAATTTGCTATAAAAATCATAGAACTTGTTGAAGAATTACCCAAAAACAGAGCTGGTAATCATATAGCAGGTCAATTGATTAGATGTGGTACATCTCCAGCATTAAATTACGGTGAAGTCCAAAGTTCTGAATCACAGAAAGATTTTGTTCATAAAATGAAAATCATCTTAAAAGAGTTAAGGGAAACAAATATTTGTCTTAAGATTATCAAACGTAAACCTTTAATAAGGCAATATCAAAGACTCGACAAGGTAATCGAAGAATGCAATGAATTGATTTCAATTTTTGTATCAAGTATTAGGACTGCACAAAAACCGAAGGAAAGAGTAAAATAATATAATAATGGGCAAAATTCAATATTCATTATTCGGCGTTCGATATTCATTATTTTAATTAATGATTATCCATCTTGTTTATTTCTGGTTTATCCAGGTTAGGTTTAACCATGTCTGAGAATAATCTATATTGTGAACATTGTAAACTGCCAATAGGTGGTTCTTTTATAAGAGCCTGTAATAAAGAAAATAATAAGGATACCTTTTTCTGTTGTTACGGCTGTAAACTGGTACATGAACTTGTATCCGGAAAAGGTGGAGATTCAGAATCTTCATGGCTTCTTGCGAAATTAGGATTAGTAGCATTTCTTACCATGAACGTTATGATACTAAGTCTTCTTTTATACTCCGATTATTTTCGTACAATTGATATCCAGGCTATTAGAAACATAAATTACTTACTTTTTGGTTTGACCACACCAGTTATTCTCTTAATAGTCATTCCTTTTTTCAAAAGCGTTATAAAAAGCACGAATTCCCTTTACCTTAATACAGATTCATTGATAGTCATGGGATCACTTTCTGCCTATTTTTATTCAACATACTCCACATTTACGAATCGTGGTTATATCTATTTTGATACTGCAGCCATAGTGATATTACTTTTTACACTCGGAAAGTTCCTTGAGGCCACTGCAAAGGCAAAGATAACAAGGAGTATTACAGAGTCTATAGGACCAACTATTTCAAATGCAACTATTATTAAGGATGGAATGAAAAAAGATGTGCCAGTTGAAGAGGTAAACAAAGGAGATTATGTCGTTGTACAAGAAGGTAATAAGATTCCTGTAGACGGACCAATTGTTGAAGGCTATTCAAATATTGATGAATCAATGATAACGGGTGAGTCTGGTTATACTATTAAGAAAACAGGTGACTATGTTTATTCAGGATCAATGGTACTGGATGGCAGGATTTTAATTGAAGCTAAAGGTGTCGGCAAAGATTCACTTTTATCAAAGATTACGAAGATTATTACGAATGCACAAATGTCAAACAGCCCTATTAGGAGAATTTCAGACCGTATTGCCGGCTTAATGGTGCCTGCAGTAATTATTGCTGCGTCCCTGGTGTTTGCATTCTGGTACTTAAAAGGAGAAAATAACGAAGCTATTATGAATTCGATCGCGGTTTTGGTTGTGGCTTGTCCTTGTGCATTTGGGATTGCAACACCCCTTGCAGTGTGTGTAGGAATCGGGAGGGGCTTAAAAGAAAATGTTTTTTTTCGTGATGGCGCTGTTTTTGAAAAGTTACCGAGGACAAGCACGGTAGCATTCGATAAAACCGGAACACTTACTTATGGGAAATTGTATCCTGTCTCATTGGCATTTGATGAAAACAAGGTCAAGAATAGAGAAGAATTCCTTTCCATTTTAGCATCAATTGAATTATGCTCGAATCATCCTCTAAGTAAATCAATTACAGAAATGGTGCAAAACGAAGGTATTCAAATCGATTCAGCACTATCCTTTAAGAGTTATTCTGGTCGTGGTATCGAAGGGCAGGTTGGTGAAAGGTTCGTTGTGGCAGGTAACAAAAAGTTTATGGAAGAAAAATCTATGAAAATTACCCCTTACATATTGCAAAAGCAAAACGGGTCAAGTTTAAAGGAGAAGACAACTGTTTATTGTGCATGGGATGGGGAGGTTAAGGGTGTAATTGGATTTAAAGACCCGCTAAGGGCAGATGCATTATCTACCATTAATAGTTTGAAGGAAATGGGTCTGAAAACCATACTTTTGAGTGGGGATAATGAAAATGTGGTCGAAGACGTTGCAATAAAGACTGGTATGGATTCGAGCAAGGGGTTTCTTCTTCCTGATGAAAAGTTAAATGAGATTAAAAAACTGAAAAATTGCGGTAAGAAAGTTCTAATGGTCGGCGATGGTATTAATGATGCACCTGCGCTTAGTACAGCTGATGTAGGTATTGCAGTCGGTTCTGGTACAGATATTGTCAATGAAAATTCTGACGTAAGCATAATAGATTCTGAATTAAAAAGGATTCCCTGGGCTATTAGATTCACTAAGGAAGTGCGAAAAAAAATAATTGGTAACATCGCATGGGCTACTGGTTATAATTCTATTGGAATATATCTTGCTGCAACTGGAATGCTAAGACCTATATTTGCTGCATTGATGATGGTAGTTAGTAGTCTGTTTGTGATCTCAAATTCATTACGCTTACAGAGGTTTAAGGGAATATAATGAATATTACATTCTATTTTTTAATAGCAGCAATTATGGTTGGCGTAGGGACATGGTTTTTCTTCATATGGGCAATCAGGTCAGGTCAATTTCACGATATTGAAGAACCAAAACACAAGATGCTCGAAAACGAAGAAAAGAGCTAGCAATGGATGATACCAAAAAAGAAGACCGGTATCTATACAAGGATTCTGGGATTGTTGAAGGACATGCCAAAGTGCCCAGATGGCTTTATTTTGTCTTTGTGGGTCTGTTCATCTGGGGTATATACTACCTCGTAAAATTTTGACATTAGGTCTTTCATTGTCACAAACAATCTATGAAAATTAATTGAAGACCCTTTGTCCAACCTTACGTTTAATGTTCATAAACATCTCCCTAAACATCAACTTTTTACTTTCCAATGCCTTTAAGTGAAACGGCAGGACGCAACCACAACGTTCGCAGTCAGCAAGTGGGCCCATCATGCAAGGACGCTTACGCCTCCCCTGTGGGTCAAGACAAAAAGTCTCTTGTTTAAAGAGACAATCCCTGGTTATTTCCCGACACCTGTCTGACTTCATCATCTCTAAGACATACGTTGGTACACCAATAAAATCTCCGTATTTTTCTTTCTTGAGCCTTATTAACTTATCAATTATGCGATCTCTCAATTCCCAACCTGGCCATAGTTCGTCATTATATTGTAGCCCCTTCACTGGTGTGTGCATCTGAAATAGACAACCTTTTACGGCCGTATCGCTCCATTCTTCAAGAAACCTCTCTATCCCCGAGTGGTTGATCTTATTTACGACCATGGATACTATTATCTTTAAATCAGGTCTATCAGCATTCTTCTTGATCTTGGCATAGCATCCCTTCCCACGAATCTCGTCATGCATCTCTTCAGGCCCATCCACGGCAATATAGAAATTAACATCAGGCCAGTCCGGCAGTGGTATGGTCCCATTTGTGGCAACTAGATTTGATTTGAAATACTTCATGCATCTCTCTATCAAATCTTTGCGCAAGAGTGGTTCACCCCCTATCCATGAACACTGATAAAATGGAAAATCCGTATCCTTTAATTCCTCCAGTTTATCAATCCATTCTTCATCTGTAAGTTCCCTTTCAACTTCATAATCATGTGCATAGAAGTAGCAGTGCTTGCAGCGAAGGTTACACCTGTTTGTTATATCGAATGAACTGATAGCACCTTTTGGTTTGCCTAAGATGTCAAATTTGCCAAGGTCGTATAGCTTGAAGATGAACCTGGTTGACCCTTTGCCGATTGTGCTTGAAGAGATGTTAAAGATTGTATCCCGAAGGGTTTTTCTTGGTCCTATATTCTTTTGATTCCTCGGCTTAGAACGCGAATTTACAGTTGTTTCAGATTCAGTATTAACCTTCATAAGCACCTAACAATTAAGCACATAATCTGTGAAAAAACAACAAATATTTTTAACAAATTTCTTTCAAAACTGCAATGTAAGGCAGGTTTCTGTATTTGTTGTCAAAATCGAGACCGTAACCAACCACAAATCCATCTTCAATTTCAAAACAACAATAGTCTGGAACTATCTCTATCTCCCTTCTCGTGGGTTTATTGAGAAGCACACACACCTTTAGCGATAAGGGATTATGCTCTTTGATCATTTGTATAATCCTAGTGAGAGTTCTCCCCGTGTCCAGTATATCATCCACAACAAGGACGTGTTCATCTTTTATATCAATGCCGATATTGTTAACTACGTCAGGTTCTTTCTTTGGAAAGGTAGAATCTCCTGTATATGTATTAACCCTGATAGTATCTATCTTAACAGGAAAAGGTATGAACCGAATAAGGTCTGAAAGAAATATCAAACTACCATTCAAGATGCTAACTATGGTCAGATTTTTATGTTCATAATCAATAGTAATCCTTTTTGCTATTTCTTTAACCTTCTCTTTGATTTGAGACTCACTGATCAAGACCTTTTTGATATCCTTTTCCATTTGAAGCATCCAGGCATTCCTCAAAACAAAGTCTGATCTAAATTGAGGGATTTTATATTGCCTGTCAATGTAGCCGCAGGCTTTAGCCTGCGTTTCCCATCATTTGATGAGTTTATGACAATTTCATATAAGTTACGCCCCCATAGCTTCCTTGCGTAAGCTAGGAATGGGGGCGGCTACATAAGTCGCCCAATTTAGGTCTGAATAATGTACTCTAACGAAACAATATCGATGATAAAATACACATTGGCAGGATCATAAAAGAAGTTTGTTGCTGCAACATAAGCCGATGAAGGAACGGATATTGTTCTTTCTGGACATGAATATATAGCTATTTGGGCACAAGCAGGATATTTTGTTCCAATCGCTAATATGTTTTTAGAATCAGGAACTTCGTGGGAAAATTCAGTAAAATTTCATATAAATCACCAGCCCCCTGACATTCCGCCGCCACCAAAGCCTCCGCCGAGTCCGCCCCCAAAACCACCGAAGCCACCACTTGAACTACCACCTCTATGGCCAAACCCACCTAAGCCTCCAAACATAAATGGCAGCATCATCATTCCTCCCATTCCCATTCCCATTCCTCCCCAACGGCTTCTTCCGCGTGCCCTTCCTCTGCCCATTAACATCGGCAGTATGAAGATCAAGAGAATTGGTAAAAATGAAAACCCCATGCCTCTTCTCCTCGGTTTATGAACTACCTTTGGCGCTCCCGAAATGGTAACACCGGCATCCTGCGCTATTTTATTGATGATGGCAATAGAACCCTGATAGATACCCTGATTATAGTCACCAGCCCTGAAATTAGGAATGAATAAGGTCTTGGCTACCTCCGAGCAAAAAGTATTTGGCAATACCTTTTCCAGACCTGTACCTACTTCTATGCTATATTTCCTATCCTTCTTTGCAATAACCATAAGTACACCATTGTTCTTTTCATACTGGCCAAGCTTCCACGCCTTGGCAAGGTCAATTGAAAACTGGTCAACAGGTACCCCGCCTGTGGTCTTGACAGTCAACACTACCATCTGAGCTCCAGTCTTGGTTTCCAATTCAGCAAGGAAGGCATTCAATCTGTTTTCGGTTTGTTTGTCTATTACCTTTGCGCGGTCTTCAACGTGCATCTTGGGTGCGGGGATATCCACCTCTCCGGATGCTGTAATAGTAGATAAGAACAAGGCAATTATGCCAAACATGAAAACTAAAAGATATTTTTTGCCAAACATTATCTTATACCTCGAATTCATCAACTTTCCTTGCTATGTGATCAAGAGCATTATAAATATCATGAAAATCTTTTTTCAGGTCGGTATGAGACGGTTTGTATTTACCGGCCTTTATCTTTACCAACTCCCTAAAGACGTTCATCTTTATATCCATAACTTCTTCAAATTCATCCAATACCCCTTCCCTTCCCTGTGGTAACTCCCTGCCGTATAGAAAGAGCACTGCCCTGAAGATAGGAATGTATGAAGAGAGAAAACTTACATACAGTTCCCTTATTATGCGGTTGTTACCAAGGGACTTTATATACGCCTGGCCTAAATTTTGAATCCAGCCCTTCAATTCCCTTTCACAAACAAGTCGCAAATCCGACTTTTCTATAGTGATATTCTGAAGAACGTCCTCTCCATAAACGTGCTTGTTTATTGTTTTCATATTAAGGAATTGTATCGGGAACACTTCAAGTGATGTCCTTATATAATCGTTTGTCATAATTATGGGAGCCCTTATTTTTTTCTTTCCGTATTTTTTACCAATAGGTGCTATAAAATCAAAGATGTCAAGGACCATCTCTTTTAGTACAATAAGCGAATCTACGTCTGTTTTTTTTTCATCAAAATCACTGGTAACTGCACTACCTATTATGTATATTGAATTGATACAGGCGTCAAAAGAAGAGAGTATCTCATTAAAAAACGGTTCCATCCTACTCTTAACATGTGAATTTACGCCTGATAGCTCCAGATATGCCATACAATCTTCCCTTCAATTAAGTTAAATATTAAAAAGGAATTCTACAAAAAGCCACCCATGATTACAAGATAAATGTATAAAGAACCTGGTTAGCCTCGATTCTTGATTCTTGATGTTCGATACTCGATAAAGGCTTTCATATTAGAAGTATACAGTACAGGGTTTCATCAATACGTTACCATACATAGTAACGACCATTCTGTCATTGCGAGGAGCCCCCACTTCTAGCTTGCGTTAGCAAGCTGTGAGGGCGACGAAGCAATCTCTTTATTTTAAAGGCTTTCTGCAAAAGTGGGTATGAGTAAAATTCTCTAGGCAATACATCATTAAAAAAGTAGAATACGTCTCCAGGAAAAATGCGTAAAGTTCTAACTATAGCTGGTTCAGATTCATGTTGCGGGGCAGGTGTACAGGCTGATTTAAAGACCATAAACGCACTTGGCGCCTACGGTACGTGTGCCATTACGGCAGTTACGACACAGAACACCCTCGGTATAAGCTCAGTCTTTAAGATTCCAGCAACATTTGTTGGTCAACAGATAGATGCAGTCATCTCAGACATAGGGGTGGACGCCCTAAAGACAGGGATGCTCACAAATGAAAAAGTTGTTGAGATAGTATCTGATAGAGTTAGCAGACATAAACTTAAAAACCTCGTAGTTGACCCCGTGATTAAATCTCACTACGGTGAGATACTCTTATCCTCAACCGGTGTTAAGAAGCTCATCTCGAACTTGATTCCTTTAGCCTACCTGGTAACGCCCAATATCCCTGAGGCAGAAATCCTGGCAGGCAGGAAGATTCATAATCTTCCTGCTATAAAAGATGCAGCTAAATGCATACACGAACTGGGAGCAGCGAATGTCCTGATCAAGGGTGGCCATATCACAAGCGAAGAAAATGAAGATTACTCTTCAAAAATGGACGTTGCCGATATCCTTTATGATGGGAAATCATTTGAAACTTTCGAGGAAAAGAGGGTAAAGACAGAAAACGTTCACGGTACAGGATGTATATATTCTGCAGCCATTGCCACTGAACTGGCGAATGGAAATGACCTGATGAACTCAATCACAAACGCAAAGAAATTTGTAACTGAGATATTAAAGAATCCTTTAACACTGGGAAAGGGATATAAATTAGCTCCCTTCGGTGATCATTTCTTGTCGGAGAACATTGTCGATTTTCTGTAGTCGAGAAAGATAGACAGGGCCATTGAAGGCCCACCAAAAAGCACGTCGGGTAAACAATATGTGGTTTGGGGTGAGGTAGATATGGAACCAAGATTGTTTATTTAAAATTGGCGAGGGTGCCAGTTTTTAAAACCTTTATGTGAAAAACCATCGCGTGTACACAAAACTATCCATGCCAACTAACTCGACAGGGTAAGTGCTAGTCACAATTTAATTTCATTATTTTTAAAATTTCAACTTGTCTTTGAGAAAGGTATTGTGAAATCAATGGTTCAGTATACGGATCTGGAAGTATCTCAATCACTAATTTATTGAAACCCTTTTCTTTTCGAATCATTGTTATTTTACCATGTAATTTGACTTTCCCAATAGTACTCTGGTTTGCTTTCGGAAGTGATACAGACATACTGACATCTGAATTTTGTTTAAATTTGCTTGTTTTTGTTGCATAAACCGCCAATGATGCTACTGAGATATCAACTATCAGACCTGTTATTTTGCAATCTTCATCGTATATAACAACGTCTATTGGCTCCTTAGGTTGAATCCGCATATACACTCTTTCCACTGGTGAACTATCCACATAAACAAAATCTGTGAGAACTGCTTTTAATTCTGTTGCATCTAATGTGATAAGATTTGCCTTTACTGTTTTTGAGAATATCTCACTATTCATAAACGTTTGTTTTTCTTCCTCAAGAGCTAATCTTTGGTATTTGTGAATCTGAAAAATAGCCTCGTCTTCGTTTACACTTAGAACAGAAGCATTGTACCTGATAAGAATACCTTTATAGAAATTAACAAGTTTTACTTTTCTTCCTTCCTTTTCTAAAAGCCTTAATCCCTTAATTATAGTTTCATCGGTTATGATGTCTTTTGTACCGATTTCTCTACTTTCTTCATAATAACCCTTATCCAAAATATTCATATATCCTTCTATCATATTAGTCAAAGATCTTAAGCAAGTGATATTGTCTTCTTTTGGAGAAAGGCCATTGACAAAATCCCTTGTCATAACAAAGAAATTTTCCTGCAATACAGGTTTCACAACAATGCCCTTTTCTCTAATATTTAAAAACCCGGATTCAACATCATGATCACCATTTTCTTTGTCATCAAAAGGGAAAAGGCTATCATATAAATTTGCAATGATAACATCTATTTTATCATTGGATTTAACATCTGAATTTAACTCAGAATAAATCTTAGTAAAATTCTTTGCGAAAGTACTTTTATAATTGAGGAAAAATCCTTTGTGTTTTCTCAGGATTTCAATTTCTTCTTTCATTCCGTTCGGACCATCATGCTCTGGAACGTCCTCTATAGACATAATTTTCTTTTCTTTCATTGACATATACCTCTATACACTTATCGGCGCCAAAGTGATTTATCTTAAAAAAAAGTTGTAATATATTGAAATAATGAGGCTTGCAACATTCGGGAAATTTTGGAAGGTTAAATATCAGGATTCACAGGGATATTGAAGGCTTAACCGACGTGCTTTTTGGCGGGTCTGCCCCCATCCGTACCGGCACGGGCGGGCGACGAGTTTTTTGGCGGGTCCATATTTATTTTTACTTTTTTTCTTCCTGCTTAGGATCCTCTAACTGCATCTTCCTTCCCCTGGTAACAGGGGCATTGGTTTCCTCATCTATTACCCAACTTACCGCCTCAACTCGTTTAACCTTGCCATCTACCCTATAGACGTGACCCGCCTCTGCTTCAAACGAAATCGTGTCTACACCCACATAAACGGGCTGCGCGAACTCTGAATCTTTTACTTTAATCCTCAACGTGTGTGCACCAGGAAGTACCTCAACTTTCGTATTCATAATACCCACTGGTTTTCCATCAATTTCAGAAATCCAGGTATTCCTGAACCAGCTCTCCATATTTGTTTTGATGATGGCAACTTCTTCTCTGGGTAACCGGTCTCCTGTGTATAATTGCATAGTCCGACAGCCATTCAAGAAAATACTTCCGATGAGTAATATCACATAAAAATAATTTTTCTTATTCATTCTTGCCACAACCCCCTCTTTTTTTCTCTTGCCTCTTTATTCTGGGCCCCCAGCCCGTATTTAAAATATGACCACCAACTACACCCAGTATGTGTAATTTCCTCGTCCATCATTTAATGGAGTTATGCCTGTATGATACGAAAATTTAACGTTGCGGAAATTCTAGGGTTTATAATATCCAGCTAAATATCAAAATCAAGGTAAAACCAGATGATTATCAATTGACGGAAAAAAAGTCGTGGGAATTTATTTTTCTTGAAAAAATGTTAATAATTGTTAACATTTAGTCTTCAACTATTTTCGTAATTCAAATATTACTATAAACTTACAACATTGTATAAAATAGCCGTAATTCCTGGTGATGGGACTGGACCTGAAGTAGTCCGTGAAGGATTACGTGTGCTGGAAGCTGTTAGTCAAAAAAGGAATTTTAAATATGAGGCTATTGAGTATGATCTGGGAGCTGAAAGGTATCTAAGGACAGGAGAAGTCCTGCCTGATTCTATAATTCAGGAGCTCCGACAATGTAACGCAATTTTCCTGGGTGCTATCGGCCATCCTGACGTAAAACCGGGCATCCTTGAAAAAGGTTTGTTACTGAAAATACGGTTCGATTTCGAACAATACATAAATTTACGCCCGGTTAGATTATATCCCGGTGTAGACTGCCCGCTTAAGGATAAAGGACCAGATGATATTGACTTTGTCGTTGTGCGTGAAAATAATGAGGGTCTATACGCCGGTATAGGTGGGTTTTTGAAGAAAGGCACTCCTGATGAGGTCGCAACTCAGGAGATGATCAATACAAGGCATGGAGTAGAGCGTTGTGTTCGCTATGCCTTTGAATATACGCGGAAGAGAGGAAAGCGAAAAAAACTATTGCTCTGCGCAAAGACGAACGTCTTGACATATGCGCATGACCTCTGGTGGCGGGTGTTTAACGAAGTAGGTGAAGAATACAAGGATGTAACGCGTGAATATGCCCATGTTGACGCCACCTGCATGTGGATGGTGAAGAATCCTGAATGGTTCGACGTAATCGTCACGTGTAATATGTTTGGAGACATTATCACGGATTTAGGAGCAATGATTCAGGGAGGCATGGGCGTTGCCGCAGGCGGAAACATAAACCCCAACGGTGTGTCTATGTTTGAGCCAATAGGCGGTTCTGCTCCGAAGTATACCGGCAAGAATGTTATTAATCCTATTGCAGCTATCCTTGCATGCGCAATGATGCTTGAACAATTGGGTGAAGAAGAGGCTGCAAAGTCTATTGAAGAATCCGTAATAAACGTAATAAAGAACAAGCTCAAGGGTGTTGATGCGGGAAAGATGGGCTATTCCACCACTGAAGTGGGCAACTTTATAGCAGAAGGTGTTAAGTAATAAATACGAAGCATCTCCTCAATAAATGGCAGGCGAGCGGAATATTCACCCCCATTCCTTGCTTCCGCAAGGAAGCTATGGGGGCAGGCAATTTCTAAATAAAGCTTAAAGGAGCTTTTTATGCAGAGTAGCGCAGCGCTGGAATCCAGTGTGTTGGTTTTAAATAAGTTTTTTACAGCTGTTCACATCGTAAACGCGAAGAGAGCGTTTGCCTTGCTTTTCAAGGAGAGTGCGGAAGTCGTATCAATTGATAATGGTCAGTACAATTCATACAATTTTTCCAGCTGGTTAGATGTTTCTTTATACAAAGAAGAATACGGATTGTCTGATGATGATGCGCATGAATGGATTAAGACATTTTCATTAGAGATCAAGGTGCCCAAGATTATTAGGTTACTAATTTACGATAAACTCCCCAAGGCTAACATCAAGTTTAACAGAAAAAATATCTTTGCAAGAGACGAGAATAGATGCCAGTATTGTGGCAAAAAGTTTCCCACTTTAGAGTTAAGTCTGGACCATGTCATACCCAGATCTCAAGGTGGAGAAAGCACATGGTCAAATATTGTTTGCGCATGCACAGAATGCAATAAACGCAAGGGTGGACTTAGGGCTCATGCAGCTGGAATGAAGCTGTTTCGCAAGCCAGTTAAGCCCAAGCATTACTCTATCTTACAGTTAAAGTTAAAATCAAATAAATACCATTCCTGGAAACAATTTCTGGATAATGCTTACTGGTCAGTTCCTCTGGAATAAAATTCCTTAATAAACTTCCATCCAAATTTTTCTTTTATGGAAAAGGAATACTATCTATCAATCCTTTCAGGACAACAAAGAGGCTTTCTCGCCACATTGATAAGATCATCCCTTTCTGCTTTTACTTATCCATATTTAGCAGTATTAAATACAAGAAACACACTTTATAAGTATGGCATCGTCAAAAGCAAAAGGTTGCCCGTAAAGGTGATCAGTATAGGTAACATAACCATGGGAGGAACAGGTAAGACTCCCCTTGTAGAATTTTCAGCAAAGTACCTTCAAAATAAAGGCAGAAAGGTCGCAATTCTAAGCAGAGGCTATGGAGACCAAAATCACTCAATGATAAATGATAACTCTAAGGCGAAAGAATTTGTTAATGATGAATACCTCATTTTAAGAGAAAATCTCAAAGATGTGCCAACCTTACTGGGCAGGGACAGAGTACAAAACGCCAAGAAGGCAATCAAAGACCATGATGTGGATTGCCTGATACTCGATGATGGATTTCAGCATCTCAGGATAAAACGTGATCTGGATATCGTTGTTATAGATTCCCTCAATCCCTTTGCCGAAGAGGTTCTTGTACCTAGAGGGACTCTTAGAGAACCACTTAAAAATCTCAGTCGTGCAGACCTTTTTGTGCTATCCCATTGCAGTTTGAATGATGAAGATACCTTAAAATCAATCTATGCAAAATTGAATCACATAAATGCCGACATCCCTGTTTGTGAATCAATTCACAAACCCGTGAATATTGAGAGCATAAAGGATAATTCGTTACTGGAACCTGAGTGGTTGAAGGGGAAAAAGATTTACGGCCTTTGCGCAATTGGTAATCCAGAGTCATTTGCATCTACATTAAGAGAACTGGGAGCCGATGTGATAAGGCTACGTGTGTTCCATGATCATCACTCCTATACACAGGTAGAATTAGATGGCGTTATTACAGAAGCGAAGACGCTCGGTACTGACGCTATTGTAGTTACGCAAAAGGATGTTGTGAAGATACGAAACAAAAATATTAATGATGCTAATATTCTATCACTCAAGGTCGAGTTGCAAATTACAAAAGGCATGGAGTTTTTTGATGAAGCAATGGCAAAAATATTAAATGCAAATCTTTCTAACTAAACAACCCCTCACCTTAATCCTCTCCCCCGTAGGGGAGAAGAAGGAAAAGGGAAACACATTAGAATTTATTCCAAAAAGAAAGGTTTTAATTTGAAAAAGCAAAAGAAAGATTATAAGCCAATAAACCTCGAGGGAATTAAGTCATACTCAATCAAGAGAAGAAAGAATCTTGTTAGTATTAAACAATTCGCCAAGGTCATAGAGAATAAAGAATTTAGCAAATTCCTGGATTCCCTGCCGGAGATTCTAGCCGGCAACAACTTTAGAGACGTAATTGATGCCATCGTTAAGGCTGCCAACAAAAACCGTCAGGTAGTAATGGCAATAGGTGCGCATGTAATAAAATGTGGTCTTTCCCCCATTATTATAGATTTGATGAAACGCGGCATTATAACTGCCGTTGCAATGAATGGGTCAGTCGCAATCCATGATTATGAGATATCACTGATAGGAGAAACCTCAGAAGACGTATCACATAGTCTTAAAGATGGAACCTTTGGAATGGCCAGGGAAACCGCCGAAGCCTTTCAGATAGCAGCTTCCCAGGCGGTAGTCCTCTCACCAGAGCCTACTCGGCCCCCATGCGGGAATGCTACCGGGCGAGGAAATAAGCAGACCCGTCCGTACCGGCACGGGCGGGAGAGTATTGGACTGGATATTGGATTGGGGAGGGCGTTGGGAAGGCAAATCATCAAGGATAAGAATAAATACAAACAATATAGCATCCTCGCTGCTGGCGCTAAATTGGGGATACCTACGACAGTTCATGTCGCTATGGGCACAGATACAATTCACATGCATCCAAACATTTCCGGAAGCGATATGGGTGAATCAAGCCACGTTGACTTTAAGATACTATGTTCGATTGTAGCAAGCCTGGAAGGTGGGGTGTGGATGAACGTGGGTTCAGCCGTCATAATGCCAGAGGTTTTCCTAAAGGCATTGGCCGTTGCGAGAAATCTTGGTAAAAAAGTAAAAGATTTTACAGCGGTTAATATGGATATGATTCAACACTACCGCCCTCAAACAAACGTAGTACAACGCCCTACCAAACAAGGATATTCTATCACAGGACATCATGAAATAATGTTGCCATTGCTCAGATTGGGCATCCTGTCAAAATTAAAAAAGTAATATTACCTAAGTAGATTGATTTTTGTAGCCGCAACCTTCAGGTTGCGTAACTTACACGAAATTGCCATAACTCAACAGATGATGGTAAACGCAGGCTAAAGCCTGCGGCTACATTGACATGCGATACAAAATCACTCAATTTAGATATTATTGTATTATCCCAAGCCAATCTCTTAATAAAAACTGAACTCGTCCTATCAAGAGTGACATTCTGGCCATCACGGTGAAGCCAAAAGAAGCACCAAAGGCAACCATCAGAAACCATACACCTATTACTGAAACCCCTCCAACAACGCCTTTATGTTCCACAGAAAAGAAGAAATAAATCAATACTGATACCACACCCAGCAGAATCAAGAATGTATTTATACTACCCAGAATATCCCCGGTGTATAAAGGTGCAAACGTTGGTTCCATTTGTTTCAGGATAAAGGCATGCACAAAATTTGGTATGGTTATGCCTGAACCCAGACCAACAACAAATGCAAATGACCACCTGCTGAGCCATGATAATTTCGTTGAAAATCTCAAAAGCATAAAGATACCAAGTATAGTGGGGATAATAACAATGTATTGGGGTGATTTGCCGGTGTCCTTGAACAAAGGAACTATCAATGGTTCAAGGACATCCGGTTTGAGGATATTAAACCATGTAATGATAATCCAATATCCCATAGCGACACCCACAAAGAGATTTTCAACGATTTTAAATGCTGGATTGTCCTTATAAAGAAAACTATATATGGCAAGTGTAAGTGCAACCGCCGTAATTAAGCCCAATCCCTCTAGCCCAAAACTTAACTTCCCTGTAGTTAAGAAGTATATGTTTACGATACCAAACGCTATTAGTATCCAGGTCGTGATAGATACATCTCTATTCATCTCTTTCGTCCAGACATAAAGTATAAAAAATTCCCGAATATCACGAATAATACAACGATTACATGCACCACACTTTGTGGAGACATGCCGGCAACGGCCGTTGACTTACGGTTTATGAGTATCTCATATTCAGCGGCACCTTTTAGGCCACTCATCAAGCCATTTATCTGTTTAGCCTGCAGGAATGGATACATGTCAGGACCTATTACGGCAGTACAACCCGCACCAAGGTCAAAATCATACTTTTCCTTTCCAAATGCAATCCATGCCTCAATGCTTGAGCCAGATGCCAGATCAATAACATAATCAAAATCCGTCAATGACTGCACTCCTTTAAGCACCGGTAAGTCAACTGTTGCATTACCATAAAAGTCCTTTGGAAAGGCGGAATAAATATTTTCACCCATATTTATCATAACCAACTCCACCCCGGTCTTATAACCCAGAAACACATAGTCTTCACCTTGTATTTTTTCGTATTGCTTTCCGGTATCCGTAATAGCGCTATTTGCCAAACCCGTACCACCGGGATTAAGTGTCATTCCTACCACCTTAACATTCTTTCTAAAACAGTGATGTAACAGCGCTAACGCCATTGGTAGAAGTTCTTCCTTTGATGCCGGGTCGAAATCAAAAGCAATAAGTACATGTGCCCCTTCCGGGAGAGAATCAATCTTGTTGTATATACCTTTAACTTCTTTGGTCACTGGCACAGGCAAATCAAATTTAATGAGCAATGGTATGGTTACTGCCAGTGCAACAAACACGAAGATATAACGCCTGTCTATACTAAGCAATCTTTCCATTAATCACCACCCCCAAGATATGCCCTTTCGATTCCAAAGATAATCTTTAATGAAGTCGCAATAGCGCCTATCGACACACCTATTAAGATTGCTCTTTTGGCTGCCATGTTTGGCACAGACATTATCCAATCTGCAATAGGTGGGAGATATTCCCAGATCATGGCACCAATAGGCACACGACCGAGCATCACAATAACGGCAGCAACGAGCAGGATAGTAGCTTCATTCGTCCTTGCCCTGAAAGTTCTGTATGCAGCAGACGCCATAAAAAACGCCAGGATTGAAAACATTGTAGCTCCGGCAGGGACCTGTACATTGAAGTACATCCAATCAAACATTGTTCCTTCCTGTTTGTCATGCAGAAAAAATTCGCCGCCATTATACAGACCAAAGATGATGGTAATTCCAGCGCCAAAAAAAACAAATATGCTATATCCCCATCCGGGAAATTTTCTCTTAATCTTATTCCAGTGAAGATGAAACAAGCTGTATGCACCAATGAATACGGCAAACCCTGCAATTGTAATTCCCCATCGCGTTACAACCTTTAGCAGAGATTGTGATGCTTCATGCGGTACATAATATTGAAAAACCATCATAACACCCATAATAAATGCTATTACTAAGGGGATAGTTCTCTTAAGAAAGTTCATCTAGCAAATATTCCTTTCTATACATCAATATAAATGTAGCGGAAGTCTTCTTGCCCGACCCGTCCTCGCCAGAATGCATGTCGGGCTGGCGAACGGAGTTGCCGGGCGGGCGTGCCTTCCCGCCCGAACGTACCATTCGGTACGGGCAGGTTGGCGGGCAGACCTCCATAATGTTATAGTAAATACATTACCCTGCCATAAATATATAACTTATAAAGCCAATACCAAAAGTAGTAAGTATTGTCCCTATTACGAGTGCGGCTATTAAAATTCCTTTACCAACATCCTGTGCACGCAAGCTTCCCAGAAGCAAGGGTTCTCTCGATAGATACGCACTGGCAGCATATAGCTCTTCACCCATCAATGTATAATCACAAGTCGTTATAAAGAAGGGAAGTTGAGTATACGAATCCGTCGCAGCAATCTGTATAGCCCCCGTATTAGCTCCTGTTTCGGCAAGTATGAGAGATTCCGCATAAAAATATCCCATATAAAAATTTGCTGCCGGCCGTTCACGCATCATTATTCCACTTACTGCCGCAACGTAAGGAAATTGTTCAGAAGCTGCCAGGAATATGTTGTCTTCTACATAAGCATCAGGCCTTCCTGCTTCCAGGTATGATTCCTTGACTACCTCCTGACTCACTAACAATACGATCGGGTCGATGTTTGCAACCTTGAGTTCAGTATCATATTCTGCAACCCTTTTTGCAATCCTTCCGAGTATATTCACTGCAGCAATAGTAGAAATACTACCCATGCCATTTAAGCCATGTACAAAGAGTGCAGGTTTACCCATCTCGGTTGCTCTCCCTAATGCCTCTTCTATGGCATCCAGGCCACTTATTTTCCTCAGATAAAGGTTAGGATTCTTCTTTGCATGTTCAATAAGATATAAAACAAGCCCGCAAAAGAGTATCATTATTATGAAATTGTTAAGTTTTAACCAATTAAACCAGTTTCCTTTCGGTGAAGCTGATGCAATCGTTTCCGCAACAACAGTATTCTTGCCTGACATCAAAACAAGTTTAAAAAAGTAATTTTTATTTTTTTCTTTATCAATATCTTTCTCGCCAAAGAATTTTTCAAGATTGATTTCTGCATAATGGAAGTTGGAATCTGAATTTTCCTCATACATTGTAGTAGAGCTTATGCGTAGTACTTCCGTATCAAAAGGTACACTTTTGTACCTAGAAGCATATACAACGTATTCAATATCAGCTGATTCACTAGGAGAGACGGGCCATCTAAGTGATATACTCTTACCATTATCATTAGGAGTGTCAAAGGCTTGAAAATCTGATGGTGGAATAAGTGTCTTTCTTTCTACCGCAAATATAACAGAAGTATATAGAAGTATTAAAATGGTAAGAATAATTGTGCTGAATAGTTTATGCATGAGTTTGAATTTATAAATATTGAGGAATTTAGGGATTCAGGAATTAAAGACCAATTCTCAATTCTTAGATTACATAATCATTCAATCCTTTTTATAATTTCTTAAATACTTTCTAAAACCCTTAATCTGCTTTCTACAATCACTCGCAAGATCGTAAACGATTTTGAATTCTAATTGATCAATATACCCACAATCTAAAGCACGATATAATTGTGATTGAACTTCACCACATGACCTTTGTGAATAACCTAAAAAACGAATAAATTCACGTGTTGAACCATCATCAAATCCCTCAGCAACCCTGTTAAGTAGATATTTCTTTTCCCTCCAAATAACATCTGATCCTATTTCTGATATATCTTTTACCCCATGTAGTTTTAAGGTATTTCTCTCTTCTCATGGCATCTTTACGATTCATAATACACGAGTTTTAAAGGTCTTCTTCCTTTTGTGGTTTTAGATATTCCTGAATTGTGCTCTTGCAATCTTTTCTCAATATTCCAAGTAAGCCCAGTATAAAATTTCTTATCTTTCTTACTTTCCAACACATAAATGTAATACATATGTTTTACTTAACAGGGTCCATTGTAGAACCAGCAGATTTCCAAATCTGATCTTTAAGGGCAGAATCTCTTTTAAATTTAACCTTATTAATTAGTTTGAAGACTGTATTGCATAATTCCTTTGTTTTTTTGCTTCACCCTGTTAAATATTAACAGTCATGACAGGCCTATGACAACTTCATCAATTCAATACATTTCTGAAACTAAAATACAATCTTACTATTTAACAGGGCAGGACATGGTAAATCTTCAAACTTCTTATAATTCCCCAATTCCTCAATTCCTTAATTCTTTAATCTGTGTTTATCTTTGCGTCCTTTGCGGTAAATCATTTCAATCATGTTTCAATGGCCTCAACATTTGTTCTTGGTATCACAGCAGTTTGACCATCAGAGAATTCGACCTCTAGAATTCTGACTTTCGCTTCCGTATCTATCTTTTGCAATTCACTTGGTAACGATTTAACCTTGCCGATCTTTCCAAAATGCGGGGTTCTGATTATGCGAATCTGACCACCAACTGAAATACCACCAGATTTTTCATGCGCAGAAACTTCATTTGTGGCAGGCATCTCAGAGCCCCCTTTTTGCCCTACCCCATTAAATGGAATTATGATTTCCGGTCGGACAACACCTGCCCTTATCTGGGTTGCTCCGTTAATGGATGCCATAGAACCTTCTCTTGACTTTAAAATCTCGAAAGTCTTTTGTGCCATATCGATTTGACCAAAACCTTCCGTAACGATAAGTGTAATATTAATATCTTCTGAGCCGGTAATTGCTACACCCAAGTCATAACCCAGCAATTCCTTAATGTCCTTATCATGAATACCACCAATAATAATTCCTCTCACACCGACATCTAATGCCTTTCGTATAGCATCATAATATATGATTGAACCACCAACAATTATCTTGTCTTTGTACTCTTCTTTAAAGTCTTCCGGTTTTATAACATCACCTGGTGATTTTACAGCGATCTGCAACGCGCCTGTTGTTTCTCCCCCTACACCAAAGATGCCCTGAACAAACGTTGCATACGTTTCTATTACAACACCCTCTTTTTCAATAATTTCTATAACCTTACCGTCTATGTATGCGTTAATCTGTACAGGTTTTGGAGGTTCTCTTAATAATACCTGGCCTGTAACGTCTGAAACACTTTCAATACTGCCACTTATAGGAGAAAAACAAATAGACTTAAAAAACTTTATCATTGGCTTCGTTTCAGCTATTGGTTCTTCCTTTTTTACTTCCTCACCTTCCTTCTTTAACATACAATTATGTATATCGTCTGGCATAATGCCAAGACGATTAATCACATTCACGGAATGAACCTTACCAGGCAGGTTTGTTCTGGCTACTATATCACTTGCTTTAACAGCATCTCCTTTTTTGGCAATAACGTCTCCTGGAAGAGGTAGACTCCTCGTTTTTTCTATTCGCATTTTTTCTGCCAGTCTTAAGCCGGGTGTATATGCATGTGTCATATCAAGTGACCCTTTGTTATTCGTTACTCGTTACTCGTTACTCGTTACTCGTTACTCGTTACTCGTTATTCGTTATCAATCCGGGTAAGCACGAAAAGCCTTATTCCACTTCGTAATCTGTTCTATCCTCCGAACTTTATCTTTATGAAGGCTAAGGGGCCTCCCTCGTACGTCAATAACAAGTCCAACTACGCCCCCCCTAACCTTTTCCTCCATCTTTTGCCCCTTACCTCTACCTACATCAAATTGCCTGGTTGGTGTTATCTCAATTTCTGCCGTCTCTCCCTCTTTTAAATCGATGAGTTTAAGTTCTCCATACAAAAGCGAATCAGACTTTTCCTGGCCATCAGGTAAAGTTATTTTATAGTCAAGGCATTTACTTCCAGGTTTTCCAGTATTTGCTAAAGAAACACAAGTGCCAAGATTGATTAGACAATCTTTTTCAAATACCTCAGTTGCGGCTTGTTCATTTATAGTGGAAAGTACACCGAGGTGAGGCATCATAAATATACTATCTACCGCGATCATGGTTATGCCTTGAGGCTGAAATGTATCAAGCATCATCATCATTGCTTGCGACCTTCTAGGTGCATGTGATAAGACACCACCACTGCCAACAACAAGATTAAGCCTATTCATGTCAATAAGTGTTTCTTCCTTTGCAATTTGCTCAAATGTCTCGGATATATCGCTTTCCTTTTGAACACCTTTCAGGCCAACAGCAAGCGATTTATGCTGTTCAAAGGATAACCTTAATGCCTCCCGTGCTATAGCATGTTCTACCTTCAGATCTTCCAGTAGTTGAGGTATTGTGGTAGGACGAATCATCTTGTTTTTTACTCTGTTGCGAATATCTGCTTCATCTATATCAAAAGGAAGCCATTTCATAATATTCTCAATACCAGTTTCAGCAACCACGTTTGATATACTATAGCTCATTCCATAGTTGGCGCTCACAGTACGGTTAAAAATTCCATCGAATACTGAAAATACATCTGTAGTTGCTCCACCGATATCAACTCCAACTACGTTAATATTTTCTTTCTTAGCGATTGCCTGCATTATTACGCCAACAGCACCTGGTGTTGGCATTATTGGGGCACCTGTCCAGGACATTAATTTCTTATATCCAGGCGCATGTGCCATTACGTGCTCTAAAAAAAGGGTTTGAATCTCCTGTCTTGCCGGGTTAAGATTTTCTCTTTCCAGCACAGGTCGTAGATTTTCTGTTATTCTTAACGCCGTTTTTTTCTCCAGGGTGTCTTTTATCTTATCCCTTGCCTCTTTATTACCAGCATATATGACGGGTAATTGAAATGTAGTTCCAAGTCGGGGTCTGGGATTAGCAGCAGCAATATATTCTGCCAGTTCAACAACGTGGGTGACTGTACCACCATCCGTTCCACCGGAAAGGAGTATCATGTCTGGACGAAGTTGTCTTATCCGCTCTATCTTCTCGTGAGGAAGGCGCCTATCATTCGATGCAATTACATCCATAACTATCGCTCCAGCGCCTAATGCTGCCTTCTGTGCACTTTGTGCAGTCATTGTCTTTACTGCACCGGCAACCATCATCTGTAACCCTCCCCCGGCACTGCTTGTTGATATATAGATATCAACTCCCACATTATCTTTTGCAGGAGTGATAAGGGCCTCACCATCGAGTATCTTTCGGCCGGAGAGTTCTTCAAGTTCCGCAAACGAATTAAGTACACCCCTTGTCACATCCTCAAAAGGCGCTTCTACGGTAGTTGGTGCCTCACCTCTAAATGTTTGGCGGTATTCGCTGCCCTTTTTTTCTATAAGTATCGCTTTTGTAGTAGTACTACCACAATCCGTTGCAATAATTACATTGAAATCATCAGGCATGGTTCAGGAATGCTGTTTAGAATCAATTCTAAAAAATTAGCTTATTAAAGTTGTTAACTTATACTTATTTTGCCAAACAAAACTTGTAAGATGTAGAGCCACACGGGCGAAGCCCCTGGTACCTCCACATTCTTCGTCGGGCGAAACCCGCGGAAGCATAGCTGCCTTCGTTCCGTGTCGCGAAACTACGAAGGACGATGAGCATCCATCCGTCTTAGGCGGATAGCTCTCTGCGTAGGCGGGTAGATTTTCTAAACAAATAAAAAAGAGGGAATGTGACAGGATATTCTGTCTTATAACGCTTGGTATAGTTAAAAATAGAATAATATCAAGGCAGGATTTTATATCAAGAAGAAAACTAAAATATTATTTACAGCCGGATCATGCTAAGTGATATATTCGAGTATTGTGTATTGTGTATTTTGTATCATTGGAATGCCGAAGTAATAGTTTTGCCCTCCCAGCTGTGCTTTGTTGTATAGCCCGATAGGTCTATCTGTTTCCATAGCTGAATGAGTATCGCGTACCCAGATAATTAACGGCAGACGGGAGAATTGAGGAAATTATTTTGACTTAGTTAATCTTCAGTTTCTGGCAATATGTATATACGAATATTTGATTTTAATATTTAAAGGTTTCGTGAACTAAATGTTTATCAAAAAAAATTATTTTGCCCATTGACTTTAATCGGTTGCATAGTATAATAGTTGTAGAGTGCAACAGTTGTTTTATGAAAGGATACTTTAAGATGAATAAGTCCCTCAATAAAGAAATTAGAGCCCTAATGGATACGGTTATGAAGGATATGTACTTGCTAGATAAAGAGATAGAAACAACTTTTGGCTTAACTTCTGCCAGGATCTTTACACTACTTGCATTTAATACAAGCGAGATAATGAAGATGAAGGAACTAAGTAATTCTCTATCATTAACATCAAGTACTATGACAAGAATGATTGACAATCTTGTTAAAGAAGGCCTGGTTGAAAGAGGACATGAACCACGCGATAGACGCCTAGTAATTGTAAAGTTAACTAATGAAGGCAAAAAATTAACAGATAATATTAAAGTATATAAAGAAAAATATTTCAAATCCGTTATGGAAAATGTTGAAAGTGACGGAAAAGAAATGGCATCATCATTGAAAATCCTGATAAGTGCCTTTGAAAGATTTAAATCATAATTATGAGGTTTAGCTATTTTAAACTCTATATCTTTAAAAAGGAGGTGAATTAAAATGACTACTAAAATAACTAAATGGGACAGGTTACCTTTATTTACGTCATTTCAGGAAGAGATGAATAATATGTTAGATAATTTCTTCGGACATGAAGCTTTTTATGGCATGGGATGGAGTCCAAACATAGACATTGCCGAGAATGATAATGACATCATTATAAAGGCTGAAATCCCGGGAATAGACCCAAAAGATATTGACATCTCTATTGAGGGTGACACATTGACAATAAAGGGTGAGAAAAAGGAAGAAAAGGAACATAAGGGTAAACATTATCACCGTGTCGAGAGGTCTTACGGTAGCTTTACACGTGCAATCGATTTGCCTGCACCGGTTATGAAAGACAAAATAAAGGCAGAGGACCATAATGGAGTGCTTGAGATTACGCTTCCAAAGATGGAAATAACAAAAGCAAAGAGAATCACAGTCAAGGTTGCCTAACCAATGCTCTCAAAGCCAAATTATGGTGACCGATAAGAGAAACATCATTGCGAGGTGGGCAATGCCCCTTTGCTAAAAGGTAAATGGAGGGATTTGAGTTTGCCTGCTCGTAAAAATCTATATGAGCGGGCAGGGAAGAGTCGGTCTTTAAAAAACATAAGCTTCGAAGAAGAGATGCGAATATATTCGCATCTCTTCTTTTACACATAGGAACGAACCGTGAGAAATTCCAACGGGGTTTACTTCCTGTAGTTCCATTTCTTGCAAGAATATTTCTTTTCTCTTATTTGATGCGCCAGTATTTTCTCCTCAACAGTAAGTGGTGCAGACGTAAGTATTATTCCAAATACTTCTTTAAAACTATTTACAAGATTGCCATATAACAAATCAATCATTTCATTCCCAGTGTTATTATGTCTATCTTCCCAAATTTCATATACATCTAGATATCCCTGACAAAGAATTGCATCTCGAGACCTTCTCGCTGCATATCCGGCGACCTTACTGCTGCTTATAAAAATGTCGTATTTGGCAGGTGTTACAGAGCAAATGGATTGTTGAGTCGAGTAGGATTTTAAATACTTTTTTCCGGATTCTGAAAGTTGTACGGCCTTCTCTGGAATATAAAAGTTACACGTGAACCCCAATTTCTTTAGCCCCACTAAAATAGATTCGCCAATTAGTTTGTAAAAAGAAGATATATCTTCCAGCCTTTTATCACGGACTTTTTTTCTAACTATTGAAAATGTGATGTCATTGCCGTGAAAAACGATTCCACCACCTGTAGGCCTGCGAACAATAGGAATTCCATTTTCTTTTAAGGTATCAAAGACGGTTACCATTTTTTGAAAATATCCGATAGAGCATGATGGTTCTTTCCATGTGTAAAATCGTATTGTTGACAATCCGCTTGTAGAATCCGCGCATTCGCTGGCCAAGGCCTCATCGATAGCCATATTCATATACGGGTCTTCATTCGGAGTAAAAACCAATCTCCAATTATCTATATTCTCCGTTCTCATGTTAAATCAGGGTTCCCGGTTGCTAACCTACGTTTGTTTTTGCCATCTCAGATTTGGCTTTCTTGCGGCTTTTACCTCATCGAGTCTTGATACAGGAGTCGTATGCGGGGCATTTTTTAGCAGTTCCGGGCTTTTCTCAGCTTCCTCCAGAATTTTAATCATGGCTGCAGCAAATTCATCCAGGGTTTCTCTTGTTTCCGTCTCCGTTGGCTCAATCATAAGCGCGTCTGCAACAATCAAAGGAAAATATATTGTCGGCGCATGGAATCCATAGTCGAGAAGCCTCTTAGCTACATCTAAGGTTGTTATACCTTTTTCTCTGAGTTTTCTCGTAGAGGCTACAAATTCATGCATGCATTTTTCACCATAAGGTATCTCCAGATAACCGGAGAGTTTTCTTCTAAGATAATTAGCGTTAATAAGGGCGTTTAAGCCAATCTTTCTAAGCCCACCACTGCCAATGGAAAGTAGGTAAGCATAAGCCCTTATAATAATTCCTATATTACCATAGAAAGGTTTTACACGTCCTATGGAATCGGGCATGTCATATTGCCAATTGTATAAACCATTATTCATTACAATCCCTGGAGCAGGCAGAAATGGTGCCAGTTTTTTTACTACTCCCAACGGACCGGCACCGGGGCCACCACCACCATGCGGTGTGGAAAAGGTCTTGTGAAGATTCAGATGCAATATATCTGTACCCATATCCCCGGGTCTTGCAATCCCCAGCAACGCATCCATATTTGCACCATCCAGGTACAGTAAGGCATCTGCACTATGGACAATCTCGGCAATCTTTAAGATGTCCTTTTCAAACAGTCCAAGGGTATTAGGATTTGTGAGCATCAGTGCAGCAACATCATTATCAATAATCCCCCTTAATGCTTCTATGTCAATAAGACCTTGACTATTTGACTTAACTTCTACAACGTCGAAGCCACACATTGCAGCAGACGCGGGATTTGTCCCGTGAGCGGAGTCAGGAATAATTATCTTGCTTCTCCTCCTACCCTTTTTGATGTGATAAGCACGAGATATTAACATTCCCACTAATTCACCCTGAGCACCGGCAGCGGGCTGCAAGGTGAATACATCCATACCACATATTTCAGAAAAGATTTTTTCTATTTCATACAGGATACGGAGAATGCCCTGACACTGCTCTTCATTCTGATAAGGGTGCAGATTTACGAATCCATCATATCTACTAACGTCTTCATTAACCTTTGGGCTATATTTCATCGTACATGAGCCGAGCGGGTAGAAATTAGTATCCACGCTATAGTTTAATTGAGAGAGTCTCGTGAAATGCCTTACAACGTCAAGCTCTGTCACTTCAGGGAGTTCAGCTGTGTTCTTTCGTAGAAAACGTTCAGGTATCGGTAGGGTTGAACCCGCCAAACTGCCGTCGGGCAGGCTGCCGCGAAAGTCGCGGCTCCCGCGGTTCGCCCCTACTGGCACGTCACATTCTGGTAAGGAATATGCCGTACGCCCCGGCGATGATTTTTCAATAATTAATTTTTCAAGCATGCTTATTTAACCTCTCCTGATATTTAGGAATTATTTATTATTTTTCCGTATATCAATTCTTCGATCTTGCCCCAGTTAGTATGGTAAGTCTTGTCTATTATGTGGTGGGGATTTTCTCTATCAAATTGCCATTGTATTGGATTGTTTATAATATATTCGCGGATACGATTTAGCCCGTCCTCATTTCTAATGATATGTTCATAATAATTACGTTGCCATACCGAAGAACCTGGTGTGTTTCGTAATTTGTTTATTTGTTTGGTGACTGTGGATTTAAAACCACGAATGATTGAACCAACCGTTTGTGATGGTGATTGAAGTTTCCCCGATGTATCTGTAGGGGCGTATTGCAATACGCCCCTACAATTTAACATGATAATTGCATGAAGATGATTGGGCAATATCACATATGTATCCAGTTCAACATTTTTACGAATATCCGCGGTTTTAATCCATTCGTTTTCCACAATGTGACCATATTTATTCAATTTCACCTCGTCATTTATAACCTTCCCCAGATTGCATTTTCTATTATATGTACATATGGTTACAAAATACGCTCCTGTTTGTGAATAATCATATCCCTTCAATCTAATTGATTTACGGCTATGCAGGGGCGACTCATGAATCGCTCCTACATAGTTATCATTAGCCATAATTGCCAAGATCTTTCAGGATATATGAGATATTAAAAAGTTAAATAGTTCGTTAAGATTCCTCTAGATAATATTTGATATAGTATTTACTAGTTTGTCTATATCCCCTTTGGATTTTGTTTCTGTTACACATAGAAGCATGGCATTGTGGATGTCTGGATAAAAGCGTGATATATCAAGACCCCCTATTATGCCAGCTTCAAAGAGGCGCTTGTTTATGTCTTTTATTTCACAGTTACCAGAAAACTTTATGGCAAACTCGTTAAAGAAGGGTTTATCAAATAAGAGTTCTACCCCGTCAAGCTCGCACAGGCGTGTCATTGCGTAGTGGCTCTTGTAAACGTTCAATTTGCCCACTTCTATCATTCCGGCTTTGCCTAATGTGGAGAGATAGATACATGCCCTGAGCGCTAAGAGTTGTTGATTTGTGCAGATATTCGATGTTGACCTTCCACGTCGGATGTGTTGTTCTCTTGCCTGAAGCGTAAGCGTATATCCACGCCTACCTTTTGAATCTGTTGTGGCGCCTGCAATCCTTCCCGGCATCTTTCTCATGAGCTCTTTACTTGTTGCAAAGAAACCTGCATGCGGACCACCGTAATAGACGTAATTACCCAATACCTGCACATCACCAACTGCAATGTCAGCATTGTACTCACCGGGTGGTTTGATTATGCCCAATGCCATCGGATTTACACACTCAACAAAAAGGGCTTCATTCTTATGGGTTAATGCTACAAGTCCTTCATTATCTTCAAGACATCCAAAGAAGTTTGGTGTCTGGATTAAGACACATGCTGTATTTTTGTCAATCCTGGATTCAAGGTCTGAGACAGACGTGATGCCATTTTCCATTTCAAGCTCGACGAGTTTGACATCCGAACCCTGTAGATAAGTTGATAGAATCTCTCTATACTCGGGATGAACGGTTTTAGAGACTATAATCTTTTCTTTTTGTTTATACTTTAAGGCGAGTTTAGCTGCCTCTGCCAGGGCTGATGCCCCATCATACATGGATGCATTTGTCACATCCATTGCCAGTAGTTCACACATCATACTCTGGAATTCATACATCGCCTGTAGTGTTCCCTGACTTACCTCTGACTGATAAGGAGTATAACAGGTGTAAAATTCACCTCTGCCACTTAAATGGTCAACAACACTTGGGATGAAATGATCGTATGCGCCTGCACCAAGATAAGAATTGTATTTATTAAAGCTTGCGTTTTTATCGCTTAAGGACTTGAGAGAGTGTTTCAATTCCATCTCAGATATCCCGTCAGGTATGTTTATGGGTTTGCATAGCAATTCTTTCGGTATGTCCTGTAAAAGATCGTCAATTGACTTAACACCGATTTCCTTAAGCATTAATTTGATGTCTGCTTCGGTGTTTGGAACATAATTTATTTTGCCTGGCACAATTCTTCGTACTCCTTGTTTGATAAAAGGTTTTTTAATTGTTGAGGGTCATCCATCTCGATTACGAAAAACCAACCTTCACCATAAGGGTCTTCGTTTATTAACTGCGGTTTATTCTCAAGATTATTGTTTACTTCCGTAACCTTACCAGATACTGGCGCATAGATATCGTAGGCAGCCTTTACTGACTCAACGACGGCACACGCCTTACATGCTTCGACATTAGTATCTAAAGCGGGTAATTCCACATAAACAACATCTCCAAGCTGGCTTTGGGCATGGTATGTAATGCCGACCCTAACTTTACTCTCTTCTTCTTTTCTTGACCACTCATGAGTTTTTGCATAGAACAAATCTTCTGGAATTTTCATTTATCTACCTTTCTATATTACAAATATGCAAAGCTGACTAAGCTAAGCTTTGGCTTAGCTCTGTAAAACCTTGTTATTTAGCAATTCTTTGTATAAGTCATTGAAAACAAATATTGAATATCGAACATCGAATTTTGAATTTTGAGGTAAAGACATTCACACTTTCCCCACAGCTTGTTCGCTTGCGCTTCGCAAGCTAACTGTGGGGACTTTCTGATTTTTCGTTCATTATTCATCATTCCTTGTTCTACATTCGATATTCAGTATGGCAGCCTGTATGTTTTTTGCCTATTGCCTACTTAAATCATTGATTGTGGCTAACGCTGCGCTGTGTTTTAGTAATAAAGGGAGTATTTACTATATTAGCAGGATGGTTTGTGCCCCTGATCTTTATGTTAACCTGACCTTTTTGTTCTGCAAAACGCTTGAGAACATAGCCGAGGCCAATGCCTGTTTCCAGAGTAGGGCTAAAGGTTCCACTCGTTACTTTGCCTATAACATTGTTATGATGGGTTATTTCATTACCTGTCCTCGGTATCCCCCTATCAAGCATCTTAAATGCAACAAACATTCTCTTTAATCCATATTTCTTTAGTCTTAATAGTGAATCTTTTCCGATAAAGTCTGCCTTGTTAAATTTTACAGTCCAGCCTATATTTGCTTCCAGCGGTGTTACATAATCATCGATATCGTTACCATAGAGTAGGTAACCGGCCTCTAATCTCAACGTATCTCTTGCACCAAGACCTGCGGGCTTTAGACCCATAGCTTTACCTTTTTCAAGTAATATGTTCCATAAGTTCACACAATGTGATTGGTTGACAAAGATTTCAAATCCATCTTCCCCCGTGTAGCCAGTTCTGGATACTGTTAGTTCCATTTCGTTCCTGGTTACTTCTGTAAATTGGAAACGTGAGAGAGCTGCACATTCCTCACCGCATACCAGCCGTATTATGTCTTCAGATTTTGGTCCTTGAACGGCAAGAAGGGCAATCTGGTCACTTAGATTATTTATGTTTGTATTATCTGTTTTAAATTTATTTATCCATTTATTATCCTTATCAGTATTGGCACAATTTACTACGAGTACGTATTTCTCAGGGTTGTATTTAAAAACTATAATATCATCAATAATTCCTCCCTCATCATCGCAAATAGGAGTGTATGCGGCTTTATAATTTGGGAGGTTACTAATATCATTAGTTATAACCCTTTGAACTAATTCCGTTGCCCCTTTGCCCTCTATAACTATTTCTCCCATATGTGAAATATCGAAAAGGCCTGCATTGTTTCTTACGTTTTTATGCTCACTTATAATGCCATCATATTGCAGGGGCATATGGAAGTTGTGATAATCAATAATCCTGGCGCCAAGAGCCACATGCACATCATACAACGGTGTTTTCTTTATGCTACTATCCAACATTATGTTTATTCTTAGAGCTATCGAAAAAAATAAGAATTATCTTGTAAAGTGTAAGTCGTATTAATATATTAAACTTAACTAAATATTTCAAAGGGAATAATTATGAAAGTAATAAATTACAAGGATGTGCCTCCAGTGTCAATAGAAGAAGGAGCTCGTGGCGTACAGATAAGGTGGATTATTACCGAGGAGATGGGTGCAAAGAACTTTGCCATGAGACACTTTGAGATAGCACCTGACGGTTTTACCCCTTTACATAGCCATGATTGGGAACACGAAGTATTATTTTAAACGGTAGTGGAATTATTGTTGGTGACGGGACAGAAAAGTCTTTTGGTCAAGGCGATGTAATCTTTGTTCCTGAAAATGAGACTCACCAGTTTAAGAACTCTGGCGATAAGCCTTTATCATTACTATGTCTGATACCTTCAAAGGAAAGGTGTAATTTATGATGCAAGATGCTAAAATCAAGAGACTCCTTATTGTTAGTGTCATCTTAGTTTTTATATGCATTATATGTATATTTATCTCTGTAAGGTCTGTAGAAAAATACAGGAACAAGGTCATTGAAACAACAGCATTAGAGCAAAAGCTGGATAATCTTGAACAATATGCTAGAAACCTAGATATCAAAATTAAGGAACTTGAAGCCAGACGTCATGCCTTAAGTCTTGAGAAAGAACAGATAAGCAAAGATTATGCGGCGATTAAGGTTAAATATGCATCCCTTGGAAAGACTATCAAAATACTGAAAAGGGATATGGGTACATTACAAAGAGTAATGAAAACAAGTGAAGAAATTGAGGAAGAATCCGACGAAGTTGATAAAGATGTTAGCGATCTTGCATTACGGTTGGAAGCTTTGCAAAATCAAAATGATGAACTATTAAAAGAGCTTACAAGGAAGACAAAAGAGAAAATGATATTGGAAATTGCCTTCGAGGCACAGGCGAAGAGACTCGGTCTATCAGAAAGATATGATCCTGACTTAAAAGAAACTATAAAAGATTTTGTAACCAGTCTGCAGTAAACTCCCGTTCACATTTCCCTATGCCTGCTGACACCCCACGACAACAAACAAAATTCGCTATCTATTTATTATTCATAAACTAACTTCGAGGACAGTTTGAAATTCATAGATACTGACCAAGTATTTTAATCAAGTATCTTAATAATATATATATATTCTAAGGATTTAGACTTTTTTGATGTGAAGTTATTTAGATTTTTAGATCTCGTCATATTAAACAAACATATGTGTTTGTATATCCTTATATCATGAGATGTTATGATTGTATAAATCCGTATCTTTCTATTTAAAAGAATTTGGCACGATAATTGATATTATAAATATTAGAAAAGTAAATTAGTAATAATCAATGGGAAAACGAGGGTATGAAAATGTATAGGACAACAAAATTATTAATGCTAGCCTTCTTTTTCGGAGCTTTTTTCTTTGGGACCAATGCGTATGCCTGGAAAATGCTCGATTGGCCTATTTCTCCTACAGGGTCTTACACGAACCGTGAAGTACTCGAAGGTCAGATAAAGACTCTTGACCTGGAAACAATGGAAATAACATTTGAAAAATGTGAATTGATAGGAAAAGAACCATTAAGGTTAACTAAAGACACTGTTTGCTACAAAGGAGATGAAAAGACTGATATAGTATCAGTCAAAGGTGGTACTATATTCCAGAAGGATGATAAATTAAGCTTCGATAATCTTAAGGCTGGTGATTACATAAAATGCAATTATGAAATAAAGGATGGGAAGTTTTGGGCTAGAAGGATTGTCTTGACCGCTTCGTATCTTAAAATGGAGTGATTAAGAACATAAAAACTTCCGTTAAACAGGTGTTTGACCTTGATGGGGAAATACCTTACCAAAATTGAAATGATTTGTGGCTAATTAACGAGGGGCTTTATTTAAACCATAAATCATCTCAACCAGGTAAGGTGTTTTTTTATAGCATCTTCAAACCGCATAGGTTCTAAATCGAAATCCCTCTTTATATCCTCATTACCACAGACGTTATCCTCCCTGAGCATAACCAATTGATCTCTGTTAAGAGTGGGATTTGTCATTGTTTTCTCCATTAAGAAGGCAAGGGGCTTTAATAACGGATGATGTAGGGAACTAAAACGAAGATTGATAGCTTTTTAAATCTTTGTTTTAGCTTGAAAGGGTACATAACATAATCTACAATGCCTGCTTAACCTGAAAATAAAACTCAATCAATCCAGATAAACTTTGGAATCCCTGCGAAAGCGGGGGTTATTTCCTCCCTGCCCGACAGATGGCAGGCGGGCCTTTCGGGAGGAATCCAATTTCCATGCTGGTGTGTTATTACCAAACATTATCTTTATAAATTTCCAAATGGAGCATGAAGAAAAAAATATCAAGCCAAAATTAAAGCATATATTAAGCGAACTCAAAGAGCATATACCATTCACGGTTATCAGCTCTATTGTAGCCCTAATCCTTGTAGGCATAATGACTGCAGTAGCGTTTTCTTTGAAAGAGGATATCATTATGCGTGGTTCTCAAAGATTATTCCACATCTTTCATCCAGTCCATATATTGTTTAGCGCTACGGCTACATCTGCGATGTTTTGGCGTTACGAAAAGAAAGTGATAAAGGCCGTTATCATTGGATTGCTGGGTTCTATTCTTGTATGTGGAATTAGTGACGTAATTATACCTTTTTGTTCGGGATATGTTCTTGGTAAGGACTTCGAGTTTCACATGTGCATTGTGGAGTATCCACTCATAATTATGCCATTTGTAACTATTGGAATTGCCATAGGTCTCATTGCAATGGAGAAGGTTCAAAAAGCAACCTTTTTTTCACACTCAGGCCATGTCTTCGTGAGCAGTATGGCATCCATGCTTTATCTCATCTCGTTTGGATTGGTGGACTGGTTTAATTATGTGGGGAGTGTATTCATCATCATCATAGTGGCCGTAATCATACCATGCTGTACCAGTGATATAATTTTCCCTTTGTTATTTATAAAAGAGGGGAAGTACAAAGAATAATAAATATGTGTGTGTCTAATTACAAATTTGTTCGTTGGGGATTATCGTGTGTGTGCGCTAAGGGAGGCTAACGACGGTATTGAGCAGCAGCTGCGAAACGCGTCTGTGCAACTGCTGCTTCAATAAATGGTCTTATGTCAATATTATAAGTGCATAATCAGGAATTATTGCACGCTTTCGGCTTCCATCTTTTCAGGTTCGGCCTTCTCTCCAGATACCGTCTCTACTGTTGCAGCCGTTTCTTCCTCTACCTCCTCAGTAGCTTCAGCTATTTCTTCAGAAGCCTTCTCAGCAGTTTCTTCAGCTATTATCTCAGCAGAATAAACCAGTTCCTCGGTCATTTTCTCAGCAGTTTCAGCCGCTTCTTCAGTCACCTCTTCGGCTGCCTCCTCAGTAGCTTCAGCCATTTCTTCGGCAGCTACCTCCTCAACAGTTTCAGTCGCTTGTTCGGCCACCTCCTCTGCAGCTTCAGCCGCTTCTTCGGCTACCTTCTCTGTAGCTACAGCCCCTTCTTCAGCCACCTTCTCAGCCGCTTCGGCTGCTTCTTCAGCTACCTCCTCAGTAGCTTCAGCCATTTCTTCGGCGGCTACTTCCTCAGTAGCTTCAGCCGCTTCTTCAGCTACCTCCTCTGTAGTTTCAGCCGCTTCTTCGGCTACCTTCTCAGCCATTTCAGCCGCTTCTTCGGCTACCTTCTCTGTAGCTACAGCCTCTTCTTCAGCCACCTTCTCAGCCGTTTCAGCCGCTTCTTCAGCTACCTTCTCTATAGTTTCAGCAATTTCTTCAGCTACAGCTACCTCCTCAGCAGGTTCAGCCGCTTCTTCAGCAGCTACCTCCTCAGTAGCTTCAGCCATTTCTTCGGCGGCTACCTCCTCAGTAGCTTCAGCCGCTTCTTCAGCAGCTACCTCCTCAGCAGGTTCAGCTATTTCTTCAGCGGCTACCACCTCAGCAGGTTCAGCTATTTCTATGGTAGCTACCACCTCAGCAGCTTCAGCCTTCGGTTCGGCTGCTTTTTCTACAGTTCCAACCGTTTCTACTGATTTACAGCCGATAGCAAGTCCAAAAATCATAATTACAAATGCTGTAAATATAAAAGATATTCTTTTCATAACCATGTCTGTTCTTCCTTCCTTTCTACTAATGTGGATTGTAGGGTCTTACACCTTAATCCGTATTAGTAAAAAATTATAAATGAATATCTGGCAAGGCTTATACTAATGTAAAAAGTACTAGTTTGTATATAGAGTATATGCTCTATTACTACGACTTGATAGGAAACGCAGGTTTTGACCCGAGTCTCATAAATTTATGTTTTGTGAAATGATGGGAGACTATTTATTTTATAGTCATGTATTTATTTAGAATTGTATCTTTAGCCATCTTCCTGTCAATTGATTTTTTTGATTATTTTTCGAATTTTCTATGCCTTCATGGGGTTATACATTGATGTTATTATGCTGTTTCTATTCTTTTAAATACACTCTCAGACGCTTTTCGTAATTCAGAAAGGCTTTCCGGTGCCTTCCCGATTGTCTCTTCAATCTTAAAAGGTTCACCAAAGACCATCTTTATCCAATGTCTTCCTGTCAGCAAGTCAATTATAGTTCCACCCATAACACTTACAGCGCCGTCAAGGTTGGACTCTATTTTAAGAGGCACAATAAATTTATTGCTTTTAGCGGCTACATACGATATTCCCCTGCGCGGCCTTCTCTTTATGCCTACGCCTTTGTATATACCGCCTTCAGGGAATATGACAACCCGTTCATCCTCGGCTAGTTTTTTTATAAACGCCATGCTGGATAATTCTAAATCCTGGCCCATTCGAGCACGAATCGCTCCAATAAAACGATAAAAAAATATTACTTTATAAAAATAATCACTAGCCATGTAAAAAAGTGGAAAATATTTCAAACGAAAAGGCAAGGCAATAAAAACAGATAATGGGTCCAGATATGAAACGTGATTTGCGACAACAATAAATGAATTGCCTGCCTTTTGCAGATTGTCTGTCCCCTTTACCTTAAAATTAAAAAGAATTCGAAACAAAAAAAACAACGGCCAATACGCTGATAGCTGTAATATTTTTATAATGATTCTACGCATATTCACGAAATAAGGCAAAAACAAACCGTGAGATCAATAAACATTTTACGGTCAATGACATTGCAAAAAGCTATCGTATAATCCCTCATAAATCAATTATTTTATTACAATTCGTTTGGGTTGGTGGATTGGTTTGTTTATTTACGAGAGCGGGAAAGTGCAGAGAATAATAAATATGGAAAGTGTCTTTAATTACCAATATTTTCTTTTTCCAAAAATTACTCCGTATTAATGCAATTTATGCCGAATTCTTCACAAGCTGTTGGAATCCTCGCTCCACCTTTCGCATATTTTTCTTCTGTAACAACATATGTACCGCTTATTTTTGCAGCAGCTACAATAAATGGGTCAGCAACGGGTAATCCTTTAAGGAGATTGCTTCTTTTAACAAAACCTCTAAGGTGTGGACGCTTAAATATTTCAGAAACTATATATAGTTCATCTTCAGTAGGTTTCTTAAATATATCTTTATTCTTGGCAACCCATTCTTCTATGTGCAAAAAGGGGCAATGTACTTCTAGTTCTTTTCGAACTTCTCTGACAGACCATAGTTTTCCCTCGACAACAAGGTTATCTATTTTTTCCCATACACGTGTAAATCTTTTAGGGTAATAATGCCCTAAAATTATGAAAACATTTTTATCAATGACATACATTTTACCACCTCAACTGACTTTCTAAATTATCAAGATTTTTAGCTTTTACGTTGAGATAGTTGGCCAGATCCGCTTTATTTATGTGACCTCTACGATATTGTTCAAAAGATGATTTTGTATAACCTTCTCCAAGATATGCCAGTTGAGTTAGATAATAGTTTCCCCCCTTTTGTCTTTTTGAGCTTCTCAGGTAATCACGGTTCCATTCGTAAGCTTTTTCACAGTATAAATCGTCCGATACAATTCCATGATCAAGAAGTCTTCGTAAGATAACTTCCCGACTCACTGAATAATGGTCAGCAATTTCTGAAATGGAATCCATCCCGTTCTTTTCATAAAAAGCTATATCTCTGTCGAAGTTATCATCTGGAACCAAAAGGCAAGAGGCAAATTTGTTACAAAAAATTTCAGTATCCTTCTCTGTTTTATTCATAAATGATAAATACGAATCATCAACATCTGTAACGCCATCAATTTTAAATAAAATATGAGTTAATTCATGCATAAGAGTAAAAATTTGTCTCGAAAAAGCGTTTGAATTATTGACAAAAATAATTGGAAAATTATCATCGATAAGACAAAAGCCCGAAATGAATCTATCCTTAAAAAAATCTTTAAATGTAAAAATACCACATTTTTCTAGTGCATAGCGCCATCTTTTAAATGCATTTTCACAAGAACTAAATTTATATTGTTCTTCTATAGTTATTCCAACATATTTTCTAACTTGATGAGCTAAGTCTTTTACGGATTGGTTCTTGGGAACTATATCGTTAAAGATTTTTTTTGAAGTATAGTCTTCTAGAATTATTGACAATGAATCTTGATAAGCTTGAGCTAAGCGAATTTTTCTAACGGTATCTTCTGAAAAGCGTTCCAGTTCATAATCAGGGAGATGCCTGAATTTGTTTACGGGATCAGATTCCGCTGGCGGTTCAGGGAAAAATAATACAGCAAGAGGGATTTTAAATTGTTTATACGCTAAGTCTTCAAGATGACCATAAGAAGGGTCTTTTGTGCCATCTTCCCACATTTTTATTTCTGTGGGAGTCCTCTTCATGCGTTCGGCTAGCATTTCGATTGTAAGCTTGCTACGCTTACGTGCCCAAGTTAACATTTTTGGATTTATATAGGTTTTCATTTTTTAAATCTAACATAACTTTTATGTTATTGTAGCAAATAACGAACTTTATTCTTTATTAGATTTTACAGGAATGTAGATTATAGATTGGTGAATACGGATATAGGAAAAAGCAAAATAAGGAATCTAGATTCTTCGCCCCCACTGCTTTCTAGCGAAAGCAAGAAGTGGGGGCTCAGAATGACAGGATGCGAATGGTAAAAATGACAAGCGTTTTCTCCCGAACTTACAGTTTGGGTATAATCTGCTAAATGTCATTTTTTAGAATCGTCTTTGTGGTGAATACCAAATAGGTTTTTTATGGTCTCTACATACTGGTAACCACCTCCATTTTTCGCTTTTTCTTTTCCTACCCTGGCGGGTTTGTGGAGGATTTTATTGAGTGTTCGCTGCATTGAATAGACTATATGTTCCCATTCGTCTTGCGCAATATTTCTCAATTTTGGCCTTAACCTTTCAAGTTCTTCTTCACCTATGTTGTGGAAATGAGTCCTCAACTGAGAAATAGCCGGTCCAATCTTTAATTCTTCAAACCATGCCATAAAATTCTCTACCTCTTTATTGATAATATCCTGACACTTTTTAAATTCCTTTTCCCTCACATCCATGTTTTTGTTTACTACAGTCTGTAAATCATCAATGTTATAGAGGTATACATTGTCAACCTTTGATATTTCGGGATTTATGTCCCTCGGTACTGCAATATCTATCAACAACATGGGATTGCCCCTGCGAGCCTTAATAGCATTCCTTATTTGATCTGTATGAATTACATAATGAGGAGCAGCGGTAGAGCTGATAATTATGTCTGCCTCGAAAAGATGATCCCTGAGTAGATCGTATTTTATGGCCTTTCCCTCGTATTCGTCTGCAAGGACTTTTGCCTTATCATAATTTCTATTGGCAACCATTACGGCCTTTGCACCATGTTCTACGAGATGTTTCAGGACAAGCTCACACATCTCTCCGGCACCAATAATAAATACCGTCTTGTCAGAGAAATCCCTGAAAATCTTGACAGCAAATTCTACAGCTATTGAACTTACTGAAACCTTACCTTTACTGATTTCCGTGCCTGCATGTATGCTCTTGGCAACGTTTAAGGCGCGCTGGAATAGCTGATTCAAGATATTTCCGGTTGTTTCCAGGGAGGCAGCCGTCATATACGCCTCCTTTACCTGAGCAAGGATTTGAGATTCACCTACTACCATAGAATCAAGACTGGAGGTAACAAAGAATAAATGCCTGACAGCATTTATATTCTGGTAATGATAAATATGGTCGGAAAATCTTTCTTTAGGTAACCCGTGAAATGCGGAAAAGAAGTCCATCAACGTTTCCTTATTCAGAGAGTTATCCGGCGACGTGCCATAGATCTCAACACGATTACAGGTGGATAAGATTACGGCCTCTGACGATGGAAAAGACTGTGTAAGTGAAGATAATGCGACTGGTATTCCGGAGGCACTAAAGGCAAGCTTTTCCCTTATTTCTACAGGGGCCGTTTTATGATTGATTCCAATAGTGTGTAAGTTCATCTTTTTATTTTTATGGGTTTATTATATTCTAAAATTCTATTTTCGCCATACCAACATCATCCGGCGGTATCTTCTGCTCGAGTATTATTGAACTATTTACGTAAGCATGTTTAGAGCCCATCAGGAACGGGCCAACAAACGTAAGAAGAACAATAATAAAACATGCTATAGTAACACATGCCACCTTTGTCCCATGAAAGGCAGCTCCCAGCCTCAGGTGTAAAAGCGCAGCATACACAAGCCACGTGAAAGCCCCCAATAACACTTTTGGATCCAGATACCAGAGCTCACCCAATATGTTGGACGACTTTGCCCATATAGTTCCTGAAACAAGGCCAATCGTCAGAAGGGGGAAACCAAACGTAATAGTCTTCCACATTAAATTATCTAAGGTTTCAAGAGAAGGCAGGCTGTTGAAAAGCGAACCAAAGTTTTTCGTCTTTAACTGCCTTTCCTGCGTCAAATACATTATGCTCAGTATGAAAGAAACCGTAAAAGCGGCATAACCCAGGAAAATCGGGATTATGTGAACAATTTGCCAGAATTTCGCCAAATCGCCGGACAGAATTAAGTCGTTTCTTATGAGCGCAATAGAGGCAATGCAAAACACAGTAACAATTGCCATTACAAAGGGAGTAAGTGATGGCAATTTATATATATATTTGGTGATAACGGCAATCAAGACAATTAAAAAAAGGAAGAAAACAGACGATTCAAAAAGGGTACTAATTGGCAGGTTCTTAGATTTTATACTTAGAATTATCAAGAATGCGCTATGAAGACATAAGCCTGTCAGGATGAAGAAATTGGCCAGCCTTTTGCTGAATTTCTCCAGCCGAAAAATAGAGCCAATTTCCCATATGGAATCTAAAAAGTAAAAAAAGACAGCCCCTATAAATATTGATTGAATTGAGTTAATCATAACTTAGAAAATTTACATTAAGATAAGTATTTTAGTCTATAAAAAAATTAAAAATTAATCAAATAAAATAATGCGGTTTTTGCGTGTCTTTTTTTTATTGACAAACCTTTAGTTTTGATATATTTTGTATGTTTAGGCTTTGTGGGCTTTATACTTAAAAGGAGGGGAAATTGGATCTAGTTGCGAAGAACTTTATTCGTTCGGCGTTAATATATTTTGCCATCGCTGCAATTATAGGGGCTTTTATAATGTTTACAAAGAGGGTAGAATATTTTCAGCTAAAATACGCGCACGTTCATCTAAATCTTTTAGGATGGCTGTCTATGATGATTTACGGAGTAGGGTATCACATATTGCCAAGATTTAACGGAAACCCCGTAGCCTTTCCAAAGCTGGCTGTTATTCATTTATGGCTGGCAAATATAGCTTTAATTGGCCTGGTAAGTACGTGGGGTCTCGGTTATATTTACAAAGGATTTGGAGTATTAAACGTCATAGGTATAGGGTTGTTTGTCTTAAACATGTTAGTAAGCATAAGAAAACCAAAGGATGATGATTAGTGGAAGTGAGGTCATAAACTAATGAGTGAAGAAGAAGATTTTAAAATAACGAAAAAGTCAAGTATTGGAGAGATTTTCACGAAATATCCTGAGACAGAACCAGTTTTTCAAAAGTATTTTGGTTCAGGTTGTTTTACGTGTCCTGGTTCGAAGACGGAAGATATACAATTTGGCGCCATGATGCACAACATACCGCCCGATAAGATTATTGAAGAACTTAATGAAGCTATAAAAAAGAAGAAGGAAGGATAAGTAGCTTGTTCGTGAATTTTCTCTAATGGCTTAAGCTTTTTAATTTGATAAATTTTTTCTTTTTAAGGAGTATTAACAATGACTGCAGATTTAAGGGAAAGAGTGGAAAAATCTCTGGATACAATAAGGCCTGCTTTAATGGCTGATGGTGGAAACGTAGAACTTGTCGATGTGGAAAATGGCATAGTAAAGGTAAGATTGCAGGGAGCCTGTGGAACATGCCCAAGTGCCCTTATGACTCTCAAACAGGGGATAGAGGTTAAGGTTAAGGAGGACGTCCCTGAAATACAGGAAGTGGAAGCCGTTTAATTTGAATTTAAAACAATAATTTTTTAGGAGATTATTTACAATGAGTTTGGAACTTGGTCCTGTACACCATTGGATGTATAAGAAAATCAAAACTACTGAGGCAAGGGAATCTAGTATTGCAAATGTATTTAAAGGAAAATACGGTCAGGAGGCCGATGATGTTTTAAATAAAGTCTATGAAAAATATCCACAATCAAATCCGGACACGCCTCTGGAGGAATTACTTGAAGACGTGCCAATTCATCAGGGAATACAAGATTTGATCATAAAATCTGAAACTAGAGAAGCCGCAACAATTGCTGCTTTTTGTGAAAAGTATGGAGATGAGGGCAAGGAGTTAGCCATAAAAGCCGCTCATGATCATGGTGTGGAGTGCGGTAAAAAGGCCGTTCAGGAAAGTGGCGGAAACGGATGTACTGCATCGAGAGCCTTTGAATTGTTAAGCAACAATTTATGTGATGGGATGCCTTGTGACAGAGGCGCTCAGGTAAAAACTGAATCAGATACCCGTACCACGTGGGATCATACTGATTGTATTCATGAATCACTTTGGAAGGAAGCTGGTGCGTCGTTTGAAGTCATGTGTGAACTAGTAACCTCCTGGATTGCTGGGTTTGGAGAAGGAGTTAATCCACAAATAAAGTACAAAAGAGAAAAGGCTATTGCCTTTGGGGATTCAGAGTGCATAAGCACTTATGAAATTTCAGAGTAACTTGCAGTTATTAAGAGTTTAATGTTTTTCAAAAAGCTTGCAGTTAAATTAGACTGCAGGCTTTTTTTTTGTATTCCATTTTCAATTTAAGTTTAATCAGGTAAATAGAGATGCAAGGACTTGAAAGGTATTCACGTCAGATATTATTTCAGCATATAGGCGTAGAACGCCAAAAAGAATTGATGAAGAGCCGTGCTATTGTAGTTGGCTGCGGTGCGCTTGGTAGTGTTTCATCCAGCTATCTTACCCGGGCTGGTATCGGTCATCTCAGGATTATTGATAGAGACTTCATAGAGGAGAGTAATCTGCAGAGGCAAATACTTTATGATGAAAATGATATCAAACATAACCTTCCCAAGGCAATAGCTGCACAGAAAAAACTTCAAAGGATAAATTCTAAAATAAACATAGAAGGAATTGTCGCTGACCTTAATTATGCCAATGTGGAAGATCTAACCAGAGGAGCTGACATAATTCTGGATGGCACCGACAATTTCGAGACCAGATTTCTTATTAATGACATTTGTGTAAAGAATAACATTCCATGGATATATGGGGCCTGTATAGGGAGTAAGGGTTTGACGATGAATATTATACCTTCGCAAACCCCTTGTTTAAGGTGTGTTTTTGAATCTCTGCCTCAAATGGGAATATTTCCAACATGTGACACTGCGGGGATTATCGGGCCAATCGCAAGTATCATAGCATCTATTCAAGTAACAGAGGCATTCAAGATTCTGACTAAGGATTTCAAATCGGCAAATAAAACGCTTTTCGAAATAGACGTGTGGGATACAAAATTTAAGCAATTAGATGTTGAGGACTTAAGAAGGTTAAATAATTGCCCAACCTGTAAATCACATAACTATGAGTTTTTAGATGCAAAGGATGGTTTGATGACGACTCTTCTATGTGGTAAGAATGCTGTGCAGGTGATGTATCGAAATGTCGGAAGCGTTAATTTAGAGCAATTGGCACAAAGATTAAGGGCCACAGTTGACGTAAGCTATAATGATTTTATGTTGAAATTTGCGGACAAGGACTTTGAGTTTACGGTATTTCCTGATGGCAGGGCTATAATCTCTGGTACAAATGATTCAAGCATGGCAAAGAGTTTATATTCTAAATATCTTGGTATGTAGTTTTCCGTGTTATTCACTGCGGTTTCTCATATTAAAAAAAGATTGCAGATAGAAGACGATAGCTACTCACCCCCCTTCCCAAATGCATAAAATTTCCAGTCTGTACAACCCACATACACATTACCTTGAGAGTCTATGGCAGGTGACGAAAGGATTGGTTTTTCTAACACGTACTCCCATTTTAAAGTACCATCAGGATTAAGTGCATACAACTTTCCATTCCAAGAACCTACAAGGATTGTTCCATCAGCACTTATAGTGGCAGATGACGTAATGCTATCGCCCGTGTCGTATGACCATTTTAATTCTCCGTCAGGATTAAGTGCATAAAGTTTTCCATCCTTTGCACCAATATATATAGTTCCATCATGACCTATGGAGGGTGTAGAATGTATTAGCGAACCAATAATATATTTCCATTTTAACAATTTCTCTTTATCTCTAGCTTCTTCTTTACTGAGATTAGAGTCAAGTGCATATAAAATTCCCTCGTTTGAACCAATGTATATAATTCCGTTATCACTAATAGATGGAGAGGAGTCAATTTTGGAATCTGTTGAATAACTCCATTTGATTCTTCCTTTTGGACTTATTGCGTATAGACGGCCATCCCATGAACCTATATATATTGTTCCATCATCTCCAATAGCCGGAGAAGAGGATAATATATTTGAACCTGTTGTATAAGACCATTTACGTGTGCCATTCTTATTTATTGCGTAAAGTTTGCCATCCCAGGCTCCAACATATATTGTCCCATCCTTATCAATTGCAGGAGAGGAATGGACATCAGAACCAATAAAACATGGCCATTTAATTTTACGGTCCGGTTTTATGGCTAAAAGCTTTTTGTTATCACCACCTACATAAATAGTACCATCGGCACCGATTGCAGGGGTGCCAAATAACTCTTTCCCGGTCTGGTAATCCCATTTGAGAGTCCCATCCATGTTAAAGGCATAAAGATTCCCATCTGTGCTGGAAACATAAATAGTATTATCAGCGCCTATTACAGGAGATGACCATATTTCACCTCCTGTTAATTGATGCCACTTTAATTCATTTACCTGTGATACCTGGTAGGGACTGCGTCCTGTATGTTTAAGATCATGCAGAAACATGGGATATGGGCTATCAGCTATTTGTGATATGGCCGTACTCGTGTTGATACTCAAGATCGAGAAAACAATCAATAAAAAAGTATGACTTATCTTTTTTAAGGATACTTTCATCTTTTTTCCTTTCATAGTTAATATAATTGTCATTAGTAACTATTCCGGAATAATAAGAGTTTGGCCTACTTCCAGGAGTCTTTTATGCACTATTGTGTCTTCATTAGCATCATAGATTTTATCCCACATTGCTGTGTCGCCATAATATTTCCTGGCGATACCAAAAAGTGTATCTCCATGTCTTACTATGTGTGTGCCGGTAGTTGTGAATACTTCCTCATCAGGCTCACGCCCAGACAGGTTTTCATAAAACATATCATCATCTCTTTTTTCTAAAACTGTAATATCAGGTATCAATAACTCCAGTCCAATATACAGGACATTAGGATTTGGTATTTTATTCTCATTTGCTTCGTGTATGTATTTCCATTTTGTTTCATCACCATAATATTCCTTCGATAGTTTAGCCAGGCTATCACTTGACACCACTTTATGAATAATATCACCCTGGGTGTTAACAAATGGGATTTGTTGTTCTTCCTTTGGTATTGTTGTACTTTCTGAGAATTCTTCAATTTCTTTCTCTGGAATATGTACTTCGGATATATCTTTTTCCGTTACTACAATCTCTGTTTCTGCCCCTTCCAATTTTACGGGCACTTTAACAGGGACTTTTCTCCCGAATTCTCTTTTTATCTTACGTTCTTCTATAAAATCTTCTACAGACACCGTTTCTTCTGTTATTTCAGTTTTCGATTTCTTCGCAAGTTCACCTATATCTATTATCTCAATTTCCTCACCCTTAGATACGCCTTCTTGAGATAAAGCCAAGTCAGGTATTTTCGGTTCTTTTATCGATGGCCTTGTACTAAAAAACACGCCTATAACTACAAGTATTACCACACCAAGTACTATTCCGATTTGCGTATCTCTTCTCATTGCTTCCCCCTTTCTTAAATATATTATACGTATTTTATTAGACTCTCGAAGGCATCGATTCCCTTTTTTTAGACGTTTTGCGTAAGAGTTTTACTGGAAGCCAAAATGGAAATGTTATAAAAAGGAAAAATATCTTGAAAATCTTTTTTATAATATGCCAGTCAAGCAAGATAGGACTTGCAATAAAAATAGAAGAGTATGTTCCAACAACAACTCCCACCATCATAACGAAGGCAAAACCATGAATTGCAGGCCCTCCAACAAAATAAAGAGCAGATACAACGCCGAATGTAGTTAGAGACGTTATGATAGTTCTATTCAGGTTTTGATTAATACTGGTATCAATTAATTCTCTGGTTATGGTCTTTTGTTTGCCAGCAAGATTTTCCCTAATGCGGTCAAACAGCACAATTGTATCATTTAATGAGTAACCAATCAATGTCAGAAAGGCAGCAATCATGGGGAGATTTATTTTTATATCTCCAAACACATTTCCAAAATGGTCAGCTATTGCAACAGCGCCTATAGTAATCAAGACATCATGAACAAGCGTAATTACTGCAGCGGCCCCAAATTTAAACTCACCAAATCTGACCCATATATAAAAAATTATTGCAAGACAGGCAAAAAATAACGCAAGGAATGCTCTGCTTTTCATTTCACTAGCAACTGTCGCACCTATACTAACAACCTTTTTAAATGGTTCAGGCACTGCGATTCCCGTGTTTGTCCTTTCTGTGTAAAGATTATCCTTGAAGATGTCAACAAGGTCTTTCCGTATCTTTTCCTGGATCTTTCCTGCACTTAATGCCTCCATGCTAACCGAATATTCCCTGGATGTTACATCAATTCCCGTAATTTCACCAACTGACTTTCTTAATTGCTTTGACCCACCCAGCAATATCTTTTTTAAAGACCTTTCGTCAATATCTTCCTTTAATTCAACCTGAATTGACGAACTATCTCCTACTAGAATAGAAGGTATATTTAAAGGCTTTCCTATCTGCTTTATAAGTTCCAGGACATCTCTTGAGCCCGTAATTTGTAATTTCTTAAGAGACATTCTTCTCCCCGTAGGCTCCCTTCTTGCTATCTCAATATCGGTATAACCTTCTTTGCCGAGTTCTATTTTTAAAACTGTAGGATCGGCAGCCTTCCTTAAATCTATATCCATAGTTGAAATTGCCCTGTACTGAGCCCTCCTTACAGCATCTGAGACGCTTGGAAGTTCCTCTTTTATATCACCAAAGGAAAGCTCTACTGATGACATTTCCAAATAGTCTGTGAGGACAGATGTCACATTTTTTATCGTATCAATTCGGGACTTTTCAGCAGAAAGTCCAGAAATTTTTATCGAGAACTTCTTAGCAGCCTTTCCAACAGGATACATCAAGATAATATTATCACGCCCGTAACCAGCTTCTCGGAAATAATTTTGAACTGTATATTCATCCACAGGTTTCTTTAGCGTTAGCTGAAAATCAGTAGGTTTGCTAAATTTGACTCCTTCAAAGGACTTTTCGTCAATTACTTTCTTCAAGTCATTCGTAATTTTTTGAATGATTTTATTATCATTTAGACTCTTAATCCTGATCCCAAACTCTGTAGAGTCCTTCACAGTTTTTGTCATGGTTTCACTTGCCCAGATACTTTGAACCTCTGCATCTTCATAGTCTGTTATTGTCAATTTATTTCGGACAACACCAACGGGTATTGGTTTGTCCAGCTTTAGGTGTATGAGAGTTCCTCCTGTAAAATCTATGTCCAAATTCTCCTTGCCTCGTACCGCAAAAACTGAGATGCCAATTGAAATCAATACAAGTGAAACAATTGTAGTAATACGGCGATACTGCACAAAAGATGCATGTGGTCTCCTAAAAAATTGTAACATCGAGAATTTCTTCATAAAATTAATTCCGAGAAATATCTCGAATATTACCCTTGTGACAAATACGGCTGTAAACATGTTAATTAAAAGGCCTGCAATCAAGACTATGGCAAATCCTTTCACTGGTCCTGTCCCTACAGCGTATAAAATAATTGCCGTGATTAAGGTAGTTACATTTGAATCTACTATCGTTGTAAAAGCCCTTTCGTAACCATTCTTAACAGCAAGCCTTATTACCTTACCTTTAGCCTTTTCTTCTCTTATTCTTTCAAAAATCAAGACATTTGCATCAACCGCCATACCAATCAGTAATACGAGCCCTGCAATACCAGGAAGTGTAAGCGTCGCATTCAGGATAGATAGCGTACCCACAACCATAACAATATTGAGTATAAAGGCAACGTTTGCAACGACACCTGCTCCCCTATAATAGATGCACATGAAAAGCAAAACAAATATCCCCCCCATAATACCAGCAATAAGCCCTCTTCTTATCGAATCCTTTCCTAAACTTGGACCAACTGTGGTTTCCATCTCCAACTCCAGGTCTGCTGGAAGACTGCCAGCACGCATCACTGCAATTAAGTCATTAACCTCATCTTGAGTAAAGTTACCTTCAATGATGCCCTTCCCCGGAATTCTATCTCGTATTACAGGAGCTGAATATAAAACGTCATCTAAAATAATCGCTAAAGGCTTCCCGATATTACGTTCGGTTAATCGTCCGAATTTCGCCCTTCCTATTTGGTCAAATTCAAATCCAATTACTGCTTGAAGATCTTTACGATCAGGGAAAACCCTTGAAAGATGCTCACCGGTTATTTCAATCTTATTACGTACAAGGTACCAGTCTTGTGTTTCTAATTTTTCTCCCTTCTTTTTCTTGAGCCAGTGTTTGTAATAACCCGGTACTGGTTTTCCTTCTTTAGCGTCGTTATATTCATTACTATCTGGTGAAGCAGCCACCTTGAATTCGAGTTTTCCGAGACGAGTTATTCGGTCTTTCAGACTTTCGATTTCTTTCTTAGTTGCACCCGGAACCTGTATGAGGATCCTCCGTATACCCTGCTGCTGAAGTCTGTATTCCGATACACCTTGAGGGTCTATCCTCTTTTCTAATACAGCTATTATTTCATTGGTCAAACCAGGGTGATATTCACCTTCTTCCGCCTTTATCTTGTATAGAAGTTCGGATCCACCTCTTAAATCAAGACCGAGCTTTATCTGTCCCCGGGCAATATACTCAACATTCTTATGAACGATACTTAAACCTTTATCATCTGTCTCTTTCTTTAAAATCGTTTCTCTTATTATTGGGTTTCTATATAAAAACCCAAAAGCACTATCTTCTATTACGGAACGCTCGGCCACTTTACCATCCGCCTCTTTAACTTCTTCAATCTTTATTACCTTATCTCCTGGCGGGTAGAGCGCTAATATTGCTATACCAACAAGTATTACAATTACAGGTATTTTCCATTTCAAATTCTTTGGCATATATTTTTTTCTCCTTAACTCGTTGACCTTCTTCTATTGCTCAGTCTTCTTCTTTTTCACTCCTTGGTGCACTCACGGATGTCACAGCACTTTTATCTATCTTCAACTTTACATCTTTATTATCATCCACCCGAACTATAATTTCTTTTTCTTTTACGGATATGACAACCCCATGGACACCTCCCATTGTTACTACATTATCGTGTTTCCTTACGTTTGCAATCATCTCTTGCAAATGTTTCTGCTTTCTCCGCTGTGGTCTGATAATCAGCAGGTAAAGAATAGCAAACATAAGCGCAAAAGGTACTATAAGTGTCATAAAATTCCCTTGTTTTCCTGTTGCCTGCATTAAGAAGTCCATTTATGAGTCTCCTTTATAAAAATGAAAAAAATCTAAATAAAATAAATATATCCATTAATCTTCTTGTGTTGAAAGAAATTGGGATTTAAAGGCCTTGAAATTACCTTCCATTATTGATTGTCTGGCCTTTCTCATAATTTCCTCAAAATAATATATATTATGCAAGGATACAAGACTTAAACCTAAGATCTCGTTAGCAACGAATAAATGCCTTATATAAGCCCTTGAAAAGTTCTTGCAAGTATAACAATCACAATTTTCATCAAGAGGGCCTTCATCTACTCTATAACAGCTATTATGAATCTTTACTTTACCTTGAGCCGTAAAGGCGCAACCATTTCTACCATTACGTGTCGGAATTACACAATCAAACATGTCAATACCATGCTCAATGCCATCCATAATATCTGGTGGAAACCCAACTCCCATAAGGTAACGAGGTTTTTCTTCCGGAAGACGTGGTACAGTATATTCAAGTACTTCGTTCATTAATATACTTCCCTCACCTACACTCAAACCACCTATGGAATATCCATTAAAATCCATTTCTACAAGCCTATCCGCACATTCTTCACGAAGCTCTTTGAAAACGCTACCTTGTACTATGGCAAATAATGCCTGGCTTTCATTTTGATGAGCGTTAAGACATCGCTTTGCCCATTTGATAGTCCTATGCATGGATTGTTCGGCCCTATCCTTTTCGCATGGGTAAGGCAAGCACTCATCAAAAGCCATTATAATATCCGCCCCTAAAGTATGCTGTATTTCCATCACCTTTTCGGGGCTTAGAAACTTCTTGGTACCATCTATTGGAGATTGAAATTCGACACCATCATCTGTTATATATGTTAAGCCTGTTAAAGAAAAGACCTGATAACCACCGCTATCAGTAATTATCGTCCTGTCCCATTTCATAAACTTGTGTAGTCCACCGACTTTCTTTATTACATCTTCTCCAGGCCTTAAGTTTAAATGATAAGTATTGCAAAGTAATGCAGACACATTGGCTTCTTTTACCTGGTCAGGTGTCAGGGTTTTTACTGTTGCCTGTGTACCCACTGGCATAAAAGCAGGTGTAGGAACCAGACCATGATTTGTAGTTATTTCACCACATCTTGCATTTGTATCCTTATCAGAGGCTAGAAGCCTGAAACGCAAAAAACACTCCCCTAAAAGATTATGTGTATCAATAGATCTTTACAAATTCAGTACCTGGATAATAGTGTCTCAATATCTCAAACCATTCGTACCCTGATCTCGCCATACCTTGCGTCCCATATTGGCATAACCCAACACCATGCCCCCAACCTTTACCCTTAAAAATCAACGAACTACCATTGTCTTTAATTTTAAAGGCTGTACTGCGTAAATAGTTTGGACCTACCATAAGTCTAAACTCTTTAGCATTAAGCCTTTTTATGCCTTTTGAATATTTAACCTTAATTGTTGAATAATGTCCACCCGGGCCCGGCTTTTCTCCAGTTATGCCATTCAGACCTTTAACCTTAATCCCGAAATTACGTAGTCTTTCCTCGATCTTGCTCTTCTTAATTACCTTTTCCCAGCGGTAGTATTTTGTCTTTCTACAATACCTGCACCTTACACCACTTAATGGAGGAATACTCTTCAGACCTAAAACCAGATTAACATCTTCCGTATGACCGCCACAAGTACTATGAAAATATCCCGGAAAAATCCCCCAGTCATACACCATTATTACTCCTCTGGATTTCTCTACTAACTCTTTTGGTTTTGAATGGCTTCTATAGGAACCACTGTAAGCAAGATCCCGTTTGTCGATATGATATTGAGCATCAGTTTTAATTTTTTTCTGATAAACAGCATACGTTCGCGCTGCTATTACCTGTGCAAGGATTGCATTATCTTTCCATTTTGCTGGCATTTCACTCTCAACGACTCCGGGCAGGTAATCCTCTACATTTATTTCTTCTATAACAGAGAATCTTTCTGCCTTTTGTGGGATCAGCTGTAGCTTGCCTTTATATTTTGATTTATTTAATTTTATAAAGCCATTATTTTGAGAAGTAATTTCAATTTTCCCGACTACTTCTATAAAAGGAGCAGACATTTTGGGGATAGAACGAGGAGATACCGGTTTTATTTTAAATCTACCTGAATTCACGTAAACAGTTGAGTTAGGTAAAGAAGTCCCTTGGGCCAAAATTTTATTATTATCCAAATCCCGAATGGTATAAGAAGAATTTATTTGTATTTTAGCTTTTTTTACGTTCTTAAGCAGTAAAACACGAATATCGGGGGGTTTCTCTAAGTATTTATCATAGATGTAAGTAATCTCTTTTTCTTTACCAATACTTAAACAGGAAAACAGCAGGGCAACCGGGAAAACGAAAAAAACCAGGGCAACTATTGCATATCTAATATTTAATTTATTCACGAACAGTTTGTGCGCCCTCTTTCAAAGACAAATAATTACCTTTATCCCCTCTTAGTTTCCAACCCTGGTACAAATTACGCGTTGTATCCTTATATCTTTCATATTCACTGAAAATGCAACCACAATAGGATTGCTTATAAAGCATCTTCTTACTTGCTATCTCACGGCTACACTCACATAAGTACCTATAGTCCCTATATTCAAAAGAAATACCGATTTGTTCTGAGACTTGTTCACCTACCTTTTTTACTCTTTCATGGTCTTGATGTTCGCTAAAAAGTAATGTTGAAGAAAACGCATCAAATCCCTTTTCCCTTGCGTAGCATGCCGTAGTTCTAAGTCTTAATCTATAACAATCTTCACATCTGTTATCTCCTTCATAATTGACTTCCTTCAAATACTCCATCAACCCGTATTCTTCGCAGTAATCTACTATTAGAGGATCACTTTCTTGAAAGATGTGAACCGCTTTGAGTCTTTTTCTAAATTCTAGTAGTGGATGGATATTGGGGTTATAGAAGTAACCATGTACATAAATGTTTTCTTTTCTTAACTCCTCAAGTGGAGCGCATAAACAGCCTGCACAGCAAATATGTAGTAAAAGATTCATTATTCAATTAAAAAAGTGTACTTTGTTTTCCTATAAGTGCATCGTTGTTCATATATTTATGAGCCAATTGTGTCGCAATTCTCCCTCGCGGTGTTTTACTCAAATAGCCTTTTTGAATCAAGAAAGGTTCATATACTTCCTCAATCGTATCTTCCTGTTCATTTACGGAGACTGCCACTGTCTTCAGCCCAACAGGCCCTCCTCCTCCGTGTTGAATAATTGCCTGCAATATTTTTCTGTCCATTTGACCAAGTCCGTTTTTATCCACACCTAGCATTTTTAAACCCACTTCTACGATGTCTTCCGTAATCTTATCACAACCCTTTACCTGTGCAACATCCCTGATACGTCTTATAAATCTATTCACAATCCTCGGCGTCCCCCTCGAACTTTTTGCAATAGTCTCAGCGCTGCTTTCATCAATTTCAATCTCCAGTATTTTGGCGGATTTCATTGCAATCTCTTGTAGCTCAACCCACGAATAGAAATCCAATTTTTCCAATACACCAAATCTGGCACGAAAAGAAGGTGTCAACAACCCTTCACGTGTGGTTGAACCAATAAGCGTAAAATGCGGGAGCTTAATCTTTACAGATCTAGCATTCGGGCCCTGGTCTATCAGAATATCGATAGAATAATCTTCCATAGCTGAATATAGATATTCTTCTATGGTTGTGTTCAATCTGTGAATTTCGTCAACAAAAAGTATATCCCCCTGTTTCAGGTTAGTCAAAATTCCCGCTAAGTCGCCAGGCTTTACAAGGACAGGTCCAGAAGTAGCTTTAATATCAAAATTAATTTCATTAGCAATAATTTGGGAAAGAGTTGTTTTACCTAATCCTTGAGGGCCCGAGAACAAAATATGGTCCAGTACATCACCTCTCCTCTTCGATGCTTCAATGTATATACGCAGGTTTTTCTTTACTAGCTCCTGACCTATAAAGTCACAAAATCTTTTGGGACGAAGCGTAATATCAAGATTTTTATCTTCTGAAACTCTTCCGTAAGAAAGGATATCATTATCAGACATTATTAAGGACTTCTCCTATTACCTGTTCACCCTTTAAGTTAATTGATTTATACTCTTTGTATGTTGGACTGTTTATAGGAAATGTTAAAGACGGCAAATTGATTAATCTTGTGTCCATGATATTTTGTTTATAAGAAAGTCCCCCCACTGCCCCAGCATCTTGCTTTCGCTCTTACAGAGCCTACTTTCGGCAAGAAAGCGCAGGGGCTAGCAGTGGGGGGGGGAAAGACTGTAGCTAAACCGTAAATCAGGTATATTTTAAAGCTTCTTTGATAAGCACTTCAACTTTCTCTGAGGTATCAAGGTTCTTAGATGCTAAGTTTACAGCCCTTTCTGCTGATGGCCTTGCGTAACCGAGTGAAGTCAAAGCCATTATTGCATCTGATTTTGTTGCCAATTCCTGTGCTTCAGCAGAAGATATTTCTTCCGGTACTATACTTACAATATTCTCTTTCAACTCTAAGATTATTCTTTCTGCAGTTTTTTTACCTACTCCCTTAATACGCTGTAAGGCTTGCGAATCATTCCCGACAACATACTTTTTGAATTGACCTACAGAACTAGCAGATAAGATTGTAAGTGCCATATTTGGTCCAACGCCGCTTATGGAAATAAGTAAATCAAATAAGTCTCTTTCTTCAAGTGATGAAAAACCATAAACTTTTACTTCAAAATCTTTACTTATTATAAGTCTTGTTAATATTTTTATCTTTTCTTTATCTTGAATCCTCTCAAAAGTTGATAGTGGTATGTGAATTTTATATCCGATACCATTGGTTTCAATTACTATTGCAATAGGTGTTTTATGTACAACTCTACCTTTGATATAATCAAACATTAAGCCACAACCAAATGTTTATTACCGGTTTAATTTTAAATATTTGTGTTTACCCCCACAGCCCCAGCATCTTGCCCGCCAGACTGCAGGCTGTGTCGTAATGTCATCCCGAACTTGTTTCGGGATCTCTAAGATTGCTAACCTGTTGAAATCATTAGA
>VSDH01000068.1 GCA_008636105.1 Candidatus Scalindua sediminis | reverse complement strand
AGTTCGCCAAGGCGAATCTGCCTCAGGCACGACCTGCGGCTACTATAATATAAGGTATAAAATCGCTCAATTTAGGTTTAACATTCGTTCGGTTACATTAAGTTCAATACCACAGGCAGGACATGTAATTTTGTCCCCCGCCTTTGCATCTGGGGGTATGGAAAGTTCTAGCTTACACACAGGACATAAGAATCCATGAAATGGACTAACTGGATAATTCAGATCAAACATTTGTTTTAAAAGAATCTCATCTATCTCAGAATATTTTGTTTTGTTTTTGATGACCTTTGTGATCTCTCCAGCCTCGAGTACATTTCCAACAAATAATGCACCAACTACTGTATCGTTTTTTAATACAAGCTTCTTATAAACATCGATATCAGGATGAGGATAATCGCCCCTTATTATCTTATAACCTTCATTTAATGGATTTGATATTCCTATTGATGTTAGATCAACTCCACAAATTTGCGTTGAACTGATACACGAG
>VSDH01000012.1:37654-70308 GCA_008636105.1 Candidatus Scalindua sediminis | reverse complement strand
TTGTAAAGCTAAAATCATGCCTAAAAGAATTTCTTACATAAAACCCGACTATTTAACGGAAAATCTTCCGTAACTTACTTTATAATAGAGGCTTACATATGGCCATTTGTATAGTAATATTTTTAGTCAATACTCCCCTGTTTATCTCCACATTATTTTGTATATTATTTCATCATTTCTTGGGAAAAATTTTCCGTGTCCCATTCATAAAGTGCTCAAGATCAGGATGTAAATATTGGGAATACCTTCCTGCCCGATCGGTAGGCAAGCTGGTGTATAAACGTTAAAAAAAATAGCTTAAGGTGAAATTCTAACTTGTTATTTTGTATGAAAGCTATTTTACTCTTGAATCTTTTTTGGGGTGTTTACGGTTGGTTTGGGAAAACTGGTGAGATTCATTATGCTCGAAGAAGCCAACTTATTTTCTTCTTTAATTCTCTTATAAACCTCTTCTCTATGTACAATCACATTCCTCGAAGCATCAACACCTAATTTAACTTGTCTTTTACCTATTGCTACAACAGTAACTTTTATATCGTTTCCAATAACAACGCTTTGACCTAACTTCCTTGTTAGTATAAGCATCTTTTACCTTCCTGGCTTTTACACTGGAGATTCCTGGTTAAGGGAACAGGATTCCTGAAGGGAACAGGATTCCTGAAAGATCTAATTATTTCTGTTGCGGAAACACTACTTTGTCACCCTGAACTTGTCGCCTGTGGCGCCCCTTGGAGCAACTACGAGATCCGACTCAGTCGGGATTCAGGATTGTTATATATAGATTCTGAAATAAATTCAGAATGACATTTTTGGGCATTTAAGCTTTCCGCAACAGAAACTAATTATTATCCATTACATAAAAGTGTACTGGGTACTTTTCTTCCTGTAATACAATTTGCTTGGCCAGTTTCTTCATGGGATTGTAAATAATTGGAGCCCTCAGGTTTGTCCTGATCAATGACAAATCCTGTGGGACAACCAGAAGAGTCAGAATAATAACATCATTGAATTCTTTTAAATTAATGTCTTCAAAATCATAAACGCTTAGTTTGATAGAATAATTTTCGTCAATAACAAACGGAGACACAACTGGAAATGCGAGCGCAGGATTGTCAACAGACTGCAACCAGAACGTTGGGAATATAGATTCATTTTTCATTAGAATATATTGTTTATACTCATCAAAACCCACAATTGGTTGTGTAAATTTGATTATTTCTTCTTTCTTGATTTCAACTTCACCGAAGCAACGTGTCTTAAGTAACATGTTTTTACTACCAGAATTATGCACTAATTTGTAAAATATTCCTGCCTGCCCGATCGGCAGACTGTGTCACAATCCCGAAAATGAGCGTTTTGTCATTCTGAACGAAGTGAAGAATCTAATGAAATCAATATGTCACCGATAAGAGATTCTTCGCCTAAAGACTCAGAATGACATTGTGACACAGCCTGTCGGTAGGCGGGCCAGCCCGACCCGTCCGACCGAGTCATCCGGGCGGGCAATGTCGTTCTGGCGGGAATGGGTCTGGCTGGCAGCAGAGAGAATTTTTCATCCCCGCCTACAAGGCGGGGTATTCAAATTCTGCTTTTCATAAACAGATGCTATTCACGTATTTTTTCGCTACAGATTACTACATAAAATCCAGGATGGAAGTGTTGAGCATAAAGACTCCAGAAGCCAATACCGCCTGAAGAATGTTTTCTTGTTCTTTAAGTTTCAAAATAAGTTCAGCCAAATCTGCACCTTCTACTTCCCCTAGCGTACCTTCTAATGAAACTTTTGCATCTTTCATCCTGTTGTCAGAAAATTCCAAAGCACTTACAATAGCTCCACCCTTTGATACGAATTGCAAAATATCGGTATGCGCATTTTTTATATTATCCAGTTCAGCTCTCGCAAATTCTAATGCCCCACCTGCAAGGTTATCCCGTATTGCCATAAGTGTAGTGAAAATCTTACTATCAATAAAAACTTCTGCGCCTGGTTGATTAACTTGAGTACTGGATCCCGGACCAACCGGATATTTTATTTTTTCTCGATTCCCCTTATATGTTATGGCAGTTATATCTCCCTCAGTGTTGCGCGTTGCCTCGAAAGGCATAGTTGTAGTTTCTGTACCCGCAAAGATGTAGAGTCCCATTCGCGAGGAATTCGCAATTTGCAATATTGCCTCTAGAATTCCGTTTATCTCAGATGCAACGGCATCCCTCCCCGCTTGATCCGTTGCACCGTTGACTCCTTGTATTGTTAATTCCTGCACTCTTTGTATGAAGGTTGTTGTATCATGTAATGTTGATGTACTAAATTCTATTGAACGTATTGAAGTCTGAATATTTTTGGAGTATTGCTCAAGTCTAAGACCTTCTGATCGTAAGCTTAGCACCTTTCTTGTTCCACTCGGGTCGTCTGAGGGGCGATTTATTTTTTTCCCAGATGCTATTTGTTCCTGGAGTCTCTGCATACGAAACGTGCTTAGCTGTATATTTAGAATCGTCGAATTTATAACGGTTTGAAGGTTTACTCTGTCGGGCATATTTTAAAACTCCTTTTTATTATAAACTCATAAGAATGTCACTCAGTTCCGATATAACCGAAACATACCTTGCCGAAGCCTGGAAGGCCTGCTGGAATCTAACGATATTTATCATTTCTTCTTCAATGGATACTCCTGATACCTCCTGACGGAGATTTTCCAAATTCAAAAGCAATGAGCCAAAGCTATCCTTTTCGCTTTCTTTTTGTCTTGTATCAATACCTAACTCAGCTACAACACCGTGCAGGAAGTCGCCAAAGGTTGTATTATCCGTAGTGGAACTGTTTTGTAAGTCAACTAGTCTCAGTGCATTTGTATTGTCTCCAGGCGAGCTACTTGAGGCTACAGCTATTCTGGATACGTCATCCTTAATATATTGTCTTACACCAATAGTGGAAGCATCCTTTCCCTCAAAAAATGTATTCAAGCCTAAGGCAGTCAGTACGTTGGTCGTATCAGGATCACTTACCACATCAAATGTTAGTGTATCATTTACGGCTATATTTCCTCCACCAAAGCTTACGGATAAACCATCTGATATTTGTAAAACATCACCAGCAGGACCAGCAGTATATGATGATCCTATATCGAGGTCTGTCAAAATCGTACCTGATGTATCTGTCACCCTTATTACGGCTGAACTAGTTCCTATAGCACCAGTTCCGGCATCCAGGACAGTCAACGTATAAATGTCGTTGTCACTACCATTGTAATGTCCCGAAAGTGATACTGTAGAACCGCCTATGCTACCGGGATTAGTATCCAGCGCTTTTGTAAAATTATATGTATAACCATTGTCACTAAAAACACTCATGATATTGCCAGTAACGCTTGCATTAAGGTTTGCAACGCTGTTAATCTTTGCTGCTAGTGTATTAAGTGTTTCGTTTGAAGCAACGCTTATGCTGGTCTTTGTAATAGCACCTGTGCCATCCTCCGTAACAGTTATGTACAAACTGCCGTCTGTTACATCGGTAGCCACGGGAATTGCATCTGTATTCGCCCCACTTACGGTCAATTGGGTATTGCTGTCAACGGATAAAATCCTATAGTAATTTCCATCGCCCAGCCTAATCCAATCAGTCGGATCTACATTACCAACAAATGTGGTACCAACTCCTGTAACTGTGGTTGTCCCGTCTGCATTATCTAAACTTGTGATGGTACCGGTTGTATATGTACCAACCGTAGGGGGAAATGCCAAGCCGGTATTAGACAATTGGTCAGTGGCGTTATTGACGGCAATAGTACTGGTTAGAGAGGTAAATCCCCCATCTAATCCCACACCTTCAGTGTGGATATTATTTATTTCCCTGATAATACTGGCAGCCAGTGTATCCAACCTTTGCGTATATTTAAGGAGTAACACATCCTGAAGATCCAATAAGCCTTTTAATTCACCACTATTAAGGACCGCTATTCCATCTACTTCGACTGTTCCCTGCCCAGTATTTGTTGTAGACAATGCTTCTGTATTATTTCCATGTACAACTAATGTTCCACCAAGTAAGACGTTGATTGTGCCATTATCATTGTTTGACACTTTAATGTCCGCTAACTCACTTAAACTGGTTAAAAGGACATCTCTTTTATCTGCAATGTCATTTGCGTTGCCCGCAAGTAGCTCGATCGCAGATATTCTCTTGTTCAACTCTGCAATCTGACTTGTGATGTCGTTTAATTCGGTTATCTTTGTGCTAATTTGTTGGCCGTTATTGTTCATGAGCTGTTTAAACTGTGCATCCAAATTTTCAAAAGTATCAGCCAGATTTATACCATGTTGCAATAACTGAAATCTGCTGCTTTTAAGCTCGGGGGCCATGGATACTTCCTGCATACTCTGGAAAAACTTTTCTAGCCTATTGTTCAGACTAAATTCCGAAAGCTCATTAAAGATGCTTTGCAATTGTTTAAGTGTTTTATCTTGCACCTCGGCACTACCAAGCAAAGATGTAAAATTCAGTAACTGATTGTTTATCAAATCATCCTTTATCCTTTTTATTTCAGTTAATGTTACTCCCTGACCCATTTGGCCATATGGAGTGAGTATTGGATCTCTAGCGCTGAGGACGTTCACTTGTCTGCTATACCCGGGGGTATTTACGTTAGCAATATTATGTCCTATCGTTTGTAGGGCACGCTGGGAAATTAATAGTCCAGTCAAACCTATTGATAAGCCTGATGACGCCATTTTTTCTACCTCGTATTGTTGTTTGTGAAAATTACGTGAGCTAAGCCAAAGCTGAGCTTCGTAGCTTGAATCTGGATGTCACACCATTCTCGTTCCCACGCTCCAGCGTGGGAACGAGTCGCAAGTACTGGAATCCATGTTGCCCTTGCTTTCCCGTCCGACCAAGTCATCCGGGCGGGCGCAAGGAATCCAGTAACACCTTAAGAGAGGCAAAACACTGGAATCCCGCCAGGGCGGACGAGGACGCCTCCCCGAAAGTAGGCTCTGTAAGAGCGAAAGGGAGGTAGTCAACCTTGTCTGTTTTGGCATTGATCAAATTCCTTTGTTTCTAAATATTATCAATCAGAAAGTAAGAGTGTTTAAATAAAACATTTACGCGCTTACCTCAAACAACAATCTTTTAAGCTCAGGGTCCTTTAAATTACCTGATTGCTGATAAACAGAATCGTTAAGCGACTCAGAGCATATGGCCTTTATGAAATTATTTACAAATTCAAGTGAATATTTTGTAAGTAATGTATTGATTGTATTGACATCCTTTACCTTCGTGATTACTTCTGAAATAGTATCATATTGTTTTTCCAATTCACTTTTATAAGGGTCTCGAATCTGCTCAATGAGTTCACGAAGAGTGGGAATGGTATCACGCTTCCCGATAGCCCGGTTTATTGACTGCATTATGTATCTTCTTTTCTCTTCCAGAAGAAGAATGTTTTCTGAGAGGTTACGTTCTCGATAGATGACTGATTCAAGCTTATCTATATCTCCTGAAATTATGTGTTTCCGCTTGTCCTGTGCAGTTTGAAGTATATCCTTATATATGATTGTCATCTTATTCAATGTATCTACTAGATTCTGTAGCAGGTTTTCCAAGATAATTTTCTCCTCATAAGATTCTACGCCTTTTCCGAGACTTCGCTCGGAAAAGGTGGCCCCCACAGCTTGCTAGCGCAAGCTAGCAGTGGGGGCAGTTATAATTATTTTGTCATTCATCAATCTTAATTCGATATTCGAAGTTCATTATTCGATATTTTTCAATTATGAATATTTTACCCTGTTAAATAAACCTAGATACTATTTGATAATTATCTTTTGCACCGTGGCGGCGAAAGTCGCGGCTCCCGCGGCGAAAGTCCACCGCAAGGCGGTGCCTACTTGGCCGCGGCACGCTGCCTTTTTCATGATTATATTGTAAAAACACAAATGTATAATATTTAACAGGGCAGGCATTGAATTATGAATTTAGAATAATCTTTTAAACAATATAAAATCAACAACTTATGATATATCGACAAAATTTTGTAGATGGTTAGGCTCTAAGCGCCTAATTATTTTTGTTCTTTACTAATCTGTTGATAAAGCATCTCTGCCATACCCAAACCGCCGCTCCTTGCAATTTCTTCTGAGAGCGCAGACTGGATGATTCCCTCATAAATATTAGTTGCACTATTTTCCTCGAACAATCCAGATTCCGGTATGGTCTTCCACATTGACTTGATTAACATATTTATAAAGATAGCCTCAAAATTTTGTGTAGCCTTCTTAAGTTCGTATGGAGATTTATTATTATTTTCGTTTTTTAAAATATTTTTTGAATTTTCTATTTTTGCGGAATTTATTACAAATTCACTATCAAATGGTATATCCACTTTAGTTTCTCCTTACTAAGTAAGTGCACATGTGTCTTACAAGGTGTTACATTATTATAAGTTCTGCATGAAGGGCACCTGCCTTTTTAATTGCCTGAAAGATAGAAATCAGATCTCTTGGTGTCACACCGAGTACATTTAATGCGCGAGCTATCTCAGAAATGTTTACCCCATCAGGTATAACATGCAGTTTTCCTTCTTTTTCTTCAACGTCAATATTTGTACGATCAAGCACCTGGGTAGTTGCACTTGTTGGTGCAAACGGACCGGGCTGTGATGCCTCCTGTCTTTCACTTATCGTAATCGTTAGATCGCCATGTGCTACAGCCACTGTTGAAATTCTGACATTTTCCCCTGCCACAATAGTTCCTGTCCTTTCGTTAATGACGACTCGAGCAATCGCATCAGGTGAAATAGGCAGTTCTTCGATCGTGGAGATAAATTGAGTTATCTTGTTAATTGAACGAAATTCCTGAGGAGGCACTATTTCTACTTCCCCGGCACTTATGGCATGTGCAGATCCCGGATATAAGGTATTGACAACCTTCATCAAGCGGTAAGCCGTAGTAAAATCATTATCTAATAAACTCAATCTAATTGCATTCTCAAAGAAAACGTGAACAGGTATTTCCTTTTCTATGAGTGCACCGCCCGGAATATAGGCTGTCGTAGCAATATTTTTTCTTGTTTGCTCTGCAGCCCCGGAAACATTATAGCCTCCTATGGATAGAGGCCCCTGGGCAACTGCATAGACTTCATTATCAATTCCCTGAAGAGTGGTATGGATAAGGACTCCCCCCTCCAGACTTCTGGCATCACCAACGGACGATATAAGGGCGTCTATTCTATCACCGGGCTTTGCAAATGAATGAATTTTTGCCGTAATAAGCACAGCCGCAATATTATCTGAATCAAAGTCCGTAGTACTTGTCACCACACCAAGTTTCTCGAAGACGTTCTTGGCCAATTGCCTTGTAAAGGTAAATGTAGTTTTATCCCCTGTCCCCTGTAAACCTACAACAAGACCATAACCGAATAAATAGTTATCTCTAACGCCCTGAACATATGTGATATCTTTAACACGGGTAGTTATACTCCCGTACGTAATCGTAGACGAGGATGATAAAAAAGATAAGATTAATACTGTAATACACAAAAGGTAACGAATCATAGGTTCCTACTCTCTCTAGAATACCTGCCCCCATTCCTGGCCCCTGCGCCCGCCTATCAGCAGGCTGTGTCATAATCCAGAAAAAGGGCATTTTGTCATTCTGAACGAAGTGAAGAATCTAATGAAATCAATATGTTACGTATAAGAGATTCTTCGGCTAAAGCCTCAGAATGACAATTGTGACACAGCCTGCAGTCTGGCGGGCAAGATGCGGGGCCAGGAATGGGGGCGGGTAAGTTATAGAAATTCCGGGACATTAGAACGGCCAGAACAAATCTATTGCTCTATTAAACCAGCCTTTTCTCCCTGCTCTTGTCAACCAGCCTTTTCCTTCAAGATCAAAGTCTAGGTTCGACAACTGGTCTGAATTTATAGTATTGGTTGAAGTTATGTCGATTGGTCTGGCTATACCCGTGAGTTTCAGAATATAATTTTCCTTATTTACTTCTATTTCTCTTTTTCCTTCAAGGACCAGATTGCCATTATCAAGTACTTCCACTATCATTGCCGTAAGTGTCAGAACTACGCTTCTTTTACTATCATAGGTTCCTTTACCACTAAAATCATTTTTGAACTCAGATTCGATAGTATTAGCTGCTCTTGCATCAAATCTTGCATTACGCCCGGTTTTTAATGCGCTTAGTATTCCACGAGCGAATCTATCAGTATCAATTTTTCCCGTCGTTTTGTTTGAATTATTAGTAGTTGATGTCTCATCGTTGTCAATAGTAGTTGATTCAGATACTATCACCTTAACAATATCTCCGACCCTTTTGCCTCTATTATCGTCAAAAAGATTATAGTTTATGGTAACCCTTTTCTTCCATAATGAATCAGCAAGAATGGAATCACCAGCAGTGAAGTTGCATAAATCTAAAATAAGACTAAGGATAAGGACAAAAAGCAATCTAGACATATTTTATTCCTTTTTTATTTACAAATTACACATATACACATCAAATTAGAATATTATCTGAACACTTTCAGGGCCTACAACCTTACCGTAAATTATCTTCTTCGAGTTTAAATTCCTGACCCTTATCACCTCTCCTGTACGTCCGGTTTCCTGTGCCAATCCCTTGGTTACGATACTAAAATTATTTGCCTCTATAAATAACTTTACTACATTGCCTCTTTGAATAGTTGGAGGCGTTTCGACTATTTTTTCTGTAATTATGGTATTTGCGCGGATTGTTCGAACTGCCACTTTGCCTGTCAAATCATCCATGCTGGAAAAAGATAAGCCGTGTGTCCTGGTAGTTTCCCTTTTACCTAAAAATATATTCTCCTTAGTTAAACGCTGGTGACGCCTTATTTGCTTCTTTGCAATGGCAATATTTTCAAACACTCTGACCTTAAAAACAACAGACGTTTTGAAAAAAGGAACACTATTCGAGCGGGCACTTACTATTAATTCTATATTGCCTCTATCCTTATTAGAATCAACAAGAGACACATCAAGAACAATCTCATCCCTTTTTTCTGCCACCCATTGGACACCGGGCATCCTCTCTAATTCTATGGTAGTTTCTCTATCTACCACCGGTAGAACAGATAATAAATGTTCCCTGGCCTTTTGTACAATCTCAGCTCCGGTTATCCTGGTCGCTTCAACAGATATCGTAACCGCTCTAGCGCCGTTGAAAATAATATCCGACAATTTAATGTTTGAAGTCTTCAAACGCATCTTTAAGAAATCTACACCTATCTTCCTGAAATTATTCGGCCACGGTGTCCTTCCAATCTCTATATTACTAATCTTCTTTACTAATTCTACGTTATCACCAGTAACTGTTGAGATATTACCAATTGTTATTGTTTTTTCCTTAAGTGTAACCTTATCCTTTATATTTATTTCAACCTGATTTGCTGATGCTCTCCGAGCCAGAGACTCTACTGACTCCGTCCCAGAGGGGACTACGCCCCGGAGGGAGCCGGAGGCAGTACAAATACACAGGAACATCACAGACGCCAAATATACAAATACTCTTTTCCCCATTTTAAAACCACCACCTAACCATAAGACAAAGGTTAAAAATACTCTTATATTAAGTAATGAGTCGGTTTGTTGTTCGTAACATATTGTCGCTGGCCTTAATTGCCTTTGAGCTTATTTCGTACGCCCTCTGTGCAATAATAATGTTCACCATTTCTTTTACCACTTCAACATTTGAACTTTCCAGAAATCCCTGGATAATCTCTCCAATCCCATTCTGACCTGCAGTTCCTGTTATAGGACTACCAGATGCGGTTGTCTCTCTGTAAAGATTTTTGCCCATGCTCTCCAGCCCTGCAGGGTTTGGGAAATTAGTTAGAGTGATTTGCCCCGAGGATTGAACGGCCCCGGTTGGATCCTGAACCGATACTGTTCCATCCGAGCCAACACCAATGGATATTGCATCATTTTGAATTGAGATAGCTGGTTCGATTTTAAGTCCCTCACCAGTTACCAATTCTCCATTGCTGCTAAGCGAAAAGGACCCATCACGAGTGTATACAGTGCTTCCATCGGGGTGTGATATCTGAAAAAACCCGGCACCCTGGATAGACAAATCCAATGTTCTACCCGTATTCTCCGGTACGCCCTGGCTAAAAACCTTGGTTGTCGATAAGACACGAACACCAGTTCCAACCTGCAAGCCTGTTGGCACTTCAAGCCCTGTAGAAGATTCCACGCCTGCAGCCACAAATTTATCATATAGTAAATCCTGAAAGTTAGCCTGCACTTTTTTGTATCCTGTAGTATTCACATTAGCAAGATTGTTTGCTACAACATCAAGAAGGAATTGATGTGCCTGCATTCCTGTTGCGCTTGTATACAGGGCCTTAATCATGGCTTTCTTCTCCTTTTTGTTGAAAGTTAGACGTTAATTAGACTACTAATTAAGCTCTCCATAGTGTCACTGAAATTCTTCATAACGTTAGCGCTTGCTTCAAAGTTTCTCATATTTTCAATCATAGTAACCATTTCCATAACAACATTCACATTTGCTCTCTCCAGATAACCCTGCGCAATCTTAAAATCTGTATAAGTAGTATCCGGTATCGCCGTAATTGGCGCCTCAAACAAAGATTTGTCTTTTGGAATGAGCAAGGACTGTTGCTCAAAGTTGGCGATCACTAAATCCCCGATTACTGTATTATCCACGTTAATAGTACCCTTATTGTCTATCCTGATTTCACTACCTCCTTTAGGGATTAGCAATGGTCCACCTGACCCCAACAATCTATCACCACTTGACGTTACTATTTCACCACTGCCTGAGAGCTGAAATTGACCGTTCCTTGTATATCTCAAACCATCTCCTGTCTCAATAGTGAAAAACCCTTTGCCATCAATGGCCATATCTAAACTGCTACCGGTGTATTCAAGATTGCCTTCAGAAAAATCAATATCTACATTTGCACGAAGGCTTTCTGTATCTTCATATCCAGCGATTCTTTCCAGAATAATCTCGAAATTGGTAACATTTCTTTTAAAACCAATAGTATTTATGTTTGCAAGATTTGTAGCTATTACCTCCTGTCTCTTGGTGTAAGCCTCAAGTCCAGCAGCGGTTGCGTATATTCCGTCAAGCATTTTTATCAGCCTTTCTAGTGTTACCCTACAAAATCCTGGAAGCTCTTAGGGCCTAAATCGCTAACTACCTCCCTTTCGCTCTTACAGAGCCTACTTTCGGGGAGGCGTCCTCGTCCGCCCTGGCGGGATTCCAATGTTTTGCCTCTCTTGAGGCGTTACTGGATTCCTTGCGCCCGCCCGGATGACTTGGTCGGACGGGAAAGCAAGGGCAACATGGATTCCAGTACTCGCGACTCGTTCCCACGCTGGAGCGTGGGATTGCGAACGAGAATGGGGAGACGTCCGGATTCAAGCTACGAAGCCCTAGTCTTCATCTCCTTACCTTACTATATTAACCAATTCCTGTAAGACCTCATCCGTTGTCGTAATTGTACGTGCATTTGCCTGGAAGGTTCTCTGGAAAACAATTAATTTTGTAAATTCTTCTGCTATATCCACGTTGGAACCTTCCAATGCACCACTCGCAATCGAACCAGTACTTCCAGAACCAGCTAATCTAGGCACAGCTTGACCAGAAGCCGCCGATGGAAGCAGCATGTTCCTTCCATTTTTGGTTAGACCAGCAGGGTTAGCGAAAGTTGCCAATTGTATTCGTTCTAAAGTTTGGGTCTGGCCATTTGTAAATAATGCTTCAAGGGTTCCATCCGTATTTACGCTTGCAGACAGGAAGAAACCTGCTTCAAAACCATCATTGCTTACTGCCGCTACAGATGAACTTCCACTTAATTGGGTTATGCCGTTAAATACGTTTGCCAGGCCGAAATCGAAATTTACCACTTGAGTTCCAGCGGTACCTGGAAGAGTTATCGTTAAAGCCGTTGTGCCCGTAACAGACGCAAAAGAACCATCAGTGTTGAAGTTTATTGCAGTAATACCAAAGGAAGCAACAGAACCGTCAGCAGGTTTCATAGTAGCCACAACATTCCACGTGTCGGTAGATGCCTTAGAAAACGTAAGGGTAACAGGATATGATTTACCCTGCGCATCAAATATGGGGACTGTGGTAACGTATGTGTCTCCACTTCCAGTGGTAGTAAGAGAAAAGCCGGGAAAAGTTGTGGCACCAGTATTGCCCGCACCATCAGCGATTGACACTGAGATTTTTGATGAACCGGGCGCATCTGCCGTCAGTACTATATTTCCACTTGCGTCAATTGTTGCCGTTGCTGAACCATAACTTGCCGATATAAAGTCCCTGAGATCACCCAATGTTGTACCGTCATTGGCAGCTCCAAAAGTAAAAACCGCACTTACATCTGTGCCATTGGTTTCGTCACCTGTTACGCTAATCGTATCTCCAGTAACATAGTTTGTGGTGTTTGCAAGTACATTATTCAATGAAGTTCCTTGAGTTGCGGGCGAAGGACCAGCTACCTGATATGCACTGGTAGTCGTAACCACCTGGTTAACCGCGCCAGTCGACATTCCAGAATCCAGATTTCCGACCAAATCAACAATTTTTGTCGCATTTGCCGGCACGACTGTGCTGACTGGAACGTTTATGGTCGCACCTACACCTTTTACTTTAAACCCTGTGGCGGAATCTACGAGATCATTATTTCTATCAAGATTGAAACTGCCGACCCTGGTATAAAAGTCAGTAGTTCCATCTGTAACGACAAAGAAACCGTCACCCTGTATCGCAAGGTCGAATGGACGCCCTGTCGGCTCAAGGCTTCCCTGAGCAGTATTAACATCTATACTTGCAACTCTAGCACCTGTACCAATCTGTAATGGATTCTTTCCACCAACACCACTCGTAGGCGCCTGTGCAGACCTCAGAACTTGTGTTAATTCATCAGAAAAATTCACACGAGACGACTTAAAACCAGCCGTGTTCAGATTGGCCAAATTATCACCAATAATACTTAATGCTGTTTGTGAAGTCTTTAATCCTGTTATACCTGTAGCTAATGCCGATACTCCCATCTTCTTACTCCTTTCTTTCAAATAAGGTCAGATGATATTCACCGTTATCTATTATCAAAAGATTCCTGTTAAATTGGATATTGGAATTTCTTTGTTTTGTATCACAACTGCAATTGTACCATCACTTATTTTAACGCCATCAATCATTCCTTGCGATTCTTCACCAGCGTCTGTTCCCAGATAGGTGGCATTCCTCCCGATTAATTCACCTCCTCCAATCAGCTGTTGGAATTTGAGTATATCCGAAAAGGAAACATTAAGGTTAATAAGTTGTTCAAGTGAAGTAAACTGTGCCAGCTGAGCAATAAACTCGTGCCCTTTTAAAGGGTCTAAAGGGTTTTGATTCTTTAGCTGAGCTACGAATAGTTTCAAAAATTCTTCTTTGATAGAATTAGAATTCTCAATACCGGAAACTGCCATATTTTCCTCCTTGTCATGCAATATAGTTAATTTTATTTGAACTTACTGCATCCAGCTCCAACTCTTCATTAACTCCGTCATCGAAATCTTCTCTCTCCTGAGTCTGGTCACTTCCTGAATCTGACAGAAAGCCTTCATTCATAAAATTTAATCTTTCTTCTTCGTTTTCTTGAAGAAAGACGTCTAACTTCCCAAGGTCAACTTCCGTATCAGCAAGAAGCTCTCTTAACCGCGGAATATCCTTCTCAATAATCTCTTTTACAACTGACCTCTCCACAAAAATCTTTGCCTCCAGGACGTCATCTTCAACCGTGAATTCAAGTTTAAGGCTCCCGAGTTCCGGTGGATTAAGTTGTATCCTTATTGTTGATTTATCCCCTTGCATAAACAACCTTGCCCTCTGTATAAGGTTGTCTACTAAATCAACACCTAATGACTCAAAAGGCTTGGTTACATTTACCTGACTTGAAATATTAGCAAAACTTATTTTTGGTTCTATACCTTGCTTGATATTTGTAAGGCTTACGTTTGACTCCTTTGCTGTATCTGAACCTTGATTGTTTAAGAAAGAATTGTCTTGTGATACAGTTGTCTGGATTGTCGATTCATTTGACCTGGCATTGCCAGGGATATTGTTGTCATTGAATGAGGTTGTAACTTCCTGTGATTTGGAGGCGTTAAGCGCCTGGTGAAGTTCACTATCTTCTACTTCTGCCTGTACTGAGTCTTGACGAAGTGATAGATTTGGATTGGATTCTTCAGGTACGGTTTTGTTGGCATCCTGTGATGCCAATTGTTCGGATACTCTATTACTCGTATTAACCTGTATGCCCTGGCCCGATATATCTTTAGGTAAGGATAACACCTCCTCACCGCTTCCTGCAGATTTCACCACAGATGATATTACCTCACCATTTTTCATAGATTTTGCTGAGGATGGCATCTTCTCGCCATTTAACTTCACTGATTTTGTCGGGGACAATATCTCCTCACCATTTGACTTCACTGATTTGGTCGGGGATGATATTTCCTCACCATCTGACTTCACTGATTTGGTCGGGGATGATATTTCCTCACCATTTTCCATAGGTTTTGCTGAGGATGATATTTCCTCACCACTTTTCACAGATTTTGCCAATGGTGACACTTCCTCGCTGCTTCCAGCCGATTTCTCCAAAGATGATATTTCCTCACCATTTGACTTCACTGATTTGGTCGGAGACAATATCTCCTCACCATTTGACTTCACTGATTTGGTCGGGGATAATATCTCCTCACTATTCTGCACAGACTTTGCTAAGGTTGATACTCCCTCACTGTTCTTCATAGTTTTTGCCAGTGTTAACATTTCCTCACCATTTAACTTCACTGATTTGGTCGGGGATAATATCTCCTCACTATTCTGCACAGACTTTGCTAAGGCTGATACTCCCTCACTATTCTTCATAGTTTTTGCAAGTGTTAACATTTCCTCACCATTTAAATTCATTGATTTAGCCGGGGATAATGTTCCTTCACTATTTACTAATAATGTATGTAATTGTGTCGAAACAGGCGTATTTTTACTGTCAGGAATATTGTTGTTGCCATTATTTATAAATGTTTCTTTATTCGTATTATTATTCAATTCTTGGTTCAATTGTTCTCGCAAACCCGCGATTTCAGGCAATATACCTTTTGAAACCATTTCCATTATGAGGTTAATATCTTCCTGGTTCGACAAAGATAGTCCTGGTGCGATAGAGGCGGGGGCTTGTTTGTTAGTCGCCGACTCAGAAGAGTCTCTCTCCGAACCAGTAGGCTCTTTGAGCTGGAGGCTGACTCGGGGAGACGCTGACATGTTTTTTACTAAATATGTTAGCTTCGCATCAAAGCTTTCTTCTCCCGGATTAGCCTGTAAGGGGTTTTCAGTTCGCTTCGATGACATTCCGAGAAGTGCTTCTCCCGAAGTGGTTTTTCCTAATAGTGCGCTTAAGAGTTGTTCAGGCATTCTTTATAATCTGCGGTCTAAATTGAAATTTTTCGTCGAAACATAAAGATACGAGCGTTGTCTACGCTACCTTTATGCCAAAAACAAATTCAAGGCAGATAAATTAAAATATTTTTCTCAGATGTTCATAGAGTATGACGTGACAAATAGTTAGGTGGATAATAATCTTGGTTGAGTCAGACATCATTCATTAGATTTTTTACCCTATTTTGGTGTCCACGACATTTTTTTCCGCATGCTACGGAAAAACCTTCCGTGTTTAAGGATATTTAGTGGTGCTTGGGCAAGACTCTACTAATGATGTGCCTAAAAGGCAGGTGATTTCGTAGAAATGAAAGGGATATGGTATTTACAAGGTTTTGATTACTTGATGTGAAACAAATTGTGCATAACGATTCATAGACAACAATATTATTTTCCAATCATACAGCGACTGTTTTCTTTGATAATTAACTCTGTAATAATTCCTTACAAGTCGTACAACTGATGCCTCACTGCTATCTAGTATGGTATCAGCAGTCCATATAACATTTCCAGTAACGGTCGAAAACATACCCACTTTTATGCCTAAGATAGGAGGTTCATACGGCTTATAATGGGTAATTGTGCCAAAAATAATTGCGTCTACCTTGAATCTCTTCTTTGCTTCAATCACTGTTTCAGCCCTGACAAGTCCTTTGATCCAAAGATCATTTTGCTGCAATAACTCGTCTGGGAATCCTCGAGGCGGAACTACATCAAACTTTGCGCTCTTCTGTAGCTCCATAGAAAAGGCTTCTGTGACTTCTTTTACTACTTTCTCCCTGTTAGTTTCAAAAGCAAAGGGAACCAATAAGACTCTATGTACACTGGCATTGTTGTACTCATCTGATTTGTAGAAACTGATAGACTTAAATTCTCTGTGAAACAGCATGCATCCTTCGTTGCTTATGGCAGCAAAAGATAATAGAATTATTATGGGTATGGATAATATTTTATGCATTAATAATCCATGAAAGTCTATTATGGCTCTTTCTGTTCTTCTTCCAATCCTTCAATCTTTAATTTGTATAACTCTTGCTCAGCTTTTGTTTCGGCTATTTGAGAATCTAATATCTTCTTTTCTAACTGTTCTGATTGTTGTTCCGCAGCAGCAACTTTTTCCTCCAACTCTTTTTTTTGGGTCTCCAAGGCCTTAATATCCTCTAATAAATTATTGTTAACCCATTCGAGTTCTTTTAATTCTCCCTCAACCTTATCTTTAGCAGCCTTCATCTCAGTTAGACTCTCTACGATAGCTTCCCGCTTTTTTATTTCTTTGTTTAATTTTTTTTCTAATCTCTTAATCTTTTCTAATATTTGTAGTTCTTCGTCTCCATCTAATACGCCCAGACTTACCGTAGAGCCATCCTTTAAATATCCCTTTCCTTGCTGATCAGAGGTGGTAACACTTGCAGTTTTTTGGTCAACGGGAGTGGAAACTTCTTCAGTCGTATTCTGTTGAAGAGAAGAAGGAGTAACTTCCTTGTCCGCATCCAGCCTGGCTTTGATAGTAAGAACTTCTTCCTTAACGTAAGAAAAGCAGCCGTTACACAATACAACCAGGAGACAGAATGTTACAATAACAAACTCTCTTAATCCTTTATTAAGTGTTATCATACTGATGTTTGTGAATTGCGAGAACAAAATATGTGATTATTCTAACTACACATAAACAAATGTCAATACTTAACTTGTGGATAACTCTACTGACTATATCCCTCGAGGTGGCATACCCCTTCGCCTGTTTATTTTTTTTGTTTTAATGACCAAACTTCAAGCCTGTGGCCCTCAGGATCAAGGAAATAAAAAACGTGTGCTCCCCAGGGATGTTCCCGGATAGGTTCGAGGGTCAAACCATTATTGTGTAGATATTCCCAGGCTTCAGTGATGTTTTCAACCTGGAGTGTAATCGTTATACCTGCACCTCCACTGCTCTTGATGGTCGCTCGACACTCATCGGCAATGCTTAAATGAGCCGTCCCGGTTAACTTAAATTCAACAAACCAGTCTGAAGCAAAGTTGACTGGCAACCTTAAAAGATTCTGATAGAAGTCGACAGTTTCCTGCCACTTCTTACAATACAGGATAGTATTGGTATTTTTTGGAGAGAAAATTTCTGTCATAGATTCAAAATTCGTGGCTGATTACGTTGGTTGATAACTAACATAAGTCCTTATTAAGTTGGTGCTATAATTAAACATCTATTTATTAAAGCCGTTTTTTTTAAAAAAGCCTATATTTTTATAAATAAGATCGGCTGCGAGGAAGTTCGGTGCCTCGTTTCCAGGTATTGGATTGAGTTCCATAACATCAAGTCCAACTACTTTTCTCTTCTCGTATACTTTCCTGAGAAAGCTTAGAGTTCCATACCAATCAAGTCCACCCGGAACCGGTGTTCCTGTAGAAGGCATTATGGACGGGTCAAGGCCATCGAGGTCTAAGGTAATATAAACATTGTCACTTAATGAATCAATCGCCTCTTTGTGCCAGTTATCATTGTTATAGATATCCCTGGCGTAGAATATCTTAAGCCCTTGATTGTGTTTCTTTACGTACTCATGCTCCTCTCTTGTAGTAACTCTTACCCCAAACTGAGTTAGACTACATCCTATATCAACTATCCTCTTTGCCACACAGGCGTGGCTGTATCTTGAACCTCCATATTCCTCCATGAGGTCATGGTGTGCGTCAAGTTGTAGAACCGATAGTTTGTCATATTGTTCCTTATATACCCTTACGACACCCTGAGTAATTGTGTGTTCTCCGCCTAGAGTAACCAGAAATTTATCATCTGAAATATAACTCTTGCTTACATCATAAACCCTGTTTATGACCTTCTCTGGATTTGCTCGTATGTCCTCAATATCTATGATCCCTGCCGTGAATATGCCTACCTCAAAGATATTGCCCAGTTCCCTATCGTAATGCTCAAGGTTTGGAGATACATTTAAGATGCTATTGGGACCGTTTCTGGCACCCGATTGAAAGGTTGCGGTGCCGTCATAGGGAACACCAAGTATTACGACCTTTGATCTTTCATATGCTTCTGTCTCATCCTTAAAGTCATACTTGAATGCACCAAAGGGTGAAGAGCTCAGGATGTATTTTTTGATGTTTTTGTCCATCTGTTTGTGGCTAAAACGGTTTCTTCCTAATACCCATGCTGTCAGGACACAGGAGTAAGTGCCATATCAATAGTTTATGGTATTTTAACAATCTGTTCCTGAGACGTTCGATTTGAAACAGTGTTATCAGGTTTCCAAGAATGTTCAGGATAAGGTTTATTAAGATCTTAAACGGCTTTAAGATGCGAAGGATAATATAGGGAACACCCCCCCTGTTTTTCCTGAAAAACATATACAGGGATTTGTAGTATTCAATCTGCGACTCCCATGGTTTCTTTTTTTTGGTGTATCCTGAAGAGTGAACAACCCTGGCATCCGGCACATGATAGACCTTCCAACCTTCCTTTTGCATCCTGAAGCACCAATCAGTCTCTTCAAGAAAGATAAAATAATCCTCGTCAAGAACACCTACCTCATCCACTGCCTCTTTCCTGACCATCATACATGCCCCTATTACGGAATCTACTTCGACTGGACTGGTATAGTTTCTACCCTTACTCGGATATTTATTTGGAAAAAGGAGACGGAGGATGCTTTTGTTAAATATTTCCGTCTCTAAGGAAGGGAAATTATCGATTGAATTCTGTTTCGAACCGTCATCGTTTAATAGTTGAGCGCCTGTTATTCCTGCTTCGGGAGAACCGTTCATAAAGGTTAGCAGATTCTTTATCGCCTCCTCTTGCAAGATAGTATCAGAGTTAAGGAGTACGGTAAATCTACTCTGCATTATTTTAAGTGCTTGATTATTGGCATGGGCAAAACCAGTGTTTGTCTTGTTTTCGATCAGGTTTACTTCAGGGAAGTGTGTTTTTATTGCTTCCTGGCTTCCGTCCGTTGAATTATTGTCAACAACACAAATCTCTAAATCAACATCCTTGACCGTTTTATAGATAGAATCCAGACAATTAATCAAGATGTCGCGGGTGTTCCAATTTACGATTATGAAAGAGATATCTACCAATCTTCAGTTACATCTCCCTTGAACGATACATAGAGTATTTTTTCTGTCTTACTGATATTTATTATTTCTCTGAGTATGTCTTTCTTTTCATCTTCCATGTCACAGGGTTTCAGATATTCTCTTAAAAATCTGAATCTATCAGTAAAAGTAATACACCCTGGTGTGGAGAGATTTATTTGTGTGAGATTCTTTATTCTTTTCTGGATATTTATGTCTTCATTGAAGGTAACCTTGTCAAAATCCAGGAATATGAAATCGAATGATTTACCTTCTTCTTTCACCATAATATTGCATGTCTTCAGGTCACTATGAAATATATTCTGGCTATGCATCTTTGCGATAGTCTTTGCAAAGTCACTTATAAAGGTTCTTTTCCTTTTCAAATATGTCTTTGCATTGAATGCTGACTGACCTCCGCTTGATGGTTGATGTGATTGCTCAATATCAAGTGGAACTTTATTGGATTTTATGACCTCCCCTTTGTCCCCTCCTTGCGAAGGAGGGGATATGGGGTGGTTTTCCTCTTTATATTGAGTATGTTTTGATTGACCATGGAAATTCTTTAATATGTATCTATCCATTTCCAGGCTATGAGTAGCATCTTCCATGATTAGATAGCTATCCGTAACAATACCCAGTATATTCTTTTCTATTAGTGCAAGAGGCCTTGCAGAATTAAAACCATATACACTTAAGCCATTACCCGCAACCCACGCCTTCCTCCCTGCTGAATTACGGAAGATGTTTTTTATAAGACAAAGGCCACATGATGTCTTATATTGTTTTACAACAACGCTTCGATTTCCGCCGTTTCCAAATGGAAATCTGGTTAAAGCGGTTTTGGAATCACGCTTAATGATTACGTCCTTATCATTATTTGCCAGGGCATTATGATGTTTCTCAATTAGTTCCGGAAAACTATTTGTATCATAACCCTTTCTGAAAAATATCCTCATGTCATTAAGCTTTGTTCTCGAAAAATTGCTGCTTTCTTTCAGACATCTCTTTAACCTGCTTTTATAGTGAATGTTTCTTATTCTTGAGGACTGTGACTCTATTTGCCCGACGAGTTCCTGTTCATTCTTTATATTACTAAGAGCATTAATTCCATAGGATTTAACAAAACTTAATCTATCAGATTTTGTTAATATGGATGACAAAGAATTAAAAATCTGTGCGAGGTTGTGCAGTCTCTTACGGCTAGACAATCCCTTCAGAATTTTTACTCGGTGGAGATCCATTAAATAAAATGAATAATCTTTGACCGGGCTAAAGTAGTCATTATTAAATTTTATCAATATGTTGCCTGCATGAAGGTCGTTGTGGAAGAATCCTTTTTCATGTATTTTTCTTATAAATCCTGCCAGCTCATTGAGCAATTTCTTCTTTTCGAATAATTTCTCTCCTGACAATATGCCGCTAAAGGTTGTCTGACAAAATTCCATGAGCGGTTCACTCCTTGAGACAGCCTTTGTAATAAGCATACTACTATCAAGTAAACTCCATGACCTTTTTTCTGCTATTGCAAGTGGTAAGGCAGTATTAATACCTTTACTTAGCAATCTATTTGCTACCTTCCACTCTGTCCTGGTTCGGGTTGGTGTGAACAGATACTTGACGTAATCACTATAGCCTTTTCTCTTGAAATATTTGATGTATATACCATCGTCACTTATGTCTGGACCTGGTATTGAAATCACAGACCTTACTTTAGTCTCTTTTATTAATTTATAAGGTTTCCCGTTTAAGAGAGAACGGAAATTATCAAGACTTATCTTGTCCAGGATACTTTCGTACCCCTTTCTTATAGTCCATCTCGTTCCGTTCTTTACGGCTTTTATTGACATAGTACTATTATGCATTTTTTTACTTGATATAATATTTCCCCTCTCCCTAAGGTGAGGGGGTTAATTTAAAATGGAAGTTGGGCTATGTTCGTTTTTCCGGACTCTTAAAACATCAATACATGCCTGTACTACCTTTTCAGGTGATATCAGGGTCATGCAACGGCGATCTGTAGGACATGTCTTAAGCTGGCATGGTGAGCAATCAATATCTTCTCTTATTACCTTACCAATCTCGTATTCAGATTCTGTATATCTGGGGTCATTAGGACCCATCAGTACGACAACCGGTCTTTTAAGTGCTACTGCAAAATGTCTTGGACCTGAGTCCAGCGTTATTAAGAGCATACACCTTTTTACGAGTACCTTAAAAACATCAAGGGAGATCGAGTCCCTTGAAAGATTAATTAATCCATTCCTTGCAAGACCTTCAATTTCATCAGCAAGCCTGGTTTCACCCGGCCCACAAGTGAGAACTATATTACAATCAACAACTTCATTCAATAAATCTGCTGTCCTGGCAAACCCCTCTGCAGACCAGAGCTTTGCAGAACCGTAAGATGCCCCGGGATTTATCAGGAAAAATGGTTTTTCATCGATATGATGCCTTTTAAGCAACTCATTTGCATTATCTTCACATTGTCCGGAAATAAACAACTCTAACTCTTTCGAGCCTATCTTACATCCAACCTGAGTACACAATCTTAGATAATAATCTCCCATATAAGTAGGCCGAAACCTTCCATTTTCGCGAACCCTCTCTATGCTGTCTGTTAACAGGAAAGAACGAGCGTCACGACTGTATCCAACTCGTTTCTTAACCCCACTTAACCATACTGTGAACGCGGAACTGAATGAATTTGGGAATAAAAAACTCAAATCGAATCTTTCTTGTCTAAGCTTGTAGATTAAGCGTAAAAAATCCTTTGTACTATTACTGAAAACTCTTTGCGAGGAAGAAAGTCCGTTTGTGGTTTTTCTCATCCCGGGATCATATTCAATAATCTCGTCAAACCATGGGGAACCGTCTGTTATGCCTCTCAAATTCTTTTTGATCAGCAGCGTTATGTGAGAATCCTCGAAATTTTCTCTAATGCACCTGAAAGAAGGAGTTGCCATGACAACATCACCGACCCAATTGGGCGCTCTAACAAGGATTTTCCTTGCCTTAATTATCTGCTCCATTTTGAATTTACGGCAGTAAAAGAATTATACTTAATTGCGTAGTGTTCGGTATTTCTCTATTTCAATGTCATATTTACGTTGACATAATAACTGAACTATCATATGTTTACAATAATAATTTATCAAACATCTGTGTTATATTACTGCGTTTAGGCAGTCTAATCTATGTTATGTGAGAAAATAAAATGAGTCCGAATTTACAATTATTTACAGGATACGGAATAATAGCAATCTGTGCAATAGGAGGGATCTATGGTGGCTTTTTGGCACATCAAGGACATACACGTAAGAGTGAGCTTAAACGTCAGGTAGCTACGGTACCACCCAAGGAACAACAATATCTTGTGCCGGAATTAACTTTAAAATTGTTTCAAATGCCTACCAAAGCGGTGAGCCCCTACAAATTACCTTTGGTCGAGTACAAATTTGTTATTGATAGCAAAAATAAAAAGGCAGTACAAATTACTGACTGTCGCATTCAATTCTTTTTTAAACACCCTATTTATAGTTTAGTGCGGGAACCATTGATGTACGGGGGAAAAGGTATGACCGTATCAGGAGTAAAAATATATAGTAAAGATAAGAAAGGTAAACTTCAGTCTTATGAAGAAAAACCCTTAGAAAACCCTTTAACGGATAGTTTTTCTTTGGAAATTGAGGAAACCAAGATTAACGATACTGTTGTTAAAACTAATATTGCTATGTTTACTTGTGCAAAGTGGCCTAAAGAGGTGGCTTTTGCTGGTAGCATTATTGTGGATTCTTCAAAACAGCAAAGCATAATAAAGTTACCTCAGAAATTAGGAACATATGAGGGGACTTATTTTTATCAAATAGATAATAAATCATATAAAGGAGAGATAAAGGCAGATATACCAGATATTAAAAAATAAACACATAACAAAGCATTCCAGCGGACAAAAAACTGCGTTTTTTGCCGCTGAATTTTAATGTTAGCCGTCAATGGAGGATTTAGCAGAATGAATAATGACGAAGTTAAACAACATAAAAGTCCTTGGAAAATTATTGTTTCCACGATTATAGCATGTGCTACTGTGTTCGGTTTCATTTACACTTACACCATAAATATTAAGAACGCTAGAATCGATCTTATGGAAGAGCAGATCAAAACTCTCAAAGACTTTGGCGCAGTTCCTGATGCTTTAAGAAATCTAGAAAATAAAATTATAAGCTTAGAAGAAAAAATTATTCCTCTTTCCGTAGCAACAAAGGTTGACCCGATAACTGGACGTTGTCAATTCGGAGCCATGGACTCTCCCACAGACCTTTCGCAGAATTTCTCAGAAGCACTAGTACTAATTAAAGATAAAAAGTTTGACATTGCTTTGGCAAAAGCTGATGAAATGGGAAAACTCCTTCCTTCATTCTTGGGATCAACCTATATTCGCTTCTTAGTAAACAAAGAAAAAAAATTTGATGATGAGGCTGCAAAATATGCTAGGTTAATTCTTCAAAAAATTCCAGGTGACAACAGAACCCAAGATGTTTATGTCTTTATTATTAAGTATGATCTTTCTAAAGGAAGAAAGAAGGCAGCGGAGGACCACGCCCTAGCTGCTCTCAAACTGTGGCCAGAAGACCAAAAGCTAAATGAAAGTTTTAAAGCTATCTTTGGATACACCCCATCAAATTAATAAAACATTACAGCAACAAGGAATCGTAAAAACACGACAGCAATCGGGGGACACCATAACTATTTAATTGACTTATGAGAATACAAAGGCTTAAATTCTAGGAGTTAATAGGGACATCGCCTATTTTTCTCTATTATCTACCGGGATACAGCCCCGGAAATATTTTAATTTTAATCTTAATATGAAGGAGGTAAAAATGGCAGAAGCAAAAGGATTGAGTAAACCGGTAAAGCTGAAAAATGAGTTGGCAGAGTTTCTGGGAGCAAAAAAACTTCCCAGGACAGAGATTACCAAAAAACTATGGGACTATGTTAAAGCGAAAAAACTTCAGACAAAGACTGAAAATGGAAAACCTCAGAACGCAGGCAAGTTCATTGTGGCAGATGCTAAATTGCTCCCGATCTTCAAAAACACAAGATCCAAAAGCAAATCAGGCAAGGTCACTAACCTTACAAAGATGAAAGAAGGCCAGACGATCGACATGATGCAGATGGCCGCTGTTGTCAGCGCAAATATAGAATAAACTTAAAGAAGAAACCAGGGTCACACCTTGACAGGTTGTCCGAGAATTAGAAAAAGCGTTTTTTGTCATTTTTACCCCGCATTTTGCTTTCAGCAAGAAAGCAGCGGGGCTGAATAGATCCTGAACTAAATTCAGGACCTTCGGTTTCAGAATCTTTAAATTTAAGGGTTTACAAGTATATGAGATTCCGGATCCCGACTGAGTCGGATCTGATAGTTGCTTCAAGGGGCGCCACAGGCGACAAGCCCGGAATGACAATTCTCGGACAGCCTGTTGATTAGTGATTATATCACTGGCAAAATCGGGGGACACCATACCTATTTGTTAATAAGGACATCTAAATAATAGGAGGTGAGCATTATGAATGACCAATGGATGATTCGTGGTAGTGAATTCACAAACTGCAACTGCGCATTTGGATGTCCGTGCCAATTTAATTCACCATCAACAAACGGTTATTGCGAGGCCATATGCAGCGCGCTGATTGAAGAAGGCAATTTTAATGACATTTCTTTAGATGGGCTTTGCTTTGTCATGCTCTTGAAGTGGCCGGGAGAGATAGCAGAAGGAAACGGCCAGCAGCAGCTTATTATTGATGAGAGCGCCAACCCCGAACAGCGTGAAGCACTACGCAAGATCGCTCATGGCGAATCCACGGCGCCGGGCGCGACGCATTATTACGTTTTTAACAGCACTATATCTAAGGTGCATAATACCCTTTATGCGCCGATAAAGATAAGCATTGATGTAGAAGCAAGACACGCCCACACTAAAATCGAAGGCCTTGTCGAATCTGCAGGTACGCCGCTGGTTGACCCATTTAGCGGTGAGGAGTCCAGAGCGCGAATTCATTTACCAAATGGTTTTGAATATACTTATGCAGAGATGGGGGCAGGCACTTCTAAAATAACGGCTGATATTGAACTTGATCTAAAAAATAGTTACGGCCAGTTCAATATCCTGCATATGAATCAGGATGGTGTTATCCGCTAGCGCCTTACCAGGACGCTAATTTAATGAAATTAACCAGAGAATTACCCCGCCGTGATGTCATAGCCATTATTATTTCGCTTTGTGGCATAACCTTGCTGTCATGGCTCTATCTTTTGTTAATGGCCGCAAACATGTCCTCGCGCAATGGCATGGCAGCAATGCAGATTCGGCCATGGGATGCCGGGTACTTTCTGATGATGTTCCTGATGTGGGCCGTCATGATGGTTGGCATGATGCTGCCTTCAGTCACCCCCATGGTATTGATCTATGCCGCAGTTGCCAGAAAATCAGCCATGCAGGGTATGCCAGTCGCACCAACCGCTGCCTTTGTTTCCGGGTATATCGCAATGTGGCTTATCTTCAGCCTGTTCGCAACCATCGCACAATGGGGGTTGGATAAAGCAGCTCTCTTATCCCCAATGATGGTTTCTAATAGCGTTGGTTTAGGTGCAGTTTTACTAATCGCTGCGGGTATTTATCAATGGCTGCCCATTAAAGATAAATGCCTTCATCACTGCCGCTCTCCAGTGCATTTCATTACAACACATTGGCGTTCGGGCTCCATAGGTGCATTCAAGATGGGCCTTTCTCACGGCGCGTTTTGCCTCGGTTGCTGTTGGGTTTTAATGAGCTTATTGTTTGTTGGCGGCGTGATGAACATCTTATGGATAGCTGCGATTACCCTATTTGTTCTGTTAGAAAAGATGTTGCCTCTTGGGGATGTAGGTGGACGCTTGGTGGGCCTGCTGATGTTCACGGCAGGTGGGATATTCGCGTTTATTGGAACATAAGCAGCGCCTATTATCTACCGGGATACAGGAGATTATCTATTGGGGTGATAGCTGTTGGAATACCTTCAACAACCTTGGTGTATTTGCCTCGAGTGAGTAATGTTTAATTACCTTCTTTCGTCCCTCTTTCCCCATTCTCTTCCTGAGGCTATCGTCGTTTATTAAGATTTCAAGTTTCCCTATCCATTCTTCCGGTGTGTTTGCCAAAAAACCATGTACACCATCTTCAACGATCTCCTTGTTGATTCCAGCCGGGCTGCATACCACCGGGACGCCCATAGCAAGACACTGCAATATTTTCAGTCCACACTTCCCGTGTGACCATGGGTCATCTAAGAGTGGCATCAGGCCAATATCAAAACTTTTAATATCTTCTACTTCATCCTTCTCGTTCCATAATTTCTTTTCCACAATCATATCTTCACAATCGAAAAAGGTATCACATACAATCTTCAATTTTAAATTATTGTGTCTTTTACCAAGGATCTCAAATACAGGCCTCATCTTTTCCAGATAATGTATACTTCCATGCGCACCTATCCATCCTAATGTAATGTTGTCGTTATTCTCCGAATATTCTTTTTGAGTGTACTGGGTCATGTCTATGGGTGACGGGATGTTTATAACATTATCTGTGTAGGGCGCAGTATTTCTCTTTAAATATTCATTACCCGCTATTACGTAATCTGACGCATTAATCATATTCTTAAACATCCTGGCTCGTGTATTTGATTCAGCACGGATTGCCTTTGAGTTGCGGTACATTACAGAGTCGTCAAAATCATAAACAATTTTCCTTGCGTTCATCCTTATATATTTAAGCCAGAGAATCGAAAATCTCTTTCGCTGTATAAACAGAACGTCGTATTTACTTATACTCTTAAACAATCTAAGTTTTTCAAAGAACCCTTTCGGAAAAGGGGTAACGGTCGGCTCTATTCCGTGTTCTTTCAGATACGGAAGATATTGAAGCACCCTGTATCTACTTGCTGCCACATCAAGGCCTTGAACTAAGAATAATATCTTCATTAGGTTTTTTTATCACCTCGTTATAAACTTCTATCGTTTCCTCGCAGTTTCTCTCTTCAGGATATTTTTCGGCCTTTTCACGAGCGGCAATGGAAGCCTTTTGTCTGAACCCCTCATCGAAAAAGAGACTTATTTTTCCTGCTAAGGTTCTGTAATCCAGAGGGTCTTGTAATACGAAACCATCTACGCCGTCTTCTATCACTCCGCTTGCACCGTCATATCTAGTCGTAATAACGGGCAGGCCACTCGCCAATGCCTCTGTAACCACCAGAGAGCATGAATCGTAAAACGTAGGATGAACGTAAAGGTCAGATGCAGCATAATATTTTTCAATTCCATTTACGTGTCCTAAAAATATCAGATTCTCCAGGCAATTTAGTCTTTTTGCTAATTTACTGTATGAAGTATCTCTCCCTCTTCCTATTATTAATGCTTTAAATTCTTTATGAGACTTTTTAAGTTCTCCAAGGGCCTTTACCAATATAGTCAGACCTTTCAACCTGAAGTTGTTGCTTACGTATAAGATCACAAACTCTTCACTTATAAACAATTTTTTTCTTACAATTCCTCTGAATTTTTTTGTAATGGCTGGATTGAATCTCTGAAGGTCCACACCATTATAGATTACCTTTATCTTTTGCGGGTTGACATGATGGTATTTAATAATATCATTCTTTATCATTTCAGATATAGCGATAATCCTGGACACATTTTTGTCTGTGTACTGTTTCTTGTCCAGCCATAAAATAAATCTTTGTCGAAGGCTAAAAAACCTGGTTATGTGTTTTAAAACCCTGTTTACAGGGTTGCTTATTGATAAAAAATCCTGTTTTATCCATGCCTCTTCCACTCCACAGTGCGGATTAAATACATTCATCCCCAGTGCTCTGCCAACAACCTGTACTATGTCAAAATCATTTTCAGCTAACCTTCGCCGGCTATTTATAACAAATGAGACTTCTTTGAGAAACTTCGGGTATCTTATAACGGGAATGGTATGGAAATGTATGAGGTTATGATTTTCCCACTCGTTAGCAAATATATGGACTTCATGACCTCTCTCTATCAATTGGTTTGCAAGGCTGGCGAGGTACCCCTCTCCCCCCCCTTTTGACGGTAAGAATTTATAAATATTTAAGGCTATTCTCACAAATTAGCTACCTTCTGTTGTCAGTTCCTGACCTTCTCTGGTTGAGATGTCCCTTTGGCTTAATAACGTCCCTTTATCCGAAAATAGATTCCCTGTCTGCTTCCCAAGTAGTTATTCCTCGGGAATGACAGGAAAGTTTAATAGCAATATGGTACAAAATTCTTTATGGTCATCTACAAATTCACACATCTTGCTTGACAGGCATCTTAACAGTCAAAACCGGACAGGGAGCTTTTCTTACCACCCTTTCTGCTACACTGCCAATTAGTATATGTGAGACCCCGGTTCTTCCCTGTGTACCCATTACAATTAAATCAACATCATAATCCCTTGCAGCTCTTATAATTTCAACAAATGGAACGCCAAATGATATTACCATTTCAACCCTGTCTTGTATCTCTTTCGGAACCTTTTCCAGTAACTTATCCCTTAATCGATCCTTTGCTGCCGGATCAATCTTTGATTTCTTAGCAGGTATCACTGGTTCGTATATAGGCCCACCATAATCGTATACTCTACTATCAACTATATGGATCAGGTATAGTGTGGCATCTTCCCTTAACGCCGTATGCGCAGCATACTTTAGTGCTTCAAGCGAGTTCTCTGAAAAGTCTAATGGGCATAAGATCTTTTGCAATTTTATCATAGGAATCTAAGATCAGGATTTATCATTTAGTGTAAATCTTTAAGGCATGACAAATTTGTGGTCGGATTGTCTAACTGTTAACACGGGGCAATGAGCTTTTCTTACTACCTTTTCGGATACACTTCCTATCATTATATGCGCAAGACCTGTCCTTCCATGTGTACCCATTACTATCATATCTACCTTATTTTTCTTTGCGATGCTTATAATTTCTGCAAAAGGTATTCCCTGAACCACCAGCGCCTCTACCTGCATATCATTTCTAATTTCTTCCGGTACGCATTCAAAGAGTTTTGTTTTCAGTTGTTTCATTGTTTCGTCGTCTGGCATTTGTCTGGTCATCGTGTCCAGACTTTCATCGAAAGAACGTATGTCAATTACATGCAATAAGTACAACTTTGCTTCATCTTTCATTGCAAATGTTACAGCGTACTTCAGTGCCTCTTTTGAACAGTCTGAATGATCAATGGGGCAAAGTATTTTTTTCAGGCTAATCATTTTTAGACCTTAAATCATAAATTTAGTTACCTGCAAAGCAGTACCGGACAATTTGCCTTTCTCATTATTCGTATGGTAGTGCTTCCAAGTATTAACTCTCTTATCTTGGAATGACCATAGGCACCCATTACCATCAAGTCGAAGCAGCCTTCTTTGCAAACGTTTAAGATAACTTTTACAGGATCACCACTTTCCAGGATTGTATCGTATGCGGTGTTGTAACCTTTTAAATTTTTAACTGCTTTAGACAAAACCTCTTTTCCTTTGTCCTTGTCATCAGAGACGTTTATAACGGTTAAAGGTAAACGCATTTGTTGAGCGATTTCTGCACCTGTATTTAATGCCTTATCTGAAAAGGGACTTCCATCATATGCGATAAGTATCTTTGCAATTGCCTTATATTTTTCAGGAGTTACCATTATGGGTTTATGTGTTTGCCTCGCAACAGATTCCAGGTTTGACCCCAACAGGGCATCCCGCCACAAGGCATGTTCCCCCGCCATTCCCATTGATATCATATCGCATCTTTCGGCAGACTTCACTATTTCCTTACTTACAACTCCCTCTCTTATTTCATGAATGCAAGGGACATTTGCAGTGTTACATTTCCCCTCAAGCTCGTCCAGTGCAGCCCTTGCGGTGTCTTCCATAAGTTTTCTTACTTTCTGCTGAAAGTCGGCATACGGTACCATACCACCAATACTTGTACCCAGGTCTCTCATAAAAGGTCCGGCTAATTTCTTTATATCAATAATTGAAACGCCCATTATCTCTGAATTAAATGATTTTGATAGTTCAATTGCATAATCAACCGCCACAAGACTTGTATCTGAACTATCAATTGGTACGAGTATTGTCTTTAACATTTTAATCACCACAAAATGTAATAAACTCAGGTTGAATCAAACTGTTAAGAATGTCGCATCTTGAGATAACACCAATTAGCTTTTCTTTTCTCACCACTGGTACTCTAATAATATTCTTTTCCGTCATTAGTTCGATTATTTCTCTAACAGAAGTCTCCTCTTCCACACAAATTGGATCTTTTGTCATAATATCTTCTGCAAATATAAGTTTTAAATCCTTGCCTTCGCCTGTAGCTTTCAAGAGGTCAAACTCGGTTACAACGCCAACGACCTTACCCTCGTCCACTACGGGAAGCCCGCTGTACATACCGGACAACAATTTTACAGCTAAATCTCTACCATTCGTCTTTTTTGTTGCCGCTGTTACTATCTTATTCATTATTTCTTTTGCTAACATAATAACCTCCTCCATAAGAAATAAAAATTGATTTATATGCTATAATGTATGCAAAATCAATATGATTATTCCAACCACATTCATTCTCTCTTTTTAAACTAAGGCCTGTTTATACTACCTCTTAGCATACTACCTGTCACAGGCTTACGTAACATTAATGTACTATACTACAGCTTTAAAGTCCACATAGAAATTAGAAAGTAATTTGTAAAGCAGTGAGTACTTGATCATTGTCCCTTATCTTTCGTTGTGGCAGTATAGTTGTAAAACAACATGCACAGCGCAAAAAACCTTATCCATTAAAAATCAATCTGGAAACGCATGGCTAAAAGGTTGGCGTTTCCATCCCTGGTATCACCAATATTAGATAGATCTGCTTTAGCACTCACATAGTTCAACATCACCCTCGTATTAGGATTCAAATACCATTTGACTCCTAATGTCGTAGTATCTAACCTGCCTGCATTAACTGCTTCATCTGATAAGTCAAGCTCAGAATAGCGTGCAGTCAATTCAATTGCACCCATACCTTTTCCACAATAAAAATATTTATTTGTCTTTACACGACCAAAAGCATCATTTTTTGTCTCATATTTTCTATGCTCACCGGTTAAAAAATAACTACCGTAGACATAAAACCCTGTAAAGTCATTCGAACCAATTGTACTTCTCTTGTGGTTTATATCAGCAAACGTATATTCTGTCTGTAAGGAAAAAGGGCCATAAACAATGGCCAGTTCTGGTTTAATGAGATTTGCAAAATCGGCTGTAAAGCGTCCAGTATCTACAAAGTCTGTCGCCAGGTGTATCTCAGGTTTTGATTCAAATTGAAATCCATTATCAAGATCATCACCAGCAAGGGCATTTTGATGACTAACTATATGATAATCAAAGTGAAAAAATAGTTTGACAACATATATAACAATTGTTACATACATATGTAACATGAGTAAAAACAAATCTGCTTATAAATGGCTTTTGCTGATTCACAATTTACCCCCTAAACCTTCAAGAAGCAGGGTAAGTATCTGGAGAAGCTTGAAGAGTCTTGGTGCGGTCTCTTTAAAAAAATCAGTTTATATCCTCCCATTTAACTCTGAGACTTACGAAAACTTTCAATGGTTATGTCAGGAAATCCAGACCATGAAGGGCGAGGCTACTCTTGTAAAGGTATCAAATATAGAAAATCTTAAAGATAAAGATGTAATCAAATTATTCAATAAGGCAAGGGATGATGATTATGCGATTATTATTAACAAATGTTCAGAATTTTCAAAAAAGGTATTCGCTGCGAGCAAACAGGGAATCGGAAATCAACTGAAGTTAAGGGACGCATTAAAGGTTATTGCAAATCAACTAAATATCATAAAAGAAATCGATTATTTCAAATCTCCTTTATCTCAAAAAGCGCAAAATGCCAGCAATACTTGTATGAAGGATATATCACAACTTTTAAACAAGATTACTACTTCAGTTGATAAGAAAATAACAGATAAAGAAACA
>VSDH01000012.1:29630-37644 GCA_008636105.1 Candidatus Scalindua sediminis | reverse complement strand
AAAAAGAAAGATTTTCAAGGGAAAAAATGGGTTACGAGAAAGCGACCTCATGTAGACAGGATTGCAACGGCATGGTTAATAAAAAGATTTATTGACCCAAAGGCTAAGTTTGCATTTGTGCATGAAGATACTAAAAAAATAAACGGAATTCCTTTTGATATGTACCATGGAGAATTCAGTCACCAAGGTGACAACTGCACATTTGAAACCATGTTAAAGCGTTTTAATATGAAGGATAAAGCCCTTAAGAGCCTTGCCGAAATAGTGCATGATATCGACTTAAATGATAAAAAGTTTGGCAGAAATGAGGCTAAAGGGTTTGACTGCGTCCTGCGAGGTCTTATAGAAAATTTCAAAAATGATAATGAATTGATTGAAAGAGGATTTGGGGTATTTGAAGCTTTATATGCAACTCTTAATGAATAAAAACGCTCACAAAAAAACTCAGTCATTTTATATTTGGTTTTATTAGTTTTATACACATAACAACTTAGGATGGGTAATATATTTAACCCCATAAACCCTTTTGCAATTATTGCCAGTATCTTAATTTCAGCTTCGTTTGTGTTCAATTTCTCAGTCCAGGAAAAAACAACCTTATTCAAAACAGGAGGAGTAACATGAAGAAATTTATAATATCAGTGGTTGTTTTATTGCTTTTGTGTTTAAAATACGGATGGGGCAACGAGATCGAACCTCTTGTCTGGGAGTCATCTTATACGAAAATACCACCAACCATTGATGGGAAAATGGATGAGGTTTGGGGGGAAGCTAAACCCCTCACTGTCACGGTAAGGGAAGCAATAGGCGGCCATAACCCAAAGCCGGTAGTCCTTCGCGCCCTCCATACCGACGATAACTTTTATGTAATGGCTCAATGGCCTGACGAAACTAAGAGTGATATGCGTGATCCGTATGTGTGGAATGTCGAAAAGAAAGACTACGAACGTCCGTCAAGGCCTGATGATCAGTTTGCTATAGAATTTCCCATGACAGGAGAATTTGACATTCGTATGTTGACACTAGTTCACGAGTATACTGCAGACGTATGGCACTGGAAGGCTGGACGTGGTAACCCCATCGGTTGGGTGGATGATAAACGGCACATCATTAGTCAAAAGCCAGACTATGGCGGGATTGAATACTCAATGGGTGGACATGGAAAGGTCTATATAACACGTATTCCAGACGAGGGTATAAAATCCTATCAACTGAAACCCAAACCAACATCCTTTGAAGGCAACATAGTAGATTCCTTTAAACATAGGCAGCCTAGTAGTAGTCTTGCTGATGTTCGAGGCAAAGGACTACATGATGGAAAAACATGGGCACTGGAGATGTCTCGCAAGTTCAATACAGGCCACAATGATGATACTGTGATTGATTCAACTAAGGATAATATCTGTGCCATTGCAGTCCTCAATGATGAACTTTATTGGGAACACTCTGTTTCTTCAGTAATTACCTTACGATTTGCCAGTAAACGAACTACTACAGAAAAGTAAGATAGAATTGGAACTTGGTTATTTCGCAGGTCCTTTCTGAAAATCTTTGCAAGATCAAAAACGCTAATCACGGAAGGATGATGAATAAATGAAAAAGGCAAGAGTATCGGAATTAAGTGTTTTATTTTTCTTCTTATTTGCTGTTGGGTGTGGAGAAGGATATGAGAATGCAGAAAGCAATAAAGATGAACAAATTGAATATGCAGGTGTTGCTAAACTAATGAATTTTGAAAGTGATGAAATCGGGAAGATACCAAACGGCTTCTCGAATCAAATGACAGGTAACGGGGCATTAGGAAAATGGGAAGTCGTTAAGGACGATACAGCACCAAGCACACCCAATGTCCTTGCACAGACATCTCAGGAATATTTTGGTTATCATTTCAATATGGCGATTAATGAAAAAGAAACATATGAAGATTTAGAATTGATTGTAAAATTTAAGGGAGTCAAAGGAAGGGAAGATCAGGGCGGAGGCCCAGTATGGCGTTACCAAGACGCCAACAATTATTATATTGCAAGGGCTAACCCCCTGGAGAATAATTTCAGGGTTTACAAGGTGGTTAATGGCAATCGCCTTAAAATGGACTCTGCACGTCTAAAGGTAAACAGTAATGAGTGGCATACGATTAAGATTATAGCCCGAAAGGATCACATCCAGTGCTATTATGATGGCCGTCTTTATTTAGAAGTAAATGATGGTACCTTTCAAAAAGGCAAGATTGGCCTCTGGACAAAGGCTGATGCCGTAACCTATTTTGATGATCTAGAAGTCAGGCCAATTAAGCAGGGCAAACAGGCAGGGCTGTATAAAGAAAGCAATGCGCTTGTAATAGATGAAACGCATACTAAAACATCATCCATAAATCTGCGTACATCCAATAGAGATTTATCTGTATCTCAAGTGCAGTCAATGCCTCATATCTCAATACGTGAAAAGAAGGAGTGGGGATTTTATGGCCACAGTACAATCAATAATGAATATGATTTAAAAACAATCAATGGAGATAAGGTAGTTATAGACCACGCCACGGGCCTGATGTGGCATCAATCTGGTTCGAGTAATTCTATGAACTGGGATGAAGCAAAGCAATGGGTAAGGGATTTGAACAGCTGGGGATATGCTGGGTATCACGACTGGAGATTACCAACGTTAGAGGAATCTGCATCTTTGCTGGAATCGAGCAATAGGAATGGCTTATACATAGATTCTGTTTTTAGTAATAAGCAGGAGTGGAACTGGACAGGTGATGAATATGGTTCGGAGGATGCGTGGAGCGTAAGCTTCGGCCTTGGTGGCGTGTACCAGAACGGCGTCGGTGACGACGACAATGGTGTCCGTCCAGTTCGCTCCGGCACACAGTGAAATAGATTTAAAAGGAGATAGTTTACGATGAAAAGTAGAATAATTTCTCATATTGTCTTTGTAGGGATTATGTCTCTAACTTTCATCGCTGGATGTAGTCAAAAAGATACTAATGAAGTTGTGGTCTATGTCTCTGAGGATCAAGTCTTTTCTGAACCGATCTTGAGGGATTTTGAAGAGGATATGGGTATAAGAGTAAGGGCTGTTTATGATACAGAAGAGACAAAGAGTACAGGGGCGATGAATCGCCTTATTGCAGAAAAAGACAATCCACAGGCAGATGTATATTGGGCTAATGAGCCTATACGTACCATTGTATTAAAGCAGAAGGGGATATCTACACATTATTTCTCACCTAACGCTGAAGGAATTCCTACTAATTTTAAGGATCCGCAGGGATATTGGACCGGTTTTTCTGCACGGGCAAGGGTCTTTATTGTAGGTAAAGAAGAAGAACCACCTTCTTCCATTTTTGCCTATACTGATGAAAGATGGAGAAATAAAGCTGTGGTAGCAAACCCACTTTTTGGAACGACTACTTCCTGGGTTGCTGCACTCTTTACTATCTGGGATGAAGATAAGGCAAGGGATTTTATGGAAAGGATGAAGCAAAATGGAACAAAGATATCAACCAGTAATGGTGAGTCGACGATGCTTGTTGCTAATAAGGAATTTGTCTTTAGCCTTGTTGACAGCGACGATGCTACGAATGCAATAAGGGACGGAAAACCAGTTATGCAGGTATATCCTGATCAGGAAGAAGAAGGATTAGGATGTCTTGTTTTGCCTAATGCAACTGTCCTAATAAAAGGAGGTCCAAACCCCGGAAATGGTAAAAAGTTAATAGATTATCTTTTATCTCCTCAAACAGAACGCAAATTGGCCTTTGCTGATTGTGCACAGATTCCGTTACACAAGGGAGTTGAAACCCCAAATGATGTCATAAAGATTGAAGAGTTAAAATCTATGAACGTGAATTTTGAGGCTGTAGCAAGGAAACTTCAAGAGATACAACCATATCTTAAAGAGTGGGCGGGTTACTAATTTTACCCATACATGTCATTTCGACCGAAGGGAGAAATCCCTGTTTCGACGGGTGGAGAAATCTTGTGCCTAGATACGGAACTTATTATGTTTATTTGCTTCCAAACTGGAACAATAAAGTAATGTATGTGGGAGTAACCAATAACTTGGAGCGTCGGATCTATGAACACAAGAGCAAGTTAGTCAAAGGATTTACTAAAAAGTACAATGTGAACAAGCTAGTTTATTTTGCAGAAACTCGAGATGTGACTGCTGCTATTGCCAGAGAAAGGGAAATTAAGAAATGGCGAAGAGAGAAGAAGAATCAATTGGTGAACCAGCTGAATCCAACATGGAAGGACTTAAGTTTAGAATGGTGAGTTTTTCTCTATCGTAAAAACAAAGATTCCTCGCATGCTCGGAATGACAATATGAAAAGCATATCCATTAATTTGACATTGGGAGTTATGTATTGTGTAATGTTAAAAACCCTGAAACAAGTTAAGGATAATGCTTTGCGTCTTTGCGATGAACTGCAGATTTCTGATTATGGATTGTAAAAAATGGGTAAAAGATTCACTCTATATACTACGATATTCTTATTGATAGGAATAGGACTTGCCCCTGTTTTATATATGTTTATCAGGTCTCTATTTGTTGATGGTGGATTCTCACTACGGAATTATGAAACGTTGTTTCAGTCAGATAGAGAATGGAGGCTATTATTTAACAGCCTTTCCCTGGCAGGTGCAACAACACTTATAACAGTGTTATTGGGAGTTCCCCTTGGGACGCTCTTTGCAAAAACTGACCTCCCACTTAAAAGATTCTTTACGATACTTTTTGTGATTCCTCTACTCGTTCCGTCATATATCCTGGCAATTGCGTGGTTCTACTGTTTAGGTCGGTCTGGGATTGTGGCAATGATATTTAATGCAGATGTTGGTATTCTTACTTCAAATCTTCTTTTCGGTTTTGCAGGCACACTCTTTGTGATGGTATCAGCGCTTCTTCCAGTAGTTATCATACTAACCATAACTTATTTACGTATGGTTAATCCAAACCTGGAAGAGGCTGCAATGCTTTACGGCCCGTGGACTACGGTCCTGAGAAAAATAACCATTCCACTTATAACCCCTGGTATTGCTCTGGCAGGTCTCATTGTCTTTATCCTCACTCTTGGTGAATTTGGCGTACCATCTTTCCTGCGTTTTGATGTCTATCCTGTTGAATCATTCACCCAGTTTTCGGCATTTTACAATTTTAATACTGCTACTGCTGCGGCAATACCCCTGGGATTAATTACACTTGTTGTCTTAATTATAGAACGATTTTTTTTACGTAAGAAGACATTTATATTCAGAACAATGGGATCAGAAAAAAAAATGCTAGTTGTGCCTCTCGGAAAGTCGAAGCCATTTTTCATGGTTGCCGTAAGTATACTTGTTTTCATTTTGGTTATAATTCCCTTATGCATATTGATACACAAATCCGTCTCTATTTCTGCATATACTGAGGCATTTATTCGTTCAATTGGTAGTATTATGAGGAGTTTGGTTTATGCCTCAATTGGTGCTACATGTCTCGTCGTATTTGGTTTTTTTCTTGGTTATATTCTTGCGCGTAAGGCCATTCGCCTATTCTATGCCGTAGACTCGATAGCCATATTCCTGTTTGCTTTACCCGGTGCAGTGATAGGTATCGGATTGTCTGGTTTATGGAATACACCAGGGACAAATTTTATATATGCATCAATGTGCATTATAATATTTGGTTATATCGCCCAATACACGGCACTGGGGGAAAGGATAATGGCCGCAACATTTTCTCATGTACCACATTCAATGGAAGAGGCAGCGCAAAATGTTGGTGCAGGTTGGTTCCGAAGATTATCAGGTATCCTGATCCCACTGGCAAAAAGGGGTATGGTTGCCACATGGTTTATTGGCTTTATCTTCTGCTTAAGGGATATTGGTATTACCATGATGGTTTATCCTCCGGCTCACGATACACTCCCGGTGCGCATCTTTACCCTTATGGCAAATAGTCCCGAGGATGTCATCTCAGCCATGTGCGTAATTATGATTATGATAACACTTTTACCACTTGGTGGACTGGGATTGGTAAAAAGATATATAAAATAGCTCGGCAAGCCGCAACCAATAATGGCAGTAGGCAAAACACACACAAGCTGCCATACTGAATAACGAATGTAGAACAAGGAATGATGAATAATGAACGAAAAATCAGAAACTATGAATGTTTTCACTTCAAAATTCGATATTCCCCGCCTGCTGTCGGGCAGGGATGTTCGATATTCGATATTTGTTTATGATAATAAAAGGAAAAACATCAGCCGTTATCTACGTTAATCCGCAGCAGAATGGTTGCAAAAATGATAGTTAAGATAGACAACGTCTCTAAATCATACAATAAACATTCAGTAATTAAGGCAATCTCACTTGATATCGAGAAAGGAGAGAGGGTCGTAATTCTAGGACCATCCGGGTGTGGAAAGACTACGCTTCTGAGGATAGTAGCTGGTTTTATTCACCCGAATCAGGGGAAAGTCATTATAGATGGTAATGTAGTGGCAGATAATGGGAAATGTATCATTGAGCCTGAAAACAGACAGGTGGGGATGGTCTTTCAAGACCTTGCCCTTTGGCCTCATATGTCTAATTATAAAAACCTTGAATTTGGATTGAAGGCAAAGAAGATCCCGAAGATGGAGACGAGAAAACGCATTGATGAAATATTCGAAAAGGTACAAATGACTCAGTTTAAAAATGTATATCCAGGCGAACTCTCTGGTGGTCAACAACAGAGGATAGCCCTTGCCCGTGCTCTCGTTATGCAACCTAAGATACTTTTGATGGATGAACCCTTATCAAGTCTTGATGCTGATCTTAGTCTAACATTGAGAAAGGAAATATTAAGGTTGCAGGAAGAACTTGCAATAACCTTGATTTATGTTACACATGACAGAGAAGAGGCATTTTCTTTAGCTTCGAGAATAGTGGTTATGGAGAGTGGAAAGATTCAAAAGACAGGTACAGTTAGTGAGATAACAGCGTACCTATCAGGATTATGATCATTCATATTAAACAAAAATAGAAAGTTGTCATTGCGAGGAGTATGGCGACGAAGCAATTCCTTGAGATTGCTTCGCTTCGCTCGCAACGACACTATGAACATCACTTATTTAGGACGTTTAATATAATTACTTTTAACCTTTTACATAAATATTTATAAAGAATATGGGTTTCATTAGGAATTTAATTGTATTTCTATTACCCTTTATTATTTGTATTAATAATGCATTTGCACTGCGCCCGTTTGTAACGACTGATGCCGATGTTGTGGAAAAGGGAAAGATAGAACTGGAATTTGGTTATTTCGGCATAAAGGAAGAGAAAAACCCCGGTAGAGACGAACTTACGATTGAATTTCCTGACATACGCTTTAACTATGGTCTGTTATGGGATACAGAATTAGTTTTAGAAACCGTGGGAGAATTTGTAGACGACAGACAAAAAGGGAGTTTCGAACTCAGAGAACAACAGTTTTCAGGCACCGCAGCATTTTTAAAAAAAGTATGGCACTGGGGTGAAGGAATTGTACCAAATATTGCAACCGAAGCGGGATTAATCTTTCCTACAGAAAAAGGTGGTGAAAGGATCGATTTCGAGGGGACAGGTATACTCACGTGGGAGTTGAAGGATGTAACCTTTCATACAACTATTGGAGGTGGTACAGAGAGAAAGAGAAGGCCGAAGATGCTCGGAGAAGAAGAGATTGAGGTTGAAGAGACTAGAGGTGTTTTTATATATGGAAGTATACTTGATTTTGAAGTTAAGAGGATAAAAGGGTTTCATCTCGTATCAGAATACAGCCTGGAGAAGGTGGAGAAGCAAAACATCGAGCATCAAGTATTAGGTGGAATTGTATGGGAGGGTCCATGGAATATGGAGTTTGATGCTGCTACGTTCTGGGGCCTTAACAGCGATAGCATCGACTGGGGAATGACCACTGGTGTAACTATATTTATTGGGAAATAAAATAATTTTAAGAGAAAAGAGGTAGATAAATGGCAAAAACGTCATTGAGTGTGCTTATC
>VSDH01000012.1:0-29620 GCA_008636105.1 Candidatus Scalindua sediminis | reverse complement strand
CTTATCCTTTTCATAATTATCTGCATGGGGTGTAGGGCAGTAGATTCTCAAGTAGAAAAAATGATTTCAATAAAAGGCGAGGTGATAAAAGAAAAAGAAAACACAAAGCGTAATGCGATAAGAGTCAAAGAAATGGATACTTTGATGGCAGGAGTGGGAGATTATGTAGGCTCTAAGGTCTGTGGTGGTTGCCATCCTGAGAATTACGAGGGCTGGAAGACTACCCTCCACAGCAGGATGATACAGAAGCCCAATCAGCCCGGGGCACTGGTGGCAGACTTTAGTAAACAAGATATTTCTCCTCAATTTAAACTGGAGGACGTAGACTTACTCCTGGGGAGTCGCTTCAAACAACGGTTTATGAAAAAGATAGGCGATGACTACTATATGCTTCCTATTCAGTGGAATGTGGCGACAAAGGAGTGGGTGAAGTATTTCCCAAGGAACGAGTGGTGGGTTTCCCAATATCCTGAGGATTGGCAGAAGAGGCCCACCTCAAAGCTTTGTGACGGCTGTCACAGTACAGGTCTTATAGGAACGGGGACGACCTTTATTGAGTGGAATATAGCCTGTGAGGCCTGTCATGGACCCGGGGCAGAACATGCGGAGGCGGAGTTATCCCTTGGTCCCGGTAAGGGGGCTGGGACTAAGATAGTAAACCCTGCCAAACTCCCCTTTGACCGTGCTAATGATGTCTGTTTTCAGTGCCATCTTGCAGGTAGGCCACCAGAGGGAAGCAAATATCCTGACAGGGATTATCCTGTGGGTTATATGCCAGGGGACGATCTATCAAAATATCGAAGTCCTGCCCCTTCTCCAGTGATGGAGTCACACGAGTCACACGAGTTTTTTAAAGACGGGATATCCAGGAAAAATCGGAATCAGGGAAATGATTTTATCCAGAGTAAGATGTACAGCCGCGGTATAAAGTGTTTCGACTGCCACAATCCTCACAGCGGTAAGTATACCGCAATGGTGTATAAACCAGGTAATAGCCTCTGCCTTACCTGCCACGGGGCTAATTCCCCGGAAGGCCCTCCTGAGGGCAGTATCAGTGAACATACCCACCATAAGGCAGACAGCCCTGGCAGTCTCTGCATGGAATGCCATATGCCCAGGATAGGTAAGAATGGCGTAGCGTTGGAATCCCGCAGCCACTGCTTTAACTTTGATTTTGTGAGTCCGGAGCGCACAGTAATCTACGACCATCCCAATGCCTGCAACCGATGTCACCAGGATAAGACTACAGAGTGGGCTTTACGCTCCCTGAGAGACTGGGGAGGAAAGGGGAAGTGGAAATGGCGGAGGGGGCTGCAAGAGCTTCAGGAACAAGACTAATTAACAACTCCTCATCCCCAACTACCATTCGAGTTGGTGCATGATAGATATAAGTGTATCCTCCTTGTCGTTTGCGGGGTTGTCAGTAACAACGCGTGTAACGTTAGCCTGGAGCTTGTGATGATGATTTTTGCTGAAGTACCAGTTAGTGCCAAGAGCAAATTCCTTTTTCAAATTTTCACTTACGTTTATATCGGGATCAAACTGTGCGTAGCGCGCAACTAGCTCCAGGCGTTTTGGTACGGGGAAGTAACCTCCCTGAACAAAAAAGCCTTTGGCAGTGTCGCGGTTGAAACCCCTCCTGTCCAGGCTGCGCAAGTGGTACTCTCCCTGCAAAGAAAATCCACGGTATTTCATAATACTGTCCACGCCGAACTGCATAAATTGGGCATCCTTGGGAAATGTCTGGAGCTCATCCGAGAAAAAGATTTCGGTGCCGTTGTTAATGGCAAAGGCGGCACCAAATGCGGCCTTGAAGCTCTCAGTATATTCCACATCTGATTCCCGGTAGTCTTTAAATTTACCAAAAGGTCTATAGGCAATCCTCCCAATTACCATGTTTTTGTTGTTGCTGTTTTCCGTGGCGTTTATGCCCCTGCCGGTGAATATACCAACATTGTATTCAAATTGCTCCTTAAAGAGTTCACCATGGAGCATAGCACCAATATCCCTATCCAGACTAAAGGCATCATTGGTTATAGACTCATCAATGAACTGCTTTTTGTAATCAGATGCCATGTTATGTCGGTTATAGGGAACCTTCCACTGTCCACCTCGGAGGTGGAGTCCAGGTAACAGGCGGTAATCTACAAAGATGTCCTTTAATTGCCCTCTACCCGTGAAGGAGTTTAATTCCCACTGTGCACTATAGCTAAGGTTTTGTGTAAAGGCATGTCCACTTAGCTTCAGCCTCATACGGTTTATCCTGAAGGAACTGGTATCTTCGTCATCATCCTTGTTCCTGAAGTTATAGCGGGTCTGGAGCCTGCCCAATGTATTGAGCTTGAATTTATCGTCCAGGGTTTTAAAATAAAATCCCTTTTTATAACCAACATCTATTTTAGGAGCCAGTCCTGCCTTTACCATCTTCTCCCTGGTTTCATCTTTTGTAAGGTAATTATCTATCACACGTTCAATCTCACTTTCTTCCCTATAGCTGGGTGTGGGATTTGCAACAACTTTCCCTTTTGTTTCTATCTTGTCTTTTAAGACATTAATCATTTCCTGTTGCCTCTTTATTGTTTCTTCCATTGCCTCTAATTGCTTCTTGAATGCTACAATATCTAAGTCTTGCCCACCGGAACGATATTGTTGTGCGTCATCCATCGGATCGATGTCTGCAAAACTATTAATCGAAATACTACTGAAAATAATAAAAACAAAAACTGATAACACCATTAAAATAATATTTTTCATTTTACTCCCTCCTTTTTGATTTGAGTTTTTTAAAGTTTGTATAGAAAATTCACTATCTCATTTACGCCTATTTCATCTAAAAATTCAGGGGCTTTCCCTTTCATACCTTTTATGATGTTAGTCCATCTTTACTTTGACCATGGTCTTACACGATGCATCACTTGAATCCTATCAATGGTGTTATTAGTTCTGGTTTACCAGACCCTTCACCAACGAAATACACTTTCATTATTAATATTTTGATACATTAATTTCTTCCATTGTACCTGTAACAAGAAAAACGATACGTTCACAGATATTAGTTACACGATCAGCTATTCTTTCCAGGTTATGAGCTGCCCATATCAGGTAAGTAGCTCTCGTAATTGTTTTTGGGTCTTCAATCATAAATGTGAGGAGTTCCCGATAGATCTGGTCGTAAAGCATATCAACTTCATCATCTTCATCGCAGATTGCCCTTGCTGTTTTTTCATCTCTGTTTACAAATGCCTCAAGGCCCCTCGTTAGCATGTCAGTGGCTTTTTCAGCCATTCTGGGAATATCTATTAATGGTTTTACCAGAGGCTTATCTCCATGCATTATTACTATCTTGGCAATACCTTCAGCATGATCACCCATGCGTTCCAGATCTGTAGTTATGCTCAGGACTGCTATCAATTCCCTTAAATCTGTTGCGACAGGTTGTTGAGTGGCAAACAAGTGGATACATTTTTCCTCAATTTCCCAACGCTTCTTATTTATGAGAAGGTCATCAGCAATTATTTTTTTGGCTTCTTCGACATTAAGAGACCTTAATGCCTCGACAGAACGGTTTATGGCCATACTAACCATTTCACCTTCGTTTATTATGTCTTTTTCAAGCGCTTTAATATTTTCTTGGAAAGCCTTTCTTGTTGTTGGCATGTTATTATTTCCTCCTTTAAAATCCCCCTTAGTCCCCCTTTATGAAAGGGGGACTAAGGGGGATTCAGCCGAAATTGCCACTAATATAATTTTCAGTAAGTTTTTCTTTGGGTTTTATGAATAACTCCTTAGTATTTCCGTATTCAATAAGTTTTCCCAGATAGAGAAAACCTGTAGTATCAGATACTCGTGCTGCCTGCTGCATATTATGTGTAACGATGATAACGGTATATTGTTCCTTTAATTTTACCATTAACTCTTCTATCTTAAAAGTACTGGCAGGGTCCAGGGCGGAACATGGTTCGTCCATTAGAATTACCTCTGGTTCGATGGTCAGAGCCCTGGCAATGCACAACCTTTGTTGCTGACCACCGGAGAGTTCCATAGCAGTACTGTGAAGTCTATCCTTAATCTCCTTCCAAAGGCCGCTATCCCTTAAGCTCTTTTCTACTATATCTGAAATCTTCCCTTTGTCTCTGACGCCATTTATTCTTAGACCGTAAGCAACATTATCGTATATCGACTTTGGGAAAGGGTTTGGCCTTTGGAAAATCATTCCTATTTTCCGCCTAATTTCTACTACGTCAACATTGGGTGCATAAATATCTTTTCCATCAAAGATTATTTGACCTTTAATTTTTGATTCAGGCAGTAGGTCATTTAGCCTATTAACACATCTTAGCAAGCTAGATTTTCCACACCCGGATGGGCCTATAATTGCGGTAATCTTATTTTGTTCTATTCCCAGATTTATTTTTTCTAAAATCTGTTTTTCACCATAAGTTAAACTCAAATCTTTGATTATAATATTGTTCATGTATTTAGTTTTTTTCTAACTTACGCTTGGAATTTCTTTCTCAATTTAAACCTCAGAAATATCGCTGTAAAATTCATGATCAGAACCAATACAATGAGTACTAGTGCAGTACCATATGCCAATGGCCTGACCTGTTCAATAGCATGATGTTGTGTGGCTAAAATATATAAATGGTAAGGAAGGGCCATAAATTGGTCAAAAACCGAGTCGGGTAAGCTGGGAAGGAAGAAGACAACTCCTGTAAAAAGAATTGGAGCAGTTTCTCCAGCAGCCCTTGAAAGACCCAGAATACTACCAGTTAAAATTCCAGGAAGAGCATATGGTAAGACATTGGAGCGTATACTCTGCCATTTGGTTGCCCCTAAGGCCAAAGCGCCTTCTCTATATGATTGTGGTACAGTTTTAAGGGCTTCTTCAGATGTTGTAATAATCCATGGTAGTGTCAAAAGTCCCAATGTAAGTCCTGAGGAAAGCACAGATGTGCCAAATTGTAATCCTTGTACAAAAAGAGCCACTCCAAACAAACCATAAACAATTGAAGGAACTCCTGCCAGATTCCTGATTGCGGCTCGAATTATGCGCGTAAGCGTTCCCTCTTCTGCATATTCACTTAGATATATTGCTGCAGACACACCCAAAGGGATTGAAAAAAAAGTGGTTATAATTGTTACGAATATTGTTCCAATAATTGCTGGAAATATTCCTCCGCGGGTCATTCCTTCTCTGGGAAAATCCATTAAGAACTCCCAACTAATTACTCCCGATCCATGGAAAGCAATATTAAAAATAATGGTACATAATATTAATATAACAAGGACAGCGGAAAATCCAAGTATGGTAAAGCCTATTATCTCTTCAAATCTCTTTAGCTTCATATTCTGCGACTTCGATACCTTGCGGTTACAAGTTCTGCAATTATATTGACTGAAAGACTCATCAAGAAAAGGATTGTGCCAACTGCGAATATTGCATAATAGTGGGTTGTGCCATAAGGTACTTCTCCAAGTTCAATTGCTATGGTAGCAGTCATTGTCCTTATAGAATCAAAAAAACTATGTGGCATTGCCGGGGCATTGCCTGTTACCATTAAGACGGTCATAGTTTCTCCAATTGCTCTTCCTATTCCAAGCATAATGGATGCTACAATTCCGGAAATCGCTGCTGGAATCGTTACACGAATCAGCGTTGTCCAACGATTTGCCCCAAGTGCATAGGATGCTTCCTTATAATCTTTAGGGACAGCCCGGATAGCATCTTCCGAGATGCTTATAATGGTGGGTAGAGACATAACAGCCAGAAGGATAGATCCATTAATTGCATTCAGACCGCTTGTAAGGTTGAATACTTTAGCAATAAGAGGTCCCACAAATATAATACCTAAGAAACCTATTACAACAGATGGAATGGCTGCAAGAATCTCTATAATTGGTTTTAGTATTTCCTGAGTTCTGGGGCCAGCCACCTCGGTGATATAAGCAGCGGTCCCAATACCCAAGGGTACTGCAATTATCATAGAACCAATAATTACCATTACAGTACTCATAACCATAGACAAAATCCCATAAGAAGGCTCTCCATATGCAGTAGGGTTCCACACAGTGCTAAAGAAAAAGTCGAAAGCACTTACATCTTTGAACATCTTTATTCCGTTAAAAAGAAGCATCAAGAAAATCCCTAAAAGAATAACTATTGCTGATATGGCTGTTAAAAAGAAAAAAAAGTGTATTGCCTTCTCTTTAAACTTTATCAATTTCATTTGATAATACCTAAACTGCGATTATGCTCCATATGTCTACTTGTTATAGGATAATAGCCTTCCTTTTCAATCAACTTCTGCCCCTCATCACTTAATTCAAATTGTACAAATTCCAGTATCTTTCCTGTAGGTATACCATTAGTGTATTGAAACAAGGGCCTGCTTAAGGGATATTTGCCTGATTTCACATTTTCTGATTCCAGCGGACTCACACCCGTTGTATTTGCATCACTTGCCAGGTTCAAAACGTTTATGTCGGATATGATATTACCTTCCTCATTCACAACATAACCAATGCCCACATATCCAATCGCAGCCTTATCCTTTCTTACTGCTTCTACAATCTGAGCAGTTCCATTCATCCTTCGAACGCTTGGGGCGTAATCTCCCTTAAGTACTGTATCTCTAAAATATACAAAAGTTCCAGAATTACTTTGTCGGCCGTACACGGATGTCTCCATGTCTGGACCTCCAACCTTGCTCCAGTTCGTTATTTCACCTTTGAAAATACTAGCTACCTCATCTAAATTTAACGACTTAACAGGAAGACTCTCATGCGTAATTATGGCTAACCCATCTAATGCAAACATAATTGGTACAGGTTCTACCCCTTTAGCCTTGGCTTGTTCTATTTCTGCATTCTTCATAGGCCTGGATGAATTGGCTATATCTGTTTGTCTGTTGATGAGAGCTGCGATTCCAGTTCCAGAACCACCGCCGGTAATTGCAATAGAAACGTCAGGAAGTTTTTCCATATATACCTCTGAAAGTCTTTGTACCAGATTGACTTCAGTATCAGAACCTTTAATCTGAATCGAATGTTTATCAACCTCCTTTTTTGAACAACTGATCATAGTTGTAAGCATCACGAAAAATATTGCTCCACTTATTATTAAACGAAAATTGTAAGGCATCATTTCCTCCTTTTTTCTGTGTATTAATACTTTATTCGAAATAGGATAATTGTTTTTATATGGACTAAAATTTAAATTACGCTATGTATATAATGCAATTTGAATGTTAACTGAGTATAAAGAAATTGTTAATTTTTGGTTAAGGGCTCAGGGCTAAGCAATGAAGATTTATGAGAGGTTGATAGGCAGGGTAACAATAAACTTTGTGCCTGTCCCGGGGATGTTTTTGACATCTATCTTTCCATTATGCAGGAGTACAATATGCTTTACGATCGATAATCCCAAACCGGTTCCTCCCAGTTTTCTGGAGCGGGATTTGTCAACCACATAAAACCTTTCGAAGATGCGGGATAAATGTTCCTTTGGAATACATATCCCCGTATCCTGTATCTCTGTTATTAAGCCTTTATCATTTTGGCTTATGGATATCATAACTTCGCCTCTTTCAGTATAATTAATTGCATTATCTATTAAGTTGATAAACACCTGTTCCAGTTTAAAAGGATCAGCTTTGATAAGAGGCAGATTCCTGTCTGCATTAAATTTTAATGCCAGATTCTTTTCTCTTAATCTCTGATCAAATATCTTTAGAATGTTTTCAATTAAACCCTCTAAATTTACGTCTTCGAATTCCAGGCTGCTTGATTCTTCTTCAAGCTCTGACAGCAGCAGTAAATCCTCAACAATATTTATGACCCTGTCGGTATGCCTCTTAATGATATTCAGGTAATGTTTATTTTCGTCATCATTAGTTGTCTCTTCCAGGGTTTCTACGAATCCTTTTATTGCCGTAAGCGGTGTGCGTAATTCGTGGGACACATTTGAGACAAAATCTTTCTTTGTCTTTTCCAGGTTCTTGATTTTTGTTATATCATGCAGGGTTACCACTATCTCTTCTTTATTTGAGCAGAAAGTGACGCTGCATAAATACGTTCTACCGTTTAATTCGATTTCATCAACAATGCTGTTTCTCTCATTCCTTACCTTCTTTATCAATTCATCAAATTTGATTTTCCTTAAGACTTCCCAGTAAAATTTTCCTTTAACAGAATCGTTCTGAACAATCTTTCTAAAGCTCTCATTATAGACTGTAATCCTTCCTTCTTTGTCTAATACACAAAGGCCCTCTTTGATTGATGATATAATACTGTTTAGTTCTTCCTTCTGATAGGACAGCTGTGTAAACAGGGTTTTCATTTGATCTGTCATGTAATTAAAACTGTCTGCCAGTTCTTTTATTTCATCTCTGTTTTTTAAGTAAACTTTTGTATTAAAGTCCCCTTGAGCTACCTTGCGGGAAGCTGCGCCCAATTCTTTAAGAGGCCGTGATAAATTGCGGGAAAAAAGAAAAGCTCCCAGCAGTAACACAGTTACAATAATCACTGCAATCTTAATAATAGTCATTTGCAGGTTGTTAAGCAGGGTGTTTATCTCATTTAAGAACAGGCTTGCCCTTAAAATGCCGAAGACCTTTCCGTTTATTTCTATCGGCACCGCAACATATAACATTTCCTCTTTCACGGTAGTGCTATAACGTAACGATGTGCCAATGCCGTCTCTTATGGCTTGCATTATCTCAAGTCGATTCTTATGATTTTCCATTAATGCCGGGTCTTTTTCTGAATCTGCCAAAACTATCCCATCAAGGTTTACGACAGTAATCCTTGTCTCTATCTGCCGGCCCAATTTCTTTATAATGGTGTCCAATTCCTCAATACGGTTGTTTTCCAGGAGCGGGGATATCTTCAGTTTTAATGTAAGGCAAAGATTTTTCAGGTTACCGGTTAATGTGTTTATATGATGATGCCTTATTGCTCTGAAAGAGATGGGTAATGTTATGGCGAGAATTGCAATAACAATTAACAGATACCCACCAAATACCTTTATAAATATCGTATTCTTCATAATTTGTAATATCTCACCGCAAAGCTTGCTAAGTCCGTAGGGCAAGGCTTTAGCCTTGCTTCATGTCTTGCAATAAGCAACCCTGAAGGGTTGGCCTACGTTTTATTTATGTCAAATTCAAAAGAACCAAGAAATTCGTATTGTGCAAAATCTTCTACAATACCTTTCCTTACAGGGTTCGCAAAAATATAACCAGCTACGGTTGTTGTTTCTTCTTCTCTTCTTAGTACGTGTTCGTAATAGTTAATTTGCCATAGTCTTAATCCTGTTTCTTTTTTATAATAAAATCCTGTACGCTGTTTGTATGATGATATAAATTTCTTCATATCAGAATCAGAATCTACACCTTCTATCAAAAGATGTAGATGGTCTGGCATAAAACAATATGCCCAAATCCTAAAGCCTGACGTCTTTGATTGTTTTCTTAAAACATTGATGAACCAGGACACCTTAGACTTGTTGGCAAATACCGGTTTTTTGTTATAAGTACATAGGGTTACAAAATAGCGATAACTACCTTTATAATCGAAGTGTTTTAGGCGTATGCGTTTTTTGTATTTAATGTCCATATTCCACGTAAGCAACCCTAAAGGGTTGCCCTACGTTCGTGTTTTCCAGTTTCTTTTGACAATTCACCTTCTTTTTTCGCCACTTTAGTTCTCCTTTGCGTACTTTGCGGTGAACGGTTTTCATTCTTCCAGTTTATATCCTACACCTCTTATGTTCTTAATGAATCGTCCTGCCTTGCCTAACTTGTCTCTCAAATGTTTAATATGTACATCTATTGTCCTGTCTAAAACAATCTTTTCATGTCCCCAAAGATAATCTAAAATATCATTCCTCGAGAACACTTTACTCTTTTTTGATAAAAGTAGTTTTAATATCCTGAATTCAGTAGAAGTCAATTCTATCTTTCTGTCTTCAACCACAACTTCATACGTTTCAAGATCCATTGTTAATATTCCACCGATATCTAATTTCCTGGATCCTTCAACTTTTTGTCTTCTTCTTAAGACGGCCTTTACTCTGGCAACCAATTCTTTTGGCGAGAAAGGTTTAGTAACATAATCGTCTGCACCAAATTCCAATCCTAAGACCTTATCTGTTTCTTCTCCCTTTGCCGTAAGCATAATAATGGGTATGGAAGAAAATTTATCTTCTCTTTTTAGATATTTGCATATTTCTAATCCATCTGCATCTGGCAACATCAAGTCCAGGATAATAAGATCCGGGGTTTTCTCTTCAAGAAATCTATAAAAACTCTCTGCATCAGAGAATCCATTGACCTTGAACATTGCCTTTTTTAGATTAATTGACACCAGTTCCACAATATCCGGTTCATCATCTACAATTGCTATTAATTTATTCATCTTTTTTACCAAACGTTATAATGAGCCAATCCTTAATTTCGTCCCTTACACGCCTGAAACATATCAGTTTTTCATCTTCTGTCCCGTTAAAATCTGAAGGATCATCAAAGCTTTTATGGAGATATTCTTCCGCTCCAGGAAAGAACGGACAAGTAGCTTTTGCATTATCACAAACTGTAACAACATAGTCAAACGTTATACCTTGAAATTCATCAACACCTTTTGAACGATTCTTAGAAATGTCAATACCAATTTCTGCCATCGCATTGATAGCATAAGGGTTCACCGTAGATGGTTTAGTTCCCGCACTAAATGCCTCATATTTGTTCCTGTAAAGGGCATTCAATAAGCCTTCAGCCATCTGGGATCTTGCGGAATTATGAGTGCATAGGAATAAGACTCTTTTTTTCACTTTATCACTAACTTGTTGGGAATTGACTGATTGATCTTACATTGAGGTAAAGGTAAGTTACATTCTTTAAACATAAAGCAGGTTTTCTTGCAGATTGAGACAAGCATAAGCATTAAAGGGACCTCAATCAAAACTCCAACGACTGTAGCTAACGCTGCACCTGAAGACAGGCCAAATAGCATTGCTGCTGTTGCAATTGCTACCTCAAAGTGATTGGAAGCGCCAATTATAGCAGAAGGAGCAGCATCATGATAAGAGAGTCTTAATAATCTTGCCAGAACAAAGTATCCGAGACTAAAAATGAAAATTGTCTGGATAAAAAGCGGGATTGAAATCCATAATATGGTTAGTGGATTTTTTGCTATAATCTCACCCTTAAAAGAGAATAAAAGCACCAATGTAGTTAAAAGTGCAATTATGCTGATTGGCGTAAGACAATACAAGAATTTTTCATTAAACCATTCCAGGCCTTTAGATTTGATTATCCACTTACGTGAAAAGTACCCGGCAACAAGTGGAAGGGCAACATAAATCGCTACAGAAAGTAGTATTGTTTGCCACGGAATTGGCATGGCATTTACACCAAGCAAGAAGCCTCCAAGGGGTGCATAGAGTATAAGCATCGTTAAAGAGTTTATAGCAACCATTACCAGGGTGAGTCCTTGATTGCCTTTTGCCAGATAACTCCACATCAATACCATTGCCGTACAAGGAGCAATTCCCAGTAGAATTGCACCAGAGATGTAACTCCTCCATAATTCAACTTCCTGACCGTTCTTGAGGGTCTCAGTCCCAGGCAGGAAATCCTTAAACAGGTAACCCAGGAAAAACCAGGCAATAAGGAACATTGTAAATGGTTTTATTGCCCAATTGATAAACAAGGTCAAAGCCACAGGCTTAGGCGTTCTTGCTGCGCTTAATACCTTTGCGAAATCTATCTTTACCATGATTGGATACATCATAAAAAATAAGCAGACGGCAATAGGAATGGATACTTCGTATACGGAAAGAGAGTCTAGTTTAGATGAAAGTGTAGGAGCTAACTTACCTAAAAAGATACCAGCGCCGATGCAGAGCAATACCCAAAGTGTTAAATATTTTTCAAAAACAGATAACCCTTTTGTTTTTTTCATTTATATCTTTCAATTACGTATGAGGCCTAGCAGGGTTTATTAGCTTGAGTTACGTCTTGTGATAAGAATAGATTGATAATTTTTTTAGCCTCCCTCCATTTTTTTAAATCAATACAATAACAAACTCTTGGACCATCTATATCGCCTGTTATCAGGCCTACATTCTTTAATTCTTTCAAGTGTTGAGATACAGTAGATTGTGATAGAGGAAGTTCATTTACAACATCACTGCAGATACATTCTTTTTTTTTGATCAGAAAATTGATAATGGCAATTCGTGCCGGATGGGCTAATGCCTTGCAAAGCTGTGCAATCTTTTTCTCTTTGATATTAAATTCATCATATTTTGTTATAGCCATAATATTAATCCTATATCGCAAATATACGATACTTAATTATAAAATCAATAAAAATTTTAAAATATTTGAATGACGGTCAGTCTCAAGACGTTTGGCTTTAGAAGCGTTAACCTTAATAATAAAAGATTTTCAATAATTTTGACCTTTTTAAATGATATGTCTTTCATATTATCGTAGAAAACTTTGTGTATTCTTTCAAGCAGTCCTTGGCCAGTACATTATCACAAAGACACCGATAAGACATATAATGCCGCCAATGATGTCATATCTATCAGGATTTATTTTGTCTATCTTCCAACCCCACAAGATGGACATGATTACAAATACTCCACCATATGCAGCGTAAACCCTGCCAAAGTGAGCAGGTTGAAAAGTTGGGATTATTCCGTAAAATACTAAAATTACCCCTCCCAATATACCAATTAAAATGCCCCTTCCTTCCCGCAGCCAAAGCCATACAAGGTATCCGCCCCCTATCTCACATAGTCCTGCAAGTACGAATAGTATGATTGATTTAGTTGTTAACACAGGCCTTAAAGTAACTGGTGTATAGGATAAGCAATAATTAAATCTTTTTGTGGAATTCAGATAATAATGTATCCAATTGCAAAAAGGAATGAAAAAATTCTGCAGTTTTTTGTCGTTATCCGCTTAAACTCTCAGTATGTTCACCCATGTATCACAGAAGGAGGCACTACCACCTATAGGATCAGCCAGGCAGACATTGTTCACAGTTTCATCTTCTCTCATAACAGGGTTCGGCACCAACCCTTTGCCTCTTCGTTTGTCCCCTTTAATGATATGCCCGTCAATAATGACATCATTAGAACCATAAGCCCAATGGTCATAATGCCAGCAAACAAACCTCATACCTTAAGAGCCATAGAAAAGTTCAAGATGATGCTAATTATGATCATGTCGTGATGTACTAAATTCCATCTAACCAGACAGTTGACCTAACCTGTGAAAACTCTGGTGGCTTTTCATAGGCTCAGCAAGGTTATAAATTAGGTTTATTTTTCATCGCCTTTCGTAATTAGGGAGGGTATACAATATTGTTCATTTATAAGACTTGAATTGTGTTAATATATCAACGGAATCTTATTTCTCCTCCGAATGCAAGTAGATGCTCTGTATAGTCATCTATGTCTGCGATATGGGATTCATCATAATCGTACAAACTATATTTGCTCCACAGAGTTGTATTCTTTCTTATTTTGTGTCTTACTCCCAGCGTTAACGTCTGGATTGTATAGTCATGCTCTAATGGTAGGCCCAAATCATTAATATTATTTTCATCATAGTTGCCTGTTAGAGATGCCTGATAATCCACAGAAAACTCTGTCTTTTCATTCAAGGCAAAGATGGCGGTATTTACAAAGGTAGTAGAATCACCTTCAAAAGCCCGTGTTGGTGCCGCTTGATCATTTCTGGCTCTTGTTTTTACTCGAAGGTTTTGGTGCATTACCATGCTGGTGATGAAGAGATTGCTGAATGGCGTAATAGTAACGCTGCCGCTGAAAGTCTGCATATCGACGTGGGCCAACTCTCTGCTTAAGCCATCCATTTTTGAATCTATCTCCTGGGCCCGGTATTCATACCGAAATGTAGTTGTAATCGAGTTAATGGGATGCGCGGTCAGCCTGGTTGTATAAATGTCGGTATCAAAATCCTGTTTATCAATGAAAGCGGAGTATCCTCCAGGGTCAATTCCTGTAGGGCTCTCAGTGTCAAGATCATCATCGTATTCGTTTTTCTTCACTACCTTACGATATTGAACGGAACCACTAAACTTCTTGAAAGGATAAAAGCCCAGACCTATCGTGTATGTCTGTTTGTCGTAATCCCTGTCAGTATCCCTCTGAAAAAAGCCACTCAGACTTTCCTTTTCCTTTATTTCAATGTCTCCCTGCTGCCACTCAGCCTCAAAGTAGGGGGCTATACGTGGTATCCGTTTATAAGCAACCCTGATACCTTCACCAAAGGTTGTATTATTAGTCCTCGCAGTAATGTCGTGCCTTTCATCAGCGCTATTATCAAAAGGAGGTGATGTGTCATTAGAAAAAGTAGAAACACTATCCCTGTGAATATTCTTTAACCTGAGAAAGCCCTGAACGGTAAGATCTTTTATGGGTTTTGCCAGAACATTGAAGTTCCATAGATGTGAGTTGACATCACTATCGGAATCTGCATCAAACCAGTTCTTTCTGAATCCACCAGGATTAATTGCCCCAGAAGAATTAAGGGTTCGAAGAATTGTTTCTGAGTCATTGTCTATTTTGATATATCTATAACCTCCGGTGAGGCTTAACTTTTTATTTATGGTTTTATTTAACTTCACCGTAGTTTGTGAAGATTCATAAAAGGTGTCTTTTTCATCAATAACCTTGGCATCATTTGTGTTTGGGAGACCTTCGTCAAAGTTTTTTTCTGTCCTTACCGTTTCCAGGTCAGTAAATTCCCACCGTTGTTCTACTTCTATATTCACAATATCGTGTTTGTATTCAGCACCTATCTTAATAATATTTATGTTGTCATCCACATCCTTGATAGTAGGGACTATATGGCGATCGACGCCACCTTCCTCAGCTTCACCCCACGTGAGAGAAGAGATTTCTCCGTCTCTTAACTTTCTTTCATAACTGAATGTAAAGATGGGAAGATCAGGAAGTGTCAGGCCAAGCTCCAGGAGGAGGTTTTCTCTATCAGAACCAGGTTCTTCCGGTATTACAAGAAAAGGTGTGGCAAAATTTTTATAGACACCGCCGCTATCATCATAATATCGTTGGAATTTTTTATAGTGTATGCGGGCATAAAACAGATCCTTTTTGGACACCTCTAATGTTAAATCGTGGTCTCTCTGACCTGGCAGGGTTTTTATTTCTGATTTAAGCAACCAACCTTCTTTAAAAGGATAACGCAACTCTAAATGCTCAAGACCGCCAATAAAAGAATCATCTTTAAACTGCCAGTCCTCACTGAATTTTTCGTCATCCCTGCTCTTGGCAATATCCCCCCCCATAAAAAGATGTAGAGAAGTAAACGGGAGGTTGTTCTGCTAAAATTAAGTCTGTGTGTAAAAACCCAAAGGAGGCAAGGATTGTAAAGCCGAAAATAATTGGCAGGCCTTTTTTCATGAGTTTATGCCTACTAATACCTTAAGTGGTCATCAAAGTTTGAGCCGTGTACGGTTGTATGACATGCTGCACTGAAACAGGAGCCCCTTGGCATACGTGTCGTATGATTACTATCTCCTACCAAAAATCTTGAAGAATCTAATTGGGTCTGAAAGTGACATCTGAGGCAAAGATTAGAATCCCTTGCAATAAGGAGTTTGTCGTTCACAGAACCATGTACCTTATGACAAATCGTGCAGCCTTCTCTCATCGCATCATGTTCGAAGACAAATGGTCCCCTTTGTTCTGGATGACATTTAAAGCATACCTGGCTTGTGTCCGAAAACGAAGTTAACGTCCATGATCTTGATTCCGAACCATGGGAGTCATGGCAGTCGGCACAAGCCACCCTTCCTTCAAGTACTGGATGATGATATTGCAGTCTAAATTCCGCCTTTTTATCCAGGTGACAGCGAAAGCATATATCGGGATTCTTACGCGGATTGATAATCAGGTTTGGTTCATACTCATTTTCCATATGTAGGCTTCCTGGGCCATGGCACATACCACAACCCAATCCTTCCTTCTCCATACCTTTGACAGCTATACGGGCATGAGTGGTACTTTCAAAAGACTCGACACGCTCTCTGTGACATGGGGCGCACATCCTCATTTTAACATGTTTGGCTCCCGGTATCTCCAGAGGTGGAACCACAGATGTCTTTTGGTAGATTGCACATGAGGTAATTCCCAAAGCCAATATCAGCACAGTATATAAGCTTGCCTTCATCAATTCCTGATACCTCCTTTAATGTTTGTGATGCTCTATCATCTTCCAGCGCAAAGGAAAATAAAAACCTACCCTTTTGCCCTCAGGGGTGATGTCCTTCTCCGTATCCCATGTGGGACTTTCAGGGTTATGACACTTCCGGCATGTCTCCTCTGTGGGCATTATGAGTCCCATATCCTTTGCATCTTCCAGGTTTTCCATAACTTCCGCATACATGTATTCTTCCCCGGGTCCGTGACACGATTCACACTGCACACCATCTTCAAGCCGCAGGTCTGTAGCCACTTCTTCCTCAGTAAATACATGGCAAGTGGAATGGCAGCGAAGGCATTTACCACTTTGCTGAGGGTTTATTACCCCTACCTTGGTGGCAACCTCTTGAGCCTCCGGGGTTCCCAACGTGTAAAAGGCCTTAGAATGTGCGGTGTTTGCCCAGACATCGTACTGATCACCCAGTTCTTTTTTCTTGTGGCACAACTTGCACAGGTCCACACCTACATAATTAAACCTCATGGGAGCCCTGGCAAGGACTTCAATGGGTTGAAATATAGCCATAAATATCAACAAGAATAAAGGAATTACCAGATGCTTAATATGCATTTTTCTCATTGAATTTTTCCTTATTAATGAGAAGTTAGTTAAAATCTGTAAGTTACTACATTTCTAAAAAAAGTCAATAGGTAAGATCACTTAAAAATTAAGGTAAACACCTTATATAATAGGTGTAATCTTGTGAAGTCGTTGAGGTTATCAGATAACAATCATAGCTAACCTTGGACAGTTAAGTTTTTCATTTGTTATCCTTCTCTTTCATTTTTATTGATTTTATTTAATTATCCCAAACTTCGATTAAGCCTAGCCTTTGGTTACGTTTCATACATTCAGGTGCAGAGGATAGTAGATTTTATTCTCTATCAACTGCAGCCCCTCTTCACTTAACTCAAATTGTATAAATTTCAATATTTTTTACGTGGGTTTACCATTGATATACTGAAACGGAGGTCGGGTTTAGCAATAGAGAATCCAGGTGTTTTTTCATAAACGCCTCTGACAGCATTTAGACTAAATTAAATTATGAATCGGATCCCGTAATTTATTTATGTTTTGTCAATTTTGTGGAATATATCTGCCATAATGTAAGATTATGATATTACTATACTTACATTATACATACTTTTTGTGTTAATTTTATGGTTATTAATGGGAACAGATTTTGCTTATTATTAACTTGATATTATGAAAAAACAAATTATAATTGCAAAGATTGAACGATTCTTATTGGTATATTATTTGCGTTCATTACACATAAACATTTTTTTAACTTGGTAACACAAAATGAGTAAAAAACTATTAAATGAATTAAAATCTCGTCTTAAGACTAGAAGAGATCATCTCTTAAGAGAATTTGAACACAGACTAAAAGAATTTAAAGATTCTGGTGGACACAGGCTTACAGATACTGCAGATATTGCTTCAAATATTATAGAAGAACAAGTTGTGATGTCTTTAGCACAGGTAGAAGCTAAGGAAATCGAACAAATAGATAATGCATTGGAAAAATTGGAATCCGGTAAATATGGTAAATATGGTATATGTGAGAGATGTGGAAAGAAGATCAATAAACAACGTTTAATGGCAATACCTTTTGTATACCTTTGTATAAAATGTAAAGAAGCTGAAGAAATTTACGGTAGATTAGACGATGAATATGATGATATTTATACCGAACAAAAGAACAACAATCCGCATGATAATTAAGTGCTTATGTCTACATACAACCACGCAAACATCTAAAAATTATTAGCCTTTCCCCAGTATATCCTTAATCTTCATTATCCTGCTGATATTAGAACGTTCTATCTCATCCAACTTATTCCTGATAAATTTCAGGTCTTCTTTCATCCTTGGTATAACACTAAATTCCAATGCATTCACCCTTTTACGAGTCTTACCAATCTCTTTAGCAACAACCCTCACTGACTGCTCAAATTCAGCAAGTTTTATTATGTTCGGGAAAAAATCTCTCAACCTTGTTATTGCATTATCCAATTCACTGTTGGTGTCAAGAAAGCTGTAAGCAATTATATTGTTTAGGTTGTGGATTGAATCTTTTTGCCCAATTGACTGATCTTTTGGAACTGAAAAATACGGAATTGGCACGTTCAGGATTCTTCTCTGCTTGAGGGTGAATTTGTATGCCGTCTTTGATTGTTCTAGTGCCATTATTACCCTGTTCTTTGAGGAAGTGACATACGCAAGTATAAAGAGCTTAACTATACCTGGCAATTCTCTATCAACGAGTATCCGTCTTCCTTTGTACTCCTTTAACATTGAAAGAAATTCCCTCATTAGTCCTTCGAGTTTATCGTTTAGGAGTTTATGACCTCTGGTAGCAATAGCTAATCTTTTACGCAGTTTTAATAATTCCATTCTGGTAGCATTAATATGAAGCTTCATATCGGAGTCTCTCTATAATATTTCTCAATGTATTCTGGTCTGATTCTTTTTAGTTCTGCCCTTGGAATTATACCCAGCAGTTTCCATCCAATATTTAGGGTATCTTCTATGGTTCTATCTTCATATTCACCTTGACATATATACTCTTTCTCGAACCTTTCAGAAAAATTAACAAAAAGTATATCTACCGGGCTCAATGCAGATTCGCCTATAACTACAGAGATTTCTTTTGCATTCTTTCCACGAGCATAGGCGCTATAGAGTTGGTTTAAAAGGTCTGCATGGTCATCGCGTGTTTTATCCTTTCCGATACCCTTATCCTTCAAGCGAGAAAGAGATGGCAATACATCTATTGGAGGGTATATCTCTGCACCGTTGAGTCCTCTATCAAGCATTATTTGTCCCTCCGTGATATATCCCGTCAGGTCTGGTATAGGATGTGTCTTGTCATCTTCAGGCATTGTTAGTATTGGTATCTGTGTGATTGAGCCTTTTTTCCCCTTAATCCGACCGGCCCTCTCGTAAATCGTAGACAAGTCTGTATATAGATAACCAGGATATCCTCTTCTGCTAGGAACTTCTTTTCTTGCAGCAGATATCTCCTTAAGGGCTTCACAATAGTTTGTCATATCAACCATAATTACGAGGACGTGCATATCCAGTTCATAAGCGAGATATTCCGCAACTGTTAAAGCCATCCGTGGGACTGTGATCCTCTCTATCGAAGGGTCATTAGCAAGATTTATAAACATGACAGCCCTTTCAATAGCACCAGTTCTTTTAAAGTCGGAAATAAAGAAATTTGCTTCATCAAACGTAATCCCCATGGCAGCAAAAACCACAGCGAATTTTTCACCGGTTTTAAGTACCTTAGATTGTCTAGCTATCTGAGCTGCCAAGCGGGAGTGAGGCAATCCTGAACCCGAAAATATTGGTAGTTTTTGGCCTCTTACAAGGGGATTCAACCCGTCAATAGCCGAGATACCTGTCTGAATAAATTCATTTGGATAGTCCCTCGCATAAGGGTTCATTGGGTGACCATGAATATTGAGTCTCTTTTTGGGAATGATATTGGGTCTTCCGTCTATTAAGTGTCCTGAACCATTAAATATCCTGCCTACTATATCGGGAGAAACCCCTATCTCTAATCCTTTTCTAAGAAACTTAACCTTCGCATTTTCTGGAGAGATACCCCTCGTACCTTCAAAGACCTGAACAAGCGCTAATCTCTCCTCAACTTCAATAACCGTGCCGTATCTTACATCACCATTATTAAGTTTTACCTGTACAAGTTCTCCGTATGTAATACCTTCGACGTCCTCTACAAACATGAGTGGCCCGATGATGTCTTTAACTGTTAGATATTCTTTATACATAAATTATCATGAAGGACCTAAGTTCCCAGGCTGTTTTCAGTAATTCCATCAATCTCATGTATCATTTTTCTTTCGATGTCTTGGAATTTGAACAGTTGATCTTCGGGAATAAATTCAGCGCTTGAAATATCTTCCTTTGATAGAATACACATAATCTTGTTCAACTCCACATTGGATTTCAGGGCATTTATTGCCTTGTGGTAAAATTTTATAATCAGATCAAGCATCAAATATTCTTTTCTAAGTGATGTGTATGTATCACGGGTATCATACGCATTTTGACGAAGAAAATCCTCCCGTATCATCTTGGATACTTCCATTATAAGCCTGTCATTTTGGGAAAGGGTGTCTATTCCTACAAATCTTATAAGCTCTTCTAATTCCGATTCTTTTTTTAACAATTCCATTGCTTCCCTTCTAATTTCTTTCCATCCAGGATTTACTTTTGTTGAGGCATATTCATCAACAACATCGTGATAGAGTGAATAACTTGACATCCAATCTATTGCGGGAAAATGTCTCTGAGATGCAAGCTTATCATCAAGTCCCCAGAATACCTTAACAACTCTTAGTGTTGCCTGCGTAACCGGTTCGGAAAGGTCACCACCTGGAGGAGAAACAGCACCTATAATACTCAAATTTCCTTTCCTATTATCAGAACCCAGGCATATAACGTTACCAGATCTTTCATAAAAACTTGCAATTCTTGAGCCTAAATAGCTGGGAAACCCTTCTTCTCCAGGCATTTCCTCAAGTCTACCAGACATTTCTCTCATTGCTTCTGCCCATCTGGAAGTCGAATCTGCCATTACGGCTACACTATAACCCATGTCTCTATAATATTCTGCTATTGTGATTCCCGTAGATATTGATGCCTCTCGTGCCGCAACCGGCATGTTTGATGTATTTGCAATAAGTACGGTTCGTTCCATCAGGGATTCTCCCGTTTTTGGGTCCTTCAACTCGGGAAGCTCCAGTAATACGTCAGCCATTTCGTTACCACGCTCTCCACATCCTATGTATACAATAATATCTGCATCTGACCATTTGGCAAGTTGATGCTGAACAACCGTTTTGCCACTTCCAAAAGGTCCTGGTACACATGCAGTCCCTCCTTTAACTACGGGGAAAAACATATCTATAACCCTTTGTCCGGTAACCAGAGGCGCTTCTGGAGGTATCCTCTTTGCTACTTTTCTTGGTTGTCTAACAGACCATTTTTGAATCATATTGATATTAAGGACTTTTTTATCCGATTTTATCTTAGCAATGGTTTCTTCGATTGTGGTATCTTTTTCTGAGATTTCTAACACCTTACCTTTTACGCCCTCAGGGACCATAAGCTTGTGGTCAATCAGTTTTGATTCCTTAACTGTGCCGAGTATGTCACCGGGAGAAACCTCGTCATTAATCTGTACATCAGGAGAAAAATGCCATTTTTTTTCTCTATCCAGAGAGGGTCGTTCTGCGCCTTTTAAGATAAAGTCGCCCAGGTCACGTCGGAGCACATCAAGAGGTCTTTGAATACCATCAAATATAGAACCTATTAACCCCGGACCAAGCTCTACCATGAGAGGTTCATTTGTAGAATAGACAGGTTCTCCAGGCCCAATGCCTTCAGTTTCTTCGTATACCTGGATTGAATAGTCATTGCCCCTTATCTCTATAACCTCCCCAAATAATCTCGTATTCCCAACACGCACCATGTCGTATATCTTTGTTCCTTTAAGACCCTTTGCTACGACTAACGGTCCTGACACCTTTATTATTTTGCCTTCACTCATAAAGCTTTTCTTACTCTATAACTTACCTGTTTGAATGAATAATATGTATTATTCGTAATTCAATCATTGGGTGTTCCTGCCTACCGTCAGGCAGGCGTTATTCGATATTCATCTGTGATTAGTTTACCTAAGTGCTTCATTTCATATATACGGTTACGTATTGTTTCTTGAGCAAGAGATTCTTCGTCACTTCGTTCCTCAGAATGACATCGCTTGTCACTCTGAACCCTTCGCTTCTGTCATTCTGACCCCACATCCTTGCTTCCGCTCTTACAGAGCCTACTTTCGGCAAGGAAGCAGCGGGGGAAGAATCTAAATGTGAGATGCTCAGGGTAAACTCCGTGAAGAGTCTCATATTACACTAAATCAAATACGTCACCGTAATTATGAATCAGAGTACTAAGGGGTAGATCCAATGCTCGTCAGAGATGAGTGGGCTACCAATAATTAAAGATTCATACATTTTCTTTGGAATTATTTCAACAGATCAATTCCTGCTGCCTTTTCCACATCGAATTGTATTTCTTTCAAACTAAGATTAAGACTGCCTGTGTGTGCTGGTATTAAGAGTATAATTGCAGAGCTTCTATCTCTAAAGTTGGTTATCTTTTCCATACAATCCTTTGCTATTGTTTCAGTAATCATTATTAATGATATCGTTGTATCACTAACTAATCTTTCTAATACATCATCCAATTCTTTAGAAGAATCAACATTTATAAGTTCAGCACCGATCCCTCTAAATCCCATAATTAAGTCTTCCTCTCCCACAGCAGCAATCTTAAACATAGCAATTCCTCAGTCTATCCTTTAGTAATCGCCTTTCTATTTTGTTGATCTTCCCTCCAATCACCAGTTTCAGGTTATACGTTTCTACATCAAGACCGCAAAGGTATCCAAATACTCGCTCCGGACCGAATGTTATGTATTTTGCAAGCTTGATGGTATCCAAAAGATAATTAGCGAGAACCTTTTCGCATTGCATTAAGTTTAAATTATCCCTATTTGTCTCAACTTTATCAGAGACAACACTGTTAACTATTTCAGCAGGTAATTCTTTTTTCATTATTTCCTTCCAGTCAGCCATTGGTAAATCTAGTAGATTTAAAAAGTGAGTCCTGTTTAAGCAATCTTGCAGAAAATATTTCTTTAACAATTCAGTATTGCATCTGGCAAATATGGCCCGCACCAATGATTCTATTACCTTTATAAATATAAACTTTTCCAGGTATTCCTTGATATATTGAATAGATATTTGCACACTTATATTTGAAAGATAACACAGGTATGCATTATCCATTATCAGGTCAATAATCCATAAAGTATTGTTTTTTGAGAATCCTTTGTTTTCTCTTAAAGCTTTCTTCAAATTGTTCACACCATTAAGTAAGACTTCTAAACTGTCAGGTAACGGTTCAGGAGAAAATGAATCGACTTCAAGTCCTGTAATGGGAACTTTTTCTTTTTTACTCCATAAGTGTTCCATATCTGAACTTTTAAGGATATAAAAAGAAATCGGTTCATGAGGAATACCAGTGAGCTTGTTCTTTAAAAAATTTTTCAAATCCAGAAATTTATATTTTAAAATATATACATCACATATCATTGTAGTAGGGGATAAAAAACTTATTTCATTTATATTATCAAAAAAGTAAGCATCCAATGATTTTTCAAAAGCATAAATATTCTCCTTGCTCGTGAAATAATCCTTTAGTTTTGAGTTTGTAATGTATTTGAGGATATCATCAACCGTATTCATCTCCATAAGCTTTTCAAAGTATTGTTGAGTGAACAAACTACTTTCTAAGGCATTTACCTTGCCACTTACAAAACACCAATCATGAATATCTACTAATGTATCTTCATCTATATACATATACATTTTATTCCCGATTTATCCCCATGCTGGTTCAGGCTTTTAGCCTGAACCACAATTTTTGGTCCAATCTACCTGCCCAGCAAGTTTTATGGCGGGCGAACAACCAAAAAAATGGTTCGCTCGGGGAGCGAACCCTACATTTTTGACACTAGTATTTTACTATTTCCAGGGAATGTTCTATGAGGTTGTCTTTTTTTTAAATTATTCACTGAACAATTCTCTTGCTATTAAGGGTGCAAGCTCTATTCTTAGATTGCTTAAGATAGTATCCAGTGTATGATCAATTTCAAATCTGGCCGTTCTTAAAATGAAGCCACCTTTTATATCAATGTTCTTCTTATCCAAAACCAGATTATCTTTTTTTGAATTTTTGTTTATAAATTCTGAGTTAAACCGTTTCGAATCTCTTGTGTTTACAAGTATTTGGCCGGCGTCATTAATGTCTTTTAGCCACTTTTCCATACTACGCCAATATTGTTCATCCGAAATAAACTTTTCCTCTGCCTTTTTAAAAATCTCTTCGATTATATTATTCTTAATCCCTAGAAGTCCCATCCTGTAATTTGTACGCTGTTCTATAAGTTCTCTTTTTTTATCCTCTTCGAGTTTTTTACCAAGTCTTGTATACTTTTCTTTGAGACCTTCTTCTATTTTGGATTTTTCATCTCTGACCTTTTCCTGGAGGCGTTCTTTAGCATCTTCTACGATTCTTTCTGCCTCCTTTTTTGCATCGGTTAAGATTGAGTTTTTTATTCTTTTAAGGGACATGGTTCATCTTAAAAATAACAAGAATAACGAATGTCGAACAAGGAATGCGGGCGAACAACCAAAAAAATGGTTCGCTCGGGGAGCGAACCCTACATTTTCGACACTAGTTTTTACTATTTCCGCTGTTCATCATTTAAAATTCATTATTCGATATTCTTCTTGTTGTATTTTCTTTAAATTGCGTAAATTCTCAAGATCCTGAGTGGCTACATATATGAAAGCCCGCCTTCTTTTGTAAACCAGAAAATGAGTAGAATTGAGGCAAGTAAAGAAACTACTGCATACGTTTCAACTAGGGCGGGCATAATTATAGCGCGGCCGACTTCCTCTGGTCTTTTACTTATTAGATTTATAGCGGCAGCAGAGGCCTCACCTTGATATATCGCACAACGCCATTGCACAATTCCCATGCAAATCCCAACCGCCAGGATTGCCATTCCTACAATCGGTGTAACTGTAATTTCGCCTGCTATTACACCAGTTCTCAAAGCTATCATAATTGCGCATATAAAACCGTAAAAGCCTTGAGTCCCCGGTAGAGCCATAAGTATGAGTAATCTACCGAACAGCTCCGGTTTTTCTGAAAGTACACCTGCAGCCTGTGTAGCAGCTATTTTTATACCCCTTGCAGACCCCAATCCACCAAACATTACTGCAATTATTGCTCCTGTGCATGCCGAGCCAAAGCCTGTCCGGATAAAGTAAATATTCATTATTTCTTCTAATATCCCTTCCATTTTTTTCTTATCCCCTTCCCTTAATCTTCAATCTGAATTGATTACTTGAATTCTTTTACTGCTAAAACCGTAAGACTGAAATTTGATTGCAGCCCCTTGATAGAATCTACCGAAGAACTCTAGAAAAATTAACCTCGCGGGATGAACGAATGAACTTATTATACACACAAGAAAGTTAAATGTGTGACCTATTATCAGGACCAGTATAAAGGCACCTATTCCTATTATGCTTATTGATTTTACAATATCTGCTATTATATTGATCGACATAGCAATTATCGACGTAGTAAGTCCAAGTGCCAGCAATCTGGAGTAAGAGAGGATGTCACTTACAAAACTTGTGCATCCGTAAGTACCGAGTATGCCATACATACTAACAAAACCTATAACAATCTTCCCTATCCAGCTCTTTTCATTCCTTCCCTGAGTTAGTACCAATCCAATCGCACTACCTATAACCATATATAATCCAGCATTAAAGATCCCGCCTGGTACCTTTGCGAATATGGGAATAGTAATTATTATTATGCCGGGTAAAAAGATTAACCAGAGCACACCATCAAAGATAGCGTTTCCTACTCTACCTTTTCTCAATTCTCCGTACATCCTTAGTGATATACCATAGAACTGATTTATTATTCCAAGTCCTATTGCGAATACTAATACAATAATTGGTCTTGCAAGGGGATCGATAATCATTAACGAATTTCTTAAACGCAGGAGAAGGTTGTTTTCACCAAGATACTTTGCATTGTAGATATCACCTGCCCATCCACCAGTCATAGCACCGATTATGGCTGTACTGATACCAGCATAAAAAAAGAGCTTGAAGAAATTTCTAATACCTTCGTAGTTTTTATATTTGTACATTATATAGTACGAAAAACCCATTAACATGGTGCCGTATACCACGTCTCCAAAGCAAATCCCAAAGAAAAGTAGGAATCCCAATGTCAGGAATGGAGTGGGATCAAAACCAAAATAATTTGGCAATCCAAACATATTTATTAATAATTGAACAGGTTTGAAGAATCTATTCAGGGTGATTGATACTGGAACATTCTCTTCTGGATTAGGGTCTTCATAAATAGACGTAATCTCGGGAAAGTGTTTATTTAGCATTTCCTCCAGTCTGTCTTTATCTCGTTTCCTTACGTAACCAGAGACAACTAGCACCCTATTAGATGACACAAAATTACCCTCAGCACGTGCCCTATCTCTTTCGTTTTCCCAATAACTCAGCATAATCTCGACTTCGTTATAATGTTTGGAAAGTTCAAGACCTCTGCGCTTAAGCTGTTTTTGTTTATATGTAAGATCTGCTAATTCCTTTTTCAAAGAATCAATCTTTTCCTTTACGTCCCCCGATATATCTGGAAGTGCTATCTTGTCAATATCATATTTTTCTAAAAGCTTTGCCGCTTCATTTCTTTCCTTTTTAAGATAAAATATTAACAACCTTGTTTTTTTATTAGTTGGCCTAATAACCTGCCACGTAAGTATTTCACTCGCTTCGTGATCATTTGTCAATTCATCTAACCTGGTATGTGAAACGAGAACAATATTAGCCTCCACCCTTTCCATGATCTTTAACTTCTCTATGCTGTAAGGCAATCCGAGAAAGATGGAAAGTTTGTGCAACTCTGATTCTATACCTGAGATCGCTTCTGCGAGTGAATGGTATTCGTCATTAATGTGTTTACACTCTATAAACAGGGTGTCTATATCGAATGTTGTGAGGACATTGTTAAATTCTGGTTGCCTTACTTGAAGTGGAAGAAGAAAAAAACTTTCAAACAAGTCCTTCTTTCTTTTTACAAATAATTCAAATGTCGATCTTATAACGTTGAGTTTGTTTAGATTCTCTTCAGATTTAACCGTTTTTACTTCTATTCTCTTTATGTTTTCTTCATATTCTTTTGAAAATGCGTCTGTAACATGTAGGACTTGCAATTCATAAAGCTTGGCCAGAATTTTATCCTTAATGTTCAAAGGTGCTAATATTGTTAATTTACTAACACTATCTATAGCCACATTAAGCCTCACAGATCTTTTTAAAAACTAGCATAATCATTTTCTCTAAGTCTTTTTGATCAATTTGTTTTAACCTATTCCGTTTTTCCTCAAATTCCTCTTTTAACTTTTGTTCTTCATCCTTTTGCGTTTCTTGTATCTCTGCCCTCAGCTTGTCAACTTTTTCGTTATGTTCTTTTTCTAAATCATTGTCAATTCTTTCGATTTCTTTTTCCACTTCTGCTTCTATTAATCTTGCTCTTTTTTTGGCATCATAAATAATATCATTTGCCTCGTCTTCAACCTTTAATATTTCTTTCGTTAAGTTTTGATCCATAGCTATACACCCTATTAATAACTTCCGTGATTAATGCTTTTATTGTCACAGGAATTAGTATAATCTGGAATAGAGGATTAAAGGCCTGTAGAAAAATCTTTTTATAAGGAGCATCTCCCGTAACCATATTCCATAGCATTTTATTGAGATGGTTTGCTATCCATGAATCTTTTCTGTTTTCAACATATGACAAACGTGCCGTTACCAGCCAATTCCTTTTCGTAACGAAATCGCTCAACCTCATTATTAGTGCACCTAATAGATTATCCATAGCAAGTAATTTCTTTGCAGGCCTGTAATAATATCTATTGAAATCTTCTTTAGAGATGCCTTTGTCAAATGCAGCCTGTACAGCTAATTGTGAAGTTATATATGCAGACTCTAACCCATTCTTGTATATTCTCGATATGCTTGCATCGCCTACAATAACAAACCTATCAGTAAATGGTTTTTTTGCATGTGTAAGTGTGATCTTCGGTATGCACATGCAAAATCTGTCAGGCATTCTCCAATCAGGAGGTAACTTGCTTCGAACAACCGGATGATTTAAAAAATCAAGTAGATTCTTCTTTGACAGATCTCTATCGCCAATCAGACTCACTGTAACATAATCCCTTTTGGGAACCATCGATGCAAACCTGAAAGGTTTTAGTCCAAGCGCAAAAACATATATGTCGTCCTTAAATGATTCCTTTATATAGGAGTCATCTAAAGGTATCTCCATCTGACACGTCCTAATAGTCCTGGGCGGTTCATAGCCGAAATTTAGCTGTTTCATTTTATCAACAATTGTTGAATTTATACCAAACGCACCTACAACAAGATCCGCTTCCATCTCATTTAACGAGCCACGCTTTCCGTATATTACTTTTACTGGGGTTTCAAAATCCGAAGGAAGGTTTATGTCTTGAACAGGGTCATGGATAACCTCTGCACCGTGTTTAACTGCATTTCTCAACAGATAATCATCAAAGCTTATATTACTTGTATGGGTGCTGTAAAGAGGGCCGTTACCTCTGTAAACTGCCAGTATCTTACTATTTTCACCCGGCTTCGGTCTATGCAATTCAATACCGTATTCTTTTGTCTGAAAATAATAACCCTTTATTTCCTGGCGTACAACATTATCAGGCAAATCAATACCTTCTTTTATGAGTTTTTGATAGAGGGATTTGGCGATTACGGCAGCGCTCATATTACACCCCTTGGGACCTCTTTGACTGAAATCCCTGCTCTCAAAGATTGTTACAGATATGTTTATTCCGAGTTTCTTTGCATGTCGCAATGCAAGGTATGCAAAAAAACTTCCCGATGGACCGCCTCCGATTATGACAATCATCGAGCCATCTTTTAGGCAAAGGTTCTTTTTTATCTTATCTGCCATATACAAACCTTCGGAATTCCTACCCTCTTATTCTCGCCTGTTAAGCATTCATACCACTAAGTATGAAACCATGTCCTGACGAAAGTCGGAATCAGATTCCCTGTTTCCTTGCCATAAGGGCTAAAACCGCGGGAATGACATAAAGAGTAACAAGTTGTCATTCTCCGCCATAGGCGGACGGACCGATTCCCCCGCCTGCCGTCGGGCAGGGATCGGGAATCTATTTTCGTGTTAAAACATGATAAATATAGCAAAACCCTGTTAGAGATTCTACTTATTAATTATGAAAAGATGGAGTAGAAAAGTGTGGGGTTAACCTTCCTTTGATTATCTTTTACATCAGATATTCCTGAGAAAAGCCCCGTTACACTCTTAACCATAAAGATTGATTCCAAAAAGATTCTTCTTGTAATTATTTCTTCCATAATTTAAAACTTAACGGGCGGAACTACCAAAACTAAAGTAATACTGTGAAGTTACAATACCGGTTTTTTTTCTTTCTTCTTGAATGATTTTCTCAGTGGTTGCTATCTCTTGATTCATTTTTCTCTTTAATTAGTATCTGTTGCGGAAAGCACTATATTGTCACCCTGAACTTGTCGCCTGTGGCGCCCCTTGGAGCAACTACGAGATCCGACTCAGTCGGGATTCAGGAT
>VSDH01000067.1 GCA_008636105.1 Candidatus Scalindua sediminis | reverse complement strand
CTTCGGGCAAGTTATAATACAAATCAATCCTTGTTTATCCTGCCAATCTCGTCTAAAATTAGAAAATTATATGCAAGAAAGGTTCTTAGTCTCAGGAAAAGCCGGCAGCGGCAAGACACACCTTGTCCTTCAGAAATTTCTTCAATTTGTTAAGAAACACAGGGAAGATAACGTAATCTTTATCCTGCCAACTTACAGTCAGGTTGAACATCTCAGAGACCTGACCCTGAAACAAGTTCAGGGCTCAAAGTCTAAGGGTCAGGGCTCAAAGTTTAATGGTTATCTTGACACAGGATTTGTCACCTTCTCCAGACTGGCAAATAAAATACTGGACAGAGCAAACATCCCACCTACGAGGTGGAACTTGTGGACGATACTCGTTTCATAATACAATTCAATCCCTGCTTACAAAATGGGCCAAGCCTACAAATGACTTAATTCTTAAATAATGCTATTGTTTCTGCTATGATACACATCTGAAAATTTAGTATATACACGCGCTCACTTTAAACTTCCCGTCCCCGCCAGAATGATTGTCGGGCTG
>VSDH01000011.1 GCA_008636105.1 Candidatus Scalindua sediminis | reverse complement strand
TTATCAAGCCTGTTTTTCAAACAGGGGCCATCTTTGATAGAAAACATTTCATAATATAAATCAATCCTTTATGAAATTAAGGTCCACTGAACTCAAATTCAAAACACTTTGCCTTTCGCTTCCTCTTTCTCTTCGTATTAAAGAAGGTCTGCCCCGTCTTATTCTCAACCGCTTACCGAACATCGAGGAATTTACAGAAACAGGTTGGTGTAGGATACAGGATAGAAAGGGCGCATTTCTCAGCTGGGGGGTTATTGACCCTGCCAACAACGCCATCCACATAATCTCAAGTAGTGAAACGAACCCTATCACGGATTTTGTCGCACGGTTTGAGGTCGCCTTTAACAAACGCTTTACTCTGAAAAACTTAAAGGGGCAAGCGCTTCGCCTTGTTAATGGCCCTGGAGACAATCTTTCCGGATTCACCCTGGACTCTTATGGCAACACTCTGATACTCTCACTGGAATGCTGGGCGTTGGCTGACCTGGTTGATTATAATCTACATAAGGTTCTGGTGACTTTGAAGCCCGAGCATATCATCCTCAAGATCCGCGAGAAAGGACACAAACTCAAAGGCCGAATTCCGGAGAGAGCCCTGCTTGGGAAACCGATGCAAGAAAAGATTAGCGTTCAGGAAAGCGGAGTCAGCTATCTTGTGCAACCAATGGGCAGCCTGGACACAGGACTCTTTTTTGATTTGAGGGGAGCGAGGAAAGAGTTTGCTCTGAATGTAAAAGACCAGGGTGTCTTAAATCTTTTTTCTTACACCGGCGCTTTCAGCCTGGTAGCTGCCATAGGAGGGGCGCGTCTGGTAGTTTCGGTCGATACGTCACAGGAATGCCATAAATGGGCCCGGGAAAATTTCCAACTCAACAACCTTGATCCCAAAGCAGAAAGATTTCGTTTCATCAAGGATAATGTATTTCACTACATTGAAAAACTGATGAAGCGTTCTGAATCTTATGAACGCATAATTCTTGACCCACCAGTACGTTCCATAGCTGGTACAGGACGTTTTTTCCTCAAAAGCGATCTTCATAAACTTGTAGCCTCGTGTCTGAAAATTTTATCTCCAAAGGGGCGTCTCTTCGTTACCGACAACACCCTGCAGGGCACTACAGACAAACTAACTCAAAAGATCAACAAAGGCTCTGAGACGGCAGGCATCCCCTGCTCAATTGTCAAAATATTTAAACCCGAGCCAGACTTTCCCGTGCACCCTCTCTGGCCAAAAGGTCAAGGCGTGATTGCTATGGAAGTCGAGAGGACCTGATACTCGAAATTTGAAACTCCCCGCCTGCCGGTACGGACGGGTGCAAGTTATAATACAAATCAATCCTTGTTTATCCTGTTAATTCGCGCTTAAGGCGGACGTGGGCGCTTGTAAAAAATTAGAAAATTATATGCAAGAAAGGTTTTTATACTCATCTCAAAATAGTTTTCGGAAAAGACCCAATAACAATTTTGCCCGAGTATAACTGCAACCAGGGTTTGGTTTTTTGAAAAGCCAAAAACCAAACCGGTTTTAGTATAGTCTCAGGAAAAGCCGGTAGAAAAGGGACGAGAGTCAAATCTTTAATATTGACAAACAATTCAATCCATCATTTCTGCCTTTGATAAAAGGCAGAGTTATTAGTAATTAGTTAATTAGTTATTTGTTATAAGAAGCAACCCGCCAAACAAACCGGCGGACAGGGAAGGAGTGTATATGAAATATAGTTCGGTACGAAGGGAAAAGTAATGAAGCGAATTTGGTTGCCACAAGCCATTGCAAGCGGAATGCTTTTATGGGCATTATATCCCGGCAATCCATCCGGTTATTATACCCTACTTCACTGGGTTTGCTGCGGAACACTCATCTACCAAGCCTATCAAGCCGTAAATCTAAAAAGACAAATATGGGTATGGATATTAGGGATCATGGCCTTGGTTTACAACCCAATATTTAGATTGCACTTGGGGGAGCTATGGTCAGCCATTAATATTATCACTTTTGGAATTGTAGTTGTATCAATTTTTACCTTAAAGATTAGGGATAAAAAGTAAAAAAAGTTGGCAATTGACAAACATTAACCAAGTTTGAAGTGACTAAAGTGTGAAGCGAACTAAAGTGACTAAAATTAAGAAAGAAAGGAAAGGAGTTTAGATATGTCTACAATGGACAATTTAATAAAAGCATTTGAGGGGGAATCGTGGGCTATTAGAAAATATCATGCTTTTGCAGAAAAAGCGGAACAAGAGGGTTTCAAGCAGGCAGCCAGGCTCTTTAGAGCATTGACAGCGTCAGAAACAGCGCACGCGAACATCCACTTAAAGCAGATTGGGTCAGTTTGTAGTACCAAAGAGAATATTACATATGCTCGTGATTTAGAAGTAAGTGTGGCCAAAGAGATGTATCCACAAATGCTTGAAGAGGCTGTTAAAGAGGGTAATAAACAAGCCGCACAGGGTTTTGAATATATAAAGAATGTAGAAAAAGGACATGTAGCTCTTTGTCAAAAAGCACTAAACAATTTGGGAAATGACGAGGTTGAAGAATATTACGTATGCCGTCACTGTGGAAACGTTGATGAAACAATGCCGCCTGATTCATGTCCCATATGCAATTCAACTAAATCTATGTATCTAAAAATTAGTTAATCAAACAGATGAGGTCAAACCTTTAAGATTGATGATTGTAGATTGACGATTGGTTATTGGTCATTAGTCATTCGTAAATCCCTCAATCCCTCTTTATCTGCGTTTATCTGCGTCCAATGTCTTGCCTCTTGCTTCTTCTCTTCGTTTTTAACATCAGCATTTATCTGTGTAAATCTGTGGCTAAATATTTTTCTCTGCGTTCTCTGCGTTAAAATTTGTTTTTTCAACTCGCAACCCGTCATTGATAATCAAAAGTCGATGACTGAGCGTTAAGTTTAAGAGTAGGGTGTGTGCCATCAATTATTTGTTTGCCTAAATTTATTGAATAATCATCTGCCTCTTCTTTGGTTGCAAAAGCATTCTTATTATAAAATGCTTGTGTTTTATAGTCATCGGAACTCATCTTACTAATATGGATAGCAGTCATCCAATCATCACTACCAGCTGATTTTGATGTTGAAGGATCTAAATCGTAACCTTTGTATTGTGTAGACATTATTTCTCCCTTTAATAAATCTGTTAATACTGTAATAATAAGTACATCCTACCCTATATCATATTCCTGTCAAAGAAAAAAGGGTCAGGCCTGCCCATTTACAAACGCTTCAATCCATCATGCCTATCTTTGATAAAATTACACCTTTTAATACAAATCAATCCTTGCTTTAAAAGAGAAAAAAAATGTATAGAAGAATGTATTCTTATTTGTATAATACTATCACTTTTAGATATGCTTACACAATACATTAATAAAGCAATGAGTAAAGCAGTTTATGATAAGTTAGAAGATGGTAGTTTTTCCAGTAAAATTCCACAATGTCCAGATATCACTAATAAAAAACATTAAAGTGAAAAAGGAGTAACCATGACAAATATCCTGGCAAAAGCATTTAAAAAAGCAGCAAAACTTTCACAAAATCTGCAAGATGAGATTGGCGAACAGCTTCTTGAAGATATTGAGGGTGAAATCAAATGGAATGAGACTCTGGATAAGTCTCACGACAAACTTGGTAAATTGGCAGAAAAAGCATCAGAAGATTTCAAGTCTGGACGTACCAAAAAAATGGGATTTGATGAATTGTGAATTCACATCTAACAGACGACTTTATCCAATGTTTTCAAAGATTGCCTGAAAGAATAAAAAGGAAAGCTAGAAAAAACTATAGACTTTGGAAACAGGACCAATTCCATCCAAGCTTAGAATTCAAAAAAGTGCATCCGAATCAGCAAATTTATTCTGTAAGAATCGGAGTGGGATGGAGGGCATTAGGAGTAAGGGAAGAAGATAACATAATCTGGTTCTGGATTGGATCCCACAGTAATTACGACAAGCTTCTTCGTCAACTTTAATGTATAACTACAAAGAAACACAATAGCTAATATTTGATTGTATAATTCATGTAATAAATCCTCATAATCTGTGTTTATCTGTGTCCAAATAGAAATTCTGAAACTCGTACATCGTATGTCCCACTATGCAAGAAAGGTTTTTAGTCTCAGGAAAAGCCGGCAGCGGCAAGACACATCTCGTCCTTCAGAAATATTCCCGTTATGTTGAAGAACACAAAGAAGATAACGTAATCTTCATCCTGCCAACCTACAGTCAGGTTGAACATCTCAGAGACCTGACCCTGAAACAAGTTCAGGGCTCAAAGTCTAAGGGTCAGGGTTCTGAATTTAAGGGTTATCTTGACACAGGACTTGTTACCTTCTCCATACTGGCAAATAAGATACTGGACAGTGTTGATAGCACGCCCCTGCAGAAACTGCTCAATGAAGGCGAGAAGGATCTGATCCTTTCAGACATACTTATAGACGCCGATAAAGGTTACTTCTCAGGGGTCTCAGGTTATGCAGGGTTTAAAACCGCCTTCCTGAATTTTGTAAGAGAGATTAAAGAGAACTCACTCGGTCCACTTCCCTTTAAAGCCGTACTCAAAGGGATTCAAACTGGTAAGAGCCATTCACCCCTTAACCTGAAGTGTAACGAACTGGTAACACTTTATGAACGTTATCAACATGCTCTGAACAAAAAGGGCTTGATGGATAAGGAAGATTTCCTGGCGCAGGCCCTGTTACATCTGGACAAGGATATTTTCTCCGAAGTCGAGCTGTTATTAATAGACGGTTTCCACGATTACACACAACTTGAACTAAAATTTATAAAGGAATTAACTTCGCTTATACCGAATGTATACGTCACCCTACCATATCAAATATCTGACCCTGTACCACCCGCATTCCAGGTTTCTCACAAGACATATTCCAGGCTCTCAGAATTGAATCTCCGGGAATTGCGGCTTGATGAAAACAAAAGAACGACCAGCCGGATGTTAGGGCATATTGAAGCAAACATATTCTCTCAACCCGAAGACCCGTTTATACCGGAACCTGATAGCTCCGGCACGTCATTGCGGATTACGGCTGCTGCTAATATGCAGGACGAAGTAGAACAAATTGCCCGCATGATAAGAAAACTGACTTACCGAGACGGTTATACCCTCAGTCAAATTGCCGTGATATTCAGAAACATCGAAAAGTATCGGGATATCGTTGAAGACACATTTACAAGGTTCAGCATCCCGGTAAGAATATATGGCAGGAAACTCCTAAAAGACAATCCCCTGATCAAGGCCATAATAAATACCACAAGTATCTTTACAGATAAGTGGCAGGATGAAGCGGTCTGGAAGGTCTTAAAATCCAACACGGGCATAGACGGAAATCTTATAAACAGACTGGAACAGGAATACTTAAAAAGAGGCAGTATTAACGACTACAATAAATGGCTGAAACTTACCTCTACCACCCGATTAAAACCTGTTAACGATTTCCTGAAAGAACTGAAGAAGATTTTCACCAACCTGGAAGGCAGGCATACATTCAGCCACTATTGCAAATGCTATACTGACATCGTAAACCTGTTTTACAAACCATCGTTTTCGCCGCCTGTTAAATCTACTTATGAAGTAAATCATCATTATCATCATCATGAAATCTCAGGGTTGATGAAATCAGACGCAGGCGCTCTGAAGGAATTCATGGCAATCCTTAACAACACCGCCCTTGGTGATCTTACCAGGAATACGGGGAATCTTACCTTTGAAAACTTCAATCACATCCTTGAATCACAGGTAGCCTTATCGTCATACAGGGAAACAGACAGAAGAAAAGAGGTGGTTAACGTTATCAATGTCCTGGAGGCAAGACAGTGGGAAATGCCCGTCATCTTTGTGGGAGGCCTGCTCGAAAAAGAATTTCCCCGACAGGTACGGGAAGATCTGTTTCTGAAAGATTTTCACAGAAAGAAACTAAATGCCACGGGAAAGATTGCCCTGAGAGAAGCATGCGAGCAGATGGATGAGGAAAGATACTTATTCTACATAGCCGTTACACGTGCAAAGGAGAGGCTTTATTTATCCTACCCATCAGCGAACAGCAACGGCAATTTAACACTGCCGTCCTTCTTTCTCTCTGACACACAGAAGTTATTCCCGGAAGAAATACTTCAAGGAATCACAATCCGGAGAAACCTTTCAAAAATAATTCCTGAACCGGAAGACATCATCACTTCAACCGATTCAAAGAACTTTGTCTATTATCACCTTAATACCCCCTATCTCTCTGAAAGGGAAGAGAAGGATATCGCACTATGGTTATATAATAACAGTGCGGAAAACAAGGCTTCACTCAGGAAAGAACTCTGCACATTAACGACACTGATAGAATCCTACAATAACCTGAAGCTTAAACTCCTTGACAAAAAGATAGTAAAGAAGATCAGTGAAACAAGTACAAGGTTTTCACCCACAAAGTTGAAAGACTATGCCCAGTGCCCTTACAAATATTTTGGCAGCTCCACACTCAAACTCAGGCAGGCCATTCCTAAATCCATGGATTTATTAATGCAGGGAACCATCATTCACAAAGTACTTGAGGAGTATTTTAAAGATACCGGAGAAACTAAGGATATCACAGGAATATTTGATGATATCTTTAATCAGGAAACCAGAGGAATGGTTACAGGTTTTGAAGAATTGAAGGCCAGAAATGAGATGCTTAATACGCTTTTGACATTTGAATCTATGGAAAAGGAATCTAATCTGCCAACATTCAAACCCTCCATGTTTGAAGCAAAATTTGGGGATGAAGAGCTTGAAACCCTGAAAATCGGAGATGTGGAAAAAGGTGGTATTGAAATCTCCGGCAAGATTGACAGGGTTGACGTTTCAGAAGTTAATGGAGAAAAAGTGGGCATAATCATTGACTACAAATACGGACAAACAGAATTCAGGCTAACGGAACTAGAAGAAGGCCTTGATCTACAACTGCCCATCTACATACTTGCCCTGAGAGATGTGTTTAGGGTTGTCCCCATTGCCGCTGAATTTTATGCACTGAAAACCTCTAGAAAGACTGGAATTTACAATCAGGAACTAATCGACAAACTCAAGCTCAATATAAAACCGGCAAAGAAATCACTTTCCGTAGATAACAAAGAATTTAATAAACGGCTGAAAGATGCAGAGAACCATATCCTGAAATTCTCAAGAGAAATCCGCAAAGGAAGGATTGAACTTGCTCCGGCAAATATTGACCGTTGCGGTGAGGGAAACTGCGATTTCGCAAACGTCTGCCGTATTGATAAATGGAGACTTAGGTAAGGATTGTGATTAAGGAATTTAAGAATTAAGGGATTAAGGAATTAAGGAATTAAGGAATTAAGGAATTTAAGAATTGAGGCCCGCCCAGACCGCCCCGACTGCTAGCCTGCGCTAGCAAGCTGTCGGGGCGGTCTGGGCCAGGGAATTACGATTTACCCCGTAAACTCGCTTAGCTCGCACGGCGGCAGTGCCGCTTTGCGGGGGGCAGGCGATTAACTAATGACTAATGACTAATGACCAATGACCAATGAACTAACCGTTTCTCAGCAAAAAGGTGTCACGATTACGGATAGAGACCTCTGTGTTGTCGCTGGACCCGGTTCAGGGAAAACAAGGGTACTTGTGGAACGCTTTGCGAATCTTGTAACCGCGCATAAGGTACCTATCAATGAGATCCTCACTCTTACTTTCACTGAGAAGGCGGCAAACGAGATGAAGATAAGGGCGGCAAGGTTGTTCGAACAGAAAGAAATGGAAAAGGAGCGTCAGGAGATAGAGTTTGCCTACCTTTCTACCATTCATAGCTTCTGCGCTCGTTTGCTTAGAGAAAACGCAATAGAGGCTGGCATCGACCCTCAATTTCGCGTTATGGATGAACTCGAAGCCGGCAGGGTCAAAGAGCAGACTTTGCGGGACACACTTAAAAAATGGGCAGAGGAAAAAGGCCTGGATACATTCCTGAACGACATATTCTGGAAGCAAACAGACTTCAAAAAGAGCAGGTTAAAGTCATTCAAGGAAAACCTCATCACGCTCTATGAAAAGATCAGGAATGCATGCGTGCCTATCTCAGAAACCGTAAACCAAGATGATTTGTCTCAAGACATTGTTAGTTCTTATAACGAGGCCGAAAAACTGATAAATGAAATTAATGAAATCTGCGCAGAAAAGAAATTGCCCGATAAAACCAGAGATAAAGTAGATTACGTTTTGGAACAGTGGTATGCCTCAGGCCTGCAAAATGATATAAACAAACTATACGGAAAAAAAGGAAAACACCACCCCTTATCCCCTCCTTCCCGCCCGGCAAAGCCGTTCGGACGGGCGCAAGGAGGATCGAAAAGCTTTCATTCTGTTACCTCCCCTTTATCCCCTCCTTCGCAAGGAGGGGAAATAGGGGAGGTCAAATCTACTAGAATTTTACATGATATTAAGCAACCACCTGAAAGGAACATTCTCACCATTGCATTATTAAATAAAGTCAAAGGTGTTCACTCTGTCATAAACCTGACCGTATCAAAGGATGTAAAAGAAACTTGCAGTGCCCTGCGCGAAGAATTTAAAATCCTTATAGGATTACTCGCAGAAGATTTCTCGACAAGTATCAAGATGGTGTTAAGAGATTTTCTCATTAATTTCGATATTGCCTACTCGGAACTGAAAAGGGCAGAGAGCCTCATCGACTTTACAGACCTTGAGGCCAAAACGATAGAATTACTGAAGAATAAAAAATACATAGCAAAAGAAATAAAACAAAAGTTCAAGTACATACTGATAGATGAATTTCAGGACATAAGCAGATTACAAAAGACTATAATTGACCTCATAAGAGGTAAGGATAATTTATTCATTGTGGGTGATGAGAAGCAATCCATATATGGTTTCAGGGATGCAGAGGTTGAAATATTCCAGGATATACAGAAAGATTCCGACCGGGAATCCTTAATAAGCCTGAATGAAAACTTCAGGAGCCGGCCGCAGGTACTCGATTTTATAAACCATATATTTAACAGGTTGTGGCCAGATAACTCAACCAATCAACAGGAAGACCCCTTTGATTCTACCTCCCCTATTTCCCCTCCTTCGGAAGGAGGGGATGAAGGGGAGGTTTCTAGTTTATTAACAAACACCACACACCAACTAAAGGCAGGTGCAGAATTCTCAAATAAGCCGGTTCCCTCAATTGAAATAATCGTGGCGGAGGGAAAGGATAAGACCGAGGCCAGAAAATGGGAATCAATGGAGATAGCAAAAAGAATAAAGGAGATTGTAGACAAAGGTGAGATCAGGATAACAAACAAAAGAGAACGGGAGCGGAATATATCTTATAGAGACTTTGCCATCCTGTTTCGGAGTACAACAGACATAAAACTATATGAACACAGCCTGTCACATCTTGATGTCCCTTACTATGTCGTCAGCGGAAGGGGATTCTTTAATACGACAGAGATCACGGACTTGATGAACCTCCTGAAGGTCATTGAGTCACCCCTTGATGAGATAAACCTGGCCTCCGTCTTAAAGTCTCCGTTTGTCGGAATAGACGATGACGCCCTTTTCCGTCTGGCAGATTACGCCCATAATAACAATGAAAAGAGACTTCTCTATCAGGCCCTGGATGAAGTTGATACAATAAAAGAAATCGAAACACATTCGCGAGACAGGATTATTCAATTTACACAATTCCTGAATGAGGTACAAGGCATCAAACCTAGAACCTCATTATGGAACCTGATTTCTTTCATCCTCAGGAAAACAGAATTTCAATCAAAGATGCTCCTCTTTTCGAATGGAAAGAGGAGGTATGCAAACCTCCTGAAGATTGTTGAATTATGTAAAAATCAGGAAGATTTCGAACCGCTGATATTAAAAGATTTTATCGAGATTGTAGAAGGTTATAAGTTCAGGGAGATAAGAGAATCCGAAGCGCCGGTAGAATCCGAGGAAGACGATGTTGTTAAATTAATTACGACCCATTCCGCGAAAGGACTGGAGTTTCCGGTAGTTATTGTTGCTGATACCGACAGAGATAACACAAGGCCCTCAGACTATTTTGTATACTCAAAAGACCATGGAATTAGTTTTAAGATACTGAACCCATCGACCAATGAAGCGGAAGTGCCCCTGAGCTATGAACGAATTAATGATGAATCAAAAGAAAAGGAATTAAGGGAATCAAGACGCTTACTCTTTGTAGCAATGACGAGGGCACAGGAGCACTTGATAATCTCCGCTGGTATTAATAAAGGCAGAACCGGGGGAGAAAATGACAAAGGCAATTGGCACAGGTATATCTCTTCAACTCTCGGCCTGAACCCGGATCCCAAAGATAACCCGGAAATCATAAGACTCAATGGCAATAAACACGGACAGAATTCATCACAAACGGTCGAGATAAGACATACGCGCATAAAAGAAGAAAACAAACCGCCAAAAGAAGGTAGAAGAATAAAACTGCTGACTCAACACAAAAATGAAATAGCAGCATGTAGTAAAATTAAGATACCTTCACCTTCAAAAGAGATAGTTGACACAGGCAAAAATATTTTGTCAACAATCACGCACACAGTAGATGTTGATAACAGTCACTATGTGTACTCCGTCACAGAGATACTCAAGTTTCACTTTTGCCCACAGTTATATTATTTTAATTCTATTCTGGGTTTACAGGGTATAAATGAAAGATGTTGGACTGAGCCGGATTATGCCGAAGGTGAAGATAAAGATAATCTGAAAGACGATGAGCTGCCCGGACACGAGCTGGGCAATATCGTACACCAGGTTTTAAAGAGATATCAGTTGTCGGAAAACAAAAAGACGCTGGAAGAGCACATTAAGAGAGAATTCGATGTCTCAGGATTTGACACAGATCCGTCCAGAATAAGTCTTGTTGCAGACTGGGTAAACGCATTTTACAAGAGTGACGTTGGTAAGGAAACCGTTTCAAGCAAGTCACAGAAACGTGAGACATCCTTTATCTTTAAATATCAAGATAACCTCATCAGAGGACAGATAGACCTTTTCTATTTTAACAACAAAGGCCTGATAAAAATCATTGATTACAAGGCAAATGACATTACTCCTGGAGAAATACCCGAAAAAGTAAAATATTATGAATTACAAATGCAGCTTTATGCAAAAGCATTAGAAACAATCTACGGAAAAAAGGTTGCTGAAACCATACTTTACTTTCTCGTCCCGAACAAATCTGTCGTAATCGATACCACAGAAAAGTCTTGCAAAGGATTATACAAAACCCTGGATATCTTCTTCGCGACACATAAGAAAGGAGATTTTAATAAAGTAGGGAACTATAAATGCCAGTGGTGTGAATACGAAACCATATGCCAATGAAACAGAAAACAAAGATTGTAATAGACACAAACATATTAGTTGCATCGCTGTTCGGGGATACATCAAGAAAGATAATTGACCTCTGGCTTTCAGGTGAGATACAGCTTTGCATCTCAGAACCTATAGTTGGAGAATACATGGAAATACTAAGGAGATTCACGTTCAAGGATAAGGAAATGATTGCAAGGATTAAGGTTGCACTCGAAAGGAAGGACAACGCCTGCTTTATCCAAAGGCCTGAGGAAAAGGAATGGATACACGAAGACCCGGAAGACAACAAGTTTATAGCCTGTGCCCTTGCTTTGGGTGCTGATTACGTTATATCTACAGATTCTCACTTATTAAGGGAGCCAAGCTGGGATGGCATCAGGGTTATAAGACCACACGAATTCATATTGCAAAATCAAAACACTCCTTTATAATATCGGACAAATTATTTATAGGATAAATTTAAAATGGCGAATCTAAAAAAGTTGTTTTTCACCGAGAAAAAGTTACATTTTAAAAAGGGAAATGTTATATTTAAAGAACAGGAAGAAGATAATAAGAAAATGTATTTTATAGATTCTGGAAGGGTGAAGATAGTAAAAAAAGTAGGAGATAGTGAAGCAGCACTAACGATTCTTGATTCAGGTGATTTTTTTGGTGAGCTAGCATTAATAACAGGAAACAAACGTGTTGCTTCAGCAGTTGCCCTTACGGATTGTAAACTTCATACTATGGATAAGGAAACATTTGAATCAAACCTCTTAAACGATAAAAAGTTTATGAGAAAAATTCTCGAAACCCTTGCCTTTCGCCTCGAAGAAAACGATTTGAACCTCAAAAGGCATCTTGAGAGAATTTCCAGATTATCCAAGGTCTTCAATATAACTGGTTAGTCTAAACCTTTTCCCCCGTCTTGTCAAAATATCCAAAGCAAGGTGAATGGCCTGTGGCTTTGAGAGTGGTAATTCGTAAACATCCTCATCTTTTTCACCTTCTACGATAATCTCAATACCTCCAACCTTTGCAACTACAACAACCTTTTTCTTTTCTTCCATATTATTTACCATCCTTTCGTTTTGAGGTAAAGAATAATTATTGATATCAAGACCAACAATTGTACATTCATATCCAGCTTAAGCCAAACCATATCTTGCCTTTACTAAACTTTTCCAGACAGTAAAGCAATTTCGTTATGCATTCAGTGAGATTTGATGGAAGAATGGTTTTTCTTCAGGTTTGAGCCAGTTGGGGTTGGCTATCATTAAGTTTTTCGCTTGATTTTAATGTTTAACAAACTATTATAAGCCTCAGAAATTTCACAATCTACTAAATTGTCATATCATACAGAACATATACTCCATCAAATGATGGGTATGCTTTCATAAGATAGTGTTAACTATAATGTTACCAAAGTTGTTCAATTCCATCTACATCGACACGCTTTTTACCGTCCTTTCAAAACAAATTGATATTGTAAGAAATAGTTAATTGACTATAGAAATTTGTTTTAATTTTTGAAGGCTTTGTCACACTTATGCCTTTGAAGTCTAGCGATTTTAAGCAGTTTCATCAGGTGCAAATAAAGGGTCATTCTCTTATCTAAGATACAATGGACACATGATTAGAATCGATTGAACTTAATCAGAAGAATGATTTATTAATAAAGATGAGTAAATGTAAATTCAAATCCACAATCAAAAAAAGAATTAGAATATCAACAGACCGTAATGAAAAAGGTATGATACTTATTGCCGCTCTCGCATTAATATCTATTTTAGCACTGATGGCAACCTTATCCGTTACCACAACCTACACAAACATTAAGATAAGCAGCAACTACAAGACCAGTGTTCAGTCATCGTATGCAGTGGAAGCAGGCTACGAAGAAGCAAGGGCACGTCTTAGAGGGTCGCCATCAGACCCTAACTATGCGGGGGATACGGCCATTAATGATCCATTGTGGGTGGCTTACATCTTGACATCAGATACCTGGCAAACATCTGACGACCCAAATTTTGATGACGTTAACTATACTATTTATTACCCCAAAAAAAACGATCCTGCTAATCAGACCCTGGAAATCAATACCATACAGACAGCCCCATATATCTCTTATTGGGTTAAGATCAGGCATAAAAGGGAATACGATGCCGAACAAGATGGTCATGGGACTTCAACACCTCACTACTATGACTATGATGGAAGCACAGCAATCCATACCGCTGTAGATCCCGGTAACATTATTTATTACGGGTACGCAACAACAACTGCCACAACTGCGGTTCCATTTACATCCGATGACGATCCTTATAACGCCTCACCTGTGGACATTATCACCTCATACGGTAATAGCGGTACAAGTTCTAGTATCATTGGAGTTCAGACAAGAAAGTTTCCGGGCCCGCCTATTCTCGCGGCCGTTTACGGAGATCAAGAAGTCCATTTGCATGGTGACGACGTAAATATAACCGGTGATGATGTTTGTGCCTCTGCTGACTCTGTTCCGGCGGTAGCTTATGTGAATGAAGTAAAGCTTCATGATACTTATACACTTACGTCTGATGCAGGCGCAACAACACAAATAACTGCATTAGACCTGGCGGTAATAATAGATGAACTGGAATCCATAGCAACGGTAATTTTAACAGGAGATCAAGAAAATTATAATGTCGGCAGTGAGTCTAACTATGAAGTTGTGTATTGTGATGCCACGCAATTCGGGGATAATGAATTAGATTTGGATGGCACAACAACTGGATACGGGATACTCGTGGTGAGAGGCAAGATTGAATTCGAGGATAACGTAAACTGGAATGGTCTTATAATAGCCTCCGGAGATATCGAAATTAAGGATGATGCTATTGGAGTAATTTATGGAGCTATATTGTCTGCCAACGAAGTGAAATTAAGGGGAACGGTAGATGTTTATTACAGCTCCTGCGAGTTAGATAATGCAAAGAGTAATTTTCGGCATCCTACTTCCAAATGGAAGGTAGGGGGTTGAATTAGTTAGTTCGTTCCCATCTTTTAAATATCTTCAGAAACTCTCTTAAATTTCATGATTCCTGTATTTCGGTAGAGACTTCCGAAACAACATCATTACACAATTTTAAAAATGCAGATAATCAACTATTTTCAAAAAAATGGGAAAATTAATATCAGTACCTCAAAGGCTTACGGCTGCATGCCATTCATACCTTAACCTGGCCTGTATGGAAAAGAGAAGACATAATAACTATATTTAACCTACTGATATATTTGAACATGTAAGGATGGCATTGGTTGGATAAAAGGGAAAGATAAATGGAAAAGCAGTTTGAAGATTCTTACAATGGTTTAAAAGCTCTTTGCCAATAAGGGACAGCTCTTTGCTCTCTTGGTGATTAAGGTTATTTTGCCTTATAACCTCTCCAATGATGAAAATAGGGCAGGTTGGTGGAGTTCCCGGCTTTTTGACTGGCCCCGTCTAGACACGAGTTGTTTTTTTGGGAAAAAGCTCATAATGCCCCCTTTCTTAAGATGGGATTATAGAGTAAAATACTCTAAATTTACACCTTCTTCTTAATGGGGTGCAGTATATTCAATAAAAAGACGTTTCACTTCTTTATCAGGTATCCTAGCTGAATGATCTTTTTGTGTTGATATGTCTATTTCCTCATATTTACCCTGAAATTCCTCTTCAAATTCACAGGGAACTTTTCCACGAAAATTTATAACAATTATTGAACGGCTTTTCTTATTTTTCATTTTGCCTTTTAGTTTATCCAGCTTCACTGCTATAGCATTGCCAGAACGTTCTAAATTTTCTTTATAGGCACAACTACTTATGTCCTTAATATGGAGAGTGTGGAAGGTATTGTAATAATGAAATAATTCTGATTTTTCATTTTCTGTTTTTAAATCAAGAGACATTGTCCACTTACCAGTATTTATGTATTTATCAAGCTCGTCTAAATTTTCTTTTTCTTTTTCTTTTTTACCTTGATAATCAACAGTTCTTAAACGGGCGAAATATTTGAGATCCCGATCGTCTAATAAATCTCCAGGATCAACTATGTGTTTTGTTATTGAATTAACCAACTCTTCTTTTTGTTCCTCATCCTTCAAGAGCACGAACTTCCCATCTTTGACTGCTCTCTCTATGGTTTCTCTAGGGATAGTGACTGTAGTAGTATTGGCTTGATTACCAAATTTTTCTTTTGTGGTCATAACGTTGCATCTCACAGCATCTCCGACGATGAAAATAGGACAGGCTGGTGGAGTTTCCAGCCTTTCGGCGAGCTTTTGTCTAGCTCTAATTTAATGAAAAGATGCAAGTATTGGAAACCATCTCTCCCTGCCCCTGTAGGGTATCATGGGATGTGTTGCTTTACCTTGGTATTTCTTCTTTGGTATCAATAGCTTTGTCATAATTATCATAAGTATTTAAAAAGAACAACTGTTATTCCTACAACGACAAGAACCGCTACAAAGAAATATTCAATAACGTTAATATCACCTCTAGCTTCCAAAAATGTTAACACCTTCTTCATCTTGTTTTCTCCTTTCATATAAATATGAAAGGGAGAATTTAACAACCTTTCATTCACTTTATACAACATTATTAAAGCATTACAGCATCCCCGCCAGAATTACTATCGGGCTGGAGCTGTGTTAAATTTGATTTTTACCTTTAAGTAAATACCTATCACAGGCAGCCATAATTCCTATGGCAATAGCAACTGTTATCAGACCACATAGAGATGCTATATTCGAAAAGAATTCTGATGATTTCTCCACCCTGATCTCCTTCCTTAGTTTGGACTTACAAGGATAGGTAGTATCGTATCTTTTAATTCTCAAAATAAAAAATCATCCACATCATGAATACGGCAAATATTATACCAATGTATTTACTTAAACTTAAAGAACCCATAACAGACTGATATGCAAGCAGATACAAATTACAGTGTAAGTCTGGCTACTCGTATCTTATATATATTCTGTCTAATAAATAATCGACTTGGTTAAAAATAGTATTGTTTAACTCATCAGAAACTTTTTTACTCCACTATAAAGGGAATAGGTCCATTGATACATTCCTAACTCATTGTACACCCGACCATGTACAACCCGTCACATGAGAACTATCACTTAAAGGTATGCCTGCCGTATTCCGTACCGGGTTTTTTTTAAAATCTCATTGGTGATTATTGTTAGAGACAAGTATCTAGAATTGAAGAATCAATACAGGTGAAAAAATAGCTGCGGATCAACTTAAACAGTGACTGTCTTAGTCTTTGAGTAAAATCTAAGAATGTCTTTCCAGGTCACGATTCCTTCAACAACACCCTGAGATGAGAGAACCGGAAGGCAAGATATGTTCCACTCCAATAATTGACTGGCAGCATCTTCTATGCTGGATTCTGTATTTACAGTGACAATCTCTTTACTCATAATTTGATGAGCCTTCTCATTTAGGGTACTTTTATCACATTTCTTTTCAGAAAGCGTGCCTAAAAATGGACTTAATGCTCTTAGAAGATCACGATCTGATATTACGCCAACGAGCCTTCGGCCATCTTCAACCAAGATATGATGAAATGCATCAAACCCAAAGATATCACGGATTGTCTTGAGAGAATCATCAATATCTACCGTATACACGTTACGGGTCATAATCGAGGCAATCTTCATTCGTACTCCCCATAAATGATTTTAAACATTTTTAGTTATCCTTATTATCGTCATATTCTCAAAAATCTTAAGGCATTGCACACCTATTACATACAGACCGTCATTGCCCCTATCCTGTATTGATTTGGGTAATTAATTTGTCAATAATCAATCTTTATTAAACCCCTTTTTTTCTTTTCCATTCCCCAGGTCTTTTCCGAACTATACCATTTTTTACTCTGTTTGTTCTTTTATTAGACAGTAAATGCATATCAATCTGAATCGCCGGGATAACGCCATAATTTGTATCTGCCGTTATATTCATATCTTATGAGGCCTTAGACTTAATAAAATACATTGGCATAATGTTTGCTCTTTCTTGAATCTCTTTTTTACCCTCGAAGAATAGATATCTTCTCTCTCTTCTCCACTTGAGAGTTATTTGTATGTTATCTTCATACACACAGGATACCTTTCTATTATATGTATACAGTACCTTATTAAGCCGGGAAACTAATATATTTTTGCCAGAATTATGAAAATTTACTTACAAAATAAAGAATTTCTTATCCGTACCGATAATATATAAATTAGTTTCTTTAGATTAGTTAATCTATGCTTGTTTCTGTGACAAACACAAAAATGATGAAAACCATTATAAAGGAGATGATAAAAATTGAGTAAGACTATAATGATAGTTGAGGATGAAAAGGTTTTGCATAATCTTTATAAGATTATGCTAGAAGACACGGGCTATAGAATCATTCATACCTATGATGGTTATGAAGCAATGGGGAAATTGCAGGAAAAGAAGCCTGATTTAATAATCCTGGATATGCTTATGAATATGGTTACTGGAGATACATTTTTCTTAAATATAAAAAACATACCAGAATATGCAGACATTCCCGTAATAATAATAACTGCTTATTCTGAAAAAAAATACACGAACCTTAAAAAAACAGATCCCAATCTTATATTCATTGAGAAGCCGCACTTAACCAAGGAAAGACTACTTGATGAAGTAGAGAAGAAAATAGACTTTTCGTGCTTTTCAAATTAACAGTCTTAGGTCAGAAACAGAGGCATTTTCAAACACCTTTTATCAAGGATGATAAAATATCCCATCAAAAGCTTGCAGTATTTCAATCGGCTTAGAGTTTAGCAGCATCAGACTACCATCCTTATATAAAGGAAACGACCAGTCAATATCACAAGCTTTACCCCCCCCTTTAAACTTACCAAGCGATTTATCAATATCACAATCAGAATCCCTTACAAAGAAACTAGTACAACGTTTCATAAAAAAGTAATCATTTTATTATGTCATTGCGAGGAGCGGTAGAGACGAAGCAATCTTTTGGTATGTAACAACTTAGAGATTGCTTCGCTATCGCTCGCAATGACAATCTTATGTATACTTTTTAGTGAATCGGTCTACTAGACCTTACATGCCTTGAGATTCGTTATCCAACACCTAATCACGTAAAACTCCGGAGGACACCTTCAATGGCCAACGGTGCAGTCCGTACCTAAGGCAGTCGCCTGAGGACGACCCTGTCTCCTGAGGCGACCCTGTTGGCTAGTCACGCCGAAGGCGGATCTGCCTAAGGCACGACTTCAGATCCGCCTCGTGCGGGAAGTATCTCACAGACCCGCCTCTGGTGGGATTCGCCGTGGCGAACAAGGATTGAAATCTCTAAGAACCTATTGAACATTTGTGGGAAAGGAGATATTATAAAGATGATAGAAAGAAAACATTCTTAAGAAGCGCGAGAATAAGCATAAGAGACTTAATGACAAAATTCGTATTTTATTTACTGCTGATATTTTTAATTATCTACATCATAAGCCCCTGGGATATGCATCCGCATTTCTTTGATGATCTCGGTGCATTTGGTATATTATACTTTTTGTGGCGCAATTACAAAAAATATAAAAGGCCAATTAGCTATTATTATTCTAAAAGCCGATCACAAGGAAGTAAAAAAAAAGAGCCTTATGTTGATTTAGGATTGGAAGAGGCATACGGTTTATTGGGTGTCAATCCTGACGCCTCATGGGAGGAAGTACAAAAGGCGTATAAAGACAAGATTGTCAAATCCCATCCTGATAAAGTGGCCCACTTAAGTGAGGAACTACAGAAGAAGGCAAAAGAACTTACACTTCAACTCAACAACGCCATCGATATTATTAGGCGTTACAAAAAAGCTTAATGATATTATCAGAACCAAAAAATTTATATATTGGTTTCCTAAAGTAATTAAACCTAAATTGAGCGATTTATATGGGGATTTGTTGCAGCCGAAGGCTTAAGGCAATCTTGGATTGAACGACTGCGTTTATGGCCATTTGATGGGTTTACTAAAAATTCCTTTAAATTACGCAACCCTTCGATATGCTCAGGGCAGGCTCTAAAGGTTGCGGCTACCCGCCCGAACGTACCGTTCGGTACGGGCGGGCATAAATCGCTCAATTTAGGTTAATCATTTGCCGTGTTGAACATTTTCCACCATAAGCTTTGCAATAGCCTTTGCAAACGCAGCTGAGTCTCTTGGTTTTGAACCTTCCAGCAATAGAGCTTGATCATAAAGAAGCTCTGTATATTCCTCTAGAATCTTATTCCTTCTGTCTTCCTCAAATATCTTGTTCATGGATTCAAAGATTGGATGCGATGGATTAATCTCAAGAATTCTTTTCCTCTCTGGAACGTCCTGGCCCATAGATTTTAAGAGCTTCTCCATCTGTGGGTCCATTTCACCTTCATCTGCCACAAGACAACACGCAGAATCTTTTAGCCTACCTGAAAGCCTGACTTCTTTCACATCATTGTCCAGAAGGTCTCTGATAAGGTCCAGGAGCTTTGCATATTTTTTCCTTGCCTTTTCCTTTTCATCTTTTTCTGATTTATCCAGAGTAATATCACCCTTAATAACAGACTTGAACTTCTTCCCCTTGAATTCGAACTGACTCATAATAATATCATCGATATCATCCAGCATAATGAGGACTTCGTAGTCTTTGTCCTTAAATGCCTCGAGGTAGGGTGATTTTAATGATTCATCCAGTGATGTTCCGGTAATATAATATATCCCTTCCTGCCCCTCTTTCATGTCATCAACGTAATCTTGAATCGTTCTGAATTTACCCTGGTCTGTTTTTGTAGAAGGGAAAAGGAGAAGTTCGCCAATGGTTTCTCTTCTCGAGAAATCAAAATGAATACCCTCTTTCAAAACCCTGCCGAATTCACCATAGAATTTCAGGTATTTGTCGTATTCCTTCTTTTTCATGTCACTGAGCGTATCAAGCACTTTCTTTGTGATGCTATTTTTTATAGTCTCAACCTGTCGATTATTTTGAAGAATCTCCCTCGACACATTTAAGGGCAGGTCTGAAGAATCCACCATTCCCTTTATAAACCTCAGGTATGGCGGTATCAACTCCTCGCAATGGTCCATGATTTTGACCCTTTTAACATAAAGGGTCAGTCCAATCTTGTATTCCTTATAGAAGATGTCCATTGGCCTGATCGATGGAATATAGAGAAGAGACGTAAACTCTGAAACACCTTCAACTTTATAGTGAACTACCTTTGCAGGGTCTGAAAAATCATGAGAGATATGTTTGTAGAATTCATTGTACTCTGTCTCGGTTATGTCCGATTTATTCTTAAGCCAGATGGCCTTTCTGGAGTTTAAGGTCTCTTCTTCCTTTAATTTTACCTTTTTGGTTTTATCTAATTTACTTTCTTTTTCCCGTTCAATGTCCATCACAATGGGATGTTCGATAAAGTCAGAATATTTCTTGACGGTATTCCGTATTTCCCATTCCTCAAGATACTTCTTTTCTTCATCCTTGAGATGCAGGATAACATCAGTACCCTTGCCTTCTTTTTCTACATCTTCCACAGTAAAGGAACCGTCAGCACTGGATTCCCACTTAACTCCTTCCTTATTATCAGTACCAGCCTTCTTTGAGATAACCGTAATCTTGTCTGCAACCATGAATGACGAATAAAACCCAACACCAAATTGACCAATCAGTTCCGGGTTGTTCTGTACCTCCCTTTTTTGCAGCGCCGTAAGAAATTCCTTCGTCCCCGAATGAGCAATAGTCCCAAGTTCCTTAATTACCTCATCTTTAGTCATACCGATACCATTGTCACTAACTATCAGGGTTCCAGCATCTTTATCTACTGCAATCTTAATCTTCCAGTCCTTATCATCTTCAAGGATTTCTTTGTTTGTCAGGGACTCGTGATGCGCCTTATCAATGGCATCAGAGGCATTGGAAATGAGTTCTCTAAGGAATATCTCTTTATGAGAGTAAAGAGAATGCACCATTAAATCGAGGATCTGTTTTGTTTCCGTCTTAAATTTCAATTTCTTTACAGTCATTATAATTCTCCGTCCTTTACTTAATTATTTTCCAGATATGAATTAATCCCATATATAATATAAAAACCTAAGAAAAGTCAATCAATACTAGCAAATGGTAATGGGTCATTTTGAGTTAATTTAATAAATTAGCAATATCTTCTATAGACCACAGCGTGCTGCTAACACTAGCTTTCATTGCTGGTGTAACTCGAAGGCTTTTATGAATACGTACAAAATTGTAATGCATAAAGTGTAAAGCTACAGCATGTTCTAGATTTTCTATCTTTTTGGAAAAGCCATTTGTAAGCCTTGTAAATCTCCTCATACTCATTCGCATGGTTAAGTTTTGCCTTTCAACATAGCTTGTAGATATGCTACATGTTATTGGATTGCCATAAACTATATTTTTCTTTGTTCCAATAAATTCAGCAGGGCTATATCTAACTTCCCTTCCTTCATTCTCATTTCCATATAATTTAACTAATTGGCTATAGTCAATATCTCCTCCAAAAGCATTCTCTACGGCTTCTAAATATGCCCTATGTCCATCTGTAGTTAATTGTATTCTGTCTTTTAAACGACTTGCCAAATCATTCATAAAAATAATAGCGGATTGTAAATCACGCCTTCCTATATACCAACTTGGCACAAGTTTACTATCCTCATAAAGTGCTGTCCATGTGTATATATCCCCATAACCAAATTGACCTTTTTTATCTTTAGGAACATTCTTTTGTTTTGCATAGCAAAAAGACCAGATTTCATCACATTGTATTCGTTTACATTCTAAGTTTCGGAGGGCCTTATCTTGATAGTCAGAACATGCCTTTCCTACATCAGCTAGTAATTTTAACACAGTTCCTTTAGCTGTGCCTGTCATGCGACACGTTGCACGAATAGAATTGCCTTCAACTAAAGCTGAGATTATTTGTGATTGTTTTGACCTTTTTAACCGATTCATGATTGTATTATACTTGTCCGCTCAAGCATTGTCAACAAAAAAATTGAACTTAATGTCCAAATAAATAAATAATTTATTGAATTAATAAAGGAGACTAGAGGTTTTTGTCCATTCACCTGAAGGCGAAGGACGCTTGATTTTCTTTTTCTTGATGAAGGGTTCTATTTCTTTTTCTATTTTAGATAAATTTCTTTTTGCTTTAGTAATTCGTTTGCTTTGTTTAGTTGTTTTTTTTGTATGATAATATTTTCCCATTTTGCACCTCTTCAATATTCCTTATTTCTTTAACTTTGGAACCTCTCCTCCTATTACGAAGGAATTATCTTTGTTTTCTACACATTTTAGCACATGTGTTGATACAAAATTGTTAGTTCTAACATATAATTCATATACCAATTTCCAAATATCACTCTTAAGTTCTTCGTGTTTAATATTAAGGCCACTGCCTTCTGCTTCTTTAGGTGAAATTGGCCTACTGTGGGTTTTAGTTTTTTCTGGTGTTAAGAAAATTTTAATATCTTTTTTTATTCTTTTTTCTGATTTGCCTTTCATCATTCCAGATGCTAGCGTTTTTATTGCTATATCTTCTGCCAAAGCCATAGCCGATTGCATTTCTTTAATATCTCTTGCATCATAGTTTGATAATTGCTGCAAATAAGGTGCCAGATTGCCCTTTTCTTTAATTGCCTTTTTAAATAAATCTTCATAACTCTCAACAATATTATAAACAGAAAATCTTTTTTCTTCACCATCTATTTCCATTGTGAGTTGTGGATCAATAGGGCCTAATTCAGATGTGGGCTCATGATGATTTCTTTTGCGCCGAAACATACCATGGTTGCAGCAGATTTTGCTTTATTTGGCACTATCACTGTAAATTCATTTGTCTCGCTATAGCTTCTGCAAATATTAATAATTCTCTCAGCCGCTAACCCACTGCCACCGGGTGAACTTATCACAACAGCCAAACCATTAGATAAATCCATTTTTTGTAACAATCCTTCTAGCATATCTACATCTTGATCTTCGATCATTACAGGGTACACAAAACTAGTAAAAAAAGATATTACAGGTTTTTGTAGCTTCTTTTCTAGCTCTACAAAAATCTTCCTTCGGGTTTCATGACCTTGTCGTTGTTCGTCTAAGACCTTAGAGATAACTGGATCATACTGACTTCTTGGCATGGTTACTTTTCTTTCTTCCAACGTGCCTTTGCTGCCATTGATGCAATCTCAACTCTTCGCCTTTTAGTAAGCTTGGCTGCACGAGCTTTTCCGCCTTTTAGTCCACCCAGTTTGCCAAGTACTACAGCAGCAGGATTTTTACCTTCAGAAATAGCCTTGTCAAATATAGATTTTGCAAGAATATTAATATCTTCAGGCTTTTTTACTTGTTTTTTGCTTGTCCGCTTAGGCATACCCATAGTATGCCACAATTATTGTGATTTTCCACTAAAAAATTAAAAAAATAAAAGAAATCTCAAAATGACCCATTACCTAGCAAATACCTCTGGTAAATGGAATGTCCGCCTGCCTGCCGGCAAGCAGGCTGTGTCACAATAACAAAAACACATGATTTGTCATTCTGAATTTATTTCAGAATCTAATGATTCCAATGACTTAGCAACATTAGAGATCCCGAAACAAGTTCGGGATGACAATTGCGACACAGTCTGAAGGCAGGGATGGGCAGGCAACTTACATTCGAATATTTAACCTGATAAAACAAAGATTGAAATTTGTCACGTTTTCAAATATATTTAGTTAAAAGTAAAATCTGATACGTTTCTTTTCTCAGTGGATACACAATATCACCTCGAACATAATCTAAGGAGAAATCAATGATTCTTGCCGGCGATGTAGGCGGCACAAAAACACGACTGGCTCTTTATCAGTCGGAAGATGGAAAATTGATTCGACAACAAACAGATACGTTTGTCAGCCGTGACTATGCGTGTCTCGAAGACGTTGTGCAAATTTTCCTTAATAAATACAAAATTTCAGTAACGAAGTCATGTTTTGGAGTGCCAGGGCCAATTGTCAATGGTGAAGCTCGAGCAACTAAACTGCCATGGTATTTTAAAGAAGAACAAATTGGTCAGAAGCTAAATATTCCAGCAGTCAAGTTGGTGAATGACCTTGTTGCTACTGCTGCTGCTGTACCCCATCTAATGCCTGATGATTTATTTACATTATATGAAGGTGAGGTGATTGACTCTACTAAAAAGAACTTACAACGCAATTGGGGCAAAGAATCAGAAATAAAAGAAGCGACTATTGGCGTAATGGCACCCGGTACCGGGCTTGGCCAGGCCTTTTTACATTTCAATTCCGGGCGACAGTACTTAATGGCTTCGGAAGGAGGACATGTCGACTTCGCACCCACAACCAAGATAGAAGTTGAGCTTTTTCAATATTTGAAATCAAAACATGATCACGTTAGCTATGATCGTATTCTTTCAGGACCTGGATTGGTTAATATTTACACATTTCTGAAAGATAAAGGTGTTGCTCCAGAACCCCCTGAATTGAATAAGCGGTTACATGAAGAAGATCCCGGTAAGGTAATTTCCAGCACGGGTAAAACAGGTGAGTATGAACTTTGTGCTAAGACCCTTGATATTTTCGCTTCTATATTAGGTGCACAGGCCGGGAACATGGTACTTACATTAATGGCTACTGATGGTATTTACCTCGGCGGTGGTATTCCAGCAGGTATCTATAAGAAGTTGGCAGATGGGACCACGGTTACTTCTTACTTAAATAAAGGAAGATTATCATATTTGGTAAAAAATACGCCTTTATATGTTATACTGGACGATCATGCAGCTCTGTTAGGGGCCGCCCACCTGGCCTCTACGCTTTGATCAGAAGTGTATGAACATCAAAATTTATAATTCATAAAATAGGGAGTATAATAGTGGGTAAAATTATGAACAAAAAGCAAACCCTCGACCAGCTATGCATAAATACCATACGCACATTATCTATGGATGCGGTGCAAAAGGCTAATTCAGGGCATCCGGGTACACCCATGGCGCTTGCACCCGTAGCGTTTGTACTCTGGGATAAATTTATGCGCCACACCCCTCAAAACCCTGATTGGCCTAACCGGGATCGTTTTGTGCTTTCTGCAGGCCATGCGTCTATGCTGTTATACAGCACATTGCACATCCTTGGATATGATATCAGCCTGGATGACATTAAGCGTTTCCGACAATTGCACAGTAAATGCGCCGGCCATCCCGAATACGGATTAGCGCCGGGCCTGGAAGCAACCACAGGCCCCCTTGGGCAGGGTGTTGCCAACAGTGTAGGTATGGCTATTGCAGAAAGATGGCTCCAAAAATATTTCAATCGCGCTGGATATGAGATAATCAATTATAATATCTTTGCTATTGCCAGTGATGGATGCATGATGGAAGGTATTTCCGGAGAAGCAGCATCTTTGGCAGGCCATCTCGGATTAGGTAATCTGGTATGGATTTACGACAATAATCATATCACCATTGAAGGTAATACCACTTTAGCCTTCAGTGAAGATGTTGCAGCTCGCTTTAAGGCTTATGGTTGGAACGTTCAGCATGTTGCTGACGCCAACGATTTAGAAATGTTAGAAAGAATGCTGCAGGCCTCCATAAAAGAAACTGAACGTCCGTCTTTAGTCATTGTAGACAGCCATATTGCCTATGGCAGTCCAAATAAACAGGACACAGCAGATGCACATGGAGCTCCCCTTGGCGAAGATGAAGTAAGAGCAGCGAAGGAAAATTATGGGTGGAATCCGGACAAGACATTCTACGTTCCCGATGAAGTCAAAGAGTATAAGGATCAGATAACCATAAAGTGCATGAAATTAGAAGAAGATTGGAATAAAAAGTTTAAGGCTTACGCAGAGGCATACCCTGATTTGGCAAAGCAATTTAAAATGATGCAAGACCGTGAATTGCCAGAAGGCTGGGATAGGTGTCTTCCGAGTTTTCCGGCTGACGCCAAAGGACTTGCCAGTCGAGAAGCAAACAATAAAATATTAAACCCCATAGCCTCTCTAATTCCATGGTTCATGGGAGGCTCCGCTGACCTGGGCCCCTCTACAAAAACATACATAAAAGATACCACTAGTTTTGAAAGGAATAATTACACAGGAAGGAATTTTCATTTCGGTATTCGAGAACATGCTATGGGAGCTATTATCAACGGTATGTCTTTGAGCAAGATTCGACCTTATGGAGCAACGTTCCTTATCTTTTCAGACTACGCACGACCTGCAATTCGCCTTTCTTCTTTGATGAAACAACCAGTAATTTATGTTTTTACCCACGACAGTATTGGTCTTGGAGAGGATGGGCCGACTCATCAGCCAGTTGAACACATTGCTTCACTGCGCGCAATACCTGGTTTGGATGTCATTCGACCTGCAGATGCCAATGAATTATCCGTGATGTGGAAATATATCATGGAGCTGAAAGACCGTCCTGTGGCGCTTATTTTAACTCGTCAGTCAATACCAACTGTTGACCGTTCAATATATGCCTCTGCCGATGGTGCAATGAAAGGGGCTTATGTCCTTGCCGATAGTAATGGTATACCAGATGTTATTTTGATAGGAACGGGTTCTGAAGTTCAAATATGTCTTAATGCTTATGAGCAATTGACAAATGAAGGAATCAGGGCAAGGGTAATAAGTATGCCGTGTCGTAGCCTTTACGAATCCCAAGACAAGGCTTACCACGAAAAAGTTTTACCCGGTTCAGTACAAGCACGCGTTATTATTGAAGCAGGATCGACTTTCGGTTGGCACAGGTATACTGGAAGACATGATGATTGTGGTATATTCGGGCTTAAGAGCTTTGGTGCATCTGCACCTTCCAAGGATTTGTTCAAAGAATATGGTTTCACTGCGGAAAGAGTAATACAAGTAGTAAAAAACGTTATAAAAAAGACCAAAGGGTAAAATAATTTTAAGTATGGAAAAAAGGATTCATGTCTATCCAAATAAAGAAAAACTCGTAGCCGCAACTACAGAACGGGTTATCAATTTAATTGGACAAGCGATACAGGAAAATGGTTTGTGCAATATAGCTTTGGCTGGTGGCAATACTCCTCGTGAAGTATATTCAATGTTAGCTGCGAACTCTTACCGGGACCGTGTGGATTGGAACGGTCTTCATCTTTTCTGGGGTGATGAACGGATGGTTCCCCCAGAGCATCAGGATAGTAATTTTAGAATGGTTCAGCAAACGCTTCTTGAACATATTAAGATACCAGATGGTAATGTTCATCGAATCAGGGGAGAAATTACGCCAGAGCAGGCTGCTTCAGAATATGCTGAGTTGTTGCATAATAGTTTTAGAAAAGATTCGCCACGTTTTGATTTAATATTGCTTGGAATAGGAGAGGACGGTCATACCGCTTCACTTTTTCCTGATACAGATGCAATTGAAGAATGTGAACGACATGCGGTTGCTGTTTTTGTTCCCAGATTAAATACCTGGCGGGTGACGTTAACATTACCTGTACTCAATGCAGCCAGAGAAGTTATCTTTCTGGTTTCAGGAAACTCTAAATCTAACATAATTCAGCGTATAATGAATATTAAGCAACCTACTAAAGACCTTCCTGCAACCATGGTTAATCCGGAAAACGGCACACTTCGTTGGATGCTGGATTCTGATGCTGCGGCTTTAATTAATAAAAACGCAAAAGAGGTAATGTTTCCTTAAACATTATATTATACCATTATATTACCTAAATTGACCAACCTACAAGTTTAGTGAAGATAAATAGTAATTATGAATAAACAAGTATTTGGTATGATTGGCCTGGGAGTTATGGGTCAGAGCTTTGTACTGAATGTCGAACGCAATGGCTTTGGAGTCGTCGTTTACAATCGAACTACCGAAACAACAAAGAAATATGTAGAAGGAGTAGCTGCTGGTAAAAACATCAAGCCTGCGTATACATTAGAAGAATTTGTTGGCGCTTTAGAAAGGCCTCGCAGAATCATGTTGCTGGTCAAAGCCGGTGCGCCTGTTGATGCGATCATCCAACAACTCGTTCCTTTATTAGATAAAAAAGACCTGATAATCGATGGAGGAAACTCTTATTTTCTTGATACGGAACGGCGTGCCAGAGAACTTGAAGCTAAAGGTATCAATTTTTTGGGCATGGGAGTTTCTGGTGGAGAAGAAGGTGCTTTGTGGGGACCAAGTCTGATGCCCGGAGGTTCTATAAATGCTTACAGAGAAGTTGAATCAATAATGAGTGCGGTAGCTGCAAAGGCAGAGGAAGATGGGGAACCTTGTGTAACCTACATAGGTCCCGGCGGTTCCGGACATTACGTAAAAATGGTCCATAATGGTATTGAGTATGGTGATATGCAGCTCATTGCAGAAGCTTATGATCTGCTCAAACGTGCTCTTGGGCTTTCATCTCAGGAATTTTATGATATTTTTGCTGAATGGAATAAAGCAGAACTTTCCTCATTCCTGATCGAAATAACAGCAAAGGTTTTTAAAAAGATAGATGAAGAAACCGGAAAGCCATTAGTAGATGTTATATTAGATAAAGCGGGTCAAAAAGGAACGGGTAAATGGATGAGTGAAAACGCCCTGGATTTAGGAGTAGCTATCCCCACAATTACGGCTGCAGTTGATGGGAGAATTCTATCTACACAAAAGGATGAACGCGTGCGTGCAGCAAATGTTTTATCGGGTCCAACTAAAAAATACAATGGTAATTCCTCACAAGAGTTGATCGATGCAGTACGAGATGCGCTTTATGCATCTAAGATTTGTTCCTATGCTCAGGGTATGAGTTTACTTAAAAAGGCCTCTGAGGAATACAAGTATAATTTGAACTTAGGGGCAATCGCAAAGATCTGGAGGGCAGGGTGTATTATTAGGGCCAGATTCCTTAATGATATAACAAATGCTTATAATCGAGATAGGGATCTACCTAATTTGCTTGTAGATGAGGGATTTCAAAAAGCCGTAAATAGTCGCCAGGAAGCATGGCGTTTTGTCATCCAGCTCGCTACAGGATCAGGTATTCCCATGCCAGCTATGAGTGCCTCACTGGCTTATTATGATGCCTACCGTAGCGAACGTTTGCCTGCTAACCTGATTCAAGCACAAAGAGATCTCTTTGGCGCCCATACCTTTGAGCGCATTGATAAACCAGGTACTTTCCATGCCGATTGGGAGGAGGAGTAATTCAAAACATAATAAAGATAAAACATAAACCCCTATTTACTGAACAAGGAGTGAGAAATGAAAAAATCTGACCCAGTTACCATCGTTTTTTTTGGTGCATCGGGTGATTTAGCCAAACGCAAATTAATACCAGCTTTGTTTCAACTAGAGCAAGACGACTTACTGCCAAAACAGACTCGGATTGTTGGATTTGCCAGACGAGAAAAATCGCACGAGCAGTTTCGTACTGAAATGGAAAAAGCCATAATCGAGTTTGCCCGGTCTAAACCTAAGATTGGTTCCAGGGAATTGAACGCCTTCACTTCTCTTTTATATTATCACACAGGAAAATACGATAATAGTAAAAGCTTTAAAGATTTAAAAATATTCCTGGACAAACTCGATGAGGAGTGTGGAATACCTCCCGGTAAAGGTAACCGCCTATTTTATCTATCCACCCCTCCCACCGTCTTTTGTGACATCATTGCTATGCTTGGTCAAACCGAGCATATAGCAGACCATAAAGATAAAAACCTTTGGACTCGTGTCATTATCGAAAAACCTTTTGGACGAGATCTGAAAACCGCCCGCACTTTAAATAAAAACATCTTATCCGTATTAGATGAGAGTCAGGTGTATCGTATTGACCATTATCTAGGTAAAGAAACAGTGCAAAATATCATGGCATTTCGTTTTGGTAACAGTATATTTGAGCCGCTCTGGGATCGTCGCTATATAAGTCATGTCCATATCACCGTAGCTGAAGCCATAAGCGTGGAGGGCCGCAGCAGCTATTATGATAATACTGGTGCCCTCCGTGACATGGTTCAAAATCACATGCTGCAACTATTGGCACTGGTCGCAATGGAACCACCCGCTTCCTTTGCACCCAACGCTGTTAGGAACGAAAAAGTAAAGGTGCTAAACGCTATTCCTACTATTGAGGTAAATGAAGTGGACCGGCACGCCGTACGCGGACAGTATGCAGCTGGAACTATAAATGGACGATCGATTCCAGATTATTTAAGAGAACCTGGTGTGAAATCTAACTCCGTGACTGAGACTTTTGTTGCACTGAAGTTGCATGTGGACAACTGGCGTTGGGCCGGTGTGCCATTTTATCTCCGTACGGGAAAGGCTCTGACTAAACGTCTTACCGAAATAAATATTGAATTTCGGCAACCACCCCTGGCCCTTTTTAGGCATGCCAAAAGTGATGAACATAAAGAAATAGAACGCATGAAACCCAATGTGCTCTCATTACGAGTTCAACCGAATGAGGGTATTCGATTGTCCATTGGTATGAAAATTCCCGGCCCAAAAATGATTTTACAACCCACAGATATGGAATTTTACTACAGCAAGGTCTTTGATGTAGAACCACCAAAAGCATATGAACGCTTGATTTTGGATGCTATATCAGGCGATAGCACCCTTTTTATCCGACAGGACGAGGTTGAAACAGCCTGGACCTTGATTGATAGTGTGCTTGATGGCTGGGCTGATGAAAAATCACCCCATATTCATCTTTATCGAGCTGGTACCTTGGGGCCATATGCTGCTGATGAGTTTATTACAAATGATATAAAAAAATTGGCAACGTTCTAGTTGAAACTAATGCCAGTTTTGCAGGATTAGGCCCACCCGAACGTACCGTTCGGGCGGGTAGCCGCAACCTTTAGGTTGCGTTATTTAAAGGAAATTTTCATCAACTCATTAGGTGTTAATAAGCACAGGCCGTCCGCCTGAATGACATAGTCTGGCACACAGGCATAAAGTATGTAGGGCCCGTCCCCCGAACAGGCTATGTTAAAGCCCGCCAGAGCGCCCGCCCGTACCGGACGGTACGTTCGGGCAGGCATAAATCGCTCAACTTGGCTCTGAATTATTTGAATAAAGATGAAAAAGTTTTTTACGAAATCTTTTAATAGTCTAATATACTCACACTATTACGAGAACAAAGGTAAGAATTTATTGGTCAATGTAGCCTACATCCGCATGATATTCAGTTTCGAGCAACTTCCCCCAATAAGGACTATAAGGGTGAACCTTTTGAACCATGTTTCCATTCTGAACTAGTGGCCTTTCCTCATTGGCCCATTTGAAAATCGATCCTTCAAGGTTGTATACTCTGGTGAACCCTAAGCCTTGCAACTTCTTAGCCAGGATAGAAGAACGATAACCTACAGAACAATAAACAACAATAAGGCTGTCCCGGTTGAGATTCATCAAAGAATTCGAGGGATTTTCATTATAAGGTATATGACGTGCTCCTGGAATATGGCTTACCTGAAATTCTTCCTTGTCTCTGGCATCTACCAGGATAACAGATCCACCTTTTGAATCTGCCAGCCATGAATATAACTCATCTGTCGACGTATGTCTAACATCTGGGAACTTATTACGGATATTCTTAATCACTTCCTGCCATGTTATGTCTTGCTGATTGTCCTGACATCCTACCAGGAATCCCAATCCTATTAAGACCACCACTCCTGCCAGAATGAAGTGTATTTCCCTTTTCATATGTTACCTAAATTGAGCGATTTTATATTGAATGTCAATGTAGCCGCAGGCTTTAGCCTGCGTTTTTCATCACCTAATGGGTATATGGAAATTTTACGTAAGTTACGCAACCTGAAGGTTGCGGCTACATAAATCGCTCAATTTAGGTATTAATACTTTTTCTTGTATATAAGGATGATCTTTCTATACATTTTATGATATTATTCATCATTTTTACAGATTCAACCGGATATTCCCCTATAGCTGTTTCTGCAGAAAGCATTACAAGATCCGTTCCATCCAGAATGGCATTGGCAATGTCGGAAACCTCTGCCCTTGTTGGTCTGTGATTATGGACCATGCTTTCCAGCATCTGAGTAGCCGTGATAACAACCTTCTTCTCTTTATTGCATTTCCTTATAATCATTTTTTGTATAAGTGGAACTTCCTGTATGGGGATGGAAACACCCATATCACCACGAGCAATCATGATTCCATCTGCTTGATCGACAATACCATCAATATTTTTTATTCCCTCCCTTGTTTCTATTTTTGCTATCAAACGACAATTTGAGTTTTCTCTTTCCAATATACTCCTAATTGTTTTTACATCCCTCTTACCTCTAACAAAAGACTGGGCAACATAATCCACCCCCTGCTCCATACCAAAAAGAATATCTTCCCGGTCTTTTTTACTGAGTCCTGCAAACTTCAATTTGGCTCCCGGTATATTGACTCCTTTATGTTCACTTAAATAGCCACCTATTACGACAACGGCCTTCAACCGATTCTTATTAACAAGCCGTTTGATTTTCAAGGCAATCATCCCGTCATCAATAAAAATCATCTGGCCTGACGCTAGACTGTCCAATGCGCCTTTGTAATCAAACGGGATAATGTTCTTTTCACTTATACGAATATTATTATCAAGAAAAACAATCTGCCCTTTTTCGAGAAGTAGAGGTCTCTTTCCACATAATCGTCCAATGCGTATCCTGAATCCCTCCAGATCCTGCAGTATTTTTATACGTCGACGGTACTTTTGGTTAATTCTCCGAATTAATTCTATAACCTTCCGATGGGCAAGATGACTTCCATGAGAAAAATTCAAACGAACCACATCCATCCCGGCCAGCATCATTTTTCGAAGGATGGTCTCCGTATTGCTCGCTGGACCTATTGTGCAAATAATTTTTGTTTTAACACGCATATTTTATGAATTATCAAGACAAATGGAACACCACCACCAGATTTCCTGTAGAGTTATATTTAGATGAAATGCTTACGTTTGATTTCAGAATATATGACATGGAGAAATTTAAAGGGTCTATCTTAATCAGAAAAGAGATGACAAAGATGAATGGCAAAGCTTGCGGCTTAACAAATTGAACAAGTTGTTGGCAGTTCACTCTAATGAGTCATTTCAGTAGATACCCATGGTTGCCCCATGGGCAAGCCTGCGGAACTCTGCCCTTTAGTTTATTAGATAACATTAAAGGTGATTATTTTATTCTCTTATATGTCGTAGCTGTTCCGTCAGGTTCGTCTGTTAACGTAATCTCATTTTCAGAAATGGAAATCTTAAAGGACATTGGCGGCATTGATCTAGCATAAAGGCCCCCTTTAAAATATACCCTTAAACGCCCTTCATCTACAAACTTATAATTACCCCTTAATTTTGGATTAACACCTCTTTTATCAATGATTACTATGGTCCCATCATTAAGAAATTCAATAGATTCCGTTTCCTTAAGATTCAACCACTTACCAACTACATTTTTCTCTAACTCCACAAAAGGGCCTTTTTTTATCTCGTCAGATTGTCCAGTTGTTGTCGTTTCTTCTGCTGCTGAGCTACCTTGAGGCATCCCTCCATGTCCCATAAGACCAGACCACCTGCTGATCAAATTTTTCTGCACCTCTGCTGAAGATCTTTTTTCTATGTCAGATTTTCCGGTTACCTTATTGGTTGACTTTTCCGTTGCCGTCGTTTCCTTCTCCGCCGGACTGGTTTGAGGTGTCCTGCGTTCCGTATCAACTTGTGAGGAATCCGATTGAAGACTTGCAACGGAAGGTTCGGGTGTAATAGTATTATTTACAGTTTGACAGCCAGAAGTCACAATTAACAAGACCAGCATAAGGGAAAACTGATACAATACAACTCTTTGAATGATATTCATTTTAATGATTTTCTCCTTGCAATAAACTAAAGTGTTTAATCTAAACTAGAGGACTATGTTACTATTTTCAAGAGGGAGAGTAAAGAAATAAAAAAATGCTCAGGTGAGTTTGCTACCAATTTTGAGGTATAAATAATAGAGTATAAACACGTAAAACTAGAAACAACTTGTGGAAAACTTTTTCAAAATTAAATATGGTTATTCAAAACCAAGCCGGTTGCTAATCCAACAACAATATTCACAATTGTTATTACGTTCAGGCATAGGCCCTCTAAGCAATTCCACTGCGTCACAAAATGTTTTTTTAGCTCTCTCCAAGTTTGTTTCAACTTTGACCGGTTTAATGTCGAATTTTACCAGGCCGTTTTCTCTTGCCTCCGTTGGATAGTAGTAAACCAGGTAAGCAAAATTTCTGGTTTTGTAGTCATTAGTACTTAAGAGCAAACTGTAAGCATCAAGCTGAGTCTGATAATACCTTTCAGAAGAGCCGTATTTAGGAGCACTGCCACGTGTTTTATAATCAAGTGGAATATAGCGATCATCATCAATCAAACAATCATCCAGCGCACCAAACAAAACAGCATCAAGCTCTTTATCATGATATTCCAAACCAGACCGCCAATTACGCCACTTACCCATCAGTTTTATGTCTGGCATCAGACTACCTTCTACCTTTCCTTCAATCTCTGGTGGTAAAGTGCCACGATACCGGTCAAAGTACTTCTTAATCACCAAATCCATTCCTCCAGGAAGAGATGGGAAAATGCCCCTTGGCCGTTGCACTTTCTTATTAAAATGCAGCCAAAAACACCGGGGACAATTTTGGAAGAGATTAAGGCCTGTTGTTGGGGATAGACGTATCATTTTTTAGACGGGATAACGGGATAACAAGGAATCTTGTATATCTTTTCGAAAAGTCTGCTGTGCGGCTATGCGTATTTGTGAACCGTTTCACAAACGCTGACCTCTTTATTAATTCGCTTTGCAAGTCTATCTTCTTCGATATCAAGGTCATAATCCATTTGCAAACCAAGCCAAAATTGCGGAGACATCTTGAAGTAACGTGCTAAGCGAAGTGCTGTATCAGCTGTAATCCTACGTTTACCATGAACAATTTCATTAATTCTACGTGCAGCAACTCCAATGTCATTAGCTAATCTGTTTTGGCTTAAGTCCATTGGTTTGAGAAATTCTTCTAGAAGTATTTCTCCTGGATGAATGGGTTGTATTTTTTTTGTGCTCATATGAAAACTCCTAATAATAAACTTACAAGAAATCGTCCATTAATCAAGGAAATGCAATTCTATATGAAAATGTATGCAGTTACAAGCAAATCTACACACCTGTCCAACGAGCTTTTTGGCGGATCCCCGACCTCTTGTACACCTGCGGGGTGTATTTGGTGGTCTTCTATATAGCTTTACCTTCAGAAAGGATTGGGCTTTATCAAAATATAAATTTTACTTTACCTTTTGAGCGAGCATAGACTTATGCAATCCTTTCTCTAGTTTTTCAATATTATCATAAAAATCAAGAAAATTAATACAATGCAGGAGAACTCCATTGCACTACGTTTTATTACGTTCTCCTGCATTAAAAAGCAGAAACTCAACAAGAATAATATATCTTTATCTTAATATTAAAAATAATCATAGTCTAATAGAGTGTAACGAAGAATCTCATGTCGTTCAACACAAACTCCACGAAAAATCACCAAAATGTGGGTTTTATATTGCAAAACTTAAGCACACATTTATAATACTAGGCGGAAAGGCAGATCAAACCTCTTTCATCACATTTTAATAAGCTGTTCGAGAATTGTCTTATCGGACAATATCCTGAAAAATGTCATCCTGAATTTATTTCAGAATCTGTAAAAGATTCCGGCTCAACCAGAAATAACAATTCTTGGACATACTGTTATCATCTACATATCAAATATAACTTGCTTGTATAATCAAGTAAGCGTTTCACATACATTTATATTCGCGGAAGTGGCAGCCACTAATATCTTAAATACGGACACTACGCTTAAAAATACTAAAAAATGAAGTGCTGAATAAGGAGGGCTAATGAAAGAATTTTATGCCCACAGTTTGGACGGTATACCAATTGATGAATGGCATCTGCTTGATGAGCATTTAAAGAATACTGCGGAACTTGCGAAATCCTTTGCGGATGTATTTGGTTCCGGTGAATGGGCTTACCTTGCGGGGTTGTGGCATGATATTGGGAAAGGATTTTAAATATGTTCCAAAATGTTGATTATGTTGCTCACCGTAGAGAACAAGACGGAACAATACAAAGTCTAGATGCTCACCTTGAGGAAGTTTCGAAGATAGCAGGTGAGTTTGCCTCAAAGATTGGCCTTAAAGAGCAAGGAGAAATAATAGGGCTCTTGCACGATATAGGAAAATCAAGTAAGGAATTTGATCAATATATTAAATCTGCAGTTGGCCTTATAAATACAGATGAAGATGATTATGTTGATGCAGCAGGAAAGAAAGGTAAAGTTGATCACTCCACCGCAGGTGCTCAATTAATATTTAGAACACTTTCTGATAAAGGGCCGGAAGCATTATTTGCTGCTCAAGTCATGTCATTGTGTTTAGTTTCACATCATTCAGGATTGATAGACTGTATTTCCCCTGATGGGATGGATGCCTATTCAAAGCGTATAAACAAAGATAGTGAGAAAACACATATTAGTGAAGCAACAGGCAATCTTACCAATGAGGCGTTGAACTTCATAACAAGCCGCTTGCAATCAGAAAAACTCTATCAAAACCTTGTTGATAAGTTTAAGTCATTACGCAATTTCCATGATGATAAGGAAACACGGGAAACCCTTGCTTTTAAACATGGATTACTATTACGGTTTCTTTTTAGTTGCCTGATTGATGCCGACAGATTAAATACGGCTGATTTTGACGCTCCAGACATAGCAAAATTGAGGAATTGTGGTAAGTATGATAATTGGGATTCACTCATAAAAAAATTAGACAAAAAACTTAACGGTTTTGATTTAAAAGGAATTAATGCAATACGGCATAAAATATCGCAGGCATGTCTCGGTTATTCCGGAAAACCAAAAGGTCTGTATCAATTGACAGTCCCCACAGGCGGCGGGAAAACATTCGCAAGTTTGAGATTTGCTTTGCATCATGCTGGCAAATACAAGATGGACAGAATTATCTATGTTCTGCCATATACCACTATTATTGATCAAAATGCTGAAGAGATACGGAAGGTCTTGGAAGATAAGGACGAAAAGGGTCAATATCTTGATCGTGTAGTTTTGGAGCATCATTCCAATCTATTGCCTGATAAAGAAAGTGCAAGACAAAAAGTGCTCTCTGAAAATTGGGATGCTCCTGTCGTGTTGACAACCAATGTACAGGTGCTTGAAGCATTATTCGGATCTGGAACGCGTGGTGCACGAAGAATGCATCAACTTGCAAATGCGGTTATTATTTTTGATGAAGTTCAGACATTGTCGGTTAAGTGCGTTCACTTATTCAATGTGGCTGTCGATTTTCTTGTAAACAACTGTGGTTCTTCGGTTATTCTATGTACTGCAACTCAGCCGCTTTTAGATAAAATTGAAAAGAAGTCCAGAGCATTGTCTATTGCTGCGGAACAACAAATAATTTCTAATGAGAAGCAGATATTCGAAAATCTAAAACGTGTTGAGGTTCATGACAAAACAAAAGATGACGGCTGGAATAATGATGAAATAATAGAACTTGCAGGGCAAGAACTTGCTAAATCTGGCAGTGTTCTTATAGTCGTAAATACAAAAAAATCGGCACGTGAACTTTATCAGCAGTGTCAAGGCATGAAGAATGGTATAGCATATCATTTGAGCACAAATATGTGTCCGGCTCACCGCATGAAGGTTCTTCAAAAGGTCAAAGATGATTTGAGTGATAAAAAACCGGTTATTTGTATCAGTACTCAGCTTATAGAGGCAGGTGTTGATATTTCATTCGGGTCAGTTATTCGCTTTTTGGCAGGACTTGATTCAATCACACAGGCTGCAGGGAGATGTAATCGACATAACGAAATGTATCCAGCGTTAGGCGATGTTTACATAATAAATCCGGCTGATGAAAATATTGATAGTCTTGAAGATATCAGAATAGGTAAGGAAAAGACTGAACGGTTGCTGGATGAATTTAAAAACAATCCTGAAAAATACAGGAATAATCTTTTAAGTCCTGAAGCGATGGAGCAATATTATCAATATTATTTCTATCAAAGAAAAGATGATATGTGCTACCCTGTCCGTTCTAAATCACCTGTGGGACATGCGGATAATTTATTTAATCTGCTAGCACGGAATAAAGTTTCTGTTTCAGAGTATGAGCGTATGAATGGCAAAGCGCCAGGCATTTTATTAAGACAGGCTTTCATGTCTGCCGCCAGGTCATTTGATGTAATAGATACGGCAGCAAGAGGAATTGTTGTTCAATATGGGAAAGAAGGAAAAACGCTTGTCAATAATCTTTGTTCCGCTTATGAACTGGAAAAACAATACAAATTATTACGACAGGCACAGCGATATTCAGTTAATGTCTTCCCACATGTATTGACTAAGTTATTGGATGAGCAAGCAATATACGAAGTTCAGGAAGGCTCAGGTATTTTTTATCTTGATAAACGATATTATAGCAAGGAATTCGGATTAAACAAAACGCCGGTAACAAATATGGAATTTTTTTATAGCTAAATAAAGGGGGTGCATATGGAAAAGGAAAACAGAGTTGAATTCAAAGTATACGGTAAATATGCCCTTTTTACCGACCCTCTGACAAAGATAGGCGGAGAGAAGTGCTCTTATCATATTCCTACCTATGAAGCGTTAAAAGGCATATTGAGTTCTGTGTACTGGAAGCCTACTATTATATGGATTATCGACCAGGTAAGAGTAATGAAGCGCATCAGGACGCAGACTCGAAGTGCAAAGCCTGTTAAGTATGGCGGAGGCAATGAGCTTTCGATCTATACATATCTTGCCGATGTTGAGTATCAGGTTCAGGCTCATTTTGACTGGAATTACCACCGTGAGGATATGGCTAAGGACAGGAATGAAAACAAACATTTCTTTGTAGCTAAACGAATGATAGATAAGGGTGGCAGAAGAGATATATTTTTAGGCGCGAGGGAATGTCAGGGGTATGTCGAGCCATGCAGGTTTGGAGAAGGGAAAAGCGATTACGATGATTACGGTGAAATAGCATTTGACCTGATGTTTCACGGATTTGATTATCCTGACGAGCTTGGGGGAAATGAACTTCATACCCGGTTCTGGCGTCCGAAGATGATTGACGGCAGGATTGATTTTATCAAACCAGAAGCATGTACGATACGGAAAGTCGTTAGGACAATGAAAGCCAATCCGCCACAGTCGATCGGATTAGACGGGGATGGGCTGCTGGAAGGTTTTGAAGAATGGGAGGGGCATAAATGAGCTGGATACAAAAACTATATGAAACCTATGAGAATTGTCAGTCAATGATTGGCAAGGTTGTCTCTGAGAAAGAAGTCCCTCTTCTTCCGATCTGCCACACAACGAACAAAGCCCAAATTGAGATTGTTATTGATTATCAAGGAAATTTTAAGAGAGCCAGAATTGTGCCAAAAGACGATGCAAGAACGATTATTCCATGCACAGAGAGTTCAGGCGGTCGAACAAGAGGCGAAGCCCCTCATCCTTTATGTGATAAGTTGCAGTATGTGGCAAAGGATTATCCTAAATATAGTGGGACAAGTGATTCGTATTATTTCGCCATTATTGCAGAAGATGACTCCAAAAAACTTGGCAACAAAGTGGATAAAAAGGGTTTGATTGATGATTTGTGTCAGCAAGGCTATATTGACAAGTCTGGCATGATTCAATCGAAATTTTCAGGGTTGAACGATTATAAGGGCATGATTCTAGACCAAAAATGGGATAAGAGAAAAGAGAAAATTTATGAAATTTTGCTTACTAAGAACAAACGATCATATAGCAAGCTTCTGACTGATTGGTGTGAGTCAGAATTCAGACACGAAAAGGCTTGCGCAGTACTTAATTATGTTAGAAAAGGAAGGGTTATTGAAGATTTAGTCGACAGCAAACTACTGTTTGTAAATAATGATGGCAAGCTATTAGAAAAGCGGATAGAAAAAAAGCAGGATAATAAGGCAATAGATATATTTGATTTATTGCCGGGAAGATTCAACAAGAAAGGTAATCTTGAAAATTGGCAGGCTGATGCGTTTATTCGATGGGAAGTTGAGATCCCAAACGTTCTATGCTCTAAAACATGGGAAGATAAAACGCTTTGGGATAGTTGGACAAAATATTATTACAATATGAAAAAAAATAAAGCTCTTTGTTATGTAACAGGGGAAGTTCATTTTATTGCTGAACAGCATCCGAAAAAAATTAGAAACGATGGTGATGGAGCAAAAATTATTTCATCAAATGATACATCGGGATTTACTTTCCGTGGACGTTTTGAGGACGCGAATCAAGCGTGTGGGGTTGGATTTGAGGTAACTCAAAAAGCGCATAGTGCTCTCCGTTGGCTTATCAGTCGTCAAGGTTATCGTAGCGGAGATCAGGCTATCGTTGCATGGGCTGCTTCAGGCGCAGAAATTCCAGATCCCCTTGCCGACCCTCTTGCTATTTTAGGAGAAGATGAACTTAAAAGAGATGATTCTGATAACGTCTCAGTCGCACAGAATCTTGCTATTAAATTGAGACGGAAAATAGCGGGTTACAAAGCCGACATTGGAGATACAAGCGGTGTTGTGGTTATGGGCATTGATTCCGCAACGCCTGGACGAATGGCTATTACCTTCTACCGTGAACTGACGGGTTCGGAATTTCTTGATCGTTTAGAAAAATGGCATGATAGCTGTGCTTGGCTTCATGACTATGGATACAATCCCGAAACAAAAAAACGCATTTGTTTTGTCGGAGCACCGGCGCCAAAAGATATCGCTGAAGCGGCTTTTGGTCATTATGAAAATGATAGGCTTGTTGTGGATGACAAGATTAAAAAGTCCACAGTGGAAAGACTTATGCCATGCATAATTGATAATCAACAAATTCCACGCGACCTTGTTGAGTCAGCAACTCGAAGGGCAACAAATAGAGTTGGCTTTAAAAAAAATGAAGATTGGAATAAAACGCTCAGCATAGCCTGTGCACTTTTTAGAAAATTAAATGAAAAGGAGGGATATAGTATGGCGTTAGAGGAGAATCGTAAAACTCGTGATTACTTGTATGGCCGTTTGTTGGCTGCTGCAGATTGTTTGGAAAACTTTGCATTGTTTGTTTCAGAAAAAAAGAGAGATACCAATGCCGCACGGTTGATGCAGCGTTTTTCTGACCGCCCTTGCAGTACATGGAAAACCATTGAGCTTTCACTGGTTCCTTACAAGGCAAGACTTGGTGGAAGGGTAATAAAATATCAAGATGTAATTGACAAAACAATGAATTTATTTGAACCTGTTGAGGATTTCACAAGTGATAAACCGTTAAGTGGAGAGTTTCTATTGGCATATCATTGCCAGCGGGAAGCATTAAAACCAAAAAAAGACGAACCGAAGAACATTGAAGATATTAATTCAGAGGAATAAATTTTATAACACAGAAAAAGGAGGCTTTAATGGAAACGTTGAAAAAGAAAATTGATTTTGCAGTGATATTCAGTGTAAATCGTGCTAATCCTAATGGTGATCCGTTAAATGGTAATCGTCCACGAATAGATTACGATGGTTTTGGTGAATTATCTGATGTATGCATCAAGAGAAAAATCAGAAATCGACTGATGGAGATGAAGAATGACAATAATGAGTACAAATACAGTGTTTTTGTTCAATCTGATGACAATAAATTGGATGATTATCCCAGCCTGAGAGCCAGAGCCGAAGGAGAATTAAAGAAAGATCAATGGAAAGATAAAAAAATATTCCAAAAAGCTGTTTGCGAGAAATGGATCGATGTCCGCTCGTTCGGACAAGTATTTGCCTATGGGGCTGCAAAAAAAGGTGAAGGGGTGTCTGTTGGAATTCGAGGTCCCGTTTCAATACATTCAGCTTTTTCGGTTGTACCAGTAAGAGATCGTGTTTCGAGCATACAGATTACAAAAAGTGTTAGCGGGGAAGGAGACGGCACAAAGAAAGCAACAGATACTATGGGGATGAAACATCGCGTTGACCATGGAGTGTATGTAACCTACGGCGCTATGAATCCCCAACTTGCCTCAAAAACTTTGTTTGAAGATAAAGACGCAGAGGCAATACATGAAGCTCTTAAGAATTTGTTTGACAACGATGCATCTTCCGCAAGACCGGAGGGCAGTATGGAGGTAGTCGCAGTATTTTGGTGGCAACACAGCGTTAATCATGGACAATATTCTTCTGCTGTGGTTCATCGGTCGCTGAGTGTTGCTCCTAAAGAAGGAGTAACTGATCCGAAGAAGATTGAGAATTATTCGATCAGGCTTACAAAGCTTGAGGGATTAACACCTACAATATTCAACCCAAACAATGTTAATATTGAAAGGATTTAAATGACCGACCAAAATGATCCTCAACTCATCCCGCCGCACGGCGGCTATCAGGGTCTACAGTCTTACCAGATGTCGGAGATTGTTTATGACGCCACAGTTGTGTTTTGTAATCGGTTTATCAATATGCGCTCCCGCACCCATGACCAGATGGTGCAGGCGGCGCGCAGTGGCAAACAGAACATCGCTGAAGGCAGCATGGCGTCGGGAACTTCGAAGAAGTTCGAGCTGAAGCTCGTCGGCGTGGCTCGGGCGAGCCTTGAGGAACTGTTGCTGGATTTTCAAGATTATCTGAGGCAGAAAGGACTGGCTCTTTGGTCTAAGGATTATCCAAGGGCCAAAGAGGTCAGAAATCTCTGTTATCAGAAGAATAGGTCTTATATGACTTATAAGTCGTATATTGGAGCTTCTCCTCCCGAAGTTGCCGCAAACACCATGGTATGCCTGATTCACCAGACAAACTATCTGCTAGACCAGCTGTTACGGACGCTGGAAAAGGATTTTCTGAAAGAGGGCGGGTTTACCGAGAGGCTCTATCGAACACGATCACAGAGAAGAAAAAAATAAGTCATATATGACCAATAAGACTTATACCGAGGATGATCTCATTCAATTATCGGCACTGCAGCACATTATATTTTGCGAGAGACAGTGTGCGTTGATACACATTGAGCAGTTGTGGAGTGAAAACCTGTTTACCGCCGAAGGCAGGATCATGCACGACAAGGTTGATACTGCCGGGCAGGACAAACGCAGGGATATCCGCATTGAATATGGCGTGCCGCTCAGGTCGCTGCGGCTTGGCCTGATCGGAAAGGCGGATGTAGTGGAATTTCACCGGCAGGGGGCTAACTGGCATCCATTCCCTGTTGAATACAAGAGAGGCAAGCCCAAAAAGGACAACTGCGATAAAGTCCAGCTCTGCGCACAGGCCATATGTCTTGAGGAGATGCTCAATTGTAATATTAGCGAAGGAGCGTTGTTTTACGGGACAACCAGACGAAGAGAGGATGTTACATTTGACACGGCCTTAAGAACAGAGACGGAAGAGACTGCAAAGAAAGTACACGAACTTATCAGCGCTGGAATAACTCCGAAACCTGAGTATTCAAAAAAGTGCAAAAGTTGCTCTCTGGTGCAAATGTGTATGCCAAAAACGTGCGGCAAAAAGGGAAAGGCAAGCGCTTATCTTTTGAAAATGACGGAGAGTTGAAAGAGTAGAACTCTAGCATCTTGGTGTTCGACAGTAGAACTGTCGAACAGTAAATGGCATAACAAAAAAATAAAATGAAAAGACACCTGAATACTCTGTTTGTTACAACACAGGGAGCATATCTCGCAAAAGAGGGCGAGACTGTTATTGTTAAAGTAGATAATGATGTGCGCCTACGTCTTCCGGTACATACAATTGGCGGAATTGTATGTTTCGGACAAGTTTCCTGCAGTCCATATCTGATGGGATACTGTGCGGAGCAGAATGTAGCAATAAGTTTCCTGACAGAGTACGGACGGTTTCTTGCAAAGGTACAGGGGCCGGTCTCAGGGAATGTCCTGCTGAGGCGTGAACAGTATCGCCGGGCAGACGACCTTGAAACATCCGCGTCAATAGCAAGGTCGGTCTTGACCGGTAAAATAGCCAATTGCCGCATAGTGCTAGAACGGGTGCTGCGGGATCATTCAGATAAAATTGAGTTAAACGCTGTGACCATGGCTTCACAGAAACTTTCATATTCATTAAAAAGACTGCAATCAGAATTACCGCTGGATCTTTTACGTGGAATCGAAGGAGAAGCGGCATTGACCTATTTCGGCGTATTCGACTATCTGATTACTTCACAGAAAGAAGATTTTGTATTTCATGAACGAAGCCGCAGGCCTCCTCTGGATACGGTGAATTGTCTTTTATCATTTATCTATACGATTGTCATGCATGATGTCAGATCGGCGTTAGAGACTGTCGGTCTTGATCCCGCGGTCGGCTTCCTCCACAGAGACCGTCCCGGACGGCCCAGCCTGGCTCTTGATTTAATGGAAGAGTTTCGCCCGTTCCTGGCAGATCGCCTTGTACTTTCACTGATTAACCTCGGCCAGGTGAAGATTAAAGGTTTTGAAATTAAAGAAAACGGTGCGGTACTGATGGATGATGAAACAAGAAAAACCGTACTTACAGCTTATCAGACAAGAAAACAGGATGAGATTGTGCATCCATTCCTTAATGAGAAGGTGACCATAGGACTTCTTTTTCATGTGCAGGCAATGCTTATGGCTCGTTATCTGCGCGGTGATCTGGATGCTTATCCGCCATATGTGTGGAGGTAAGATAGAATAATGTTTGTATTAGTCAGTTATGATGTTGCTTCGGAAGATAATGGACAGCGGCGGCTGCGCAGGGTGGCAAGGGTATGTCAGGACTATGGTCAGAGAGTGCAGTATTCAGTCTTTGAGTGCATTGTTGATCCTGCACAATGGACGGTCTTGCGCAATAGATTAATTGATGAAATTGATCCTGAAAAGGACAGTTTGAGGTTTTACTTTTTGGGTTCTAACTGGAAACATCGGGTAGAGCATGTTGGCGCCAAAAAGTCGCTGGATCAGGACGGACCATTGATCGTTTAAGTGATATTGCGAACATGGAGTTCACATACTTTCACCGTCAGGTTCGCAAATCAATAAAATATGACTATTGTATACGTTATGTACGATGTTCCTTGACAAGCTAACAATTAATTGTTCAGTAATGAAGGTTCGCAAAAAGAAGTGAATAAACTGTTTATTATTAATGATTTATAAATACGTAGTCGCTCCCCATACGGGGGCGTGGATTGAAACATTCCTATTCCCTCAGGGCGGGTAAGGTAAGCAAAGTCGCTCCCCATACGGGGGCGTGGATTGAAACTTTTTTCAATATAGAAATCATTAAGGTTTTACCGTCGCTCCCCATACGGGGGCGTGGATTGAAACACTTAGTGATTATTTTGGTTTACCTACGGAGATTGTCGCTCCCCATACGGGGGCGTGGATTGAAACGTAAGAAGGTATTTAATAAGCGTCGTGATCGTAAGTCGCTCCCCATACGGGGGCGTGGATTGAAACTATCACTTGCACCCTTGCTAATACGGAATACAGTCGTCGCTCCCCATACGGGGGCGTGGATTGAAACTTATGAGTTGCCGAAAGAACATACATACATGAGGTCGCTCCCCATACGGGGGCGTGGATTGAAACTCGAATCCATAAGAGCCTCCATGGCCGCTGCGGAGTCGCTCCCCATACGGGGGCGTGGATTGAAACGGGGCTATTGCCTTGACCGTATTCCCTCCGGCTGGTCGCTCCCCATACGGGGGCGTGGATTGAAACATAAATACCCTTGTCGAATCCTTCGGGGCTATTGGTCGCTCCCCATACGGGGGCGTGGATTGAAACAAGAATGGTTTGCTTGCCAACGTTGGAGATCGAGTCGCTCCCCGTACGGGGGCGTGGATTGAAACATATTAAGATTAGAAGCAAAGAGAAACGGTTGGTGTCGCTCCCCGCTCCCCATACGGGGGCGTGGATTGAAACCTTATAGACTTACCATCTATTGGGGGTATTAATGGTCGCTCCCCATACGGGGGCGTGGATTGAAACGTTTTCGTTTGCGTCTAGTAATGCCATATTATTGTCGCTCCCCATACGGGGGCGTGGATTGAAACATAATAAGATCACCGCCAGGATCGCCAGAGCGACGTCGCTCCCCGTACGGGGGCGTGGATTGAAACTTTCTTGAGTACGGGTTTAGGCCTGTGGAGTTGGTCGCTCCCCGTACGGGGGCGTGGATTGAAACCTTCCCCTTTAGCAGTACTTGCGATTGAGGACGTGTCGCTCCCCGTACGGGGGCGTGGATTGAAACTAGCTCTCCGAGCCATAGGCTCTTCTGAGCCGGAGGTCGCTCCCCGTACGGGAGCGTGGATTGAAACGACTCCCTGCCTGAGGAAGATACCAAGGAGAGCTGTCGCTCCCCGTACGGGAGCGTGGATTGAAACGACAAAAAGGTTGCTGTTCAAGATGCCTGGTGGGGATCTATACCAGCATGGTATGAATACTTATTCCATTAAAACAAGGAAGTATCAGCCCTAATTTCCAATTAGGGCTGATCTGCGATCGGGAGCCATTACTTCAGCTTTAAATAATTCCGTAAATTTGACTTTTTGTTTATTACGGGTTTAATCTTCCCTTTGCTGGAAGTCAGCACTGTCATGACACCTGGTCCATGACCTGCTATAACACAATCTGAATGGACAACAATCCCTATTGAAACTGCTCCAGTTCTGTAAATTCTCCCATAGGAGTGATCTGCATCTGTTATCGCTACGAAGTCTCCAAACCGAAGTGTTCCTAAGCCATGTTTCTTGACGATTTTTTTATCGAACATCTGTATATCATAGTCACCGGAGTAGCTGTGGTTTGAACCTAAACCTGATCCCATGATCGCAGCAGGGACGATATGTGTTACCGGAAATTCCAGATTATCTTTCACTTCCTTCAGTGGAATTTTTGATAATAGGTCCGGTGAGATGTTCATTGCATGTATCTCAGGATAATAATTCACAAGTATCATCCCTGTCCCGTATGCCTTTACCTGCATTTTGTCGCCCACCACCATTTTATCAAGAGTCGTTGGAGGGAAGTCCACTATCACATGCTCAACCCCACCATGTTTCCCGATTACGACACCTTTTGCCCCCTTGGCGTCACCAGAGACTACCTTTACCTCATTCCCGGCACAGACCAGTGTATTAAGCCCAGAATTTGGAGACCAGCTCCCGATTGATTTTTCGGTATTAATTATGCTAGCCCCAGGTTCAACATGGTCTGCAGACCACCCGATGGCTGGATCTCCAACCCTGACGTTGTAAGTAATACCTCCAACGCTCGGTAGAACAAGAGGCCTGCCATCTGCACTAATAACATAGGGAGTCCTTGAAAAGGTCGGACTTGAGATCTGCCCTACTACCGATTGCATAACCAGTTTATTTTTATTTGTCTTGATCACTTTTTGACTTCTTTAACTCACCAGAGCATAGAAAATTATTTTATAGAAGGATAAGCAGTATGTTCAAAATCCTTCATTTTCATCCAGCTTAATCATTTGTCAGCTCTTTGGCAAATAAATTCTATCAATATATGCTTGACCACATCCCTCTATTGGTGGTATATTTCTCACAAATTTAATTATTCTTGTATTTAACGTTTGACTGCGCATTACTGATGGGAGTATTTATTTTTTGGAGGAAAAATTGAAGACATATATAAATGAACTTGCTCCATGGGAAAAGAAAAAAGAACATTATCGTAACATACAGCTTGGTAAGGAGGTAAAAATCCAAAAAGGAGATATAAAGAGTCAAGCGACAGAAATGATTACCTCTCAGATTGCATCAACAAACGCGATTATTGCAAGTAAAAACATTAGGACTGACACAATTAATAATCTTACTTACGATATGGAGAGTATTGAGAATGGTATTTACGGGATAAAAGCGGCGTTCGAGTGGGGTATATCTGATGTTGTCTGGCAGATAGAACAGGACAGTGAGAAATTGAAAGAATTCTTAGAATTCGTTTATGCAACTTCTGACAAAGTAATAAAAAATCTTCGGAGGGACGCAGAAGAAGATTACGGAAGCGGTAAGATAGATCTCGCATTGCATAGTCTCCAGGAATTATCAACAGAAAACCAATACGATTTCTCTGTCCATATGAGTATGGGAATCATTTATCTTTTTCATAAGATAGATAAAGAAAAAGCTCTGAGTTGTTTTGACAAGGTTATACATCATGCCGGAAAACTATCTGCTGCTTATTACACAAGTTACGCTTTACTGTACAAGGCACTGATAAAACGTGATTATGGCCTCATCAAAGAAGCTGAAAGTCTTACAAATCAGGCGATAAAGACACTACCCAATTTTACTGAGGCTGTATATCAAAATGCCCAGTACAATGCCCTTCTGAATAAACCAGATAAAGTCATCCCATTATTAAAGAAAGCGATTAACAGCGATATTATCTACTGCTTGAAGATTAATAATGAAAAGGATTTTGATGGAATGAGATCACAAATTAACAAATTATTTGAGGAAGTGAGGGATGAAAAGAATAAAAAAGTAAGACATAAACAGACGGAGCTGGAAGAGAAGGCATCCCTCTTAGATAGTACTATAACTTATATCATGGAAATAGGTTATGATATTCCCGAGGCATTTCATGTTAAATCGCTTAAAGAGAAAAATACCGAAGTCGCTAATACAATAGCTAACAATTCGATCTTCGATGCAAGCATTGCCGATCTTATTCTTTCACTATTGAATAAACGGTTACAACACAACGAAGCAAAGTTAAAAGATAAATGTCAGGAAATAAAAGAAGATTTGGAAAATGAAATACATGAAATGAACAGTAAATTATCAGAAATAAAAAAGAGGGGACATTTCTTATATTTTTTTCTTTATCTGCTTGCTGGTCAAATTGTTGCAATTCCAATCGGATTATCTATGGAAACGTTCACAGGAATATACATAGCAGAAGCACTCCTTCTTGCCTTATGTCTGTATTGGAATATTATTCTACCCCGCTCAAGATGGGAAAGAATTTGTGCCCTTCTAAAAGATAAAGAAGATAAACTAGATCAGATTGTGAAAAGAATAGGTAGTATAGATCAGTATTTAGATGATTTTCTCCCGATTTAAATCTGCAATTATCTTAATTTAAGAGATGACTCTCATCTAACCAAGGTATTGTAACTAATTTTACATGCTGTAGCTCACCGGGTTGTTAAGGCTTTCAATATAAAAGATGTGAATGTAGATGGAAATAAACTTACCAACGCTTGTTCCTATCCAGTAAGCTGAAGAAGCATCCTATTTAGCAAGTCTTGACCACAAGATGCTTCTTTTTGTATAATAAAGTGATAAATGATATGCAAAGTCAGGAAGGAGGCTTAAGATGTCGAAATGCATAACCAGAGAAGCACTCAAAGGGATGATAGACAGAAATGAGGACTTTATCCTTGTTGATGTGTTAAGTCCTGAATGTTACGAGGAAGAACATATCCCGAGATCCATTAATATACCACTTGAAGATATTGAAAATAAGGCAAAAGAACTTCTCAAAGAGGGTAAAGAGATTGTTGTCTACTGTGGCAGTTTTCAGTGCAATATGAGTTCGCTGGCAGCAGAGAAATTAACAGAATTTGGTTATAAAAATGTTTACGATTATGAAGGTGGACTTCAAGACTGGAAAGATGCTGGACTTCCATTAGAGAGTTCCAAATATGCCAAGGCAGCAGGCTAACATCCTCATATTTAAGATGCGAATTCTGTCTATAGGAGGCAGCTAAAAAGCTGCCTCTTTTTTTACTAGTACTTTATTTAGTAAAACATTGAGGACGTCAACATAAATAATACAGGTTATTGTGTTTTTTAAAAAGGTGCTAATTTATCCATGTATGGAAAAGACATCATTCGTAAGAAAAGAGATGGAAATGAATTATCTAAAGATGAAATAAGTTTCTTGATTCAAGGATACGTCAAAGATGAAATACCGGATTACCAGATTGCAGCATTTTTGATGAGCATATATCTTCAAGGCTTAACAACAAAAGAAACCGTTTTTTTAACAGAAGAATTGATAACCTCTGGAAAGGTAATAGACTTAAGTTCCATTCCTGGTAAAAAGATCGACAAACATAGCACAGGAGGAGTTGGTGATAAGGTCAGTTTAGTCCTGGCTCCGCTGGTCGCATCGCTAGGAGTTAACGTACCAATGATATCTGGCCGCAGTCTGGGACATACCGGTGGGACATTGGACAAGCTTGAGTCTATTCACGGCTTCCAAACCAATCTCTCGGTCGATAAATTTATCAAAAACATTCGAGAAGTCGGGGTTTGCATAATTGGTCAAACAGAAGAAATCACACCTGCAGATAAAAAATTATACTCACTCCGCGATGCAACGTCTACAGTAGAAAGCATACCTTTAATTGCAAGCAGTATCATGTCAAAGAAAATAGCCTCTGGCCTGGACAGTCTGGTTCTTGATGTAAAAACAGGAAATGGAGCATTTTTAAAAGACTTCAATCAATCAATAAGTTTAGCAAAACAGATGATTGAGATAGGAAAAGGGATGCAGAAGGATGTTGTCGCATTAATTACCGATATGAATCAACCATTAGGCAAAATGGTTGGCAATGCAACGGAGGTTGTAGAATGTATTGAAACGCTAAAGGGAGAAGGTCCAAATGATCTGGTTGAGCTAACTGTTACGATAGGAACACATATGCTCAAACTTGCAAAAATATGTGACAATTTAGATACAGGAAAGGAGATGTTACATAAAGCATTGAAAAACGGTAAGGCTTATGAAACGTTTATAAAAATGGTTATACAACAGGGTGGCGATGAAGGTTACCTTTCAGAGATGAAAAATAAAGCAATCTCTAAAAATGCTAGAGAAGTACTAGCCGCAAACGATGGGTATGTTAACACTATAGATACCTACAAGATGGGTACTGCAGCAAGAATTCTTGGTGCAGGCAGGGATAAAATAAATGACAAGATTGACCATTCTGTAGGTTATGAAGTATTGGCAAAATTAGGAGATCGTATAGGACATAAGCAACCTTTGGTAAAAATATTTTACAATGATGAAAACAGATACAATCAGGCGGAAAGTCTCATAAAGGATGCTTATAAAATCTCAAGTGAGCCCTCACATATCCCACCCCTTATTTACGAAGTACTGGATGATAAATATTATGGAAAAACATCATCCGGTCCGCTAAAATTTAGTTCTTCCTCACTGGTAAGTATATTGGGATGAATATACCAATCTCCCGTAAAAGATTTTACGGCAATCCTGTTTGCTGTCTCAGACTCTTTTGCAAGGGTCACACCATAAGTTAGACCACTCGTAATCCCCCCTAATAATGCATAAGCTGCCTTAAATGGCAGATATACCGCAGTAGAAACAACACTAGCTGCAACTAGTCCTGCCTTACCTGCAGGCGTGTGCTCCGCAAACTGTTTAGCGTCTACATCTCTGGGAATGCCAACTTGCACAAAAAAGCAAATAAGTGAAATAAGTACTAGTATTCCGAAAATTTTCCTCATCTTTCTACTCCTTACAATAAAATTTGTATTATCATATTATCATATTAAATAACAAAGTTCGTAGTAAATCTGAAATACATAATTCGGCTTTAATTTGGGAATAATTGCATTAAACCCGTAAAGCTTTGCAACGGGGCATGTGCAACCTTAATCTGAATTGGCTGGCTGGAGATAGGCGTAAAGTTAACCTTTGACTCGATGAATATCTTACTGAGTGGATGATGATTTGAATACTTGGTTTTAACTGTGTTGCGCTATATTATGCGAGTATAGCTCTAAAATATACTATATAGCATATAAAACTAAAACTTTCAAGCAAAAAAATCACCTGATATAGCTTAAATTAATTTGTTTTTAACTGATAACTGAGGGTTATTTCTCTAATCCAGCCCCATACCTTTTAAGAAATTGACACCTATCATCAAATCCTTTTCACTTTCTCTTGGATGAATCTCAAGAATCTTTATTGTATCACCTTTTAAGTATTTCTTTAGCAAATCAAAATCAACCTCGCCTGATCCAGGTACATGGTGGTCTGAATACCCCTTTACGTCATGAAGATGGACACCAATTAAAAATCTACCATACGTCTCAAGGAGTTGATTTGGCCTTGTAATACCCAAATTTTCCTGAACCTTAGCATGTCCCACATCGTGCCAGTACCTGATTTGCTCATCTCCAAATTTCTCGAATATGACACCTATCTCATCAAAGTTTGGATACTCTCTGAAATAATATCGATTTTCAATACCTATATAGACACCAAGCTTTTCTGTAGACTTCATTATTTCATCCATACTCATTAAAAGCATATCAAAGCTTTTTCCTTTCCTTCTCTCCCTTAACATCTTAAACTCTTTAAGTACCCTTTTATGTTCATCTGAACCTATCTTTCCATTATCATACAAGCTGAAGAGTTCTGTTTTTACGGTATCCATGGGTACCCTTCCAAGATGCAAAACTACGGCTCTGGCTCCAAGTTCTGCTGCTATTTGTATCGTTTTTACAGTATATTTAACTGCTAATGCCCTTTCTTCTTTGTCCTCCGATGAAAGGAGAAATACATCAGCTCCCCCTTCTCCTCTTATTTCCGGGATTGGAAAATAGTTATGTATACTGGATATCTTTAAACCATTTTCGTTTTTCAAGACTTGCTTTATTTCCCTGTATGTCTCACCAGATATCCTATACTCCAACTCAATGTCTTCAAAACCGAGTTTAGTGAAACATTCCATGAGTTTTTGTCCTTCCTTCACCGCACCAGATTTCCATACAGTAGAAATTCCAAGCATGAGATATATGTTCTCCTCTTTTTAAATTGTTATTTTAGAAATGATTATTGTCAACTAATTTTTAGCCAGACTTATCAGGAATTACAAAATACGGTGGAGGATGTTTTATAAGCGGGGAAAAGGGGATTTAATAACAACTGAATCCCTCCTCAAGGGGGGGGATGGGGAATTTTGATTCAAGAATAATTCATCGCATTAGACCATCTTGCCTTGGCCTCTTCGACAATTTCTCTCGTAATCTCACTACTGCCCTTGTTTCTGGCATAACTCTCTATTTCTTTAACTACCATTTTCCTCACAAAGGCAGGGACCTTTGAAATCAAATGACTGGCATCTTTATCCCAGGAAACCTCCCCTGCTTCAACGGTCTGATTTAAAGGTTGTTCGATACCTATATTCTCTTTCTTTTCATAAAAAGGATTGACTCCTACATCCTTCCTACTTTTTGTTATAAGAACATTACACTTAGCAAAGCGCAATATATTTTCTGTTGCGCTTCCGATATCCAGGCCGTTTATGGCATGTATACCCGTACGCCCTAATATCAATAATGATGGCTTTACTTTTTCAACATGCTTCAATATTTGATCATAGGGTTTACCTTCAAGTAGTGTAGTTTTTATCTCAATGCCAAAATCCTTTGTTCTGTTTAAGGCAACTTTCAGATGCCCATGATAAATCTTCTCCAGTCCCTTGTCAATTACGTCTTCATGTAGCTTTTCCTGCTCTTCCGACTTAAATACATTACCCATCTCTCCAGTAAGTATCTTTGCAATACCATTAAAGGCCACTCTATGATAATGAGGATCATAAACTGATAAAGCTTCCATCTCCGATTCATATTTTTTCGTCAGTTTGCCTGCTATTTCTACAGCCCCGAAAGATTGTTCACTTCCGTCAACAGCAACTATTATCTTGCCATCCAGAGGTTTATCATCCTTAACTACTAGTACATCTGTGTTAATCCTTCTAACAACCCTTTCACAAACACTACCAATCAGGTTGCCATTAGTTTCTCCTAAGCCTCGTATACCAATTATAACGAGATCATAATCTTTGTCGTTTATATCTTTAACCAACTCAAGATAGTTTTTACCTTCCTGGATATTCCGGGTAAAAGGAACCCCTTCATTTTGGCATTTTTTATCGAGGCCATCGAGGTAGGAATTTGATATCATCCTAAGCCCGCGACCAATCAATGAATTGTGAAATTTCCTCTGCTTCTTTAGTTCATTTTCATCCCTATATTTTTCTGGTAATCCACTTTCCATTTCTCTGAATCTCTTGTGATGCAGGTTTGCCGCATAAACATGGCCTCCTATCAATTCAGAAGAAAACATCTTTGCTATTGATATTCCTAGATCTGAACAATAACCAGAATATTTCGAATTATCTATCGGTATGAAAATCTTTTTGTACAATTATTTACTCCTTATTCGTTTTTTGAAGCCTCTTCTATGCCCAGTTTCTTCCATTCTTTTATAGCAGCAAATGCAAAGAATGAACACAATATAATCAAAACACTCCATATAACTGCCTTTGGAGCCCCATTTCCCCCCTCCCCAGAAACCTTTACCACTTTTTCTCCCTCTTTTTCAACCTCCTCTTTCTCTGCAGGTTTTTTTTCTATCTTTGATTTTGAGATAGTCAAGCCCCGCAAATAAGCAATAATACCCTTGATTCTGTCCTCCTCAAACGTGCCACCCCAGGGAGGACACAGATCTGATTTTTCCATTGCAGCAGAACCTTTTGTAATAAAATTCAGAAGATAATCATCCGTTAATTTTGCCATATATTCCACATCAGTCAAATCTCTTGGACGTGGTTGTAGGTCAATAGTGAAATAGATACCTTTCCCATCGGCTGAATCTCCATGGCACGGACCACAAAAATATTGAAAGGTCTTTTTGGGAGTAGCCAAATACACTTTATGCTCTTCTATTAAGGTTATCTCCTGTTTTGCTGCGTCACCTTGTTGCGAAGGTTCCACTTCTTCAGCGGCATCAGTAAGTTTAAAAAAAGTCCCTATGACAAACAAGAAAATTATTATTCCAAATTGAAAATTTCTTACTAACATTTTTTTGTATTCCAATCTATTTCTTACTCCTGCAAGACATCAGGTAATGTGTTATTGCAATCGCCTCTTCGTCAGTAAGGGTATAATTGGGTTCTACTGCATCAGGCATTTCCCGGTATGGATCCTTCAAATGGGCAAAGATATAACCATTTTCGAGCCGGTCGCCAACTCTCTTCAAAGTAGGCCCAACAACACCACCCTCCGCCATCGTATGGCAAGTCCTGCACCCCTTGGCATCGTACAATTCCTTTCCTTTACCAATCTCCTCTTCTGTAGGTTCAACATCAGCAAATTTTGCTAAAGGAATTTCTTCACTTACAAAATACTCCTCTATAAATTTCACTGCAGTTTCCGCTTCCTCTGCAGTTAAATTAAACTTTGGCATCTGTTTTAACAACGGACGTATAATATCCGGAGTCTGGAGAAAATCCCTTATCCATGATTCTTTGAGTTTACTACCCTCATGGGTCAATTCTGGCGCAAAAGTTCCACCCTTTCCCTGAATATTATGACATGTCATGCATTTAATATCATTTAACAACCCCTCAAAACCCTCAGCAGGTTTATCATCTCTTTCGGCAATTGGTAACAGATCAGATACACCTTCAATCTCATGGCAAATAAAGCATCGGCTTAACTCAATAATCCTCTTTCCTTTTTCAGCTAATGATCCTTCTGGAATAATAGATGATTTCGTTATTTCCTCAACCTCTGCGCTTTCGCTTGCTTCATGTTCACTTGTTTTCTCATTTTCACGTTCAACTTCTTCCTCTTCTTCTTCATCCTCTTCCTCTTCCTCTTCCTCTTCTGGTATAAAATCCCAATCCCTCATAATATATTCAATCAATAGTCTCAATTCCTTATCATTAAATCTATATCTTGCCATCTGAGTATCATGAAAATAGCTTTTGGGCTCTTTAATCCAAAGATATAACCAGTCACGGTTTATTTTTTCAGCTATTGTACCTAAGTCTGGCCCTACGCCTACAGCGCCACCCTCACCTTTTACGGGATGACATAAATTACATCTGGCGCGCCCCCAAACTGCCTTGCCTCCTGAAACTAATACATCCATCTTTTCGTATTCTTCATCGCTCATTTCATCCTCATGCTTTGAAAGATATGGATCCCATTCCTGTTTGGGTAGTTCATTATCGGCAATACTTGTTAAATATGCTAAAACTGCTTCGATCTCGTCATCATTAAGCATGAGTCTTGGCATTCTGGCATTAGGAACCATTTCAGGAGGATTTGATATCCACTTCTTAAGCCATTCCTTATTAGCTTTGTGTATAACATTCTTGAGAGTAGGTCCGTTTTTGGGACGTTTATGAGGGTCATCCAGTTCAAATGGTAAGTGTTTATATTTTTTATCGCCCCTGTAAAGCTCTTCCAATTCTAAAAAAAACGGATCCGGTTCTGGGACTTCTGCAAAAAGAACCCTACCAAAAACAAAAATGGAACCAATAACCATATATGCCAATACAAAATACGATATAGAAAACATTCTATTTTTATTAAATACTTTCATTATTATGCGACCTACCATTAATACTATTTGTCATTATTCCTCTGTAGTAATTTTAGGTGGAAATCTCCTTATCCTTCCAATAACCCAAAATTGAATGCTTACTCCCATTATTATGGCAATAAGTACATAAAGGTAAACACTTCTTGGGGTAGTTATTTCCAAAACCAAATAATACCATGAGGAGATTGATTTTTGACCTCCGATCTCGCTATTTGAACCATCCCAGGCAGCTAATGCATAAGGAATCAGTTTCCCTGTTTCGAATTGAATATCTATTTTCTTGTCATCAGTCATAAGAGGTCTGGTTATCATAACCTTCCATTTGCCATTTTTCCAGTAACTCTTACTCTTCGAATGCTGGCTATTGGATGGTTGTTCAGCAAGATTTTTAAACCCTTTTGCATTCATTTCCTTAATTGTTGCAAATCCCTTAAACTTTTCCTTTGGCTTTTCTTCTGCTATTTTCTCTTCTTCTTGTTCTTCCGATTCCTCGTGTTCAGCTACACTACTACCACCATCAGTCGCTGCCTCCGTATTGCCACCGTTTTCATTTTTCTCAGTTTGTTTAAATTCATCGTATGCCCTCCAGTGCCAGATGGTAACACTCTTGCCCGATTCTCCCATTGCAAAATAGGGTTTTTTCATCCCTTCAGGAATCTTCGTTGGAAACTGAAGTGCTACAGCATCGCTATAAGTTTCATCTTGCTCATTTGTCTTATCATCCCACTCCAACAAAAATACAATATCCTCTTTGTTGTACATAGATTTTATTCTTATAGAGTTTACAGAAGGAATCCACAACCTGGGTCTAGCAACAATCTGACCGGCCAAAGGCATTTCTATCGAACTTACCGTATCCCAGGCAGCACCATCAGGACCTTCCGGCAAATCCCCTTCAACCAATTTCGACTTTAGCACAACCTCTGTATTCATATCGTGAGAGAGGGTTTTTACGTAATGTGTAAGGTGCCATCTGTCTTCATCCGTAAGAAAGTCTGCGTACGTACCCATTGGTGTTTCATTAATGCCTGTTGTCACCGTTCTATAGATATCCTTTGTTGTATTGCCACCCTTAAACAACCAACTCTTTGTCAGATTTCTTGCTTTATATGGAAAGTTCCACTTTCCCTTTAACGTAGTCGTAATCTGGCCGTCTGCTCTACCATCTTCTCCATGACACAGCAAACATTTCGCCTCTTTAAACAACTCCTTACCGCGTTTAACAGACTCTGAATCTGAAGGTATTTCTCCACTTATAGGAACTACTTCATGAGCTTCAGATTCTTTAAAACCTTCATAAAACGTCTTAACGTAATATATAACCTGCCATCTTTCTTCACTGCTCAGGGTACTCCAGAAAGGCATGGCCGTACCTTCTACGCCACTGGTAATTATTCTGAAGAGATCTTCATCTGTAGGAAGTGTACCAAGTTCCGTGGAACGTATTTTATACTCATTCCTTGTAAAGTTTCTTGGTTTTGGGTCCAGGCGCGGTGCAGCAGGACCATTTCCGTCACCCTTTATCCCATGACAGTAATAGCACCTTTTCTCATAAATCGCTTTCCCCGCCGCAATTGCTTCAGGTGTCTGTGGTATCCTCGCAGTAACTCCTGTTTTGTAAGTCCTGAATATTTGCGTAGTCTGGGCAAACCCCACACTGAGGCATAAGAAAGCTAACGCCGCAGCAAGCAAACAAACAAATGAACATTTTAAAATGAGATTACTTTTGATCTTGTACATATTAAGAACCCTGTTTATTTTAGTGCTCTATCTTTTCTCTTTGACGTGCTACAACGCCTGCAGTAACATATTCACCCATTATGATCTTCCAGATCTGCTCGTCATTCAAAGTATCTTTCCAGGAAGGCATAGCAGAATCCCATGGAGTAGACGCGCCGGGAAGTCCTGGTCCCCCATCCCTGATTCTCCAAAATGCAAAACTTTCTACTACAGTTGCTATCGTCCCGGGATCGGTAAAATTAATAGGTCGCAAACGAAATGCATTAGCAAAAGGACCATTACCATCAGCCTTTGACCCATGACACGGGCGGCAATTCTGTTGATAAAGAATCTTTCCTTCTTCAATGTATCTTTTTTTAGTCTCTTCATTAACATGTGCAAATGGATTTTCCAATTTCTCAAATTCTTGCAATAAAGTAGGATGCTGGATTCGCAGTTCTACTGGCGAAGCCGTCCCTGGTGCAGTTCCAGAATAAACAAACCAACCTACCAGCACAGGAAAGGCTACGATTATCATCTTTTGAAGTATCGCCTTTGTCTTATCATCACCGGCAGGTAAGATAAAACTTAGAAATTTTGCCCACTTGAGATCACTCGTTGAGACGTAAACAAGGGCTCCAAGTATAGCTAAAATCATATACCACAGTATGAGTGTGCTTGGTGTTGGCATGGTATGATCCTTTGCCAACACAATCATGAAGACGTAAGGGGCAATATATTTTATAATGACAAAAACTACCAGGATTGATATGATAACCAATATCATTGAATATGAATTTTTTTTCTTTCCCATCTAAATAACCTTCCTCATTAAAATGTATCTTTTTGTTAAACACTCATGCCCTTTTCAGGACACCATTTAGCATGATGATTGGATTCCTTGCGCCCGCCCGGATGACTTGGTCGGACGGGAAAGCAAGGCCGCCTCCCTTTCGCTCTTACAGAGCCTACTTTCGGGGAGGTTTCCAGAAGTTCTCCTCGTAACAAATCTAATGCATTTATTTCTGGCTCAAGAGAAACGAAATAACTCCATAAAATTCCTTTGTAGTTAACAGCTCACTGAAATTTCCCGGCATCATAGAGATATCCTGTTTTTGCATCTGCTCAATCTCATCTGGATAGAAAACATATTCCACTATCTCACCTTCCTCATCTACCAATAACACCACTTCTTCTTCACTCTGGCTCTGAATAATTCCGTTATAAGCCATACCGTCAGTTGTTATCAGGTACATAGTTTCAAAACCCTTAACTATCACCTCACTCGGTTTAAGGATTGATTCTATCAGATATTGAGGCGTCTGTACTGCTCCTATGCCTGTAAGCTCAGGCCCTACCTTAGAACCTTTTCCGCTTAAGACATGGCACTTTGAACACGAAACATCTCTCGTTTCATCAAAAAAGACCAATTCACCTTCTTTCGGTTCCACCTCTATAGGTGGAACCCAGGGAATTATCTTCTTTTTTGATGCCTCAGGAATCTTGTCCTTAAACTTCATTACTGCATCAATATCAGGCTCGCCTCCCAATGTTTGTAAGAATGAAAGTACAGCCAAGATCTTTTCTCGCCCCAACATGATTGGAGGATCATATACCTTTGGCATTATCTTATCATAACCCTCCGCCACAAACTTATCAGGGTCTACTATTGCTTCAACCATATATTCCAGGCCTGAACTCAAACCTCTTTCTTTTGCTTTTTCTTCTGCTCTTGATACAAGACCTTCTTGATTAGGGCCTCTTGTGGCGCTTCCGGATGTACCAATACTATGACACGTATGGCACTGTCCTTCTCCCCAAAATATCTTTTCGCCTGCTTCAGGGCTGACTCCGGTAACCGCTCCACCATCTCCACCACCGGAAAGTCCTGTTACGTACATGCAAACATAGGCAAAAAATCCTACTACAAATAAGGTAAATACCACTGCGTTTAAGAAACTTCTCATTATTTATAATTGCTCCAACATTTATAGTTGTATGAAGCCTGCCACTTCACATGCATTAGCAGGAGTTTATGAATGTTGCTTCTTTTTCTCACCTAAACCCGCAAGCCAGAAAACAAATGCCAAAAGAGCGAGAAATATTATGACAATTAAACTAACAGTCCAGCCCATATAAGCGATACTCGGGGTAAATGCACCTGCCGAAGTGTCCTGCATAAACCCATAAATATGCCAGTTCATCCTTAGACCTGAACGTATGAACCCCATCAGTCCCATAAGCGTCACAATCGCTACACAAAGAAGCAATAAGGCATACTGTGCCCTGAGAGGTATTTTCCCCCATTGAATGCCACCAACTTCTTTAGCATTTTTAAAGAGAAAGATATCTATAATAGTATTAACAATCAAACAACTTATTACTATTGAAACCTGTGCAACAGATAAATATCTTAAAACCAGATTTGCCTTTTCCATAACTACAAATCCATAATACGCCATATACATAACAGAAGTAATTGTCGTCACCCCAAATAGAAAAGCCTGAGCAAATTTACCCCTGTTTGCAAAGGTAAGAAGGATGGTAATGACAATTGCAATTATCTGAATAACAAGACACGTAATGAGAGGAGACAGATACTGCCTTATGTTTTCTTCCAGCTCAATTCCCCTAAGCCCCAGGGCATACCATGCCAGATACAGTATAGTAAGACCAGCCGTAATAATCAGGGCAACCTTTGCAGATTTACCATGACTTGAAAAAGGCATTGTTTCGCCTTTATTAGCCCTTCTATACAAAAGAAAACTGAAGAATGTAGATAAGATTAAGAGGTTTACGACTGCATTCTTCGCAGCCATAACCCCAAAAAATTTCGAAAATGGATGATATTGTTCACCGATAAGGGCCCTTTCCTCTCCACTTAATGGTAAATTATGAGGCGTCAGCCAGACAGCAAAGCAGAAGATGATTATTATGTTTATGTATTTGATATAAGGCGTGTATCGTTCAGCACCCTTTATCCTGCTCATACCATTCCATAAGTAATAATTTCCACCAATAAATAACATTCCGATAAGGATTGCCTGGATTATGAATGTCCAGGAGAAGGCACCACCCATCATAATATTTCCCATAACCGGGCTGGCACTATAAATTTCTCTCCCAAGATAATAACCAGCAAATGGCAGTGGTATTAAGGCTCCCAATCCTACAAAATTACCTATGTAACCCATCCAATCATAATGTGCCTTTTCTTCATGGCTTCTTGCCCCCATGAATTTAACAGCAGCATAAGCACCTACTACAAAACCTCCAAAAGCAACATTTGCAATCAGACGATGGATATTAAGGGGCATCCAGAGGAAATTATAAAATGCATGATAAAGACTTTGCACCGTCCCGGTTTCCATATTAATACCGCCAGGTGCCATCATAAAAGTTGCCCATGAATTAGCCAACAGCATTAAGGCTGTACCGAAAAGGTTCAGCATGATACCCAGCGTTATATGGAACCATTTACCCTTCTTCGCAAGTAAATCCCAGGAGTAGTAATAACCGTAAAGACAAAACGCCTCACCAAAGAAACAAATTGCATATATGAACATAAACGGATGAAAGACATCCGTCATATAACGCATAAAGCCGGGATATAAGCCGTATAAAGCAAACGCCATCAAACCGCCCAACGAGGCCGTCGTAGCAAAAGCCGCTGACAAAAGCTTTGTGAATTCACGTGCTAAATTATCAAATCTTATATCACCGCTCTTTGCTCCTATAATCTCAACTATAACTGCAAAGATTGGTACCCCCAGCACAAAGGCAGCAAACATGAGATGCAACTGAGCAATTATCCAAATAGCCAGCCTGCCATCCAGTCCAAAGAAGTTCCTGTAATCTACGACTTCATAAGGTTCTGCAGGTGCTTCAGGTTCTGCAGTTTCTACAGTTTCTTCAGTTTCTACAGTTTCTGCAACTTCTGCAGTTTCTGCATTCTCCTGAGCCATACTAGTGCTAGATGCCAGGGCTATAAAGAAAATGACGAGAAAAAGTGTGAATGCAATTCTTAAATGAAGATTTTTGGGCGTGGAACTTACGAAAAGTTTTATTGTGTTCATACTTTAATTAAAACAAACGAAGTAAACATGAAAACTTATATAAGATGTAATACATAACAAAATCCCCCTTTTTCAAAGGGGGATTGAGGGGGATTTATTCTTTTATTTGATTTTTTCCCTCTTAATGAGTAATTAACCTATTTTTCCTTTCTCCTTCTTCTTTTCCTCTTCTCCTTCTTCGTCATTTCAAAGTCAGCTTTTGTTTCTTCCCCTGCTTTAACGGTAATTTCCTGCGCAACCCTCCCTAAAGACTCCTGCCAGGCTCGAAGGGTATAAGTACCAGGTGGTACATCTTCAATCCGGAATTTACCATTTTCACCTGTTAAAGTATAATATGGATTATTCTGTACTATGATCCATGCACTCATCCATTTGTGTACGTCACACGTCATCTTAATAGTCTCAGAAAATTCAAAAGTTTTAGCGAGTTTCCCTCCACCAGCTACACCCTCGTTAAATGCGGTGTTCTTCATAGACCATGAATGTAAATTGTGCATTACGTCATCACTGTTAAGGAGGTCAATAGTACTTCCCTGTGGAATCATCTTAACATGAGGTATAAAGATACACCCTTTCTGATCGATTGACGGGTTTTCTGCCGGTCTTTCAAATTTTTTTCCTTTTGAGATATTTTGAATGGATACGACAACATTTTTTATAGTCTTATCGGGAGATATCAATAAAGCTTCTGATGGTGAGGGATCATGCCCACATGTTTCCCGATCTTTATCCATATTTAGCATTTTCACTTCTGGCACGTCACCAACAAATTTCACTGTACCAGTTATTGTTCCTCCATTTGATACGTCGCCCTCCTCATACGCAGCCATAATGCCTTTAGAATTATGAAAAAGCAGAATCAACGAAATTGTAACTACTGCTATAAGACACACATAACGAATAATAAACTTACTCATTTTTAACTCCCTCTATTTATAAGTACAAAAAGTACAAGCTAATAAATTCGCTTACTATAAATTTATTCGTCTGTTTCGGTTCTTTGTTCCTTAAGCATCTCCTCTGGAAGGTTCATCAACAAGTCCTTTAGCGCCTCAGCCTGTTCCTCTGGTGTCCCGGGGAAAATATCTTGAAATACACCCTCCCTGAAAAACTTTGGCATCTTTGTGCCGGGTTGTATCAATTGAGGGTCGAGTAACCACCTCACTATCCAATCCGCTTTTAATCTATTTCTTGCCAAAGACAAATCCGGCGCCCAATCCGATGGTTCACCTTCTGGGGTTATATCTCCCCTGACATGACATGACGCACAGTTTACGTCCTTAGATTCAAACAAATGTCTTGCCATGGCTAAATAACCAGGCATTTCTCTTTCCTTTTCTTCTATATATTTTGCCTTTGTTTCTTTCACGTATTCGAATGGATATCTTTCTCCTTCTAGAGTAGCAAAATATCTAGCTAATATAGTAGCCTCATGTTCAGTCATCTTAAAAGTAGGCATACGTACATCAAGCCATGGCCTCAAACCGACAGGTTCTTCAAGAAAATCAAAAAGCCATGCACTCCTCACTTTTTTACCTTCTCCATATAGCACCGGTGGAGTAAATACCCTGGCCTCTTCAGCAACTCTACCTTCAACCTCTACATGATAATCTATTATAAATGAGGCAATATCTCCTCCTTCAGATTTAATCCTATTCTTAATTTGCTCTTTTGATATTTGTATAGTCTCTCCAGCCTTACGGTCTAACCGTTCATTATCCTCCCATAATTGAAAAAACAAACTATCTTCCTCTTCTAACTTAACCATACCCTTAATCTCATTCGCACCCTTTAAAGTAAGCGTATCAATACTGAACTGATGGCAGCCCTGACAATTAAATTTATCAATTACTCTTTTACCCTCTACCAAATACTTTTTCGAACCCTTTAATTTAGCAATATAACTCTCTGGCAATTCCTCCTCTCTCATTCCCGTTAGCAGTATCGATAACTCCTTTATTTCATCTTCGGTCAAACCAAAATTGGGCATCCTTAATCTATCCTCAGGCATCTTATATCTACCCTTATCAAACTGTCTTGGATCGCTTAACTTCGCATTTATCCATGCATGCCTTGCCTCCCCTATATTCTCTGCTGCATGCTTCAGCCCAACTCCGCCAAGTATTTCTTTCTCCATTAAACCAAAATCAAACAAGTGTATATTCTTAGAACCTATTTGTGTCAACTCTACTCCTATCTTACTCTTATCCTCCATCCCCTCTATCTTATGACATCCGAAACAACCATCCCTGAATATTAGCTTCTCTCCCAGTCCTGCTACCTCCTGACTGTTCAACCATTCAAGTTCCTCCAATCTCTCCTCGTACCCTTCGCTTTTTAAGGTTGTTAAATACGCCGCTAAATATTGAGCATCTTCCTCATCAAGCCTGAAATCTGGCATCCTTGTTTTAGGCTGGTGTGCTTTTGGCTTTAACAACCAACTGACCAAGAATTCATAATTGACCTTTTCACCAATCCTGGCAAGATTAGGCCCGTAAACCTTCCCATCTTCCTCCACATCGCTGTGACATGCCAGACATCCCACACTCTCAAAAATATATGCACCTTCATCTATCGTATCCTCATCAAATTCTTCCCGCTCACCAGGTGTAAACCCTTCTGATTGTTGCCATAAATACGCAGTTATTGCCTTTGCTTCTTTTTCTTCCAATATAAAATCTGGCATCCTTGTACTTGGCCTAAAATTCTTAGGTCCTTTTAACCATGAAACCAACCATGCCGGATTAACCTTACTGCTTATCTCAATCAAATCCGGTCCAATCATCTTACTTTTGTCTCTTCCAAATCCCTTCGTCTCATGACAACCATAACAACCCAACTCATCAAACAATTTTACAGCCTTCGCAATTTCCTCGCCACCTACTAACTCTTCACCTTTATCATGACATCTTATACACGAAGATTGCGCCATCTTACCCTTGTACATCGGCTTCAACCAATATTCCACCTCACCATGTGCCTTATCCACACTCGTCGTTGCCCTTGCCTGTCCCTCATGACATAAAACACAACCAAACTCCTCAGGTGGATGTTTTCCAAGATATACCTCTCTCCTTGGATGACTACTATAAGGCTGCTCCTCAGAAACGCTTTTCTTTTCATTTATACCCACGTGGCAAGTCATACACCTATCTACCTCATTCAGCTCCTCAAGACGCACCTGGTATACCTGCAGCTGTGGACGTCTCGACCCTAATCTCTCCATAGCCTCCTTATATTTATGAATGCTAATCTCGTGCGACTCCAAATATTTTGTGTACCTATTAATCTTACTCTTAAACCCTTCTAACTTCTTTTGTAACCTAGCTCTCCTCTCTACAATATACTTAATCTTTTCAGTTAAATCCTTATTCTTCTCATCCAGATTGATGATACTTAACACCGCATCCTCTACCTTTACATTTTCTTCCTCTTTCTTGTATTTGCCATACAGATATTTCTTTTCCAACATCCTATTACGTGTGACTATCGCCTCAAACCTCAACGGTGACAACTCCTCCTCTAAAGTACGTAACTCCTCTAAAGCCTTTTTGTATTCGTCTTGTACTTCTGGACTTTCAAACTCCTCCTTAGCCTCATCAATTTTCCTTTGGACTGCTTTATACATATATTGTTCTTCAGGTTGCCCAAATTTCAATACAGCAGCATCATATTTCTTTTTCGCCTTCTCATATTCCAGCTCATAAAAACGAGATTGATAATGCTTCCAGGGCCTTTTACCTACTATTTCATTCCATAGTGCCCCCACGTTCGTAGCTGCAAGTATAAAAGCTAGCAACACGAACAAACCTAAAAATGATTTTTCTTCTTCTTTTTTCATAACAAAACAACCCTCAAACTAACTAAAGGAGATCAAGATCGTAACAAAAACATTACGTATTTAAAAAGATATAAACAAAATAAAATATCAAATTTTCTCGGTTAGATATATATTTTACACCTTTCATTCTAAATCATAGTCGTTAAATACGATTTCAATAAAACAAAACTCTTTAATAAATAAGACCAATATGAGTCGAATATGGTTATTTTCGCAACTATAATGCCAAAATTATGAAGGTATTGAAATCCTCATCTTGTTTTTCGTAAGTATAATAATACAATAAGATATAGATATTCATAACAAATTGCTTATTTGTAATTTTAACTTAATAAAATTACCATTTGACAAAATGTCAATTGGTCTATCCCCAGTTAAATTTTTTGACGACACAATGTCAAATCATGATTTAAGTAATCTGTGCACATTGTGCACAATACGATTTTATAAATGGAGTATCTAAACCTTATTTTCCTAACTGCTATGTTCGACGTCTTAACCATAATCAGATTGATTGCCGCAAAGAATAATAAAAAAAACGCCTTTAAGATTCCCTTGCAATTTAATCAAGCTCAACCTAGTATACAATTTAGTATATAATTCGAGGTCTTTAAAATGAAATCCATACCTCACGTAATATCCTGGAATCTCACAAAGGGGTGCAATTTATTATGCACACACTGTTATCTGCCAACAAATAACACTCAAACGACACTCAACCAGAACATTCCCTCCTCTGATGAATTAGATACAGACGCTGCATATAAAATCATAGACGATATCGCAGAAATAAATCCAAACATAATACTAATCTTAACAGGTGGAGAACCACTTTTGCGAAGAGATATATTTGATTTGTCCAGGCACGCCTCCGGGAAGGGAATGATGGTCCTTTTGGGAACAAATGCCTGCCTCATAAACGATGACGTTGCCAAAAGGTTAAGAGATAGTGGTGTCTCAGGAATAGGTATAAGCTTTGATTCCATGCGCCCAGATGTCCACGATTCAATTCGAGGACTAAAAGGTTCCTGGGAAAAGGCAATTGAAGGGATGAGGGCGTGTAAAAGAAATGGACTCGAAATACAAATACAAACCACAGTGTTTAAAAAGAATTATGATGAGATTCCAGATGTCGTTGCCTTTGCAAACGAGATGGGGGCAAAGGTCTTTAACCTCTTCTTCCTTGTCTGTACAGGAAGAGGCCAGGACATAACTGACATCACTTCAAAACAGTACGAAGACGCACTTAAGCAGATTTATAAACTGAACAAACAATACGAGGGGACGATGCTAGTCAGCGCAAAGTGCGCACCACATTATAGAAGAATAGCGTATGAGATGGATCCTGAATCGGCGCTGGTAAAATACTATTCTGGCGGATGCCCTGCAGGCACTAACTATTGCAGGATTACGCCGGAGGGAAACGTTACTCCCTGTCCGTATATGGATACATCCTGTGGAAATCTAAGGGAAAAAAGCTTTGGAGAAATCTGGAGGGATTCCAGCATCTTGCAGGAGCTCAGGGAATCTAATCTTAAAGGTAGATGTGGAGAGTGTGAATTTGAATCAATGTGCAAAGGTTGCCGTGCGAGGGCCTATGCCACTACGGGTGATCAAATGGCAGAGGATTCCTGGTGTGAATACGAGCCCGGAAAATACGGAGGAAAGAAGATAATGCTAAAGGCTGAAAACACCTTTGGCCTGGAAAAAGGATTTGAGCTTTCATGGAGTGAAGATGCAAAGAAGAGACTGAACAAAGTACCTTCCTTTGGAAGAGGGATGGTAATCAAGAGAGTAGAACAGTATGCAAAGGAAAAGGGTTATTCTGAAATAACACCGGACATAATGAAAGAAGCAAAGGAAAAGATGGCAGTTGATAAGAAGATGATGTTTCCATTCCTTAGCATGATGGGAAAGAAGAAGGCAAATAATGGGAAGATTGAGTGGGAGACTGAGGCATTGGAGAGAGTAAAAAATGCCCCTGATTTTGTTAGACCCGGAATTTACAAACTAATGGAGAAGCGAGCAAAGGAGAGAGGATACAACGTAATAACGTCAGAGTTCCTGTCCGAGATAAGGGATGAGTCGATGAAGTTTGCATCCCGACGGATTAAGAAATTAGGCCTTGATGAGCTCAGGATTGAGGCATTTGACATAGCAAAGTTAAAACTGAAAAGTAAGAAGAAAAAAGAAGTAATAGATAATATCAAGGGGTTTCTTAATGATAGAACAGGAAAGAACACAGAGATCATAACCAAATTTAAAAAATACTTATCTCATGAAGTAAAACCATCCGTTGATTCTCAGAAAAACAATGACTCATAGGTTATATTAGGATTAAACATAATAAGAATTTTGTATAATTATAGATTAATCAACAATTGGCAACATACTAGAAGAATGTTATAATTGAGCTATGGTTAGAAACAAGGAAGACATTGTATCAGTAATCAAAAGGAACAAAGATAAGATCGAATCATTTGGCGTAAAAAGACTTGGACTTTTTGGTTCTTATGTCCGCAATGAGCATAATCCACAAAGCGATATTGATATTTTAGTAGAATTCGTCCATGATCTGAAAACGTTTGATAATTTTATACACCTTTCCTTTCTATTAGAAGACATCCTCGAACATCACATTGAATTAGTTACCACCGAGTCATTAAGCCCTTATATCAAACCCAATATTATAAAAGAGGTTGAATATGTCATTCCCGGGAATTGAGTATATATCCCACATTATGGATGAAATCAATTATCTTAAGTCTCATACAGAAAGATTGAATCGTGATAAATTTATGAATGATGAAACTTCTCCAAAGAGCATTTGTACGTAGTATTGAAATTATTGGTGAAGCGGCGAAAAAGCTACCTGAAGAATTAAAACAAAAACATTCAAATATTGAATGGAAAGCCATCGCAGGAATGCGTGATAGACTAATTCATGACTACTTTGGAATAGACTATGATATTGTATGGGACGTTGTCACAAATAAAACCCCTCAACTCCAAAAAAAAATCCAACAAATTATTGATAAAGAAAAATAATGTCCAACAACGGCATTTGACATGGCAAAGTTAAAACTGAAAAGTAAGAAGAAAAAAGACGTGATAGACAACATCAAGGGCTTTCTTAATGATAGAACAGAAAAGAACACAGAGATTATTACTAAATTTAAAAAATACTTATCTCATGAGGTTAAACCATTAGATAATTCCATAGATGGTGATTAAATGCGGGCGCTGTCCCCAATTCCCAAGCCTGTACACCTGACACAATTCAAATCCTCCCTTCTCTCTGTCATTTGTTAATTCTTAAATTCCTTAATCCCTTAATCCCTCAATCTACAATCCTCAATCTTCAATATTCAATATTCAATATTCAATCCCCTACACCCCTAATCGCATTTCCATTGGCATATATCTTGCTATAAATATACAAAGAGGACGATAAACCCGCATGTAACAAACTTGAATATCCTGTAAGCCCTGTCAATCATTGTCCTAACGGTACAAAATACCTGAATCAAAACATCATCATGCACAATCAGGTAACACAAAAAATACGGCGTGTGCAGAAAAAAATTTCCCCTATCAAGAGCTGGACAGAATAGCACATTTATAACCAATACACATAATATCTGTAATTATGTTTAATATTAAGCATTTAATCAAACAGAATTATTATGGTTTTACCTGGGGGTTCATAATAGCCGCAATCACATCTTTATTATTCCTTACAGGTGTCTTTGATAGGGTTGAAAAACTTTCATACGATTGGCGTATCAGGCACAATACTCACAAAAAGAACACTGACGTACCGAAAATAGCCATAATAGGTATCACAGATGAGGATATGAAACTGCTTGGTCGATGGCCATGGCCAAGAAGTCGTTATGCTGAACTAATAGACTATTTGAAAGAAGGTGGTGCCAGTGTCATTGCCTTTGATATGTTTTTTGACCTCCCGGATAAAGAAGACCCAGAGAACGATAAGGCATTTTCAGATGCTGCAAGGAACGCTGATATGACCATCTTCCCCTCCTGGAGCTCTACTGCAAATCTCATTAGAAAAAAACCCGTTAATGGAGTTTATACAGGAAGATTAATTGAAAATATTAAGATAATATCAGATTCAGCAAAAAGGGTAGGTCATTTAAACGTATTTTATGATAATGACGGAGTCGCAAGAAGGACACCCATTCAAATAGCCAGCACTGATGGCAAGAAGCGTTTTGTACCTCTTGCCCTTGCCGCCTTTCTCGAACACAAGGGAATAGATCAGGAATTTGAATTTTATCCTGGCAGTTCTTTAAAAATAGGCGAATTAAATATACCCATTGATTCAAAAAGTTGTATGCCCATTAACTATATAGATTTTGAAAGGCAAGTTCATATATATCAAGGGACACATGCCAAATGGTTAGAAAAAATCGGGCAAGAAAAACCTATCACCCTGTACTCATTTTCAAACGTATCTCCGCATAACGAAAAAAGGCTTCCCGCCGAAGTCTTCAAGGACAAAATCGTTTTTGTTGGTATTGCTACACCGGGTTCTGAACAAGACGTTCATGTTACCCCATTCGGGCGTAAATTTGGTATATTTATCCAGGCAAATCTTTTCTACAACTTCTTGACAGGAAACTTTATCAGCATACCAGGGCCTGTTTATACACTCTTAATAATGACAGGTCTATCCATAATCATAGGTATATCAATCTTTATAATCCACATAAGAGGTAGTACTTACGTGCTACTTGCAGGAGGTCTCTTGCTGTTATCTGTAATAACGGCAATTATTACGTTTACGGGCCTGGTCTTATTTCAAAAACTAAATATTATGATAGACATGATGCCATTCATAACAATGTTTTTGATGCATATAGGGATTTGTCTGGCTGTTAACCTGAGTTCAGTCAGTAGAGAATCGGCCATGAGGGACCTTGAATTAAACCTGCTCCTGGAGGTTGGAGAGATTACGACGTCTAAGGATGAATCTAAGGAATATTCTCTGAAAAACTTTCAAGAAGATATTCAATTAACGTCTGCACTCGCAGTTCCATCTAAACCACCAGTAGAATTCCTGGAGCCCATAAAGAGAATAACTCACTGCGAAGCAGTGGCCCTGTATATTCTGGATGATAAGACAAAAGACTTTAAATACAATGCTTCTACCGGTCTTAATGCGAAAAAGGATGAATCACAAAGGGTTGCCAGCGTAGTAAATAAATGGATTCACTCTGATGGCAAACCCATCTGGATTGAGAATGTATCAAGACATCCTGATTTGGCATTGCTAAATACCCACATACGTTGCTTCCTGGGTATTCCTCTTATTGTGAAAAAACATACAATAGGAATACTTTATCTTTATAATAAACTACCATCTAAACTCTCCCCCTTCTCAGAATTTACATCTGAGGAACTAAGGCTTATCTCATCGTTCACCCATCAAATAGCTGTTGCAATTGAAAACCATAGACTTTACAGCGAGATTCACGACATCTTTCTTGATTACATCAAATCGATTGCAGCGGCACTCGATGCTAGAGACACATATACCCATGGACATTCACGGCGCGTGGCAAGCTTCAGCGTCGGAATCGGAAAAGAGTTAGGGCTATCAGAGGGAGAACTAGAATTTATAGAACTTTCGGCTACCATTCATGATATTGGAAAGATTGGAATAAAGGAGGAGGTTTTAAATAACCCATATCGTTTAACAGATGAAGAAACCGAAATAATACATTCACATGCTGTTAAAGGCAGTGAAATCCTGGAACCTATGACACGCCTGCACGTCTTGATGCCGGGTGTAAGGAATCACCACGAGCGTTACGACGGCAAGGGGTATCCTGATGGTTTAAGGGGTGAGGAAACTCATCTTATCGCCAGGATCATTGCAGTTGCTGACGCGTACGATGCAATGACATCTGATAGAATTTACAGAAAAGGTCTGTCACACAAAGTGGCCTGTCAGGAGCTTGAAAAGGGGGCAGGGTCTCAGTTTGATCCAAAGCTTGCAATAGCATTCATCAATTTAATGGAAAAAAATCCGGAAATGAAGAACCTTAAAAACGAACCTGAACCAGAAACTATTTTTACCTAGATTGAGTGATTTAATATTGTATGTTACTGTAGTCGCAGGTCGTGCCTGAGGCAGATTCGCCTTGGCGAACTTTTATCTGCGTTTCTCCTCACCTGATGGATTTATGACAATTTAACGAAAGTCACGCCCCCATAGCTTCCTTGTGTAAGCTAGGAATGGGGGCGGCTACAAAAATCGCTCAATCTAGGTTTTATTTCACAACAATAGATACGTCTTTCAGAAACAAATCAAATTATCCAACCAAAAAGCACGCCCCCACTGCTAGCTTGCGCCCCCTAAAGGGCACCGTATCGGCACGATGGCCTACTTCTGGTAGCAAGCTGTGGGGGGCAATTCAACTGTTGTAAAAAACCGTAAAAAATCCGCCCCCCATAGCCCCTGCGCTTTCTTGCCGTTAAGTCCCGCTTTGCGGGAGAAAGCAAGGTTTCTCTCTCCTTCCTTTCGGAAGGCGTCCTCGTCCGCCCTGGCGGGTA
>VSDH01000066.1 GCA_008636105.1 Candidatus Scalindua sediminis | reverse complement strand
GTAAAGGATATACATAAAAGCATAACCAGAATATTGGAATATACAAATACTACGAAGAGTGAATTTTTCAATGATCGCAAGACATTTGATGCTGTTATGAGAAACTTAGAAATTATTGGGGAGGCGGTAAAACATTATTACAATTCACTTTTACCACATTCTAATATGCAGTTCGAGAATAGAAACAAACGCCTTTTTGTCATTCTGAGCCGAAGCCCTGAGTAAAACGAAGGGGCAGCGAAGAATCTCGTATTTACTCTATTCTTGAACAGCCTGTTAATATATACATATCGACATTATCATTACTTATATGTATGAGTAAGAATGTTCATATACATTTTTGTTTGTGACAATAATTCTGGAGAACCTTGTGGATAAGAAGAGAGCTGTTTTGTTCTGGCTTGAATCTTCTGAAGATGACTGGAAGGTCGCAAACCATCTCTTTGAAAAAGGAGTTTAAAGAATGGCTGTCACAGAAGATTCAGTCATAAAAATAGTTAAAATGTATATTGAAGAGTTGGAAAAGAATGGTATTAAGATAAGTGAGGCCGTAATCTTTGGTTCCAGTGCAAAGGGAGTGGTGCATCATGAAAGTGATATTGATATCGCCCTAATCTCAGATGCCTTTACGGGGGATAGATTTGAGGACCG
>VSDH01000010.1 GCA_008636105.1 Candidatus Scalindua sediminis | reverse complement strand
TAAGAAGACATGGTGGTTTAAACTATGAAACACCTTTTGATAAACTTCAAAGAGTTACCGAATTATTGAGCTAGTACAACAGATCCAATTTCATTATCACAAAACGATATAAAATCTTTGACAGATCACATAAAACAATCTTTCAAACATCTTGGAAACAATAATCCCGGTTACTTTACCGAACTATTGCCGTCCAATCAACATTGGCGGTTGTTTCCTGATTTTCGTCATTCAACCGCATATTTAGATATCGAAACAACCGGGTTAAGTAGCTCAGGAAACTACATTACAACGATTGCCCTTTATGACGGAAAATCTATATTCCATTATGTAAAAGGTGATAATCTTGAAGACTTTAAGAAAGATATTAAAGAATATAAGGTCATCGTTACTTACAATGGTAAATGTTTTGATATACCGTTTATTGAGAACCATCTAAAAATCAAGATGAACCATGCCCATATTGATTTGAGATATGTTTTAAAGAGTCTTGGTTATACAGGCGGTTTAAAAGGATGTGAAAGGCAGTTAGGAGTTGATAGAAATGAATTAGACGGCATTAACGGTTATTTCGCAGTTTTGTTATGGAACGATTTCAAAAAAAATAAGAATCAAAAGGCATTAGAAACTTTACTGGCGTATAACATCCAGGACGTTGTAAATCTTGAAACCTTAATGGTTATTTCTTACAATTTAAAACTGAAGGACACTCCGTTTTCTCGTCGCCATCAATTACTCTTACCTTTACTTCCGGAAATTCCGTTCAAGGCAGATATGAAGACCGTAGAAAAAATTATGAGTAGAAATATTTACATTAATTAGAGGTCTACTTGTACAAAAAGTTCTTCCGGGTGGATATAATCGGACAGTTTAGTAATCTATTATTTTTAATCTTTTTTATTAAATATATTACTTGAAACTAAACTAAATAATTGGTAAAAGCTTATTTAACATAACCTTAATCGGCAGTTTGGAATTTTTAAATCTCCTATGACCGTAAAAAGGTATATTTCTTCAAGAATATTTTCAGCGAGGGTGGCGGAACTGGCAGACGCGCTAGACTTAGGATCTAGTGGTATATACCATAGGAGTTCGACTCTCCTCCCTCGCACCAAATAAAAATATGTTGTAATCCTATGTCAGATAATTATAATAAAATGGTATCTGTTCGTTTGTACATGCTTGAACGAGTCACCAGGGCAGGTAATTGTGAAGCCGCACGGGCGAAAGTCCATGGCGTCTCCGCACTCTTCGTCGGGCGAAACCCGCCGAAGCATATCCGCCTTAGGCGGATGGCTCTATGCGTAGGTGGGTAGAAACCCTGAGATATTTTAGCGGGTGTAGCTCAGTGGTAGAGCGTCACGTTGCCAACGTGAATGTCGTGGGTTCGAACCCCATCACCCGCTTTTATAGGACAACTTAGTTTAAAAACCAAACAAATATTTTTCACATTTTTGTCTTAACAACAAAATGAAAGTAGAAATTGAAGAAATAGGTCCTTGTAAGAAATTGCTTAAGGTTGAGATACCGAAAGAGAAAATAGATGATGAGTGGCAAGAACAACTAAAGGAATTATGCAAGATGGCCGATTTGCCGGGTTTCAGGAAAGGCAAAGCTCCCAGGAGTCTTGTAGAAAAAAAGTTTGGCGAAAGACTCATGGAAGATGTAAAACAAAAGTTAGTTAGCAGTACGTATGAAGAAGCAGTTGAAAAAAACAAATTATCTCCCGTAGGTGAGCCGGAAATCAGTGATGTTAATATGGAATTGGGTAAACCCCTTAACTTCGAAGTTACAATGGAGGTTTTACCAACGTTTGAGATAGGAGAATACAAGGGGCTGCAGCTAAAGAAGGAATCCGTGTCAGTCACGGACAAGGACATAAAGGCCGCTTTGAAAACTATAAGTGGGCAGAAAACACAGCTAACTATCGTGAAGGATGGAAAAGTAGAAGACGATGATTATATTATTTGTGACTGTAAGGTCAAAGTTGGTAGAAAGATTGTTTTCGAGGATGAGGATTTGGAAGTTATGGTCTCAGGCTCCACCGTTGCGGATATAAATGTACCTGATTTGAAATCAAATCTTTTAGGCACAAAGTCAGGAGGAAAGTGTTCTATAGATGTAGAATTAGGGGATAATTTTTCTGTTGAACAGTACCGGAATAAATCTGCAAAGTTAGAAATATCTGTAAAAGAAATCAAAAGACCTGTCAGTCCTGAGATAGATGATGAAATGGCAAAGCAAATGGGTTATGATTCACTCGCTGAATTAAGTGAATTTGTGTCAAAGAAATTAGAAGCAGAGAAGAAAAGAATGGTAGATAATGACATGCGGGAGCAAATTTACAAAAATCTCTTAGAAATGGCTAATTTTGACCTGCCTAAAGATGTGATTGAAAGCCAGATAAATAAGAGACTTCATCGTCACCAAATTGAGCTTTTAAACAGAGGAACACCGTTGGAAGAAATAGAAAAGGATATGGGAAATCTAAAGAATGCTTCCGAAGAGTCTGTTATTAAAGATTTCAAGTTGTCTCTTATTCTCGAACGCATAGCTGAAAAAGAAAAAATATTCGTAACAGAAGCAGAAGTTAATCAAAGGATTAATACGTTAGCCAATATGTACGGTACTGAACCTTCCAAGATGCGTAACCAGCTTGAGAAGATAGGTAATATTCCAAATTTGAGATACCAGATGAAGGAAAGCAAGACAGTAGACTTCCTGATAAAAGAGGCAGTTACAAAAGAACCTAATCAGAAAAAGAAATAAATAACTTAATAAGGGAGAAATCTAGTGACTAAGGATTTTAATCTGAATGACTATTCATATAGAAAATTTTATGATATGCCGAACAAGATATATGGAAATGTTTTTGTCCCCTCTGTGATAGAAAAAACGGGCTATGGGGAAAGACATTATGATATATTCTCCAGGTTACTAAAAGATCGAATAATATTCATTGGTACCCCAATAGAAGATACCGTCTCGAACCTGGTAATAGCTCAAATGTTATTTCTGCAAAACGAAAATAAGAATCAGGACATTAATATCTATATAAACTCTCCTGGTGGCTCAATTACGGCAGGCCTTGCGATCTATGACACAATGCAATTTGTTCAGTGCGATGTTGCTACCTTTTGTGTTGGTCAGGCATTTAGCATGGCTGCTGTGCTTATAGCCTCGGGCACGAAGGGTAAGAGATATGGCTTGCCTCATACAAGAATAATGTTACATCAACCATGGGGTGGTACAAGGGGTACAGCAACAGACATAAGCATCCAGGCAGAAGAGATAATGTATATGAAAAGATGCCTTAATGAAATACTGGCAAAACACAGTGGACAGCCAATGGATAAGATAGAAAAAGATTTTGATAGAGATTTCTATATGTCTGCACAAGAAGCCAAGGAGTATGGAATTGTTGACGAGGTCATCGAGTCATTAAGGGATCAAAAGAAAGATTAAACCTCTGCAACATTAATTTTGTTAAATTACTCTTCCAAAAACCATTGATCTTGGTTTTCGTCGTAGCAAAGCTTAAACGTTAATCCTTCATCTGTCTTTACAGTGTATCTCATTCTTAACCCACCACTAATGTTTTCTTCGCAGGCTCGGTCTATTATATCCTTGATTTTATGCCTCTTGCCCTCAAAGATAAAATTGAGCGGTCTTTCATCCGCTTTGTATCCTGCATATGTACTTACTTTAATACTATGCAATTTCACAAAATTGAAAATTTGTCGACAGTTTATTAAAAGTTTAACTGCTTTCTGTAAAATGCAAGGCCCTTATCTTTACAGCCTTAGATTCTTCACCAGCTATCTTAAAAGATTTCTCGGAAACGACGTATGTAGATACTTTACCACGTGTACGTAATGTAATTATCCAATCACCACCTCCACGACTTACGCTTACTATTTTCCCATTCTTAACGTTTATCCAAACACTTATTTTCGCAGATGTTGGACTGTCTGAATATACTCTTACGTTTGTTACCTTCAAAATATTTGGTAGACTGTGCTTTAATCTGACGAAAACATCACCTTTTTGAGCAAAAACAGTTGAACAGCAAAATAACAGAAGACCAAAAATCAGCAATCTGATCATTTTCATCTTAAACCTCCTTTCAAATTCGTGTATGATTTAATAGTTTTTATCTTATAACTAAAATGACTTTTTCAATCAATACTTTTCCTTATTAATCATAAATTATTCAATTTGAGTTTGAATTAATAGTATTGTTAAAAAACATACCACGGTTATGATAAAGGCAGTTTAATATGGGTAAATACAATTTAGTTGATTTTGCGGCGCAATACCAGCCTGGTTTTCGTAATAACGTAGTACCGATCCACGAGATTCCAGGATTAATGAAAAAGTACAAACACTTTGAATGTTACTCTACCTTCTTTCAATATTCTCAGGATATCTTGAGATGTATGAAAGAGAACATCGTTAGTGGCCATCCATCTGTTAGTGGTTACGAAGGCAAGATATGTACTACGTTTTTCCCTATGGATATAGACTCACCACATTTGGATTTGGCATCTGAAGTAACAAGGAAAACGGTTAGTTTCTTAACTGAGAAGTGGTGTGTCCAGAAGGAAGGATTGTTGGTTTACTTTAGTGGTTACAAAGGTTTTCATATAATGCTGGACATAAGGATATTTGGAAAAGTTATGCCCTCAAAATATCTTCACCTTATCTTTTCAAAGATGAGGCACAATCTTATTAAGCAGCTTAAATTAGATGACATTTCTGCTTTTGATATGACGATTAAGGATAAAGTGCGATTATTAAGACTTCCTAATACTATAAACAAAAAATCACACCTGTATAAGATTCAAATATTATTAGAAGACTTCAATCGACTTGCCCCCAAAGATGTATTATCACTTGCAAGGACTCCACGTCAACTTCGTTATGTGGATGAAACAGGTTTAATTTCAAACGTAAAGTTTATTGAAGATAATCCTTATGCTGTAAAGTGTTATAAGAATGCCCGATACCTTGCTAGAAGAAGCATAAGGAAGGAATTTGAGTATCACTTTTCATTAAAGGATGATGATCCAGAAAAGGTTCTTTGCCCTGCAATGGTCAATATATGGAACAGTCACATTAACGCCGGATACAGGAATAATTGTGCCATAAGACTGGCTTCTCAATTTCGCTTAAGTGGTTTTAGCAAGGAAAAAACAGAAGGCCTTCTCTTGTTGTGGAATAAGAAAAATAGAATAGGATTAGGCAAAGAGGAGTTAAGTAGAATAGTACATTCTGCGTATTCGCATAGATTTCCCTACAGATATGGATTTCGCGATGAAATAATAAGAAAATTCTGTCCTTTTAAAAATTTAGATGACTGCGAATGTTACCAAAAATTTAGTGTGCAAGGTAAATAGAGCCCTAATTATTTAACTACAAATGTTCCTATCTCTCCAATAATAATTAAATGCTTTACCTTTATTGCCGACTCTATGGTAGGTATCGCCGCTCTTTCATACGGCACATCATAGATATGCTTAGATATAATTATGGTCTGAATCAATTATCAAATAAAATTTCAAGTTTTTCACTAAATCTCAAGGCTATGCCATATTTTTTGTTACCTGTTTTATTATTCCTAATAATTTTCCCACTCCCCTTTAGCCTGATCGTTCCGCTGGGGCTCACAGGTGTATAAGTTTTTGCCAATATTTCAAACTCTACAGTTCTCCCTAGTGAAAATAGCTCGATATTATCCGTTATCACCTCAAAATAAACACCACCAGGACTAATATTCCCTGTATTAACTTTATGGTCAAGTAACGTGATTTGTAGTGGGCGCTCTAATCTTTTATCAAATCGTCTTTCATCCCTTTTACACCTGAGATTAACTATGCCACGTTTATCAAATATAATTTCAAGTTTTTCACTAAATGTCAAGGCTATGCCATATTTTTCGTTACTTGTTTTATTATTCCTAATAATTTTCCCACTCCCCGTAAGTCTGATCGTTTTACTAGGGCTCACAGGTGTAAAAGATTTCGCCAATATTTCAAACTCTACAGTCCTCCCTAGTGAAAATGGGACGATATTATCCGTTACCACCTCAAAATAAACACCACCAGGACTAATATTCCCTGAATTAACTTTATGGTCAAGTAACGTTATTTGTAGCGGACTCTCAAATCTTTTATCAAATCGTCTTTCAGTCCTTTTTAAAAGGTCTGACATAACTCTTCCTTTCAAACTTTGGATACCATGGTCAAGAAAATTAACCCTGTATTTTTACACAGGAACTAAAATGATTTGTCCATAAAAAAACCAAAAAATTTATTATGCAAGACGTCTATATAGTTAGGCTTATAATTAAAAAAAATAAATAACTGACTAGTATAGTACAATTTTCATGCCACAATGCATTATTGTTTTAATATTATTCTAAGTTATGAGTAATACACAAGTTAGGATTTGGTTTCTTAGTGATTGGGTAAAGGTAACGAAAAATATATTCAGAAAAAAATGTTTACTAGAAAAAATAAAATTGCAAAAAAACTAGATTATTTTCTTAAGCCTTTACACTATAAGAACTAAGAGTTGTCTGTTTTATTCCAACATCTGTTCAACAATAGTTGACAGAAAATTGACTATTTTCAAAACCTTTACAGGTGCGTTGGAAACGCACCTTGATCTATTTTTGCCAAATATTGTCTTAGCTATTATTAGAAATTCAATGTGATAAGATTGTGGCCAATGGAAGGGGATGTAGCCCAACTGAAGTTAGCCACAATCGATGGCATTTTGTAGTATATCAAATTATTTATCAATCAATCGCATTAGCTGTAATTTACCACTATATAGCAATACACTTAATGTTAAAAATATTGTTGAACATTTATGAGATTTTATTAGAATAGGGTATTGTCATTATAATAAATTATCAATAACCTAATAGAAAAGATTTGTTGAAAGTGGTTTAGACATGTTAAAAAAGAAATTCTCAAGCAAAAACTGTGTTACCTGTAAACGGTGTATGGTTGAATGCTCTATTAGGCATTCACAGGCACAGGATTTATATTTGTCTCCTTTAGAAACGCCTGCACCGGTTCCCAGAATCAACATAAACTTCAGAAAGGATAAACCACACGCCACAGTTTGTCAAAACTGTGCCAAACCTAAATGTATAGAATCCTGTGAGTACGAAGCAATTACTAAATATGAGGATGGTAATGTAGTCATAAGCCAGGAGAAATGTACTGGTTGTTGGGCATGCATTGATGCTTGTCCTTTTAAGGCAATAACAAAAGAAACAGAGATGGAAGTTGCGATTAACTGTGACGATTGTAGAGGGTATGACGACATGGCTTGCGTTGAGGCATGTAAAACTTATGCGTTAACATATATAGTGAAAAAGGTTGCCGTTACTGCTGGCACCAAGTAAATGTTTTAAACAAGCCCACAAAAGATATATATTCCCATGACACAATCTTACACGTCTTGAATCCATAGCTCCTCTTTACATCTCCAACTAAACGAATGGTTTTTTTAAATCGATTAGAGTAACAAGCTTAAAAAATCCGATTTTTATAATGTTTACCTGCTAGACGTTCTGATTGGGAGGACAAATTGAAGAAAATAAAGTTACAAATTAATCACAAAGAGTATGAAGCCTCTGAAGGCGAAACGATAATTCAGGTTACCAAGAAAAACAATATCCATGTTCCTTATTTATGCCATTGGGATCTCCTAAAACCTTTTGGACAGTGCAAGATGTGTGTTGTTGAAGTTGATGGGAATTTAGGGCCTGTAACGGCATGTAATACACCCGTCTGGGATGGTATGAGTGTTATAACGGAAAGCGATAATATCACAGAACTTCGAAGAAACAATCTGAGGTTATTACTTGCCAACCACCCAAATGATTGTATGACCTGTGAAAAGACAGGGAATTGTAAGCTCCAGAATTACGCCTACCAATTTGATGTACATGCAGAATGGAGCCAGCAAACTATTCGGAAATTCGAGGAGCTGCCCAATAATGGAGTGATAGAGTGGGATCGCGACAAGTGTATTATGTGTACCAGGTGCTCACGTACCTGCGCTGAGCTCCAGGGATCATATGCACTCGGATTTAAGGCTAACGGGTTTACGGCATTAGGAACTCCAAACAAGACTAATATTTCTAAAGAAGGCGATTGTGAACTATGCGGCCAATGTATAGATGCATGCCCGGTTGGATCATTACAAGAATTATCTGCTAAAAACAAAGGAAGATCCTGGCAATTTGAAAAGGTTAGAACCACTTGTACTTATTGTGGAACAGGATGTAATTACTATTTTAATGTAAAAGACAAAAAGATCGTTTCTATTTCAGAGTGCTTTGACGCTCCGGTAAATAATAAAGGAAGTCTCTGTGTAAAAGGTCGGTTTGGATACGAGCATATCCATCACAAGGATAGGTTGACTACACCACTTATAAGAAGGAATGGAAAGTTAGAAGAAGCTAGCTGGGACGAGGCTATAACCCTCGTTGCTACAAAGTTTAAAGAGATTAAGGATAAGTATGGTCCGGACAGTCTGGGATTTCTATCTTCATCAAGATGTACAAATGAAGAAAATTATATATTCCAGAAAATGGGGCGAATGATGGGTACTAATAACGTTGATAACTGTGCAAGGGTATGCCACAGTGCAAGCGTCTCAGGGCTTGCAGCGTGTTATGGCAGTGGTGCTGCAACCAATTCATTTGGCCAGATCCCTGATGCTGAATTATTATTTATAATCGGTGCTAATCCATATGAAGCCCATCCTATTGTTGGACTTAAAATAAAAGATGCACTTAATAATGGAGCAAAATTAATCGTTGGTGATCCGCGAAGAACTCAACTTGTAGACAGGGCAGACACATGGCTGAATCTGATACCCGGTACAAACATCGCACTGCTGAATGGAATCATAAACGTAATAATAAGCGAAGGACTTGAAGACAAAGAATTTATTAAGAAACGTACTGAAGGTTTCAATGAACTTAAGAAAGGTGTTGAGAAATACACACCAGAATATGTTTCAGGCATAACAGGAGTAGCAAAAGACAGGATTATTGATGCCGCCAGACTATATGCGAAAACAGATAAGGCAATGATAATCTACAGTCTTGGCATGACAGAGCATACAACAGGTACATATAACGTTATGTCTCTTGCAAACCTCGCTACAGTTACAGGTAATCTTGGAAGACCTCATGTTGGCATAAATCCTACACGTGGTCAGAACAATGTTCAGGGGGCATGTGATATGGGGGCATTGCCTAACGTATACGTAGGGTATCAGGCGGTTGGAGATAAAAAGGCGCAGGCAAAATTTGAAAAGGCCTGGGAAGTTAAACTGGATGGTAAGAAAGGTTTAACGTGCACGGAGATGGACGTTGAAATGAATAAAGGAAAGTTAAAGGCCTACTATATCTTCGGTGAAGACCCTGCAATGACGAATGCCAATGTCAACTTCGTAAAAAGCGGCCTCAAGAAACTAGAATTCCTTGTAGTACAGGATATACTACCAACAGAAACCTCAGAGTTTGCTGACGTAATACTTCCCGGCTCAAGCCATGCAGAAAAAGATGGCACCTTCACTAATGGCGAAAGGAGGATTCAACTTATTAGAAAGGCAATAGAACCATTGGGAGGCAAGGCAGACTGGGAAATAATATGCCTTGTAGCAAATGCCTTTGGGATAAAAAATATGAATTATTCTTCACCATCGGAAATATGGGATGAGCTTGCAAGCCTTGCTCCTATGTTTGCAGGAGTTAACCATGAAAAACTTGAGCCTGATGGAATCCAATGGCCATGCCCTGATATAGACCATCCCGGTACTGCAATTATGTACACTGAAAAATTCAACAGGCCGAATGGAAAAGCCAAGTTTAATTTCCATGATCACATTGCTTCGGCTGAAGTACCTGATGATAAGTACCCATTAATCCTTTCAACCGGCCGTCGCAGACAGCATTATAATAACGGTTCTATGACTAGAAGAGCCAGTACTATATTCAATAAATGGCCTGAAGAATCACTGGAGTTAAACCCGTTTGATGCCAGGAGATTTAACATAAAGGATAGCGAAAAGGTTCTTGCCAGTTCAAGAAGAGGCAAGATAGAGGTAAAGGTACACATAACAGATAGAGTGCAGCCGGGTATTACCTTCCTTGCGTTCCATAACCGGGATGCCCTGACAAATCTCCTGACGAACGATGCACTTGACCCGATATGCAAGATTCCTGAATACAAGTCGTGTGCAATTAAGGTCGAAAAATTAAATGGTCACGAATGATTAAAGTTGTTTAAGAAATTTTCAATATAAATTAGAAATTGAATTAAACTTTTTATCTCCGAGTTATTTAACCTGTTGTATAATACGATTGGTAAATAACCGATAGGGTATAGAGGGAAACCTTTACACCTCCCATTTTGGAAAGGAGATAGTAATGCGTTTTTTTAAAACCATCGTTCTATCTCATAAAAGAAGAAACGATGGTTTTTTTGTTGAGTGATCACAGAAAGAATAACAATGCTGGGTAGGGACATATTAAATAATATCAAAGGATTACGCTTTAACCGACACGAACTAGCAGGATCATTAGGTGACATGGGGACGTTTATCCCAATACTGGTTGGAATGGTTACAGTCTGTGGTCTTAATGCTGGTAGTGCCTTATTCTTCGCCGGTTTTTTTAATCTTATTACGGGTATTATATTTGGTATTCCTTTGGCTGTCCAACCAATGAAGGCGATTGGTACAATTGCAATTAATGAGGGACTTACGGTTAATCAAATACTAACTGCTGGAATTGTTACGAGTGCAGTCGTATTTCTTTTGGGTATAACGAATCTCATAGGTTTTCTAAATAAACATATTCCCCTTAGCGTCATAAGAGGCTTACAATTGGGTCTTGGCTTATTGCTTATCATTAATGGCGTCAAGATGGTCACTGATACCAACACAATCTTTGGTCTTGATAGTATAGCAGTAGGAGCATTTTGTGGTTTACTTGTCTTGTTTCTGTTTTTCAGTAAGAGATTCCCCGGTGCCCTTGTAGTATTTGCAATAGGTTTTGTATTCCTCTTTTTGCGCTCACCAAATGTCCTGGAAGGGTTAAGTTATGAATTAAGTATTCCAAAATTTGTAATTCCAGGTAAGGATGATTTTATAAGTGGAACACTAAAGGCTGCAATACCTCAAATACCTCTAACTACACTAAATTCAGTAATTGCAGTGTGTGCACTTTCCTGGGACCTTTTCCCCAAAAAAGGCGCAGATACAAGGAAAATGGCAACGAGTGTAGGCTTGATGAATCTCATTGGATGCTGGTTTGGTGCTATGCCAATGTGCCATGGGTCTGGTGGACTTGCGGCACAGTATGGCTTTGGGGCAAGGACAGGTGGAAGTATAGTCTTCCTTGGAATAATTAAAATGGTTATTGGTTTTTTCTTTGGGGCTTACGCCATTAAGTTATTATCTGTTTATCCATTAAGTGTTCTTGGTGTTCTTCTAACTTTCTCAGGTTTAGAACTTGCAATGACGTCAAGAGATATTAAGGCACGAAGCGATATGTTCGTCATGCTCTTAACTGCAGCCGTAATTATTGCATTTCATTCAACTGCGATTGGTTTTGTAGTAGGACTTGCCCTTGCCTATTTCTTTCTCTTTGGTGTACTCAGGATTGAAAAGATCGATAAAAATACTAATAAGAAATAATGACACCATTATCACAGGCTTTGAACTTTTAAACCCATTTCAGCGGAAAATACAAAAGAGGATGACGGAAAAGGTACGATTGTAATAGCAGAGAAAGTATTCACGGTAATACAAAAGTGTATTGTACCCAATTTTCCAGTTTCAGATATCAAGGCAAATGATTCAGATAGGCCTAAGAATTATAATAAACGCAGTAAATAAGTTGACAATTTTTACCCCAAGACAGATTTAAACAATTCAACGTATTCACGCGTACTTCTTTTCCAAGACCAATCTTGTTTCATGGCATTTCTTCTCAGTGCATTCCATTTTGTCTTTGATTTATATAGTTCCAACGCCCGATCTATGGCAAAGAGGAACTCCGTTGCAAAATAGCCCTTAAGTGTAAATCCCGTGGCTGTACCGTTTTTTAGGTTTAGGTCATTTGCGTCTATGATGGTATCAGCAAGACCTCCGGTTTCACGTACTACGGGAATGGTGCCATATCTTAAGCTATACATCTGACTCAAACCGCATGGCTCATACTTTGAAGGCATAAGAAATATATCCGCTCCTGCTTCTATCTGATGGGCAAGTTGGTTGTCAAACATTATGTTTAAAGAGAGCTTTCTTTTATATTTAAGGGCAATTTCCCTGAGCATTTGATGGTATTTTTCATCACCGATACCAAGTATTGCAAGCTGAAGGTCTCTTTTCATCAGGTCATCCATAATTACGATCAAAAGATCAACTCCTTTTTGTTCTGTAAGGCGGCTAATCATGCCGAGCATCGGCGCTTTCGCCTGGGGAAGACTGAGTACCTTTCGCAGGCGTTTTTTGCACATCGCCTTGCCGCGTAGATTCTCGATATTGTATTTGTGAGATATGAATTTATCATTTTCAGGAGACCATTCGGAATAGTCAACACCATTAATTATTCCGTAAAGTTTGTGCTCGTGTTCTTTGAGGATAATTTCAAGCCCGCATCCAAATTCAGCAGTCCTGATCTCTTCCGCATATTTCTTTGAAACGGTTGTAACAATGTCTGCAAATACAATTCCACCTTTCAGAAAGTTGATTTTCCCCCAGTGTTCGAGGGGTTTCCAGTTAAACAACGTCCTGTCTAATCCAGTAAGTTTCATATCTTCGCGCCAAAATAATCCCTGATATGCAAGGTTATGAATCGTCAGAACTGTTTTTATGGAAGAAAGGTTTTTATCGTGGGAGTACAATGTCTTTAGGTAGACGGGGATTAGGGCCGTTTGCCAGTCATGGCAATGAAGTACATCTATTGACAGCTCTAGTCTCTTAATGACTTCTATTACGGCCCTTGAAAAAAATATAAAACGTTCCGAGTTGTCTGGATAGTCGCCAGACTCCGTTCCGTAAAGTGCGTCTCTATGGTAATATTCATCATGCTGTATAAAATATACCGTGATATCTTTTGAGTCAGGATGAACTCCTTTCCATAAATATCCTGTATGAACGGCATCACCAATTGGAATGTCAAGAGTCACATCCATGAGTTTGATATCAAAGCCTGATGTTATTACCGATTTATAAAGTGGTATAAACATTGATACTTCTTGTTTAGCTTTTTCAAGGTATAAGGGTAGCGTACCCACAACGTCAGCCAGGCCACCGGTTTTAGCATATGGAACTATTTCAGAGGATGCTTCTGCTATCTTCATTTAGTAGCTCAACAAAAATAAAGAAAAATGATAATTGCTCAATTTAATTATACCCTTCCATAAATCCTGGTCGTTTCCGAAAGTCCTTGTGCTATGGTAGATGATAGTTGATCTTGTGTTACCCTCCACTCCCAATTCCCCCTGGAACTTGCTGGTAGATTCATCCTCGCTCTTTCTCCAAGACCAAGAATATCCTGCATCGGTATGATTACCATGTTTGCAACAGACATCATAGCAAGCCTTATAAGTTCCCAGTGAACCGTCTTTTCTGAAACTTTATGTCCTATATATTCAGAAAGCCTCTTTCTACCTTCATGATCCAATTCTTTTTTAAACCAGCCTTTAATTGTGTTATTATCATGAGTTCCTGTGTAAACAACAGTGTTTTTTACATAGTTGTGTGGAGCATTGGTATTAGTTGGAAGATTTTTTCCAAATGCAAAAATGAGCACTCTCATACCAGGAAATCCGAATAGATTCATAATTTCTTTCACATCTGGAGTAATAACTCCAAGGTCTTCGGCAATAATGGGAAGGTGAGGAAAGTGCTTAAAGAGTGTGTTGAAGAAATCTTTAGCAGGCGACTTTTCCCATCTTCCATTTATTGCTCTCTTTTCATTTACCGGGATCTTCCAGTAACTAACAAACCCCCTGAAATGATCAAGCCTAAATATATCAAAGAGTCTGAGATTGTATTCTATCCGCATTATCCACCATGAGTACTGAGTTTCCTTAAGAAAATTCCAATCATAAACTGGATGCCCCCACAACTGACCTGTGGAACTGAAATAATCAGGCGGTACCCCTGTAACAAATACAGGCCTTCCTTCTTCGTCTAATTTAAAAACTTCAGGATTTGCCCATACATCCGAGCTATCATAATTCACATAAATTGGAACATCACCGATTATTTGCAAATTTTTACTCTTACAATAATTCTTAAGCGAGTACCACTGCTTGAAAAATATATACTGGAAATATTTCTCCATTAATATCATTTCCCTTAATCTTTCTTCCCATTCTTTTATCACGCCTTCCTTCCTATCCTTTAAATCTTCCGGCCATTTACTCCAATCAACTCCCTTAAACTGTCTCTTTATAGAAACGAATAAGCCATAATCATTGAGCCAATATGAATTTTCGCTGCAAAATCTTTCAAATTCGTAGTTTCCGGTTAACTTCTCTTTGTTTCTTTCATAAGCTATACCAAGTATTTTATCTTTGTATTTAGTAACGGCTCTATAATTAACTCTTTCCTTTGGAAATGTAGGATGTTCCTCAATATCAGATTTCAAAAGTATACCATCTTCCACCATTAGCTCAGGACTTATCAAGAGAGGATTGCCGGCAAAGGCTGAAAAACTACTATAAGGAGAGTTTCCGTAGGCAGTACATGTTCGGTTTAAGGGAAGTATCTGCCAGTAGATTTGATCTGCTTCTGAGAGAAAATTAACAAATCCGTAAGCGCCTGGCCCAAGATCACCTATACCATAGGATGACGGTAGGGATGTAATATGAAGAAGTATCCCGCTTCCTCTTCGTTCCACATTTTCTCCTTATCAATTATCACGAAACCTTTATATTCAGGTAATAACCTAATTTGCGAAATACCCCCACCCACCTTTCAGCAAAAACATCCCCTTTTGATGCTTTTTCCTTCATCGTGGTGTAAAAATTCTTCCCGATTAAGAAATGTATATTCTGGGGCTTCCAGAAATCCATTGATAAAGATAGTGGCCTTAATATCTCCAAGGTATTGTCAACTTTTTCAAAGAGTTGTAAATCTTCTGGTTGCTCATACAGTCTTTCCACGAGTGAATTTAACCATGAGCTTGCGACAAATCCAATCGTGGTTGTATCAATCTTAATAGACCATTTTTTGGTTTCATCTATCAATTTCTTAAGCTTTTCTATATCTAAATCCTTTTCCTCGAAAATTTTTCTTATGTCCGTATTCAGTATATATTCAGCCGATGCAGAAAAAGGTCTTGGAAGAGGCATATGCAAACTATGAAAATAATTCATTATAGCGTAGTTGTTCTCGTATATCTGACGGTAAGAGATTTCAACATCTTCATATCTTGATTGAAGTATCAGGTTTAAGACCTTTCTTTGTTCATCTTTAAAGAGATGACAAACAGAATAGATGTTGCCTCCAAAGTGCTTATCCATAAGCCTTATCAACTCAGGGATATCACCTTTTTCAAATACCCCCCTTATCTCATCTCGCGTAGTAGAAAAGTCTTCGTCTCCTGCAAATTCTTTAACACCACCATTTATATTATGATCTCCAAGATGGAGTACTGCAAAGCTAATTGTTTTTTCTTCCCACGTTATATCTGAGGTAATATTCACCTTTCCTACAGTAAGCTTTAGCTTCCCAGCCTCTATTTTGTCACAAAATTCACTCTTTACAGTATAGTGAAATGTTTTTATGTCTTCCTCCGGACATTCCTCAAAGATAGATGATATGCTATAGTGAGCTCCTATTCGGAGGAGGTCACTCCTGGCAGGTTTTACAAACACCTCGTAAACTTTCATAGCATTTTCAAATACATTACTCGGCGCTTCTTTTAAAAATTTCAAATATTCTGAATCAAGAGACGAACCCTGTAATTCTTCTACTTGTTGAATGGCTTTTGATGCATACTGCATTACCTGTATGGTCTCAATGCCTGAAACATCATCAAAGAACCATCCACAGCTCGTGTACATTAACATGGCATTTCTCTGTATCTCAAGGAGTTTTAAGGCCTTTATCTTCTCTAACTTTGAAAGTCCTTTAGTAGCATATTTTTTTAAAAAGCCATCTACATTCTCGCGTGATCTGTCAAGCATAACCTCAATATAATCGTTCCTTACATCCCATGGGCTCTTAAAATATCTTGATGCTTCGCTTTCATAGATAGGGATGAGTCTATCTCTCAATACGTCCATAGCCTTCCTTAAAGGTTTTCTCCAGGCTTGAGTCCACTTAGGGTGTTTTCCTGAGTTACATCCACAATTATCTTTCCACCTTTCTACCCCGTGGGCACAGCTCCAGGACGAGTTCTCAAAGATTTCAACTACATAAGTTGGTGGGTGTTTCTCAAGATACTCACCGTAGTTGGTTATCTTTGCAAGTTCTTTGGCCTCGATGTAATGCAGACAGTATGAAAGTGCCATATCTCCATGACGGTGATGATGACCAAAAGTCTCTCCATCAGTCGCAATATGGACAATCTGAGACCTATTTCGCTGGTCATTAAATGCAGAAAGTAACTTTTTAGCAAAGGCTTTTCCATTATTCAACAGTCCTCCGAAGGACACATCCCGAGAAATTAGGCCATCGTAGAAAAAAAGCTTTATAGTCCTTCCAGATGGTAGTATACAAAGATAAGTCATTGTGGGATCTATTTTTTCTTCACTTACATCATGCCACTTTCCATCTTCTCCTATTTTACTTATCCTCTTTGCCTGTCTCGGTGAAAGAATGGTAAATTTAATTCCAAGATTTGCCAACACTTCAAGGGTCTCTATATCCACGGCCATTTCTGGGAGCCACATCCCTTCTGGAAATCTATTAAATCTCTTCTGAAAATCCTTTATTCCCCATATTACCTGAGTGTATTTGTCCCGCCAGTTTGCAAGTGGCATTATCATATGGTTATATGCCTGAGCTATGGCAGAACCATGTCCAGAGAATCCCTCCATACTTAATCTGTCTGCTTCAAGAATTGCCTGATAGACATCTGGTTTTTGCCTTTCCAGCCAGGACAGAAGGGTAGGACCAAAGTCAAAGCTAATCTTTGAATAGGCGTTCATTATTTCAATTATCCTCCCATCCGCATCAAGTATACGTGAAGCTGTATTTGGAGCATAACACTCTGCTGTTATTTTTTCGTTCCAATCATGGTAGGGGTAAGCTGCATCTTGAAATTCAACCTCTTCAATCCAGGGATTTTCCCTTGGCGGCTGGTAAAAGTGTCCATGAATGCAAATATATTTATCCATATCTAACCTTTGAAGAATAAAACACCGAGGGGTGGCAAAGTTAGAGAAAGAGAGTTGTGTCTTCCTTGCGCTGGTATTGTGGTGGTTTCAACACCTCTAAAATTCCCACAACCGCTTCCTCCATATATCTCCGCATCGCTGTTTAAGACCTCTCTCCAGAAACCTCCATGTGGGATTCCTACCCTGTAATTATATCTCGGAATAGAGGTGAAGTTAAACACAACAAGAATTATTTCATCGGTATTTTTACCCTTTCTTATAAAACTTATGATGCTCTGTTCCCAGTCGTGAGAGTCTATCCACTCAAAGCCATCAATTGAGAAATCCAATTCATACATTACTGGTTCAGTCTTATAAAAGTAGTTTAAGTCTTTGATCCATTTCTGTACTCCTTGATGACGAGGATATTGAAGAACCTGCCATTCTAAACTTTCATCATGATTCCACTCTTTGCACTGACCAAATTCTCCTCCCATAAATAGAAGCTTCTTCCCCGGATGACCATACATATATCCAAATAACAGTCTGAGATTTGCCGATCTTTGCCACTCATCTCCAGGCATCTTCCCAATAAGAGCACCTTTCCCATGAACCACTTCATCATGTGAAAGAGGGAGAACAAAATTTTCTGAAAATGCATACCATATACTGAAGGTAAGCTGATTGTGATGATATCTTCTGTAAATAGGTTCTTTTGAGATATATTCCAATGTATCATTCATCCATCCCATATTCCATTTCATACCAAAGCCAAGGCCTCCGACATGTGTAGGCCTTGATACCATAGGCCATGCAGTTGACTCTTCAGCTATGGTTTGAACATCAGGATAAGCACTGTAAACAGCTTCGTTTAGTTTTTTTATGAAGACTATGGCATCTAAATCTTCATTCCCCCCATATTTGTTAGGTATCCATTCTCCTTCTTTTCTCGCATAGTCAAGATAGAGCATAGATGCCACTGCGTCTACCCTGATACCATCAATATGGTATTTATCAAGCCAGAAGAGGGCACTACTGATAAGAAAGGATCTAACCTCGTTTCTGCTATAGTTAAAAATATAGCTATTCCATTCAGGATGAAATCCCTTCTTGGGATCTGCATGTTCATAAAGGTATGTACCGTCAAAAAAGGCAAGTCCATGCTCATCAGACGGGAAGTGCGAAGGCACCCAGTCAAGTATAACGCCAATCCCATTTTGATGAAGATAATCAACCAAGTACATGAAATCCTGAGGAGTTCCATACCTGCTTGTAGGCGCAAAGTATCCTACAGTCTGATACCCCCAGGAGCCATAAAACGGATGCTCCGTAATCGGTAGCAATTCAACATGTGTAAAACCCAGCTCCTTTACATAATTTGCAAGATGATGGGCTATTTCTCTATAAGTAAGAAATCTATCCCCCTCTTCAGGTACTCTTCTCCACGAACCTAGGTGAACTTCGTATACAGAAATAGGAGCATTTAAGGAATTGAATTTATGTCTGTTTACCATCCACTCATTATCATTCCATTCATAATCCAGGCCCCATACTATAGAAGCAGTTTTGGGAGGTAATTCCCAATAAAAAACATATGGATCCCCTTTATCAACCCTGTAGTTATTGTACCTGGAGAATATGTGATATTTATAAATGTCTCCCTTTTTAATACCATGAATAAATCCCTCCCATACACCAGATTCATCCTCCCTCACCTTCAGAGGATGGGATTCTCGGTTCCATCCGTTAAAATCTCCCATAACCGAGACCTCTTCTGCACCCGGGGCCCATACGGCAAAATAAACACCTTCTTCTCCATTAATCGTCATAACATGTGAGCCGAGTTTATCGTAAAGCTTAAAATGACTTCCCTCTTTAAAGAGGTATATATCGTGATCTGTTAAAAGGCTCACATTGTTTTTTACTACATTTGTTCTGTTTTCTTTCGTCCTCATCGTTATCGAATTCTTAACAACCGCTTTGGTTTTCCTAAAAGGATTTTCTATCCTTTGAAATCAATGTATCTTACCATGAGTTAATACAAATCAACAATTCCATATTTTAATATAGTATTTCTTTTTTTCACTTCTAAAAATGAAAAATATTTCCGTTTTTTCCTAAGACCTTTCCATCTTTTTCAATTGTTTATCTGCTTTTTAGATGTTATCATCTTTACAATAGTATTTTTAGAACTTTACCAAGAATTATTGAAGACATCAATTTCCAATAGAATTTTTCTGCCAATTTTAAAGGTCAAAACTTTATCTCAATTGGTTATAATGGCTTAAGTATTTATGACTGCCATAATTAACTTATGGAACTATCCAGTTGGTCTTAGGGGAAAAAGATGCCTGAGTTAAGAAAGGAACCTGTATCCGGACGCTGGGTAATTATCGCCTCAGAAAGATCTGCAAGACCAACAGATTTTAAATCTACTCCCCAACCTATTAAGAGTAACTTCTGCCCTTTTTGCGAGGGTAACGAAGCAAAAACACCACCAGAAATCATGGCATATAGAGAAAAAGGAACAAAGGCAAATACAAGAGGTTGGAGAGTCAGGGTTGTACCAAACAAATTTCCTGCATTACAGATAGAAGGGGAACAAAACAAGCGTGGAGAAGGTATATATGATATGATGAATGGTATTGGAGCGCATGAAGTCATAATCGAAAGCCCCAAACACGTATTGTCCTTAACAGCGCTCGATAACGGAAGTGTAGAAGAGGTCTTATGGTGCTATAGAGACCGTTTGATTGACTTAAAAAAGGACAAAAGGTTTGTCTATGGATTGCTATTTAAAAATGTTGGCGTTGCAGCAGGCGCATCGCTCGAACACTCGCATTCACAACTGATTGTAACACCGATTGTACCCCAACAGGTCATAAATGAGATGGCAGGAGCTGAAACATTTTACAAATACAGGGGTAGATGCCTCTTTTGTGATATGATACAGCAAGAAATTGCCACGGATAGTAGAATAGTCATTTTAGCAGAAAATTTCGTTGCTTTTACGCCTTTTGCCTCTAGATTTCCTTTTGAAACATGGATTCTTCCCAGAACACATGATTCTCACTTTGAAAACTTACAAAAGCTTGAAATAGAAGAACTGGCAAATGTCTTAAAGAATACACTTATCAGGTTAGAATCTGCTTTAGAATTTCCACCATATAATTATATTATACATACTACTCCCTTTCATATAAATGAGTCAGAGTATTACCATTGGCATATAGAGATAATACCAAGAGTCATAAATATTGCAGGATTCGAATGGGGTACCGGGTTTTATATTAATCCAATGCCTCCAGAAAAAGCCGCTAAATTCTTGAGAAACACAGGTTGTGCATAAAAATGAACAATGAACTTTCAACCTTTAACTCTGAGAAAGTAACAAACAAACTTAGAAGTATCCTAAGTGAACACAAGGGAATGGTACTTGATGAAAGCATATTAAGTAAGATAGATGTTATTTGTGGAAATATAGAAGCAGAGTTAAAGAAGGAAGGCATTGAAACTGCAATGTTGTTTAAAGATGCCGAACAAAGTAAGAAGTTAAAAAATTTTGAAGAGCGAAGACAACAAGAAAGGAGAAAAAACGATAACATAACGGATGTTATTGGAATTGGCTTATGCTTACTTGACAAGGAGCTGAAAATTATCTGGGCAAATAAAACCATATGTAATTGGTTGGATTTAAAAGAATCGCCTATCGGCAGTTGCTGCCATGATATTTACCACTGTAGCGAAGTTGGAACTAAAAACTGTCCGGCAATGAATGTCTTCCAAGGAGGATCAGGTCGTATAATTGAGACATGGATTACAACTAAAGAAAAAAGAAGAATGTGTGTCCAACATGTTGCCACACCCATAACCGATGAAAGGGGAGATATTAATAATGTTTTAATGCTTACAATAGATGCGACTGAAAGTGAAAAGATAGTCCACAGGCTTTTACTATTGCAGAAGCTTGGTGAAGCAATGCAAGGAACACTCCATCTTGACAAATTACTTCACTTGATTTTAACCTGCGTAACTTCTGGCTATGCATTTGGCTTTAACCGGGCGATGCTTTTCTTGATTAATAAAGAACACGACGTCTTGAATGGAAAACTAGCAGTAGGGCCATCCTCTCCAGAAGAGGCGAACCAAATTTGGCAGGATATATCGAGTAAGTATACTTCACTTAAAGATATACTTGACGAATTAGATCATAGCTATAATATTGATACGCCTTTTAATACTATGACAAAGCTTATGGTATTTTCATTATCAGATGGAAGAGAAGTCGTCGCATCTTGTGTAAGAAAGAAGAAACCAATAATTGTTAAAGATGCTGCTAATGACCCGCGCGTAACTGAGGAATTCAGAAATACTTTAGGGGCTAATCAATTTGTCTGTGTACCCTTAATAACAAAAGATGAACCTAAAGGAGTTATAGTTGCAGATAACATCTATACAGGAGAACCTATAACCGAGGATTTAGTAAACACCTTAACAATGTTTGCCGGTCAAGCTGCACTAGCTATTGAAAACGCTGAGACCTACAAAAGGCTTGCAGACAAGATGAACCAGCTTACTGAAACACAGCATAAACTCATTCGTTCTGAAAAATTAGCCATCATAGGCTCGATGGCATCACATGTTGCGCATGAAATTAGAAACCCACTGGTAAATATCGGCGGATTTGCAAAATCTCTCTCTCGTTTTAAGTTCACAGACCAAAAAATTAAGGCTAATATTGATATAATCCTTGATGAAGTAAAACGCTTGGAAATAATACTTAATAATATCACTGACTTCAGTAAACCACCAATACCTGAAAAGATTAATGTTCAAATATGCGAAATAATGGAAAACACATGCACATTAATGGAAAATTACCTTCAAGAAAGGTATGTAAACCTATATAAGGAGTTTGAGCCTGATATACCCCAGGTACTAACCGATCCCACACAAATTAAACAAGTTTTTCTTAACATTTTAATGAATGCAGTAGAATCAATGCCTAATGGTGGTGATCTTACCGTAAAGATTACGACTGTTAACAAATCAATAAAAATAGATATAATTGATACTGGCAAAGGTATGACAAAAGACGCATTAAAAAACATCTTCGAACCATTTTTTACAACTAAACCGCATGGCACTGGAGTGGGGATGGCGGTTAGTCTTAAGATTATTGAGGATCACGGTGGAAATATAAACGCTGAAAGTGAATGGGGAAAGGGTACGACTATGTCATTAACCTTACCAACAAATTAGTTCTTTCCTGCCTGAACGAAGTCGGCAGGAAGCCGTTAATTACAGTACCTGTCAGGAATGGGTTTATGCTCTTTTTGCAGGCAAAACAAAGTTTATAAAAAGCAAACCTAAAATTGTAATAGTTGATGATATCTTTTTAGAATAAATTTTATGGCATCATAAAAGTCGTCAAAATTACTTACAAAATCAACGGAAAGGAGCTTTAAGATATGACTACTATTCTTCTTGTAGAGGATGATAAGAATCAACGTTTACTTTATGAACAAGAACTAAGGCTTGAAGGTTACGAAATCGTAACAGCTGCTGATGGCAAAGAGGGTTTAGGAAAAGTTCAAGAACAACCACCGGATATGATCATAATGGACATTAATATACCAAAGATGAACGGTATTGAGACAATGGGTATGATCTTAAGTAAATACAAAAATATTCCCATTATTATCAACACGGCCTATAGTAGCTATAAAGATAATTTTATGTCATGGGCCGCCGACGCTTATATTGTTAAATCCTCAGATCTAACAGAATTAAAAAACAAAATCAAAGAAATACTCACAAAGAAAGCCAAAGACCTTAAACAGCGACAACCACATTAATACTCACAACTTACCTTAAACAGTAATCCGCCACTGGCTTTTGGCCATTTATCTTCAAAACTTCATACCACCATAGATATATGATGAATTCTTCAATTATGTTAGGTATTTTACAGGCTGAGTCGAGGGAAGATGTTCTGAAATGCAGAATACTTGGATGAAAAAAGCATGTAAATTATTCAACCTTCTAACCGAATTTACTTATGCCATTGCGAGCGAAGTGAAGCAATCTCATTTCATAAATTATGTACTGTGTTTCAGCGAACCGAGGAAATCCTAAGTTTTGATTAAGTTCATCTCAAATTATCTCTTCCTCGCAATGGCATTGAGTAGTGAAGTATGTGTATTATTCTACCGTAATCTGATCTTTGATTTTCTCGAAGATTTTATCTCCTATACCTTTCACATTTTTTAAATCTTCGATTTTAGTGAAATGACCGTGATTATCACGGAATTCAATTATAGATGCAGCCTTCATCTCACCAATTCCTTCTAATGTTGATAATTCCTCAGCGGTTGCCGTATTAATATTTACCTCAGCATTAGCTTCTTCTTCAGCAACCTTCTCAGCCGCTTCAGCCGCTTCTTCAGCAACCTTCTCTATAGTTGCAATTTCTTCGGCTACCTTTTCTTCTGCGCTGGCTAATCCTCCCATAAAAGAAACTAACGCTACCAAAATTAATATAAAACACACTTTACGAATAACGTCCATTTTCTACCTCCTTTCTAAAATTTACATCCGATATTATTTTTAATGCGAGTTTATGTTAATGCATTAATAAACATTCTAAGGATGCCGTGCTTATTGTATTGGAGGAATGTGTTTCTTCAGGTTCCTGTTTTTGTATAAGACCTTAGAAATATCACTTATCTTTGGTGTTTATTCAGGAAAGCCATAAGTATTTAACTACCCTTAGTAAATAATGTCAAGGGTAAACATGATTATTTTGTGAAATTTCCAGGATTGATTGAATTTTTAAGGTTTGATGTTACTCTTGCTGATATCACTAATTGTAATAGACTCGTCTTCCCTTCGATATTCTATACAATCCTGTGAGATTTGATGGAAGTATAGTTCTTATTTGGGCTTGAGACAAAGTGGAGATAAGGAATAATATGGAAAGACGTTTAAACTATTTATACATTCCTACCCATTACGCACCAATATTTAGATACTTTGATAGTTCCTAATAAAATTCTCTAGCAGAGGACCACCTTATGCTTTCCCTTTCTCTTTCCCTTTCCCTTTCCCTTTCCCTTGCCTTTTCCTTTTCTCTGTGCTTTAAAGAACGTTTTTGGCAATTTCGCCAACCAATTGTATAAAAAACCACAATGAAAGGTATTACCAAAAATAAGAATAGCCAAATTTTATCAAAAATAGATGAATAAGAATATAACCCACAAAAGAAAGTTACCACCCATAAGAATAAACCAAATACCCATATTGTTATCAGTTGCCCTTTCGTTATGTTATACATTCTACCCCCACTCTATTATGAATTAAAACCTCTTCTTGACTGTTGTCTATGCCTATTTTAATAGGACATTCCATGTCACATAAGAAGTCTTTAAATTATGGGCAATATCTCCTGCAACGCTAATGGCAAGTGAGGCCATTGCCCCTAATGCTAGCAGGATGAACGAAAACAGTAAACTAATCATCAATTTTCTCATAACAACTACACCTATTCAATTACAGCGGGTAATGGTGAAAAATATATTAATAGTAACGTTTGTTTAATGGTTATTCCGGTTTTAAATCTCGAATCCTATTCTCTAATAAATTTAAGAATAGTTTTTTGATTAAAATCATTTCTAAAATAATAGCAATTCCCTTACCATTAAGTGTTAAAGAGTAAATATTGTTGTAAGCTATAGAATGAATATACGTTAGGATTTTATTTTTTTGTAAGAGAGAGTGTAGATATGTCTGTTTTCCTTTACAATATTCAACAATAATTGAATGGTCAGAGTTTACACACCAAATTATACATGCCCGTCACAAATGCCATTTACTTTGTTCGGATCACAAACTTACCTATAAGATACGAAGGCTTTGACATTTAAATATCATAATTTGATTTATCTCTTGAATTTTGTTCTTAAGGATGTATAATCTCCGTGATTTTTAGAATTCCCAAAGGCTTATGCGGAGATTTTTTGATGGAAGATCTTTTAAAAAAGTTAGATGAAATAATGACGAAAAATATTGTGCGGAAGATAGGTGGACTGTTCTGTTTTATTGTAGTTATTCTGTCACTTGCCGCTCTTTTTGTGGGTGCAGGAAGCCTGCTAAGTTCGACGAAAAAACCAGAGGCAGCTGTTGAGGCCCCTGCCGAAGAAGCATCAGAAGAGGAAGAAGCAACCGAAGAAACAGATGAAGAAGCTGCTGATGAAGAAGCTGCTGATGAAGAGGTTGAGGAGTAAATAGAAGGAACCTAAAGGAATAGCAATAGCAAAGTATATGTCATTCACCCTCTTTTTTCTCTTTCTTTTTATATCCTTCGTGACAATCATCACAAGATTTTAACATTTTTTTAAATTCTGCATCTGCAACCTCAGTATCCTGGTCTTTACAAGATAGAATTAATCTAATTACAGCATTATAAAATCTATCACCCAATATAATAAACTCACCTGAAACACCGGGATGGTTTTTTATATACAGATTCACACAACTAACACCTATACCTTGTTTCAATTCTCCCGCCTACATCTCTATTTCAATCCAATCCCTGGATTCTAAAGCTCTTGCTAATCTCCTTGTATCTCTAGATGTCCTTTTCATGGCCCGTCCCAAACTCTCTTCTTCTGACATGTATGCGTGTATCTCTTCAACCTTCTTACAAGAAGAAAAAACCATAAACATTCCAGAGACTATTACGCACATTATCAATAATTGTTTCATTCTTCCAATTCTACATTTCAGTAAGTTCTGCATAATATAACGTCCTTAACCAAAATAGTCTGTTAAGATCCCTTATAAAAATAACATCCGTAAATAATAATATCTTTGACGGAACCTATTTTCAATATAAAATAAGTTAAGATTTTTAATAATATTTATGTAGGGTTCGTTCCCCGAACGAACCACTTTTATAAGGCTGTTCGGGGAATAGCCCCTACAAATCTCTGCTCTATCCTCTCCTTGTGCACACCCGAACGCCCGCCTGCCACTTGTTGGGCAGGGCTTCATCCGGGTGAGAAGGAGGGAAAAAGGGGAGGTTATCATTCAAGCATAATCTACATTATGTGTAAATTTTGTTATTTTTAAGGGAGGCTAAAAAATGGATTTTAGTTGGACGGAAGAACAAGAAATATGGAGACAGACTGTAAGAGAGTTTGCGCAAAAAGAAATCAAGCCCAGGGTAAGAGACATAGATACAAACGCCCGTATTCCCGATGACATAATAAAGGGTATGGCAAAACTTGGCTTATTGGGTTTGACCGTCTCGCCCGATTACGGTGGAGCAGGGACAGATTGGAAGATGGCATGCATAGCTGCTGAAGAGCTTGGCAGGGCAGATATCAGTATCGCAGTTCCAGTTCTTTATCTTGTCGAAGCAAGCTGGGGATTTATCCTTGATAGATATGGCACAAAGGAAGCAAAGGCAGAAATATTACCTAAGATGGTTAATGGGGATGTTTTCCTGGGAATTGCTACCACAGAACCAGATGGTGGAAGCGACATCGTTGGTGCTACAAAGACAACGGCAAAGAAAGATGGAAACAACTGGAAACTCAAAGGCGAAAAGATATATATAAGTGGCGTGGCAGAATCATTGAAGTATGGTGGAATTTATCTGACCCTGGCAAAGACAGAACCAGAAAAGGAACACAAGGGGATGTCCTTCTTTGGCGTAACACTCAAGGATAATCCTAACATAAGCACAACTATATTCAAAAATATGGGCAGGATGGGAATCTCTACTGGCGGTTTTACAATGGACGATATTAGCATACCTGAGGCTTTTCTGGTAGGAGAGCTTAATCGCGGTTTCTACTATGCTATGGAGGGCTTCTCTCTTGCTCGAACACTCATTGCGGCAACATGTATTGGCGCTGCGGAAGCGGGAATGGAAATAGGAATCGATTACATCAAGCAGAGAAAGGCGTTCAATCGACCAATTGCGTCTTATGAAGGTATCCAGTTTCCACTCGTGGAACATTATACAAACATAGAAGCAATAAAATTGCTTACATACAGGGCAGCATGGATGCTCGATAAGATGTACGAGGAAGGCGAACCAAATCACTTTGAAATTGCCAAACAGACTGCAATGGCAAAACTCAAGGCACCTACAGAAGCATTTAATACTCTTAACGAAGTAGCCAACTGGCTGGGTACGTTGGCATATACCACTGAGTGTCCCATCGAGATGGGCATAAGAGGGGTCAGGTCATACTCTATAGGGGCGGAGGGTACAATAAACATAATGAAGCTCATAATCGCCCGTGAACTCTTAGGTAAGGAATTCCTACCATATAAAGTTGGGGCCGGCGAATAGACATACTCTTTTCGTTATTATGCTACGCCAGACAGCGTTTGCCAGTCCAAGATACGCAACTCTTTGACGTCTGACGTTTCTGTATTTATACTTCGAGCACTTTAGGAAGTTTAGTGAGATTTATACAACCATCATCCGTAATAAGTATCATATCTTCAATTCTTACACCACCTATGCCGGGATAATAAAGCCCCGGTTCCACAGTAACAACATTCCCGGTTTTCAACGTATATCTTGCCGTGGATATTCGTGGGGTTTCGTGCACGTCCAGACCGACACCATGACCGGTTCCATGAAAGAAACCTCTCATTTTCCCCTTAATCTTTCCCGTCTTGAATCCCAGAGATTTTAAGTGTTTCATAACCTCCCTGTGTATAATCTCACCTTTAGCTCCATTTTTGGCTAGTTTGAAAACCAGTTTTTGAGCAGAAGCCACCGCTTTGTACATCTTCTTTAATGGACCTGAAGCTCTGCCTTTAACAACGGTCCTGCTTATGTCTGCATAATAACCTGTTTGCTCGTCCTTTGGGAATACATCAAATATGATTGCTTCATTTGCCCTTAATGGACCGCTTCCCACATTGTGTGGCTGGCAAGATTGCTCACCACAGGATACTATCGTATGTTTGGCGGTACACCCCTTCTTCATCAACTCCACATCTATCATCTGCCTTACTGATTCAGACGTTATCGGACGACCACCCTTTGTGTACAAAAAACCATTCTTAATATTCGATTTTTTGACGTAATCAATTGCCTTGCCAAGGGCCCTTTCAGTTTCACGCAGGGCTTTAATAATATATTCTGTTTCCAGCTTATTCTTTACTTCTCTGGAATTAAAGAATGGTTCTTGCTTAACCTTAAGTTTAAACCCTTTTTCCCTTAGAAAATCAGCATACTCAACATTGAAATTTGCGGGAACCAAAAGTTCCTTTATGTCTATCTCTCTAAGAACAGCGACAACTACCTCGATAAGCCTGGGAGATTTGTTTCCTTTTTTCCTGAGGAGTCTTTCATATTTAGAAAGAGGGAGTACCCTGTCCACCCTGGATTGAAGCCTTGCTCTGTCTAATTCGAGATCGTTTGCGACTATAAACTTTTCGTCGCCTTTCTGGATATAAATAAAAGGGTCAGGCGCCAAAAAACCCGTAGCATAGTACATATTGGAATCTTTTTCACTATCTGCAATAATTAGTATTGCTTTATTATCTCGCATGATATCGATTCTATTAAAATAGTTTTAAATGTCAATGAGCTTCCATGATTTAATGTTACGGCAAAGTCCCTCACCCCCGGCCTTGTCGGTCGGACTGGAATATCATAGTCTGTCAGTGATTTCTGGCAACATTATACTGAGACCCTTCACGGAGTTTACCCTGAATTCTAGATATAGATTCTTCATTCGCTTCGCTCTTTCAGAGATGACAGGTGAAGGACTTCCTCAGCCCATCAATCAATCCATATGGTAAAAATGACTGTGCATGCTTACCCTACTGGCAACGTGGACCACTCTGAACCCTTCGCTTATGTCATATAATCATTCTGAGTGACCTGCGGGAGCGAAGAATCTATACTTCTAATTCTTCAGACTTCAGCCTTTTATTTTAAAGAAATAATAATTTATACAAATTGTCCGGCACAGTACCCCGATGCCCAGGCCCATTGAAAGTTAAAGCCGCCCAGCCAACCTGTCACATCTACGACTTCCCCGATAAAGTAAAGCCCTTTCACATTCCCGGCTTCGAAGGTTTTGGAAGATAGATCATCCGTATCAACTCCCCCTTTAGTTACTTCCGCTACCTTATAACCTTCGGTGCCGGAAGGCCTGATACTCCATTTATGAAAGATCCCTGCGATCTCATTGATTTCTTTTTCATTGTATTGATTAACGGGTTTATTATGACACCACAACTCCATACACCGATGGGTAAGGCGTCTGGTTAATAGTTCGCCTATCAGGTTCTTCAGTTCTGTTTTTGGCCTTTCCTTTTGCCATCGCTTTATGGTTTCAGTCAGATCAATATCCGGCAGTAGATTGATGACAACCTCATCTCTCGGTTGCCAATAGTTTGAAGCCTGCAATATGGCCGGACCGCTCAGGCCCCTGTGAGTGAAAAGGATGGATTCTCGAAAAGATTGCCCCTTACAGGAAACGACCGCATCTACGGAGATACCGGACAAATCAACGAAATTTTTTAGGCCCTCTTTGCTCAAGGTAAGAGGGACTAATCCCGGTTGACGAGGTAGTACATTAAGTCCAAACTGTTCAGCCATCTCATATCCGAAACCAGTAGCTCCTATTTCCGGCATCGACAAACCACCTGTGGCTATAACGAGCGATTCTGTTACATAATTTCCCGAATTAGTCCTTACAGTGAAATGTTGTTCTTTTGTGGTTTTTTCGATTTTCTCGATTGTACATTTCGTCTGAATCCTGACGCCAGCATTCCGGCATTCTTCCAATAAAAAGCTCAAAATCTCTTTGGATTTTCCGTCACAGAAAAGTTGCCCCAATTTCCTCTCATGATAAGACACACCATGCTTTTCTACTAACGAAATAAAGTCATACTGACTAAATCGGCTCAAGGCTGATTTGCAGAAATGGGGATTACGGGATAGATAATGTTCAGATTTTATATAAAGATTGGTAAAATTGCAGCGTCCGCCGCCAGAAATCAGGATTTTTTTCCCTACACGGTCAGCGTGGTCCAAAAGCAGGACCTTACGCCCTCTCTGCCCCGCCGTTAGTGCACACATCAACCCTGCCGCTCCCGCGCCAATGATCACAACCTCGTACTTATTCATAGCGACCCCGGAAGATCATTGGCTATTCCTTCAGCTTAAATAATCTGATTCCCACCTTTTTCTTTAACAAAATATTCCCTATCCTCTTTAACTATTGAAGTCGATGGAGAAACAGGTCTATGCAAGATGCAGTTTTAGATGATTGAGATGAATGATATAGAAAAGAAATTGTGTCTGTCCCCTATTACTTACGTTATCTCGCATAAGTTCGTTCTTCAAATAACAGACTTATTATGTACAATACTACACTATGAGTTATATTAATGATAAAATATCAAAATAATGCTCTACTCTTTTATTGAATACTATTAAAACAATTATGAATGTCAACGAACTTCCTTTTGTGTGAGGATGTCTTAAGATTTAAAATAAATATGAAGAGAAATAAACCAATATAAAGGTGAAAAACTAAAAATGACCAACAACATCAAAATCTCACCAAGCTGGGCTGAACTCACACATAAGCTTAATAAAGACAAGGGTATTATAATGGTTATCGGCGCCTCGGACACGGGAAAAAGTACATTAGTGAGTTATCTGGCTAGAGAACTGTATAATAAAGAAAATAAGGTTTGTATTATAGACGGCGACGTAGGGCAATCTATTATTGGCCCCCCTACCACGATTGGCCTGGCATTTATAAAGTCTGCAATTAAGTTTCTTCATTCGATTCAACCAGACCTTATGTTTTTTGTGGGTTCAACGTCCCCTATTGGACATCTTTTACCTACTGTAGTGGGTATGAAAAAGTTGCTTGAAAAATCAATCCAAAACGGTATGGACATAACCATTATAAATACTACCGGGTTAGTTAGTGGACAAGTAGCATGGGAACTCAAATATCAGAAGATAAATCTTATAAATCCAAAACACATAATTGCAATCCAAAGATTCAGAGAAATCGAGGATATTTTGAGACCTTACAAAGACAAAACACAGCTAAGAGTACATCGCCTCGCTGTCCATGAAAAGGTTAAGCATAAATCTCAAGAGCAACGTAGGCTCTACAGGGAACAAAGATTCAAAGAGTACTTTCGTCTTTCAAAGGAGCAGGAAATTCACCTGGACAGAATAACAATCATTAATCCATACCACATTTCTATTCCTACTGAGAATATATTTGAAAAAGATAAGAACATAGACAAGAATAATCATACAGCACAAGAAACAATCGAAAATAACTTTCAGGGTAGAACCGATATTCCTCAGGTGAGACAAATGGTTACATTGCAAGGTTTACTCGTAGGACTTAATGACGAGGACAACTTTACCATTGGCCTAGGTAAAGTAGAAAAAATTAATCTCCAAAGAAGAACTATAACTCTTCTTACTCCACTTTCTGACTTTACAAAACTAAAAACCATACGCATTGGTTCAATAAGATTAGACTAAATATTCATGATTGGGGATGCAATGGTTAACACCCGATATAGCACCAATTAATCTCAAACACCCCCTCTTTGCTAATAATAGCTGCGAAGCTTACCAAGTATGAAGATATCGGGATAAATACGAATAGACACTTATTTCTATGATAGCAAAATAAATATTTAGCGTTTTCTGTTTATCTTGTTTTCTCCTTTATCAACTTTCGCATCTCCTTTGACCATTTTGTCACACCATCCACGTTTACGGGTTCGCCACCGGTTACGACCTTTAGCTGCCTTCCTGCAAGTACCTTCTTCTCCTCTCCATCCGAGACAACTGTTGCTACACCTTCCGCCACTGTAATCAAGACTGTGTATCCCAATATCTTTACGTCAATATTGCCGTCATTTGCAGTGATGATGCTGTCATTTGCCGTTATCGAAAAAGGGCCATCGTCTGCCTTTATGGTCACAAGTATTTGCCCCTTTAAGAGAGCGATTTTTCTCTTTTCCACAAGCTTAATTACCGTATCCACGTCCATTATAATATAAGTACCATCCTTCAGGAGGAAGGAGGCCTTACTGCTTTTGCCTGTTTCCAGTGTGGCGCCGTTATGTATTCTGGACTCAGGTGTCACCGCCATCCATTTTGTGCTTGCGGCCGGAAGAATCTTGACAATGCCTGATGTGTTTATGAACTCTGCCTTTGGTGGAAGTGTAAATGTCAGGAAAACTATATATATTAATAAAGTGCCGGAACCTAATAGGATACCAAATCGCATAATCGCTTTCTTTGTCGGTCTTATTGCAAGAATGCCCACTTCATAAAGAGCCATCATCGGCAAGGCAGTCATAACTTGTGTAAATGGATCCGGAGGGGTTATTATGGCTGCAAGAATAAACATAATAAGGACGGCATGCATACGCCATTTAACGAAATCTTCGGCCTTAAATATTCCAATCTTAGATATGAATAACATTACGAGTGGGAGTTGAAACACAATACCCAGGGCAAGCGTCAACAGGGTAACAAGATTGATATATTGACTCATCGTAATAATAGGCTCTATCTCTGCTCCCAGTATCCTTATCAAGAATTGAAGGCCAAAGGGTATCAGGAAAAAGTATCCAAATAATACACCTATTATGAACGCCATGAAGGAAATCGGGGCAAATATTTTTACATACGTGCGCTCCTTCTTATATAAACCAGCTTCTACAAATTTCCAGATTTGATGTGCAATTACAGGATATCCCATAAAGATGGCTGTTATTAAACATAGCTTTATGTAAGCGTAAAACCCTTCTTGATAACTCAACACCTGGAGTGATTGTGATAATCCCAGATTTTCCATAGCAAGGTCATGTGGCCGTTTCATGATGTCCAGTATATTTGATTTAAAAAACCAGCTGATAAAGAAGAATCCAATAACAATAAGGATTGAATTTATAATCCTTCTTCTCAACTCTTCGAGATGTTCACTTATAGGCAACCTTTGCCCTTCGACCTCTTTATCTTCTCCCATTATCTTCTTCCATTACCTTTTGCATCAAATACAACCTGATTAAGCATACTCTTGAAAATCCATAACTTCCCCAAAATGCCTTTATTTTAAAGGCGTGATTATAATACTAGGATGGTGTTGAAATTACAAGATTCAATACAATCATTTGAGATTTTCTTACTCCAGAGGGGTATTAGAAAAGCCTTGCAAGGGTAGTTCTTTTCTGATATTATCGCATTTGACTTTGCTTTACTTTCTTTTACTAAGGAGATGATGCCATGGCAAAATCATTTGAAGGCAATCTTATTGGTACGGGCAAAACCTTTGCTATAATTGTCAGCAGGTTCAACAATTTCATTACAAAGAAATTGCTAGAAGGAGCCCAGGATTGTTTAGTTAGACATGGTACGAAGGAGAACGATATTGATGTGTTTTGGGTTCCAGGAGCTTGTGAGATACCAATTACTGCCTTGAGATTAGCTAAAAATGCCAAATACAACGGTATTATCTGTCTGGGAGCAGTAATACGTGGTGAAACACCCCATTTCGATTATGTCTCCAGTGAAGCAGCCAGGGGTATCACTGAAGTCGGACTCTCAACAGGCATTCCAACGATTTATGGAGTCATCGCTACTGATACATTGGAACAAGCTATAGATAGAGCTGGTGCTAGAGGAGGTAATAAAGGTGCTGAAGCTGCACTCGCTGCCCTGGAGATGGTGAACTTGTTCGATAAGATATAAATATGTAATAATCTGTTCTTTCGTTTTGGAGTCTTAAGGATGCGGAAAAGAACGCTGTCTCGCGAGATTGCGTTGCAAGCTCTTTATCAATTAGAGGTTCGCGGGGATGAAATTATAAAGGAGATAGATTCCTTTTGCAGAAAGCAGGCAAAAGAAGCTGAGATAAGCGATTTTGCCATAATGCTGGTTAAAGGCTGCTTTCCGGCTATAAAAGAAATAGACAAAAAGATAATTTCTATTTCCGAAAATTGGGATTTACATAGGATGGCAGTAATAGATAGAAATGTCTTAAGGTTGGCATGCTATGAACTTCTCTACATGAGTGATATTCCTCCCAAGGTATCTATCAATGAAGCAATTGATTTAGCAAAGAAATACAGTACTGAAAAATCCGGCTTGTTCGTAAATGGCGTACTGGATAAGGTATATTCACGTTATGTGAAGAACGGCGAAGAGGATCAAGATGGTACCTCAGGTTTGGAAGAAAAAGTTAATTTAAAAATAGGAAAGCGTTCGCGTGGTGATTTACACATTCATACAGATTATTCCGACGGCACCGCGTCTCCGGAAGAGGTAGTTGAAGAAGCGCTGCGACTCAACCTTCACACAATTGCAATAACTGACCATGATAGCATCGATGCTATCGAAATTGCACAAACCTTTTGTAATAGAAAAGGCATAAATATCATCCCAGCCGTAGAACTTTCTTCCTATTATTGTCCTGCAGATATTCATATTTTAGGTTATTTTATAGACATAAAAAATAGCGCACTATTAGGAAAACTGGCGGAGTTGCGGCTCGAAAGAATAGAACGAATAAAGAAGATAACAAAGAAACTGAACAATCTGGGTGTTAACATAAATCCTCAAGAAGTTTTTGACATTGCGGGAAAAGGCTCACCCGGTAGAATGCATGTGGCTGAGGCTTTGTGCAAAAGAGGTTACTGCAGCAATATTCGGGAAAGCTTTCGAAGATATTTGGCTGACAAGTGTCCTGCTTATGTACCCAAAATGACATTAATGTTAGCAGATGCCATAAAACTTATAAATTCTTCAGGTGGCATTTCTGTTTATTCACACCCCGGCACCACAAAAAGAGATGAATTAATCCCCAAGATGGTAGAATACGGTTTACAGGGGATCGAGGTTTATTACCCAACACATTTGCCAGATGACATAGAAAGATATTTACAATTGGCAAAGAAATATGATCTTTTAGTTACTGGTGGTTCAGACTATCATGGTGAAAGAAGATCGTTTATTAAGCTGGGTGGTATAACGGTAGATGACGGTATTGTTGAAAAGATTAAGGAAAGACACGATAATATGGTTGGTATGTTAAGTTGTAACAAGTAGGATTAAAGTGAGAAATTATGGGCTGGTTTTCAAAAAAGAATGCAGGGGTATCCACACAAGAAGATATAGAAAATAAATCATGGCTTTCCTTTCAAAAATTAAAGAAAGGCTTAGAAAAAACACGTACTAAAATAACTTCACGCTTCAAAGACTTATTATCATTCAGAAGAAAGATAGATGAGGATATACTAGAGGAGTTAGAGACTATATTACTGGAATCGGATATGGGTGTTGGTCCGGCAACAAAGATTATACAAGATGTAAGAGATGCCTGGAAATCTAAAGAAATTGAGGACACATCCAATATTTACGATTTCTTAAAGGATAAGCTTAAACAAGAACTTAAAGCGTGGGATGTTTCATTAATAACGGCACCGGTCCCACCAACGGTGATTATGGTTGCAGGTGTTAACGGCTCAGGCAAGACTACTTCAATTGCAAAACTTGCCGATTTCTTTATAAAACAAGGCAAGAAAGTTATGCTATCGGCAAGTGATACCTTCCGAGCTGCTGCTGTGGAACAATTAGATATATGGAGTAAAAGGATTGGAGCCGATATAGTAAAACATCAGACAGGTGCTGACCCTGCTGCGGTCACTTTTGACGCGCTTGAAGCTAGTTTAAGTAGAGGAATAGATGTTTTGATAGTTGATACTGCAGGGCGTCTGCATACTAATGATAATTTGATGAACGAATTGTCAAAGATTAAGCGAGTAATATCAAAAAAGATTGAAAATGCACCACATGAAGTGCTAATGGTTCTGGATGCTACTACGGGGCAAAATGCTGTTTCACAAGCAAAACTATTCAACCGTGCAGTTAACATTACAGGAATATTTTTGTCAAAACTTGATGGAACTGCTAAGGGTGGCATAATTTTAGGTATGCGCAATGAAATAGATATACCGGTAAAATTTATTGGTATTGGTGAAAGCGCAGAAGATATTCAGGAATTTGACGCAGATAATTTTGTGGATGCTTTATTTGATTAGTGAAAAAAACAGTTCACCCCCCCTTTTTCAATAGGTTTTCTCTTTTCAAACATCACCAATCAAACACAACTTGTAAGATTCCCAAAATGGTTTTTGTTAAGTTATGAAAAACAAAATATCAAGAAGGACTTTTCTCAAAGCTAGTGCTGCCATTGGTGCAGGACTCTATGGTCTGTCATATTTAGGTTCTATTGAGAGACAGAAAACTTTAAAGAGGTTTAAGGAAAATGAATTAAGAAAGAATTTGGTTGTAGTACATGGTGGCATGAACGAGAAAAATGACGAAGGTTCAATTATAAAGGAAATGATGCGAAGAGGCATTAAGGCCCTCGGCGGTATGGAAAAACTAGTTTCTAGGGGAGACAAGGTTGTTATCAAACCGAACATAGCATGGGATAGGCAACCTGAGTATGCAGTGAATACAAACCCCTTTGTTGTTGCCGCTTTGGTCAGAATGTGTGTAGAAGCGGGAGCCAATAGGGTAAGAGTGCTTGATCATACCTGCGCAATTAATCCAGGTCCTTCGTATATAAATAGTGGAATTGAAAAGGCTGCAAGAGAAGCTGGAGCAGACGTCAGATTCGTTAATAGAAGGCTATTTAAGGATGTTAAGATTCCGGGTGGTAAAGTACTCAATTCATGGTCGTTCTATGAGGAATTAATATACCAGGATGAAGTTGATGTTTTGATTAACGTACCTATAGCTAAGCAGCATAGTACTTCCCGTTTATCCATGGCCCTTAAGAATACTTTAGGTATGGTCGGTGGAAATAGGGGTTCACTTCATAAGGATATACATCCAAAAATAGCAGACCTCAATAAAGTGGTTAAGGTTGACCTTACTGTACTAGATGCATTTAGAATTTTAAAGCGACATGGACCTACCGGGGGGAGATTAGAAGACGTTGATAATACTTTTGAAAATGCGAGGAGATTAATAATAAGTACTGATCCGGTAGCGGTAGATTCCTATGGCGCCACCATGTTTGGATATGAAGGTAAGGACATAGGTTTTATCCAGGAATCATATGAGGCCGGATTGGGAGAAATCGATTTTAAATTAAGGGGCTTTGAAGAAATAAGTATTTAGATTTACGATTTGGGATTTGGGATTTACGAATTTAGATTTGCACCAATATGTCATTCTAGAGGGAGTAACGACCGAAGAATCTCTTGCGAGTATGCCAATTGATTTATCAAGTAGTTATTCTGCCTCAATAGCAGATCCCTTTCTAACCCTCCAACTAACCCCAACGAAAAACAGTCGCTGTCCCTAGTTTCATCTTCTGGTCAGGTTGACACCTTGGTTAGGGCTTCTTTACTTTATTTCTTGAATTCCACTTAACTCCCAGTCATCGAGAGTTAGGTTGTCAGTACATAAACAGTCTGCTTGTCTTTCCTCCAAAAGGGAAGCAGCATTGGCAAGACGGTTCACTAAACTCTCGTGTTTCGGTTTGTCCAGCGATTCCCACCAAGTCGGTTCCATGATAACATTTTCGCAAAATTCGAAAAAAAATCTTATTAAAGAACTGGTGATATTCTCAGGAGCTACCGTCTTGAGACTGTTTATAAATTTTTCGCAATTCCCTTTGCTGTCATCATCGTTCAGCCAGGAAAAGACAACTGCCCCACCATTTTTTGTCGCTATGGTCGAAAAAGTAAGCAAGTCAGGAGTTGTTTCTAGGTCGAATAAATCTTGTAATTGATTGCCTTGGAAGTCACACTCTGGGAAAATCCCAGCACTGCAAAACACTGAAGGTATTTTTTGGAAATTTATTATAAACGCATTAATATTGTTGAAGTTTTTTGTATTTAAAATTGTATCCAATTTGTTCTTATAAATTGTTACATCCCTCATTCCTGCATCAACACCAAGCGAGTGATGAAAAACCATACTTTGGATGTCTTGTTGATCAAGAGGGCTTTTCCCTCGGTCGGCCTGCTTCATAAAGTCCATTAGGTTTGCAGAACTTTTTTTTGTAAAATATTCTCTGGCTTGAGCTCTATATGCCAGCAGGAAGCATTGATCTTTGCTACCAACAAATTCTTTATCTTCAAGTGGAGAAAATATTACTTTGTCATGTTGAGCACAAAACCCAGTAAAGGTTGATGCTTTATTGATGCCATAAAGCTCTGGATGTAATACTCCGTTATTTTTTGTTAAATTTTCGAAACTAGGGATAAAGGCATATATATGTCCGTTCCTTTGAATTTTTTTCAAATTCATGCTTTTTGAGACTGTATGCGCTCTGACGATGTTCCCCTTGCACTCAGCTTTTAGATTGTCAGGGACAGAGCAATATTTAGCCCCAAAAGCTCTTCTTAGGTTTTGCGCTGCCTCCCATGGTTTTATTTCTTCTTGTTCTTTGCGATTCAAATGGCATTTTTTTAATTTCTTTCCTGAACCGCACCAACAAGGTTGATTTCTGCCAATTTTCATAAGGTAATTTGTTGTTTCGAGCCCTAACGCCGCAAATCACCGGCTGCAAAAAGCAGAGCGAGAAACGAGCGGCGTTTTTTGCCGTCCGAGTGTATTTGCCTTGTTAGATGCTTTTTATATTTGATTCTTCAATTGATTTTAATGTCACGCCATTCGTGGTCTGCCAATGATGCCGCCCATTTATTGAATATCCAACTATGATTGCTGCTGCTTGTGATGGACTTTTAAATAGCTGGTTTTTGGTAAAAATATACCCACTGTTAGATTTTTCTAGAGTGCCATTTTGGATTAATTGCTCTCTGAGTTTTTTATAGCCAGCAGAAAGACTATCTTTAACCGCTTCTGATACATGAGATGTGGCTAAAACAACAATACCTTCATCAGTTAAATGTGCTTTGGCATTAATGCCTTTTACTTTCAAATTTAACTCTATGACTTCTTCATTTAATGGTATTGCAGCGATGCTATCTTGTTCAAGAATGTCTTTGGGAGATTTTTTCTCAAGGCTTTCAAGTGTCTTGTAACCTACAACACCCAATAGTATTTTTAGGTTTGAAATGAATTCCTCCATTGCATCGCGATCACCTCTCGGTAATACTGGCAACTGTGGTTCATTACCATTTAAAACTACATGCCTCGAAGATAGCTTTGCGAGTTGGACTAAACGCGATTCTAAATATTTAACATGTGATTTTGTTAGGTTTTCGTCTTTACTTGTAAAGAAAACAACTTCATTCCAGAAATCTTTATTATCCAAGTGGTTCTGCAATCTTTCAAATACATTTTCAGCCTCACCAATGTAAACCGCATCTTCACCGCTTTCTTCATCTACACCAAAAAGAAAGTATACCCCTGGTTTTTTTGATTCGCTCCATGAAGTGAGTGATTTTATTTTTGAGCGTGGTGATGAAACTGCTTGTCCTGTCCAGTTCACTATCTCAGCATGACGTATTCCAGAAACTGAGCCATCATCCAGATATATCCTTATTGTTTTACCGATACTCATTATTTCTCCAACATCTAACGTTTGAACTCACTGGTTTTTACGGAGCGTAGCGTAGTAAGAATCCAGTGCAGCGATTTGTTATACATTATTTGCATTAGGCAGGGTTTCTAGTTATGAAATCTCTAATACTACTTATAAGCAACCTGACCTGTTGTTTGTCATATTCATGATAGTCTCCATGTGCTGCATTGTTCCGTAGACCAAGCCATGCTGTTACATTCTTTTGATCCAATTTGGTATATACATTGTTCTTAACTAGCTCCGAATTAAGGGTATCTGTTTTTTTGTTTTTACCATTATTATCAGTTGGAATATGAAATTTTGAACAGAGATGCTTAATGTGTGCTTCCAATGTGCTGCCAGCTATCACTGCTGCAGCATCTTTATAACTGCTATTAACAAGGTGTTCAGCCATCTCTAAGAAATCAGTGAATACATCACCATGTATCAATTCTTCAATGCTTTTTAAGTACCCAGCTTGAATATCTTGATTTGCTGAATCAACAATTCCTATTAAGGAAGCCAAATGATTGTAATCATGCTCTTTCTTGTTTAATACTGCCTGTGCTTGCTCATAATATACAGAGTTCCTTCCGGTCGATCTCTCAATAGCTGATAACGCCTGTGTTTTTAAACGCCTGACTTCAGTGTTTGAAATTACATCAGAGGCATCATCATATTGGGACTTTGCCCGAAATTGCTTGTACTCATTTGAGAGGTCACTAAGTTGTTTGGTTATTTGCTTTTTCAGTGCTGCATCCATTTTTATTCTCTAATAGGTATAACGTCGCAAATCAGCCGTGCGTTTTTTGCGTCGGCTGTATTTGCCTTGTTAGGTTTCTTCGGCAAAGCAAGATTCGATTTTGGTTCTGAGCTTTTTAAACCTTTCAAAATCCAAATCATTTCTTATCATTAGACTACTACTTCTATGTTTTGGCTGTTTCAAGTGGTTCGCATGAAGAGGTATTGGATATTTGGCGACCCACTCCACAGCATCAGATAGTTTTCTTATAAAGTTCAACTCGTCTTCATTGTCCTCAAGATTAATACTGGCATCTTCGAATAACTTCTCTAATGAGTGTGTGCTTAGGTCTTTCGGTAGTTTGTCACTGTCAATTAGATCAGGATTCTTTTGAACAATTAAGCCTTTAAGCAAAACCTCAAGACTCATACCCATTAATAATTGCGCTGGCCTATACAGTTCGTGAGTCTCATCAATTTCACCGTTCGGGAGCTTTGTTCTTATTACTTTACCCTCCCAAACTAGAAAAGCAGCATCAAAGAGTTCTTGTGATCTAAACTTCCATAAATATACGGAATTCCCTTTAGATTGGTAAAGTTCACTATTATTAATTGACATGACTCCCCTTTAAAAAAAATAAAGTTTCAGAACCTAACGTGCTTTTCAGCGGGCGCGGTTTTTTGCGCTCCGCTGCAAAGGGCTTGTTAGAGCTCGCCTTTCAATTTTCATAATTCACAAAAACTTCGTCAATTTTTTTTGAAATGGCATCATAATCTTTAGACTCCCAAATTCCATACCATTCTTTATCGTCATCTACATTTCCGCATGATACCCACCCATTGGGTTCGCGTTGATGCGCAATGTCTAAGATGAACTGCCATTGATTCTTTAATATGTTGATTAATTGAAAAACATCATTATCAATATCACTTGCGGTCATTAACAATATGCGGCGTACCAACTTTGTAGTGGCGTGGACCTCTGGACTACGTTTGCTTCTATCAAATTGCATTGCCCGCGCGGCGCTAATTGTAAAATACGAGTATGGGTTTTCACGCTCTTTCAGCCAGTTCTTGAATTTCTTGATAGCGCTCTTCCCTGATTTGAAATCGCTACCACTGCCAAGCATATAGGTCAAATGCATGAAATATTCAAATGCCATTCGGCTAGAGACGATTGTCCATTGATTTCGTGCAGCCCAATAAATCTGCTTAGCTCCATTTTCGTCTTTCTCTGGAAGACGGAAAAAATTGGCGGAAGAGGACAACTCTGAATATTGGAGTTGAAGCAAGAAGCCAAAAGACTTATATGCCACCTTACGCTGAAAAACAGGATCAAACTTTTTAACAGTGGCAGATTCGTATAGGCTGCAGACATTAAGCTTGAGAATTTTATTGCCCATTCTACTCCAATATGGCGAAGAAAGAGCTTCATCCATTCTCGATACCAACTCTTCCGTTTCGAGATTGTCCAATTCTTCGGTAGTTATTTTGTCCATGTTTTAGAGCTCTAACGTCGCAAATCACCGGTGGCAAAAGCGGAGTGTAGCGGCACTTTTTGACGTCCGAGTGAATTTGCTTTGTTATGTGACTTTCCAAAGCTTTCAATTTTATCCATTCCAAGTCCTTATTGTGTCGTCAAAGGACTTGATTTCCTTTTCAAGTTCATGCTCAAAGGCACTAAGTTTTTTATCGACTCCCCAACTGTCAACAACTCTCTGCGCATATATTTTTTTTGTTGGACTCCCCACCTTTATGCCAACAGCCTTAATCGTATCAGCATCAAGATAATCTTCTAATGTTCTAACTTCTGTATTGTTTTCTTTATACCAGAGACCAACGTTGTATCCCTCTGGAAGTTCATCAAATTGGTTAGCAATAAATTCTTTTGCATTTCTAAAGTTAGATTGATCAACAATTTCTCCATTATCTTTTTTTATTGCGTCACTATCGGTAATTACAAATGCATTCCTACTAAAGCTAAACATGCTTACAAGTTTTTTATATTCCTTTTCTTCACTTAATCCTTTTTTTATTAGGCACAAGCTATCCAAGAGTGTCCCTCCGAACATTTGAAACTCATAATCAATGCCTTGCTTTAAAATTGGTTTTTTGTTTTCTTTTGCATACATTTCAAGCCATTTTGTAATATAAATCACATCACTTGGTCCCTCGACCCATATAATACCATTTGTTTGAAGAAGATCAGAACCATGGGCGCCAAGGTTATCTAAAATACTGTGAGGATATTCATTTATAGGAATTTTTCTTACCACTGAAACTAAGCAATTTTGCTCTATAAGTACACCTTTTTGTTGGGTGTTAGGAGAGATATAGCTATTTAATTCACTACACACATCAAATTCATAAATAGCACAATAATCTTTATAGCTTATAAATTGATTAATAAGAGCTGGAGAATGTGAGCTGATAAATATTTGTCTTCCGATAAAAACATTATTTTCCAAATAATGGATATAGAGCTGTATTTTTTTCTTATCCAATTGAAATTCCTTTTGATTCTCGTCAATCCATTGTAACAACAACATGGTAATTTCATGATGAGGATCAAAAGATGAGTTTAGCCAAAATATTACACGCATTAGATTTCTAATAATTCTTGGTTCCAAATTAATTTCGGGTTCATCTATGCATACGATTACCTTCTCCACTGCCAAAAGAAACTGTGACAGAATATTTGTCACTGCTGTGTAACCAGATGCCCATGCACAAGAATTAAGTTCTGGATGACCGCCCACACGTCCTAAGTCTACCCAACGACCTGTTCTGCCTCCTTTAGCTTCCATAAAACGTTCAGTAATTCCAGCATTTTGAATTTTTATTGGTACCCCAAATATATAAGATAAAGCAAAACTTAGTAAAATTTCTCTATCTGGATGAGTACTCAACTTTATAAGCTTTTCTTTTAGATGCTCAAAACTGCTAAATAATTCAAAATGTTCAACTGATTTTTGTAGTTCAGCGTAGTCACCTTTAATATGTATGCTATCCTCAAAATGAATAGTATGTGTCTCCAAATCTATGCTGAAATCCCTATCTTTTTTCTTTTCTTCTTGTGGGTTTTTTCCACCTTTAAATTTATGGATAGATTTGTTGAAAATATTGGATGATAGGGAAATTTGATATGGTTTATTATATTTTATCTCCAAATCAAGAGCGACTAATGCTCGAAACACATTACTTTTCCCACTACCATTTTTTCCGATAAACAGATTGAATAGTGCAAAGCCCTCTAATTCAGGAGTCCCATTATTTCCAAAGGAGTAGATATTTCTTAGGTTTATGCTTTTTATTGTCATTGATTAAACTTTTGAATAATCCTAAACATAACGGTTGAGCTAAGCTAACCCGTTTGGCAGAGAGATAATGAGGTCAGGAAAGGGGTCAAGTCCTTCCAAGGAAAGGGGTCAAGTCCTTCCAAGGAAAGGGGTCAAGTCCTTCCATGACTACATATATGCTTGAGTGAATTGTATTGATTTCGTAATTTTTTATCACCTTTCATTCTCTTACTAAAACGAAAACAAATTGTTCCCACAGTTCTGTAGCTTGCACTTTTATAACGTTCTGCAATTTCTGGCATGCGAAGGCCGGACAACTCTCTTGCTAATGTAATGGCAAAAAAACGAGCCGTATTTTCTTCTCCTCTTTTTCCCTGGTAAAGCTTTTTTTCACTGACCCCAAACTTTCTGCAAATTTCCATATTAACTCGCTTTAACACTCCTTCTCCCATAAGTACTCTTTTTTCTTTTATTTCAATATTTGACCTTTTATCTGAAATTATAAAAATTTCCTTTATTTTTTCAATAAAGTTATTATCTCCATATATGGAGCTTTGATTTTTCTTTGAGTAAAATACCTCTGCCTCTTCATCAATATCTTGAGACATATACTCTTTATATTCTTTTATAGCCTCTATTTTATTTTTAGAAAAAAAGTGCAATATAGAATCGACATCTATCCAGGCAACGTTACTTTTTCCTTTTAAATATATACTATGGCTGCTCCACTTAAAATCTTTAATATTCTTTACCATCTTTGCTTTAATTGGATTGAGATGGATATATCTCACAACACCCATCAAATGCATATCCTCCTGTACTAATACAGATTTAAAACGTCCTCTAAACAAAGGGCCGTCTTTTCCATGTTTCCTGTTATGCCTCTGCGTATAAACTCCGTTTACATGCCTCATAAAGCGGGAAATGTTTCCTTCAGGGGTATTGGCAAGAATGTGATAATGGTTGGTCATAAGGCAGTATGCAGATATGGTTACATTAAACAAATTGCAAGCTTCCTTGAGAACAGTTAGGAATAAAGTGTAGTCTTCTTTATCATAATATATCTTAGCGTTGTTAGCACCTCTATTCATTACATGATACCAGGCACCACAAAATTCTATTCGTAATGGTCGTGACATTTCCTCATTTTAACCAACAGATTATATGTAGTCAAGAAAGGACTTGACCCCTTTACCTTTACAGGAACCATTCTAACATATAATGGTATAATGGTTCCTGTAAGTTTTAGCAATATTCAAGATTTGAACTTGCGGTCTTCAGATAGAAATCTAGCCCTGGAAAAAAGGGACATGTAAAAGCTATTATCTTTCCCCTTAGATACTAAATTCTTACTTGACTTACATCACACAGCTGATACATTCATTTAAGGCTTGCATCTTACTATTAACACGATAATACCTGTTAATATAAAAGGCTAAAGCCTTAACTCCAAAAGATTTAAAAATCGTAAATCTGAAATCGTAATTCGTAAATCTAAAATACTCTAGTTCAGGTTAGGATATGGCAGAACACAGCAATATAAATGTAAAAAGGGGTTCGACACCTTACAAGATTAGACTGATTGTACAATCACTTATCTTTATCACTTTTATTTGTCTACTGTTGTACGCCGATCCGATTGCAGAAAAAGACAAAGCAGTAAACATTTTCCTTCGCCTAAGCCCCCTTTCTGCAATTGGTGCAATGGTGGCTGCAAGGGAATTTATTATTAATTATTGGCCAGCCATTGCCATCTTAATAGCATCAGTATTTTTAGGTCGTTTCTTTTGTGGCTGGGTGTGTCCCCTTGGAACAACCATAGATATTACTGATAAGATATTTAAAGCGCAAAGGAGGAGAATCTCATATAAGATTTATGATGGCAAGAAATTAAAATATTATTTGTTAGCCTTTCTACTTTTGAGTTTATTTATAAGCTATCAGATGGTTGGCTGGTTTGATCCGCTCAGCATCGTGACTAACGCGTATACCATTGTTATTCATCCGTATTTCATTTCTATAATTAACTCGCTTTTCAACTTTCTTCATGGATTTTACCTGATAAGTTTTGTAAGTGATGGTATCCATAGTCTTTTAAAAAAGGTTTTATTTGCAATGCATGCACCTTTTTTCAGAGGGCATTTTGTTTTCCTGATAATATTTTCAGTAATTATTGCCTTGGGTTTATTTTATAAAAGATATTGGTGTAGAAATCTATGCCCACTAGGTGCTTTGCTGTCTCTGTTTTCAGACTGGTCGCTCTTCAAACGTGTTGTGGGAGAAAATATTTGTGAAGGGTGTGATAAATGTAATGTTGAATGTAAGATGGGAGCTATTGATGATACAGGTAAGAAAACACAAGAAGGCGAATGCATTTTATGCATGAAATGTCAGGATATTTGTCCTGCGGGAGCCATCAGATTTACACCTAAACAGCCTCCTGAGCAAGAAGATCCTGTTAGTTTGACAAAGAGAGGTTTTATTACGGCGTGTATTTCCAGTGCGGTTGTAGCGCCACTTTTATCGTTAAACTTTCACAAGAAGAATAGTGAGGGCAATCTTGGTATTATTCGCCCCCCGGGTTCGCTACCTGAAGACAAGTTTTTGGCAAAATGCATAAGATGCGGCGAGTGTATGAGAGTGTGTAAGACAAATGGTTTACATCCGACACTTTTAGAGGCAGACCTAAGCGGAATGTGGACTCCACGACTGATTCCGCGTATTGGATATTGTGCCCATGATTGTGTACTTTGTACAAGGGTTTGCCCTTCTGGAGCAATTACAAAGCTTCCTAAAGAGAAGAAACAAAGGTTGGCAATAGGCAAGGCCAGAATAGACAGGAATAGATGTATACCCTGGGTAGGCTATGCAAGATTGCCGGATTTAGATAAAAATTGGGAAGATGTCAGCTGTGGGGTGTGTGAAGAGGTTTGTCCTGTCCCAACAAAAGCAATCCATTTCAATACGTATACACATGGTAACGGCAAAGAAATAAGAAGGGTATATGTAAGGGAAGAAGCTTGTATTGGATGCGGTTTTTGTGAAAAGGTCTGTCCTGTGGCCGGACGTTCTGCAATAGTTGTTGAAGGAATACAACCCCAAGTAATGATCAGCGAGATTGATATAACGGAAAGTGACTTTTTCCCTGAATCTATTGACCGATGGCAAAGGAAAGGAAGGCCTATTGTGTACGCCGGTAAGGATAAACTTTTTGAATATATAAATGGTGGCGCCGAAACATATTTGTCTTATTCGTTTGTTCAAGTATCCGTGTCGACGTATATCTTGAAGGATACTGGAAATTCTATCAAGGTAAATATATGGGAGTTTGGTAATTCTGATGATGCTTATGGTGTATTTACGAAGGACAGGGCTGGGCAGGACATAAAGATAGGAAATGAAGCTTCCTTATACGAGAACTATTTGTGGATATGGGAGGGAAAATATTTTATAAGTGTTGAACCGTATATGGGAAGCATTACCCCCGATGAGGTAACGTTTATAGGTACTTCTATAGCAAATAATATTCTTTCTGGCAAAGTCTATGTGCCAACTATCGTAGGATATTTGCCGGAAGAGGGTTATATTCAGGGAAGTTCAAAATTTTTTCATGAAAAGATAATCCTTGATAACATTTATATTTTTGACAAGTTTACAGATGAAAACATATTAAACCTCAGTGAGCAAACAGACGCAGTCGTTGCTGAATATAAATCTAAGAAAAGCAGTTTGCCTTTTAAAATCTTGATAGTCAAATACCGCAATAAATCAATAGCAAAGAAATCATTTCAGAATTTCATAGAGTTAAGAAAATCATGGGGAGAAAAAATTACATATGCTGGTGCGTTATATACATTTAAAGATTCAAAAGGTAGATACAGCAGTGTAACTTGTGTAAATAGTTTTATTATTGCGACGTTTCTTGTAGAGACGAGAGAAGGTTCTGAAGCGTATATTAATAGCGTTAAGTTGAAAACTACTTTGGGGCAGGGCGAAGTTTTTTATTGAAAACTTCACCACCTTTGTGATATATTAAGTCTAAATATATCAGGAGGAAGTGTATGGGCATAGAAAAAGAGCTTAAAAAGCAGATAATCGGAGATAGTAAAATACACGACAAAGATACAGGTTCCCCGGAAGTACAAATAGCCTTATTGACGGAACGTATAAAACATCTTAGCAATCATCTTAAAGATCACAAAAAGGATCATACATCAAGACGAGGATTACTTATGATGGTTGGCAAGAGAGCCTCATTGCTGAAATATCTTAATAAAAATAATCAAGAAGGCTATAAGAGTATAATAAAAAAATTAGGCATACGTCATAAAATTAGCTAACGAAAGGATTTTGTCTAAATGAAATTTAAGGTTGAGGAGACTATTGGTAAAGAGGTTTTAAGTATTGAATCTGGCGAGGCTGCAAAGCAAGCGGATGGTGCTGTTATAGTCCGTTATGGAGATACGGTTGTGTTGGTTGCGGCAGTACGTGGAGAGCCGAGAGGTAATGCTGGATTTCTCCCATTAACGATTGATTATAGGGAAAAGACATATGCAGCTGGAAAATTCCCTGGTGGATTTTATAAACGTGAAAGCAGGCCCACCAACAAAGAAATATTAACAATGAGGATGACAGATAGACCTATGCGTCCCCTTTTTCCGGAAGGATATTCAAATGAAATACAAATAATGGCGGTAGTTCTATCTGCTGATAAAGAAAACGACCCCGACGTTATTGCTATGGTAGGAGCTTCTGCAGCAGTAGCTGTATCGTGCATACCATTTAATGGCCCTACCGGCTCAGTAAGGGTAGGCTTAATAAACGATGAATTTGTAATTAACCCTAAAAACTCAGAGCTTGAGATGAGCGACCTTAATTTGGTTGTTTCCGGAACAGAAGATGCTGTAATAATGGTAGAGGCTTCTGGAAAGGAAATTTCCGAGGATAAATTTGTTGACGCAATAATGTTCGGTTTTGAAGTAATTAAAAAGATTGTACAAATGCAAAAAGACCTGGCTTCCGAATGTGGAAAAGAAAAACAGGAACATGAGGCGCCAACAATAGATGCCACACTTCTTGATGACATAAAGGCAAAGGCTTACGAAGAGATTAAGGAAAAATCCAGAGTCATAGGGAAAATGGCCCGTAAAAAGGCTCTAAAAGAAGTACGCGATAGATTAATTGAAGAATATTGCACTGATACAGATGACGAAGACAGAGAAGAAAAGGTTAAGACAATTTTTGAAGAGCTTGTGGAACAAGTAGTACAGGAACAGATTATTAAAGAGAACAAAAGAATTGACGGTAGAGGTCTCAAAGATATAAGGCCAATTACGTGTGAGGTTGGTTTTTTGCCTAGAACACATGGCTCCGCTTTGTTTACAAGGGGAGAAACCCAGGCGCTTGTAGTTTCTACGTTAGGAACATCGATGGACGAACAACGTGTAGATGGTTTGATGGAAGAATACAAAAAAAAGTTCATGCTTGATTACAATTTTCCATCTTTTTGTGTTGGTGAGACAAAACCTATTCGCGGGCCGGGTAGAAGGGAAATAGGTCATGGGGCCTTAGCTGAAAAAGCTCTAGAACCAATGATACCTGCTTATGAAGATTTTCCTTACACCATACGGATAGTATCTGACATTCTTGAATCGAACGGATCATCATCAATGGCAAGTGTGTGTGGAGGCACACTTTGTCTGATGGATGCAGGTGTTCCTATAAAACGACCTGTTGCCGGAATAGCAATGGGATTGATAAAAGAAGGTGAGGAAGTTCGAATATTATCTGATATATTGGGAGATGAAGATCATTTGGGGGCGATGGACTTCAAAGTAGCTGGAACAGACCAAGGTATCACCGCCCTTCAGATGGATCTGAAAATTTCAGGTATAAGTGAACAAATTATGAAGGATGCGCTTGCTCAGGCCAAAGAAGGTAGAATGCATATTTTAAAGGAAATGCTGACTGCCATTGAGAAACCTCGCAGTGAGATTTCAGTCCATGCTCCGAAACTTATTAAGATTAAAATCAATCCTGATAAGATTGGATTAGTTATAGGCCCTGGAGGCAAGATGATCAAAAGGATACAAGAAGAAACAGATTCGCGTGTAGAAATTGAAGATGATGGAACCATTATTATTTCATCTGCTACTTTTGAATCAGTAGAAAAGGCCAAGACATATATCAAGGGACTCACAGAAGATGCGGAAATAGGAAAGACCTACGCGGGTAAGGTTGTAGCAGTGAAAGAGTATGGTGCTTTCGTTGAGATAATGCCGGGAAAAGAAGGCCTGGTACACATTTCCGAACTTTCAAATGACTATATCGAGAAGGTAGAAGATGTAGTAAAAGTCGGCCAGGAAATAAAAGTAAAATTGATAGGGATTGATGATCAAAAAAGAATAAAGTTGAGCAGGAAGGCCGCCTTAAAAGAAGAAGAAAAAGAAGAAGTTAAATCAAGCACATAATCGTCGAATAATATTAAACTTGTTTTTGTATTAAATTATTCGGATTTTTTTATAGGAGGTAAGGTAGAAAAAATAAAGAGATGTATCGGGTCGATTTTTTATTTTATTTGTGATATGTATTTTAGAAAATGAGGGAATGAAATGTCTACAAAAGGCAAAGTAAAGTGGTTTGATGTAAAAAAAGGTTTTGGATTTATTGAGGAAGAAGGTGGCAGTGATGTATTTGTCCATTATTCAAACATCATTGGAAAAGGTTTTAAAGTTTTAGAGGATGGAGAAGAAGTTGAATTCGAAGTTGTGACAGGCTCCAAAGGATTACAAGCACAAAATGTAAAATCTGTAACCAAAACATAAACCTTTATATTTACATATAAGCCAGGAAAGTAGATAAATGTACTTTGCTTCCTGGCTTATTTTTTTAATGTATATATTCAGAATTTGAACCATGTCAAGGAAAAACAATTTGGACTCCGATAAACTAAACCACCTTAATACAATAGCTGCTGGTTTAGTACATGAAATAAAGAACCCTTTAAATACAATAAGTGTAAATTTGCAATTGCTCAGGGAGGATTTGCAAAAGTACAACCTAGAAAAAGACTCAAAAATATCAAGAAAAGTCCAGTTGTTGCAAAAAGAAGTTTGTAGATTGGAAAATATACTCAGTGATTTCTTACGGTTCGCAAAAAAATATAAACTTCATTTTGAGGAATGTGATATCAATGAAATTATTGACAGTGTGCTTGATTTCATAGCTCCCGAGGTTATGCAAAAATCTATTAGAATACTTAAAAGTTTTGATGCAAAATTGCCTAATTGTTATCTGGATCGTAACGTAATAAAACAGGCTTTATTAAATATAATCCTAAATGCACAACAAGCAATGCCAAAAGGTGGGGAACTTATAGTGCGAACCAATAAAAATGAAGAATATATCCTTATAGATATTACAGACACAGGGATTGGAATCCCACATGATAAAATGGATAAAATATTTCAGGTTTACTATTCAACAAAAGAAACGGGTACAGGTCTTGGATTACCCACTACCAAGAGAATTATTGAAGATCACAAGGGCACGATTAATGTTCGTAGTGAGTCTGGCAAGGGAAGCAGCTTTTTAATAAAGATACCTATAAACAGCAAAATATCATGATACGAGAAGCAAATATTCTGATAATCGATGATGAAAAAGACCAGGCCGAAGCTATAGCGGAAAGCCTGAGAAACATAGGATATAAATGCACCACCGTCATGAACGGGAGTGAAGGGCTTAATATAATTAGGAAAGATAGAATTGACGTGGTAATTACCGACCTTATTATGCATGAGATAGATGGAATGGAAATCCTAAAGGAAACAAAAGAGAAATCACCAGAATCAGAAGTTATCTTAATAACTGGCTATGGTACTGTTGAAAATGCGGTTACTGCAATGCAGAAGGGAGCGTCAACATATCTTTTAAAACCTATAAACATAAAACAGCTGAGAGCAGTAGTTGATAAAGTTGTTGAGAAACAGAATCTAGTAAGAAGCAATATAGAACTGCACAAACAACTTGAAGAAAAGTTTGGATTCGCAGGTATTATAGGCAATAGCCAACAAATGCATAGAATATTTAATATACTTAAACAAATTTCTTCAACTACAGCAACAGTATTAATAGTAGGCGAAAGCGGTACTGGCAAAGAGTTAATAGCTAGCGCAATACATTACAACGGTTCGCGTAAGAACAACCCTTTTGTAGCCTTAAATTCCGCTGCAATTTCAGAATCCCTCCTTGAAAGCGAATTATTTGGGCACGAAAAAGGGGCTTTTACAGGGGCTTTATACCAAAGAAAAGGGAAATTTGAATATGCAAATAATGGTACTTTGTTTCTGGATGAAATTGGAGATATGCCACTTTCAACTCAGGTAAAACTATTAAGAGTAATTGATGATGGAAGGATTACGCGTGTCGGTAGCAACGAATCCATAAAGATAGACGTAAGAATAGTCGCTGCCACAAATAAAGATTTGGGAGAGTTAGTGAAGGATGGTATATTTAGGGAAGATTTATATTTTAGATTTAATGTTATTTGCCTTAGACTACCACCTTTAAGAGAGAGGCAAGATGACATTTTTTTGTTGACTGATGTTTTCATTCAAGAATTCTCAAAAAAACATAGTAAGAATATTAAGGGGATCACTCCTGAAACAAGAAAGATACTCTTCCGATACAGCTGGCCTGGAAATATTAGAGAACTTAAGAATTGTATTGAAAGTATGATTGTTATTGGCCAGAATGACTTTCTTGACATTAACGATATTCCTGAACACATATATAAGAACAATAAAACAGCCTTGCCAGGGCCTGTTTTTCCTGTTGGGTTGCCACTGGATGAAATGGAAAAAGAAGTAATAAAAAACACACTAGCCTATGCAGGTGGAAATAGAGGAGAAACAGCAAAAATACTAGGAATTGGTGAACGGACTCTTTACAGAAAACTCGATAAATACGGCTTAAAATAAGAACAATAACTATGCCAGAAATCCGACTTTGTGGTCTATGCAAAAGAAGTATTTCCCAAAAAGATTTTGAATCTGGAATAACAACAGAACGCTACGGCCAGACAATTTGCCAGGAATGTTCTAATCTTCTTAGTAAGAAAAAAGATACGGGATTTAACGAGCAAAACTTTCTCTCTGAATCTATTCTTAACGAAATCAAAAATATTACAAGAGTATTAACATATGAATCGGGTTCATGGCTAAACATTATCGCGGCTGTAGCACAGTGTTTCACTTTCGGCACATTAATATTTGCCTACATTAATAGGGATGGAGACGTACACTCTTTTTTACTTCTTGCTATAGTTTTTCAACTTATGGCGTTAACTTTTTTTGTGATTAAGAAATAGTCTTCATTTTATAAATCTTTACTAAACGTTTACAATTCCTAAACATTTAAAAATCTAACACAAGATATCCTCTATTACATCTTTGCATAAGCATCACCTCCCAAACCTCCCATATATTCGAAGAATAGGTAATATAGATACGCTTGACAATCTTATATCTTTATGTTAATCTCGTGCTAATTCTTTATTATCATAAAGGTTAGGAAATATTTATGCAACATCAGGTAACAATAAGATATGGTATTTTAAGGAATATAGAAAACGTATACACTCCTACTCCCACTCTGAGAAAAGGTGACAAGGTAGTTATACGTTCTTCTCGTGGTGTGGAGCTGGGTGAAGTTGTTTCGCAACCACAAGAAATAGATGACAAAACAGTTGTGCAGAATATGGGAGAAGTTCTATACAAGGTTACAGAAGAAGACAAGAAAAAACAGAAAGAAATCGAAGAAGAGAAAATCCCATCAGAATTCAGTCTTTGTCAAAAGAAAATAAAAGAACATAATTTACCAATGAAACTTGCCAGTGTTGAACATCTTTTTGGAAGCAAAAAAATAATATTCTATTTCCTTGCTAAAGGAAGAGTTGATTTCCGAGAACTGGTTAAAGATCTGGCAAAGGAATATAAATCCAGGATTGAGATGAAACAAATCGGTGTTCGAGATGAAGCCAGATTGCTGGCCGAATACGAACACTGTGGCAGGGAACTTTGTTGTAGAACATTTCTAAAAGATCTAGAACCCGTTACAATGAAGATGGCCAAGAATCAAAAAGCAACACTTGATCCATCAAAGATATCGGGCAGATGCGGTAGACTAATGTGCTGCCTTAGATACGAGGATAATGCCTATGAAGAACTAAAACACTATCTTCCTAAGAAAGGAACATTAATCATGACCACTAAAGGTGTAGGCGAGGTTGTGGATTATGATATTTTACAACAAAAAGTAACTATGGAAACAAAGGATAAAAAATTAATTGTAGTATTAAAAGACGAGATTTTGGAAAAAGTAAACGAAACACGCACGAACATGGGAAAAGAATGTGAATCGAATTGTGAGCATAGGTGTGAATAGAAATACGTTTTACATTACTACCCCAATTTATTATGTAAATGATATACCGCACATAGGACATTCATACACTACCATAGCTGCTGACGCCTTAGCTAGATATAAGAGAATGAGGGGTTACGATGTATTTTTTTTGACGGGAACAGATGAACATGGCCAAAAAATACAGAAAGCTGCCCAGGCAAACAAGGAAAAGCCCATTGAACTGGCAGATCGAATGGTAGAAAAATTTAAAAATCTGTGGAAAATTCTTAATGTCTCAAACGATGACTTTATTAGAACCACAGAGGATAAACATGTCAGACAAGTAGAAGACATATTTAAAAAAATATATGAAAATGGTGACATCTATTTAGGAGAGTATGAAGGTTGGTATTGTATACCCTGTGAAAGTTTCTGGACAGCATCACAATTATCCTCAGGCAACTGTCCAGAATGTAGTCGTTCTGTCGAAAGGCTAAAAGAGAAAAATTTTTTTTTTAGATTGTCAAAATATCAAGATTTCCTCTTAAAGCATTTCGAAGAACATCCTGATTTTGTCAGGCCAGAATCCAGACGAAATGAATTGCACAGAAGATTAGTAGCGGGCATAGACGACATTAGTGTGAGCAGGGCCGCAGTTGAATGGGGTATCCCAGTACCAATGGATAAAAAACACACAATTTATGTATGGGTTGATGCACTTTTTAATTATATAACAGCCCTAGAATATTATGACGGATCAAAAAGACTAAAGAAATATTGGCCAGCCAATGTCCAAATAATGGGCAAGGAAATTCTATGGTTTCATGGTATCGTGTGGCCAGCAATGTTGATGTCATTAGGAATAGAACCACCTTATCAAATATACGCCCATGGTTGGTGGACATTGGAAGGACAAAAGATATCGAAATCTTTAGGGAATGCAATAGATCCTGTTGAGATAACAGATACATACAGTGTAGATACTTATAGATACTTTTTGCTTAGAGAAGTACCATTTGGACTGGATGGAAATTTTTCATACAATGCCCTTGTAAATAGAATCAATTGTGACCTGGGAAATGATTTGGGAAATCTTCTTCATAGAACATTAACTATGATCGAAAAGTATTGTAACGGAATTGTCCCAGAAGTTAAAAACGTATCAACAGATGGTCAGGAACTTATTAAAAAATCTAAAACTCTTAATGACGAAGTTGAGCTTGCAATGTGTGATTTACAATTCAGCCGAGCATTAGAGGCAATCTGGGAATATATTGGGTTAGTTAACAAATATGTAGAAATATCAAAACCTTGGGTATTAGCAAAAGAGCATACTACAAGAGATGAGCTTAATGAAGTTCTATATACCCTGGCCGAATCCATTAGAATAATTTCGTTATTTATATCGCCGTTTATGCCAGACACAGCTATTGAGATGCAAAAACAGCTAGGATTATCTGCTAATGAGAAGTCCATTGAATGTGGAACTACATGGGGTGGTATGAAATCTGGAATAAAAGTGCATAAGGGAAAACCTATCTTCCCTAAGGTTGAATACTCTACAATTACTTAGTAAACATTAATTGCAACAAATTCCATAACCTGATAGTGTAAAGGAAATAAAGTGGGCAAAAAAACTGTGTTTGATACCTGGAAAAAACTTCAAGAGGTTACCAAGAAAGATAATCGATTCTCAATACATGCATACCAATTTATCTTTGAATCTCTTGATTTTACTGCTTCTAAACTCGGTAAAAAATATAATAGCTCAAGGGAGGAAGAACGTCATGTTACCGGGCAGGAACTTTCAGAAGGAATTAAGCAATACGCTTCGAAAAAATTCGGTTTCATGGCAAGGATAATCTTCGAACAATGGGGTATAACTAAAAGTAGAGATTTTGGGGAAATAGTTTTTAATTTAGTTGAAAGTGGATTAATGGGCAAAACCGAGTCAGATTCATTGGGAGATTTTGACAATCTTTATGATTTTAAAGTAGAATATGATGATAAATTCAAATTCGATGGAAATTTTGATTTTACGTATGATTGGAATATTTTTGGGAAGAAGTAATAGGTAACACTTCTCTTATGCATCTTGCTCCACAATATAACACTTCCTGCATCTGGCTTTAAAGAACACTTTCCTACAACATGTTTGAGTATGTCCTTTATTGCACGTTTATGCGTTTGCCTAAAGGAACTTTCCACCTCACATCTACATATTCCATGTTGGCCAGAGTAATTCCTTCTTCTTTTGCAACACTCAGTAAGTTTTGAAGCTTTTCATAATTTGACAGTTCGTTAGGCCTTTCGCATGATGGTGGGCATCCCCACTTTATCATTGTTCCATTTTCTGTATATAAGATTATGTCACTCTTACCACTTTTCAACCTTCTGGCCACATTTGAAACGTCTATGGTAGCAATTTCTAAAAGCTTATCTATACCGTTATATTTTAGATAATTTAAAAGATTTACACCTTCCTCGATTGACCTGTCTTCCCATTTTTCACCGTATTCAGGAACCCTTGAAAGCCTGCTACAAATTACATAAACTGGATTTTCATCTCTTTCAGGATATTCATAAAATTCATCTGGAAGTCTCACACAATCTTTGTCTACTAAGTACTCCTTTCCTTTCCTTTTAACAATGGCTATTGGCCTGCCTAATTCAAGTTTTAAATTTATCATGTTAGGCAGTTCTCTTTCAATATAGTAAACCCTATAGATAAGTGGATTATTTTCATACACTTCGGCAATCTTTTTTGTTAAGTCTTTTTCGAATATATTGTATTCTCTTTTCAACCCTGGGATATTCTTTATCTCATTGATGAGTCTATCAGTTGCCCAGTCTGGCGTATCAAACGAAAATGTTACGGGGCTTACTATAAATGTACTTCGATTTGTTAAATACTTCCATGTAGATTTACCCAACCACATAATAGCCAAGACCGCAACAATTACAAGCGCCAACCAGAAAGAAAAGGATAAGGTTATTTTCTGTGTCTTCTCAAGATACGGTCTTAATTCATCAATACTTTCTCTTACTTTATCTGCAACTTTACTGTAATGATACTTGAATATTTCTATCATTTTCTTTTCGTGAACTACGATCTTAATTTACAGCTGTGTAAATCTTTTACCTGTATCCGCTCAATAAATCTGATGATTGGTTATGGGGTTAGTATTCAAAACTTTTACGACCACTAATCAAGGACACACAATATGAGTATCTTCATAGGTAGGTTTAAATGCAGTGGCAATGACCATATTACATAATTCGGTAAAGCCAATATTTACGGCATTAGCAGCCTTTGGTAATAAACTTCTTTCTGTAAATCCAGGAATTGTATTAACTTCAAGGACGTATATTTGACCGTCTTTGCCTAAAATCATATCTACCCTCGAGATACCACGGCAGCCAAGGCTATCATGTGCACGAATTGCTAGTTCTTGTGTACTGGTATAGACAGAATGAAACAAAGATTCTTCAGATGATACATCACTGGCTTTCAGGATTATATACTGAGTTCTTTTGTCTTTATACTTTGAATCATAGTCATAAAACTTTAATGCAGGTTTTATTTCGATAACAGGTAGAGGTGTACTGTTAAGGATACCAACGGTCAATTCCCTGCCTTCAATATATTTTTCAATAAGAACTTCTTTGTCAAACGATCCTGCATAATTTATTCCATTTTGTAATTCGTCATATTCTTTTATTATAGATATTCCAACGCTGGAACCATTACTTATGGCCTTCGTAACAACAGGCAATTTTAATCTTTCAATTTTTTTGATGATTTCAGTAATACTCTGTACAGCTGGCACTGTAAGATAATCTGGGGTTGGTATATTGTTCCTTTTAAATATATTCTTAGATTTGAGTTTGTTCATTGCAAGTTTGCTTGCATGAACACCAGAGCCAGTATATGGAATACCCTTTGATTCCAGAATTTTCTGAATACCACCATCCTCGCCAAAACGTCCATGAAGGGCTATGAATGCTACATCGATTTCATAATTGTCAAGTTCATCAACTCTTTCATCTTTAACAATTATCTCGATAATATTATTATTGGTCTCCCTCAGAGCATTTGCAACAGCTTTACCTGACTGAAGTGAAATCTCTCTCTCGGAAGATATTCCACCCATTAACACCACGATGTTTTTTTTATCGGACATAGTCCCTCAAATTATTGGATGCACAGAGAATTGCAGATCGTACCAAAAATTATTTTATTGGTTTTTTATTATTTTTTTCTGCACTCTCTGTGCATCTATGCTGGTTAGAAAGATAACACTAATACTGTATTAGATCCCATGTATGTATTACGGTAGACGTTATATCCTATGTAGAAGATTTTAAATCTGAATTTAACTTCATTGCTTCGCAAGACATAAAGGCATCTACTAAGTCTGAGTCAAATTGTTTTCCAGATACTCTGTTGAGTTCGGATATTGCATCTTTTATGCTTTTAGGAGGGCGAAACGCCCTTGCAGAGGTCATTGCATCGAATGCATCCGCTACTGTCATTATTTTAGTTAGAAGTGGTATATCTTCTCCACCTAATTTATCCGGATATCCACTGCCATCAAAACTCTCATGATGACCTCTTATATGGAGACTTGCCTCTTTGAGAAAATCTAAAGGTTCTATTATTTCTTCACTTATAATTGGATGGGATTTTATTACATCAAATTCAGATTCGTTCAATTTGCCGGGTTTGTTAAGTATGAGTTCTGATATACCTATTTTGCCTATGTCATGTAGTAGTGTTGCATGATGTAGTATGTCTTTTTTCTTAGGAGATACTCCTATCACATCTGCGATGGAGGCTGCGTATTCAGATACTCTTTGCGAATGACCACTTGTATAACGGTCTTTTGCCTCAAGAAGATTAGCCAAAGACCGAACCGTGTTAAAACAATTTTCTTCTATTGTCTCGTAAAGTCTTATGTTTTCTAACGCAATGCTCACCTGGCCCGCCATAATACAAAGGAAATTAAAGTCCGTCTCAGAAAAACTTTCTCTTGACATCTTGTCTGTGATGTTTATTACTCCGAGAAGTCTTTTACCTGAAACCAAAGGTGCAGAAATATATGATTTTGTTACATAATCAAATTTTTCATCTCTTCTAAACCCATTATCATCACTACTCTTAACCAAGATTGGTTTTTTTTCTTTTGCAACACGCCCTGCAATACCCTCACCTATCTTTTGAGTTTTACCTAAAACTTCGTCGCATCTGTAACCCTGACATGCCTTAACTATTAGCTCATCCTTTTTTTCATCAAACAACATGATTGAACTGTGTGTTACCTTTAACTTTTCATTGATTTTTTCCAAGCATAGCTTTAGAAGTTCATCGATATCCAGGACAGATGTAGTTGCTTTACTAATCTCATTTATTGCGCCCAGTTCCCTTATTCTTCGAACAAGCTCTTTATTGGCATCCTTTAGATGCTTACTAGTTGTTTGAACCTTTTGAGTTAATTGTTGTTTATAAAAATCGAGCTCAATATTTGTTTTCTTTAAATCATATAAAAGTTGTTTATTTTCCTTTGTAATCAGATGGCTATATAAGGTTCGCTTTACTGCCTTTTTCAACTCAAAAATATTAAAGGGTTTGGTTATATAGTCATCCACTCCATGTTTAAGTGATTGAACAGCGGTCTCTATAGTTGCATAACCAGTAACCATTATAGTGCTGATTTCTGGATGCTCCCTTTTAGCCTTTCGAATCAATTCCAAACCATCAATCCCTGGCATCTTCAGATCAGTTATCAACATTTGATAATTATACTTTTTCATCATCTGTAGCGCTTCAATGCCTGATAAACTTGTATCTGTCTGATAACCTTCTTGTTTGAACAATTCTTTAATTAATTGACATATTTTAGGTTCATCATCTACAAATAAGATTTTTATCCCAACACTCATTTTTATTCCTCTAAGAGATTCTGAGACTTAAGTGCTTTCAATTGGTAATGTGAAACGGAAGGCGGCACCTTTATTCTCCAGGCTTTTAACGGCTAAATCTCCTCCATGCCTTTCAATAATTTTATGAGAAACACAAAGTCCTAGACCCATTCCTCCTTCAGCCCCGTTTACCACCGAGAAGGGATCAAAAATCCTGTCAATTACCTTAAAAGGAATTCCTTTACCTGTATCATAAAAAGTAGCGGCTACATTGCTTTCATCTCTTTCTGTAGAAATATTTAAAACGTCCTTACTGCCAACAGCCTTTTTGGAATTACAAATTATATTTTTACAAACTAAGGCAATTTGTTTTTTATCGGCCATAATCATAGGTAAATCCTTGTCAAAAGCTTCTATTATCTGAGTATCTTTTCCTTCCCTTGTGTCTTTAAAGAAATGGATTACATCTTTTAAGATATCGTTCAAATTTACAACTGCTTTTTTAGGCTCTTTCAGTTGAGCATATGCAACTAGACTTCTCACAGCCTTAGCTACCCTCTGCGTTTCCTCCTCTAAAGTTACGTATACGGGATAATTGGGGGCACTACTTTTCGTCTCTGACAAGAGTAATTGTAACTGGCCACTGATTATGGTTAATGGATTGTTAATTTCATGGGCAATCTTTAATGCCATACGTTCTAAAGATGACTGTTTTTCAATTGATTCCTCTAAGATATCTCCCTTATGATCTATTCTATCTAAAAATTGACGAACGATAGCGAGTAACTCATTTATATAAAAGGGCTTTAACATATAGCAATCTGCTCCACTTTCTAGAAATTTAATAGCTCTCTCCCGATTTACAAGAGAGAAGGAAATCAAAATGAACAGATTCGGATTAATTTTTTTTACAACATCAAAGAATTCCATTTCCCTTAATTCCAGATCGTCTATATCAAGAACAATAACATCTGCTTTTCTTTCAGCTAATGTAGCTATTGCTTGAAATATACTTGTTTCGGAAAAAACAGCGTAGCCCTTTTTTGCTAAGAGTTCTACAGCTGCTTTCATATTTTCATCTTCTCTGAATACTACTATAATCTTAGGGATGTTTGGCATTTTAAAGATTTTATGTTAACTAGAAGAATACGTCGGTATGTTAATAGTAATAACCGTTCCCTCATCCACCTTACTACCTAAATCTATTGTCCCATCAAATTCTTCAATAATAGTTTTACATACAGATAATCCTAAACCTGCACCCTTGCCATTGTTCTTGGTAGTATAAAAAGGACGAAAGATCCTACTTAATTGATCCTTTGTGAGTCCACATCCTGTATCACGGAATTGAATTATAATTGAATTACTATGGATAAGATTAGTACTTAGATAAATCTTACCCCCATTTGGCATGGCTTCCCTTGAATTTTGCAACAAATTAAAAACAACTTGCTTCAACTTGTTGCTATCTCCCTTTACCTGAAGTTCAGAATGTAACAGGTCCTTTATTAATTCGATATTTTCATTCTTCATAGTATATACAACCATAAGTGCCACATCTTCTATTGCTTGATTTACATCAAAGATTTGTTTTGGCTCGGGAGTTTGTTTTGCAAATGCAAGTAAGCTTCTGACCAACTTAGCTATACGTTCAAACTCTCTAATAAGTGCCTCGTAGGTCTTTTTTTTGGGATCATTATCACGGGTTTCTGCGAGAAACATCTGTAGCCATCCTGACACATAGGTCAAAGGATTACATATCTCATGGGCAATCCCAGGAACTATTTCCCCGAAACACAACATTTTATTCAGATATTGCGTAGAGTCTTTTTCATCATCTATTTTCTCAATCAAGATATGAAACCCAGAAATATCTCCTTTTTTACCGTAAGAAGGATTAACTGAAATTTTTTGTCTTTCTTCTGGTAGGCTGAAAATTCTGGGACATTTATCTTCGATCTTATAGTATTCTTCTTTTGGTATCTTAAGGGCAATGTACCACTTAACTCCAATTAAATTGGAGTCAAAGTTGCCATTACTGCAACTTATTGATTTTACAATTCCATCCCTGTCTGTAACGATAATTCCCAAAACGCTTTCTAATTGAAACATAAAGCAAAAAATCCTCTTTTTATTGTGGAAATAATTTTTTAATATTACAGATGCACAAAGAATCCACAGAATTTAACAAAAAAGGTTTTTATTATTCTTTCTATATTCCTCCCTATGTTAATCAGAAAATAGCTTAGATTGTAGAACGGATGTCTTACCTTGGATCATACAGCAATACATCGCCATACGCTAAACTGGACTCTCCATTTTACTAAAATCACTAATGGATGTGAATGGTTACCATATTTGTATTTCGGTCTCTAATGAGATATCATATTTCTTTTTAACGGTCTCTTTGATTATCTTTATGAGTTTAAGTATATCAGCACTAGTAGCATTTTCCGTATTAACTATAAAATTTGCATGTTTTTTGGAAACAATTGCACCCCCTACTTTCTTGCCTTTAAGGCCTGCTTTTTCAATAAGCTCTCCTGCTTTAAAGTAAGGAGTATTTTTAAATATACAACCTGCACTAAATGTTGCTAAGGGTTGTTTTCTTTTTTTTTCCTTATAGATTTCATCCATTCTTTCAAGGATTTCTTCTTTTCCTGATTCCTTAAGCAGAAATTCTACTTCTATAACTATTTGCTTATTAAGATTACACCCACGATACGTGAATTCAATATCTTTACGACTAATATTTTTAATTTCACCGTCAAAGGTCATAGTGGTTACAGAACTTATCGTTTCACTTATATTACCGTATTTGCCTCCTGCATTCATTTTAACAGCACCACCTACAGTACCTGGAATTCCTGCCAATACTTCTAAACCCCCTAATCCCCACGAGGCTGATTTCCTAATAAGCCGAGGGAGCTTTACTCCTGCCTTAGAAAATATATATTTACCATCTCTCTTTACTTTTTTAAAATCGACTCCCCCCAAGTGGATTACCACACCTTGAACTCCCTTATCATCGACCAGGATATTACTCCCATTTCCAAAAATGAAAATCCTTTTCTGCTCATTCTCGCAAAATTGGAGTACTTTCCTTAATTCTGATATATTCTCCGGTTCTGCAAATATCTCGGCTACGCCTCCTGTTTTGAAAGAGGTATATCTTTGCAGGGGCACGTCATATTTAAAGATGTTATCAATAATTTCTGTACTCTTAATCATTTGACAATAACTTACCATGGGATATTCTTGGAATTACACTAAATTATCAAACACCATCCCTTAATTAATAACTTGCTCGTCGCTTATCATTTTCAGTATCATTCCGCATCTTTCCCTAATGAACGCTCAGATCATGCGCTTCCAAGTTATTTTCTAACTCGTAGGCTATTTTCCAGATATCACCTGCACCCATGATTAAGACGACATCATCTCTTTTTACATCTAAGTGTAAATAGCTTACGATCTCAGAAAAGCCTTCAATATATTTAACGTCACTACCCATTTTTAGTAATTCGTGTACAAGGTTTAACGATCTAACAGAAGCCCTGTCTATATCTGAATCTCTCGCAGCATAAATATCAGTGATGATTACTTTGTCAGCAAGGGTAAGTGCCTTGGCAAATTCTTCTAGAAGATGTCTTGTACGATTATACTGATGTGGTTGGAATATACACCAAAGTCGTTTTGAGGGGTAGACTAATTTTGCAGTCTCCAATGTCATTCTAATTTCTGTGGGATGGTGGGCATAGTCATCAATAATTGTAATTCCATCTTTACTACTAATAGTTTGAAAACGCCGCCTTACACCTTTAAATGATACCAATGCTTTTTTAATAACTTCTTCATTTAATCCGACACAACTGCAAACAGAAATTGCAGCAAGTGCGTTTGATACATTATGAAATCCAGGCATCTTTAGACTAAATTCACCAAAATATTTTCCTTCATTAAATACACTAAAAAGACTCATCTCCTTATCAAAATAATGCACGACAGCAAGCCATGTCGTATCCGATTCATAATAACATGCGCTACTATGTGACGCATCAACTAACGGTTTGGACGCTGTGTTAAGTAAGGCAGACTTTAACATGGATGCCTTTCCCGCCCGAACAACATAGTCCGGCAGGTGTTTACTAGACGCCATAATAACTGAATACTTTTCAACCCTGCATCTTGCACTCTTGATGGCCTCCTTTATATTTTCATCATTACTATTTACAACAAGCAAACCATCTTCAGGTATTAAGGACGCAAACTCTGAAAAAGCATTTGTTACTCCATTGATATCTTTATAGCAATCCAGATGATCTTCATCAATATTAGTGATTACTCCTATCTGCGGTGATAGATTTAAAAATGTTCTATCATATTCACATGCCTCAGCAACAAAAAGGTTTCCTTTTCCAACACACGAACCACCCCCAATTCCCTCAACGTCACCACCAATTACAAAGGTAGGTTCACACCCTGTCTTCTTTAATATTGTTGAAATCATTGCACCTGTTGTAGTTTTCCCATGCGTACCACTTACTGCAATACCACGTTTATTACTCATTAAAGAACCTAAAAACTCAGAATATTTAACAACTTTTAATCCTAACATTTTTGCCTTCATAAGATCAGGATTATTCTCCTTTATAGCGGCAGAAATTATCACTAAGTTTGTATACTGGACAATGCTTTTTCCATCCTGGTTTGTGTTAATCTTTGCACCTAGTTTTTCAAGATTATGGGTAATGGGAGAGCATTCCAAATCGGAACCAGATACAAAGCAACCCTCATCTATTAAAATCTTAGCGATTGCACTCATCCCAACACCTCCAATACCGATGAAGTAAACACTTTTCCCCTGCATATTGCTACAATCAATAAGATTTGGGTAGTGTTTGTGATTCATTTTATTATAATATTTTTGTAAGGTAAGGCTCATCTTTCTTTATATATTTTCTTGTTTCAGACCCCTCTACCGTTCGAGTAAGGATTATGTTCCTCTTAGGTCTTTTCGCTTCAAGAGTTTGAAATATTTTGTCCACAACTCTTTTAGCAGCAAACGGTTTGCTTAAGCTTTTATTAATTTTTCTCATATCATTCAATTTATCGTCATTCATAAGCAAGTTTGATACTAATTCTATAACCCTCTCAGGCTCTAGCTCTTCCTGCTTTATGATCAGCGCTCCTCCTCTTTTGGCAAGTTCATAAGCATTCCAGTATTGATGATTATCGGTCGCATATGGATAAGGTATAAAAATCACTGGAATGCCTACAGCAGAGATTTCTGCAGTAGTGTTTGCCCCCGCGCGACAAATAACCATATCTGACAATCCATAGGCAATGCCAATGTCATCAAGAAATTCAGAAACAAAAGCCCTTATTTCCATCTTATCATAAGCAACTTTAGCCTCTTTATATCCATGTTTTCCCGTGAGATGAATAATTTGTAAGTCTGGGATTAAGCTCTTAAGTCTTGGAATACTTTGTAACATCACTTTATTTATCACCTGAGCTCCCTGACTGCCTCCCATTATCAACAACGTCTTTTTCTGAGAAGTCAAATCAAGCACATTATCAGCAATATCCATTTTATCCCTTATGATGTTATTACGTACTGGTATACCCGTTACATGTATACACCCCTTTTTAAACCACCTCGTCGTACCTTCCCAATGACAGAGGACGCAATCTACCCATCTTGCCATTAACAGATTAGCTCTTCCGGGAATAACGTTCTGTTCGATCAATACAATTGGTACGCCAACAACATATGCTGCAATTACTGGCAAAACTGAACCATAACCCCCTAATCCGATGATTATGTCTGGCTTAATTTTAATGATATTAATTAAAGAATGTATAATTCCGATTAGAGAAACAAAGATAAAAACTGGTAATCGAGAAAATGATGTTAGTGTACATGCCTTGATTTGTCTAAATTTATACCCTCTTCCCTCTATGTATACTGATTCGCTCTTTTTATTTGTACCTAAAAAGATCACTTCAGCATTGGGAAATCGGGATGTTATTTCTTCTGCTATGCTGAGTCCAGCAATTAAATGTCCGCCTGTACCTCCACCAGCAAAGATAACCTTCAAGTAACAAAGCTCCTATTATTTTCAGTGCACCGTGGCGGCGAAAGTCGCGGCTCCCGCGGCACGCTGCCATTCACCAAAACGGCACCAGTTTTTGATTGTCTCGCAATATTTAAAAGTATTCCTATCCCAATTGACGATAAAAACAGTGAGGATCCCCCCGCACTAATAAATGGTAATGGAAGACCTGTTGTTGGTATAGCTCCAGTAGCAACTGCAATATTTATGGCTGATTGTAAGGTAATTGAGAGAGTTATACCCAATGAAAGGCAAAACCCAAGTATATCTGGTGCCGACATACAGATCCTCATCCCCTGCCATGCTAATAAGGCAAACATAATGATAACACCTGTTGCCCCTATAAATCCTAGCTCTTCTCCTATTATTGAGAAGATAAAATCACTATTGCTTTCAGGCAAAAAAAACAATTTCTGCCGACTTTCCCCGAGCCCCAAACCTGTTAACCCTCCTGAACCAAGTGCAATCCATGATTGTATGATTTGATATCCTATCCCCTCAGGATCCTTCCAAGGATCAAGAAATGCGAGTAACCTGCTCTTTTGATAAGCTTGGAATTTATATATCATCGCATATATATGAGGGGCTGTTGCTACTAAGGTAAAGATTACATAAACTATCCTTGTTCCTCCTACCATCATTAGTATAAACGAGATTAATGATACGAATATTGCCGTACCCAAATCAGGCTCTTTCAATATAAGTAAGGAAACGAGACCAATTAATACAACAGGAATCACGAAACCCTTAGTAAAATTTGCCATCTTTTCTTGTTTTATTGCTATATAGCTTGACATAAAAATAATCATTGCAAGTTTAGCAAATTCTGACGGTTGAAATCCAAAATAACTCCCAAACCTTATCCACCTACTAGCACCATTAGTAGTAGTTCCTATCCCCGGAATGAGCACGATTACCAGGAAAGCGAGGGCAATAATGAGGATTAACTTGCTATATTTTTGTATGTAATTATAATCAATGCTCATCATAGTCAACATACCTATGACTGCAAGAATCACCCATAATATATGCTTAAGGAAAGCAAGATTAAATGGATTAAGACCTCCAGCTACTTTTGCTGAGGTTGTACTATATATCATAATTGTCCCTATTACGAGTAAAGTTGTAACAAGGTAAATAATAATATTTGCCGGTTCCAAACTGCGAATATTTGTATTAACTAAAAATCGATTTCTCAAGGTATTCATAATTTTAGGGTTATCAGGCTAAAAAGTGCCATTATTGCTGCAATTATAAAAAATCTTATTGTAATTTTTGTTTCCAGCCAACCCTTAAATTGAAAATGATGATGAAGAGGTGCACACATAAGTACCCTTTTCCCATAAATCTTGAATATGCCAACCTGTAATAAGACAGAAAGAGCTTCTACTACGAATATGCTACATATAAAAAACAGAAGGAGTTCCTGTTTCACAATAATAGCCATAAGGCCAAGTATTCCTCCCAATGGCAACGAGCCTACATCTCCCATAAATACCTGTGCAGGAAAACAATTAAACCACATAAAACCTAATCCAGCACCTACCAATGCAGAGCAAAAGATACTTAGTTCGCCACTCCCTGGTATATAAGGAACTTGTAAGTAGCTACTAAAGTCAACCCTTCCCACAACATAGGCTATCAAGGTAAAGGCCAAACCGGCAATTACCGTACATCCAATCGCCAGCCCATCAAGACCATCCGTAATATTGACTGCATTGGACATTCCCACTATAAAGAACATCACTAACAACACATAAAATACCCCCAGATCAGGTTTAATTCCCTTGAAGAACGGTATCACAAGACTCGTTCCGTCGTTGATATTACTAAAATGAAAATACAATACTAAACCCAGGATGAGTCCTAAACCACATTGAGAAAGGAGCTTTGTTGTACCCGCTAGTCCAGAAGAATGCTTACGAGTCAGTTTTATATAGTCATCAAAAAAACCTAAAATACCAAGCCATACCGTTGTAAACAACACCATTATCACATATATGTTGAAGATGTTACACCACATCAAGGTGGAAATGATAATCGCTACCAGTATAATGATGCCACCCATTGTAGGAACGTTCTTTTTGTCTTTATGAAGATCTTTTAATATTTCAGAATCCTTTTTTGTAGTGTCTTCTGAAACGTTATGCTTTTTAAGTATCTTTATTATCTTTGCCCCAATGAATATGGTTATTAAAAAAGCTGTTATAGCTGCAAGACCAGCCCTAAATGATATGTACTTTATCACCTCAAGTTCGGGAATTTGACTGTGAAACTGATAAATCCAATTATAGAACAATTATTTCCTCCAGAGCAGTTTAATAACCACTTTAATAAGTGACGTTAATACATCTTTTTGCTTTAGGCTATATCATTTATGTAATCTCACTTCTTTTTCTCTGAGAAGTAATTCTCAATTTGGCGTGAAACACGCTCAAGCTTCATTCTTCTTGATCCTTTTATGAAAACAGTATCTTTACTCTTTAGCTGTGAAGCAACCAGAGAACATGTCTCTTCCGAAGTATCATAACTAAAGACATTTTCACTTGGCATGCCATTGGCAATGGCTCCTTCAGCCACAAATCGTGAAAAAGGACCAACGGTCCAGAGGATGTCAACCTTTGACGAGGCAACCCTTTTACCAATCTCTTTATGTAACCTTTCCGTATCTTTCCCTAGTTCTAGCATATCCCCACATACAAATATCCTTCTGCCAGGAGCTGGCAATTGAGAAAATTCATCTAACGCAGCTGACATTGATGAGGGACTGGAATTATATCCGTCATTGATCGCAATAACATCACCACAAACCCGTTTCTCCATTCGCATAGGCGGAAGCTTAAAATCAACAAATCCTTCACACATATCCTCCATACGAATACCGATGGCATTACAGAGAGCTATTGAGGCCAAGGAATTATAAATATTGTGCTTACCCAGAACTGGCAAATTGATAGTAAAGGATTTATTGACTGTAAAGGTAAACCCAGATTTGTTACGTTTAACTTTCGATGCTTTTATCTGGGTATTTTCACCAAAGCCAAAATTAACAACCTTACCGTTAAAACGGCCTGCAATTTGACTACACCAGGTATCATCGGCATTCGTGATTAGGGTTCCATCTTCATCCATATTTTCAATGAATTCTGCCTTAGCACTTGCAACACCTTTAATACTGCCAAGTCCTTCTAGATGTGTATGAGATATGTTAGTTAGGATGGTGAAATTTGGAGATATAATCTCAGATAACCTTTTTATTTCTCCCGGTGCGTTTGTACCCATTTCGACAACACAAAAATCATCAGACAAATCTGCCCCAAAGATAGTTAACGGCACACCGATAAAGTTATTAAAGCTGTTTCTAGATCTTGACACATTCTTGAATTTCTTAAGAATGTGATAAACCATATCTTTTGTTGTTGTTTTACCATTGCTACCCGTAACCGCTATAAACTTAGCTTGCAAGTTTTGACGATAATATTTCGCCAGGTCACCTAAAGCTCTTAACGTATCTGATACTTCTATTAAAGTAACCTTATCAGAACCGTTAAGTGATAAATTCTCAATTCTTTTGTCAGCCGATATTACTAAACCTGCTGCCCCATTATATACGGCTTGTTTAATAAAATTATGACCGTCATAATTTTCGCCGTGTAAGGCAAAGAATATCTCTCCATGTTTTATAGACCTTGTGTCTGTTGAGATCCCTGCAATAGGTGATTCCAGGTTGCCATATATTAACTTCCCGCCAGTTGCATTGAGGATTTCAGATACTTTTAAACTATTCATTAAATATTGTCAAAATTTTACACAAAAAGGCTTTAAAAAGGGAAATTAAATATAAGCGCAAAAATCAAGCCGTATTGGTAATTGAGTTCTATTTTTTTGCAATTTTATGATGAATTGTTTGAAAGCATCTTTTTGACTACATCCTTATCGTCAAAAGGAATAACGGTATCTTTAAATATTTGTTTTTTTTCATGGCCCTTTCCTGCAATTAAGACAAAATCACCATTTTTTGCCTCGGCAAGTGCTTCTCCTATTGCTTTATATCTATCTGTTTGGACGTGAAATGGTCTTCCAGGACCTATCCCGACCTTAATGTCTTCTATTATACTCATTGGATCCTCTGAACGTGGGTTGTCATTTGTTATCCAAAAAATGTCTGAATTTTCATCAGCTATTTTTCCCATTTTCGGCCGTTTCTCTTTATCCCTATCACCCCCGCAACCAAAGACAAGGATTATCCTACGTTTTGCCAAATTCTTAAGTGTGTGCAATACTGTCTCAAGTGCATGAGGGGTATGAGCATAGTCTAAAAAAACACTAAAACCATGCTTACAAGGTATGCTTTCTAATCTACCCGGTATAACAGGCGCAGTTTCAATACCCTGTTTTACTGCTTCTAGTTCAAATCCAAGTGAAAGCGTACCGGCAGCAGAAGCAAGTGCATTGTAAACATTATGTCGGCCCATGAGGGGCATATTAACATCTATCTCTGCCCCTGAATAGCTCAGCTTAATCATAGTATTACTCATGGATTCATCACATATCCTCGCTTTTACGTCAGCATTACTTTTTATTCCATACCATAATATTTGTGCCGTTGTTCTATCAGCAAAGTATTTGCTAAACTCGTCATCGGCATTTAATATCGCAAAAGAGTCTCTTTCCAAGCGCTCGAATAGCCTTACTTTAGCATCCGTATAATTTTGAATTGTTTCATGATAATCCAGGTGTTCAGCACTTATATTTGTGAAGACAGCCGTTTTAAAGCTTATGTCATCGATCCTGTGTTGGGCAATTGAATGGGAAGATACTTCCATCACGGCAAACTTTATATTTGAGGCTACCATTTCTGCGATGAAGCGTTGAAGTTCTATTGATTCCGGTGTCGTTTCCTTTGCAGGTAAGACTTTTTTCCCTATCTGATACTTGATTGTACCAATCAAGCCTGTTTCATATCCTGCAGATTCAATTATAGATTTGGTTAAAAATGTTGAAGTAGTCTTACCGTTCGTCCCCGTTATTCCAATAACATCAATTTTCTTAGATGGATTGTTGTAAAAGCAACAACTTAAATTAGAAAGTGCTTTCCTTGAACTGCGTACGATTATTTGTGGGATTCTCGGATCAAGACGGAGTTTCTTTTCACTAACTACGGCTACGGCACCGTGCTTAAGAGATTTTTCTATAAAATCATGTCCGTTTGTTTTATAACCCTTAATTGCAACAAAGAGGTAACCAGGTCTTACCTCTTGAGAATCATTAGTAATGCCAGTTATTTCAAAATCACTAAAGCCATGTACCTCTTCTGAATCCAAATGGCGAATCAGTGCATTTAATTTCATTAAAATGCCATATCTTTATCTTGCAATTTCTAAGGAAAGTTCTAATTTTTGCACTCCTACATTGTGTTGTGATATATATTCGCTCACATACTTTGAATTGTTTATCTTCTCGACTTCATCCGCATATTTATATAACAATCTTTCCAATGTTTTTTTGTTCGTCCTTTTTGCCCTTTCAATTTCTTCTAAAGTAGCATATTTACACCAAGTAAGAAAGTTCTGTCTTTCTAGTTCTTTTTCTGTCATGACATTCTCCTTTTTGAAATGGTTTTGTAATCTTTTATACGACACCCTATGCTGCCCCAAAGTTTGGGGCAAGCATAGGGCATCAACACATCACCCACTGATGTACTTACCTTCCAGCATTTTGGGTCATATATCACCTCCTTCCGTAATAAATAAAAATATCTCCCCAAAAAAAATTATCTTCGGACGGTTCGTATATATTGTGGTTCAACCTGCATATAACGAAGAACCCTCTTTATAATATCGCTTACTACAGGTGCAGCCACAATCCCTCCGTAATAATCACCGTTTTTTGGCTCATTTAATGTTACCAGGACACAAATTTTTGGATTATCCGCAGGTGCATACCCAATAAAGGAACCAATATATTTATCATCAGAATATCTCATTTTATTCCCGATCTTTTGCAATTTCTTAGCAGTACCCGTCTTCCCTGCAACTCTATACTCAAAAAGCATAGCATTTCTCCCCGTTCCTTCTTTTACAACATCCTCCAACATAGGACTCATCACCTCCCTCGCTACCTTTGGTGAGATAACTCGTTGAATTCGTTCAGGTAATTCATATTTCCTTTTCACCCTTTTACCTGCATAATCAGCTATTGCATAAACAATTCGTGGTCTCAGTAACGTTCCTCCGTTAGCAATCGAGCAGAAAGCGGTTGTTAATTGCAATGGTGTTGCTGCTATCTCATAGCCAAAAGCAACGGAAGCTATTGAATAGGTTGACCATAGGTTTAAGGGTCTTATTATGCCTTTAGATTCACCTGGCAATTCTATCCCTAGCTTTTTACCAAAAGAGAAGTTACTCAAATGGTTGTATAGCCTTTTTCCCCCCATGAGCATTCCTAATTGCACCATTCCGATATTGCTTGAATTAATTACTATTTCCGATACAGTTAGATGATCGTATGGGTGAATATCTCTAATTACCCTTCTTCTAACTTTATAAGTACCGTTGTAACAAAAAAATGTCTCATCTTCTTTTACTAAACCACTGTCCAGTGCACCACATACGATTAAGGGTTTAATTATTGACCCTGGCTCAAAGCAATCTGTGATTGCCCTGTTCCGTCTCTCATGTTGTTTAGAATCTTGAACAAAATTCAAATTAAATGAAGGGCGATTCGCCATTGCTAATATCTCACCTGTAGAGGGGTCCATTACGATTGCAGTAGCTGAATTTGGCTGCCATTTCAAACATGCATTTTCAAGCTCGTTTTCAACTATAGACTGAATTTTATAATCAATTGTTAAAAAGATACTATCACCGTATTTTGCAGAAATGGTTTCTTCGTTTAATGTAGAAATTTGTCGCTGATGGCCATCTTTTTCGATTACCTTATATCCCTTGCTTCCAGAAAGTGTCTGATTAAGTGAATGTTCAACACCTTCCAAACCAATCTCGTCTACATCCGTAAAGCCTATTACGTGGCAACATAGCTCACCATAAGGATAAACTCTTTTGTACTCATTCCTGAGTCCAATACCTTGAAGTTTTAATCTTCTTATTGCCTCTGCATGCCTATCTTCTACCCTTCTTTTTATCCATACAAATCTCTTTTTACTGTTCAACAGTTTTACAACGTTTGATGTATTCAAGCTTAATACATCCGATATAACTTTAGCGGTTTCTTTTTTGTCTTCTATTAATAAAGGATCTGCAAAGACCGAACTTACTTGAATTGATTCTGCCAGTTTTAAGCCGTTTCTATCGAAAACAAGTCCTCTCCTTGTTGGGATTTCTAATCTTTCAAATTGTTGTGACAAGGCTAATGTATAATATTTCCTGTGGTCAAGAATCTGGATACGAATTAGTTGATATAACAATGCAAGGAAAATTATAAAAACACTAGCATATAAAAAACCTGCTCTGATTCTGTAGCATTTGGGTATTTTTCTTCTATCTGGCATATTGTTGTTTTCTCACGCTTAATTTAGCATTATTATTTGCCTTGCAGGGAAGCATACAGTAAAAGTCGTTCCTTCTCCTAATGAACTCACCACTTTAATCTTTCCATTGTGGTTTTCTATAATCGTTTGGCATATAGTAAGCCCTAGGCCATTTCCATTTCCTTCTCCATCAGCCTTCATTGTAAAAAAGGGCTCAAATATCTTATCCATTTCATTTTTTTCAATTCCGCATCCCGTATCTGATATTGAAAATTGCACACAGGTATCACGTCCCTTATAGCATTTTGATTCAATCAGTAATTTTCCACCCTTCGGCATACTATCAAAGGCATTGGTCAAAAGATTTACAATTACCAGGAAAATATCATCGGCATTGACCTGTACCTTGGGTATGTTTGGTGTAAACTTTTTCCGCAAAGATACATGCTCAGTTTTTATTCTATACTCCATAAATATCAACGCTGACTTTATTATATTATTTAAATCATGTAACTTGTGGTTTAGCATATTTAAAATATATAGCTTACGCTTCAACTTTTCCCATGAGGATTTTTGTCCATATGCTCACGCGGTTTTTTCACAAGAATAATATCTTTACCTTTATCCGGGATAATCAGATTCAGTTTCATGTCTTTTACTCTTAAAGAAACCTTCTCGCGCACCTTCAACCTGTCTGATTTGTATTCCAACTTTTTGTTTTCTTCTGATAGCCTTTTTAATTCCTTCTCCATTCTCGCAATGTTATATCCAATATTTACAGTTCGGGAACTTTCCGAGATAGTAAATATCGTCATGATTAAAATGATTAAGAGCACACAAATGTATCTACAGACTCTCATAAGTTATGTCCTTTCTGCTGCTCGAAGTTTCGCACTTCTACATCTGATATTCTTCTTTATTTCTGACTCAAGGGGCCTTAATGGTTTCTTTGTTAAAATTTTCAGAGTTGATGTGTTTTTACCTTTACGAAATGCATTCTTGGCTAAACGGTCCTCAAGAGAATGAAATGATATTACAACAATCCTTGAACCACTTAACAGAAACTCATGAGCATTATTTAAAAAATATTCCAGACTTTTCAGTTCATCATTTATAACTATTCTCAGGGCCTGGAATACTCGGGTAGCGGGATGAATTTTCCTTCTTTTCGTATGTTTTTTCGGTGTGTATACAGCTCTTTCGATAATCTTTGCTAACTGAGTCGTTGTTTTTATGCCTTCTCCTTTTCTCCTTTCTCGAGAAATAGCCTTAGAAATGCTTCTAGACCGTCTTTCCTCGCCGTATCTCCAAAAAATTTCTTCCATCTCCTTTTCAGGAAGTCTTTTTAGTAGATCTTCAGCGGTAATACCCTTTGATCTATCCATTCTCATGTCTAAAGGACCTTCCCTGATAAAACTAAAGCCGCGTTCCTCGGAATTTAGTTGCATAGATGAAACTCCAAGATCAAGAAGAATACCATTAATCCTACTGATTTTTAATTCATTCAATATAGCACTTAAATCCACATAGTCAGCATGATACAGTTTAAAAGATTTGCTTATCTTTGATAGATTTTTGCTTGCTATCTTAAGTATCTCGGCATCCTTATCTATTCCTATCAGGAGACCACCAGTTCCTATCATTTTTAATATTTCACGACTATGTCCTCCAGCACCAATTGTTGCGTCTACAATGATGTCATCCTTACCTGGCTTGATAAAGCTCATGACCTCATCAAGCATAACAGGTGTATGCAACAACCGTTCATCATCAAATAAAACCATTAATAAAACTTTACTTATCTACAGGATTTTGTCCCAAATTCGGAGCATAGCCCAATTGAAAAAGATCTTCTGCATCTCTTTCAAAATTTTGCTCGTGATCTGTTTCATATTCTTTCCAATGTTGTAAGTCCCATATCTCAATCTTATTCATTACACCAACAATTACGACTTCCTTTTCCAAATCTGCATGTTCCTTGAGCATTTCTGGTATAATAATTCTTCCTTGTTTGTCACATTCAACACAACCACTTGATTTCGAAAAAAAAAGGCGCTGAAAATTTCGCGCCTTTTGATTAGTAAACATGAGTTGCTCTAATTTTTTTGCTAATTGTCTAAACTGTAACGGAGGGTATATAGCAAGGCACCTGTCAAGCCCAGGTGTTATATAGAATCCCTTCCCGTCCTTTTTTTCATCAATGCATTTGCGCAATATAGACGGTATGGCCAGCCTATTGCTATGGTCAATTACATGATTATATTTACCTGTGAACACGGCTTTTGTCCCCCATTTTTACCCATTGTTCACCGTTTCGGTAAAACAATACACCAATTTTAGCCTTTGTCAAGGCATTTTTACAGAATTTCTTTGTGATTAAACCTGAAATTATGCTTCCTTTACTACATTTAATGATTGTAAAATAGAAAATAACAACATATTGTATAATTGTTCATAAAATGACTTAAAAATTTTTTTTTATCCAAATTCTAACGTTTCATCCGACAATCATGAGTTCACATCCTTTCAAGACGTCTTACTACGACTATGTTCTTCCTAAGAACCTTATAGCTCAGTATCCGACAGCTATAAGAGATGAATCACGGTTACTTGTGCTTCATAAGAAAAACTCCGAGATCGAACACAGGAAATTCCACGAAATCACTGAATATTTAAATTGTGGAGATGTCCTAGTACTAAACGACACGAAGGTGATTCCCGCAAGGATAGTAGGTTCTAAGACCACTGGCGGCAAGGTAGAGGCGCTTATTATTAAAGAAATCGAAGATGGGATATGGGAAATGCTTTTAAAATCTAATAGCAAGTTGAAAGAAAACGAAACACTGCATTTTGATGATAATTCTGCAAAAGGGCGAATTGTATGTCATAACAAAAATGGAAGTTTCACAATCGAATTTAAAAACAGCAAGAAATTTAAAGAGGTTTTAAAAAATACCGGCAACATGCCATTACCGCCATATATAAAGAGAAATCCTGAGAATAAATCATTGAGAATGCTGGATAAAAAACGTTATCAAACCGTTTATGCAAAAAAATTGGGGGCAGTTGCTGCTCCCACTGCAGGCCTTCATTTCACAGAAAACCTGCTGGAAAGAATAGCCGCGAAAGGAATAAAAATAGCTTATATAACCTTACACGTTGGTTTAGGAACATTTAAACCCGTAAAGGCAGAATACCTTACGCAGCATACGATGCACAAGGAATTCTACTTTGTTCCTAAAAATACGATAGACACGATTAATGAAGCAAGGTCACTTGGTAGGAAAGTTATTGCCACAGGAACAACAACATGCAGGGCACTAGAAACTATAGCAAACAATGGTACAATAAAAGAAAGTGCAGGGTGGACAGACCTATTTATATATCCACCATATAGGTTTGGGCTCACAGATTCGTTGATAACGAACTTTCATTTGCAGAGGACCTCACTGATCCTTCTTGTATCTGCTTTCGCAGGGAGGGAAAATACCCTTAACTCTTATGAAGATGCTAAAAATCTCAGGTATAGATTTTACAGCTATGGGGACTGCATGCTAATACTGTAACTACTTAATGTTCATCAATTCCTGTAAGTAAGAGCTCAAAAGCCCCCACTGCTAGCTTACGAAGCGAAGCGAGCAAGCTGTGGGGAAAGACAGTTTTATTAATGTAATGAGATAACCTGGTTTTACTTGTTTACTTCTACAGGCAAAATCATGTTTTGCATAGAGAGCTGTACGAATGCCTCAACATCAATATCGTCTCTATCAATAGCCGGATTCTTGAGTCTATCTGCATCTCTCTCAATATACTCTAAACCTTGAGTTTTGTACCTTTCCTTCAACGATTCACACTTCGGACACTCAGGCGCAGTATATATATATCTCATAATACCCCCCTTTTTGCAGAATTAATGATATTAACTTTATTCGCTACAGGTTAACAGAAGAAAATAGAATGTCAAGGGAAATATACAACATTTAGTATATCATTCAAAATTTAATTGCACATATTGTGTAGTAAGGTTATAATTTATAGAGGGAAATATAAGAAAATCAATGGTTTACAGAAAAATGCCAAAACAATCCTTTCCAAAAACTTGCGGTATAAAAATTTCTTCTAAATCAAAAGTAGTCCTTGAAAAAAGATATTTAAGAAAGAATGAAAAGGGCGAAATTGTCGAAACACCAGAGGAGATGTTTCGCCGTATTGCCAGAAATATCGCATCCGCTGATGCCAAATATAATAATACCGTAAATACTGCACCCATAGAAAATAGGTTTTACGATGCAATGTCAAACCTGGAGTTTTTGCCGAATTCTCCCACACTCATGAATGCAGGCAGAGAATTTCAGCAACTAGCCGCTTGTTTTGTGCTACCAGTTGAGGATTCAATAGAAAGCATCTTTGATGCTGTCAAACACGCCGCATTAATTCACCAAAGCGGTGGCGGT